>NZ_RKIA01000001.1:0-794522 GCF_003751685.1 Curtobacterium sp. PhB78
GGCGACAACGCCATCCTGACCGGCACCACCGTCCACGTCTCCGAAGACGCCGCCGGCCTGCTGAACAAGACCTTCGGCACCGACGCCGTCAAGCGCGGCCTCCTCGTCGGCACCGCCACCATCACCGCACAGATCAAGTAACACCCCACGTACTCCGGCTGTGCATGGCAGACCGGAACGGCCAACGCCCCGTCGCTCGCGACGGGGCGTTGCTTGTTTCCGAGGAGCGGAAGCAGGCGACGTCCGACGTGCCGCCAGTTACCTCGGCAATCGAGTTCGTTCACGGAGCGCGTGACCTGTGGCCCGCTCGTTCCAACGCACCCGCTCGCTCCCGTAGACACACTCGTGCTCTCCAGAGTGACCAAGGATCAGGTCACATCTCCACCTATCGAAGGTGCTCGGGCAGATCGCCGACATCGTGCAGCAGCATAGACACCACCACCGGCGCCCTCGTCTCACTGAACGATCGTCTACCGGGACGGGCGACGTGCGAGCATCTCTTCCTGCAACCCGGACGGCACAGCGAGCCAGCTCGGAGTACAGCTGGCGAAGCTCGCGCATCGCAACAGCCGTCGCTCAAAGCAGAGCAGGCGTGAACGCAGCTTCGCGTTGCGTCCACGCCTGCCAGCAAGCCAGGGCTATCAAGCCACTCCGACCCAACACACGTCGCCCGGGGTGTCACAGAGACCGTCAGCCCAATCCACAGCACGGGGTTCGCCGGGGCCCGACGGGTCTACGAAGTCCCCCGTCCATGCCTCAGCTGCCAACGATTTCGCGCTGTTGTCGGTGAACAGTGCGCGTTCTTGCGCTAGGTCGTAGCGGCGGCCAAGGACCGGGCCGTTCGGCCGATCCCGGTAGAGCACGACGGCAACATCATCAGTGAGGGCGCGGGCGCCGACCCACTCCATGCCCGTGTTCCAGTCCGTGTCGGTCTGGAAAAGGTGCTGAAGCTGGGCGATGAACGTTTCCGTATATGCGCGCCGGTCGTCTGCGGTCGCGTAGTCCATGGTCATGATGCAAGCACGCTCAGTCGTCGGCGTCGAGTCCGGACTCACCGGTCGACGGCTCAGTGACCGGGCCGAGCGGCTCGTAGCTGAGCGTGACGGAATCCTCGCTTACGTCGGCGTCGGACTGCACGGCGGCACGCTTGCTGCCGATCCGGTCCGTCGGAGTTTGGAAGGCTGTGTCCACCCAGCTCGGGCAATCGTGCGCCTTGTCCTCGTTCGTGCAGTACGCCGTGGCGATCCCGAGAGTGGTCTGGTGCAGGTCGACGCCGTAGTACACGCCGACCTTGCGGTAGTCCATGACGACGTGGAACGGACGGCTGTCGGTGTACTTACAGTTCTTGCCGTTGACACACTCGATCTTGTTTGCCCAAGCGTCGTACTGCCGCTTCTGCCCCTTCGCCGTTCCGCCGTTGGGGTTGTTCGTGGCGAACTTCAGCGAGTTGATCAGCTTGATGTTGTGCTTCGTGCGGATCTTCTTCATCCCGAAGCCCTTCGCTGTCGTAGTGCTGTACGCACCCTCGCGGACAAAGACGTTGCGGCCCTTGTAGTCCTCCCACGAATTCAGGATGACGCTGCCAGCGGTCGCCGCAGTCGCCGATGAGACCGGCACGACGATCCCCGCAGTCACCGCGATGAGTGCGCCAGCGCTTGCCAGCAGGCGAAGCTTGGATCTGTTCTTGTTCAGCATGTTTCCTCCCGAAGGCGCGGAGGAAGCCCCTTTCCCCCCGAGCTGCTGCGAAGGACGCTATCGGCGATCAAAAACCATTCCTTGCAATCACCTGGCAACACCTGAATTTACGTTCACCTGAACCGCTTCTAGTGATTCGGGATATAGCCGACGCTCCAGAGGGGGACGTTCTGAGCAGCTTCGGTGGGTGTCATCACCGTGCACCGTTCCGTGTCGTGGTCGCGTCTCGTCAGCTGATCGGCCGCCCGACGCGTTGGTTGAGAGGATTGGGTATGCCCGCTACGACTGCGCTTCTCGTCATCGACCTTCAGCGTGGCGTCGTGCAGGGCTGCTTCGACGCCGGCGGCGTGCTCGGTCGCACTGCGCAGCTGGTCGAGCGCGCGCGATCGACAGGTGTGCCTGTGGTGTGGGTGCAGGACCACGGCAGCTTCGCGGAGGGCACCAATGAGTGGGCACTTGCGGCACCGCTCGAAAGAAGGGTGAACGAGCCGCTCGTCCGGAAGCAGTACCGCGACTCCTTCGCAGACACCGACCTCGCCGACGTCTTGCACTCCTTGGGTGTTCAACACCTCGTCGTTGCCGGCGCCCAAAGCGACTACTGCATCCGAACGACCACGCAAGCAGCGGCCGCGCGTGGGTTCGACGTCACGCTGGTGTCCGACGCGCACACGACGACGGACGCCGAGCACGACCGCGTCCTCATCGCCGGCGAGCAGATCGTCGCGCACACGAACATGTTCTTCGACAGCCTGCGCTACCCCGGCCACAGGTATGCCGCCGAACGGCACGATCAGGTGCGGTTCCAGCCCGACCGGTGAGCGATCGCCGAACGAGACAGGGACGGGTGGTGCGAACTGTCTTGCTCGCAGCGTTGCGGTCTGCCAGCGTTGGCGCATGAGCGAGGACGTGACCACGCTGGGCCGAGTGCCCGAGTTCCGCTCGTACTGGTCTGCGGCGACCGTCTCGTCGTTCGGATCAGCGGTGAGCGCGGTGGCCGTGCCCGTTCTCGTGGTGACGGTGCTGCACGCTAGCCCGTTCGAGGTGGGGCTGGTGAACGCTGCCCAGTTCCTGCCGTACGCATTGTTCGGGCTGATCGTCGGCGCGTACGTCGATCGGTTCCGGCGCAAGCCACTCCTGATCTGGGCGAGTGTCGGTCGTGGCATCTGCCTCGGCGCGATCCCCGTCCTCTGGCTGGCAGGACTTCTCAACCTTTGGGTGACGGCAGCCGCGTTGTTCGGGTTCGGCATCTTGTCCGTTGTGGGATTCGCTGCGACGCAGTCGCTCCTGCCTCGAATCGTGCCGCGTCCTCTCCTCCTGGCGGCGAACGCGCGGGTGGATCAGAGTGACGCTGCAGCGCAGACGGTCGGCCCGGCTCTCGGAGGTGTCCTGGTCAGCGTCGTGACAGCGCCGGTCGCGATGGCGCTCGATGCGGTGAGCTACTTCGTCAACGCTGTCCTCATCGGCCGGGTCCGCGTTGTTGAGCGGAAGGCAGCGCGCACGGCGGGTGCGCGGCTGCGGAGCGACATCGCTGATGGTCTGCGGTGGACGTACGGTCATGCCACGCTCGCACCGCTGGCACTGTCGACACATCTCTGGTTCCTCGCCAACGCCGCAGGATTGACGGTGTTCGCGACCCTAGCGCTCCGCACGCTCGCGCTCCCAGCGGCCGTGTACGGGGCCATCCTCGCCGTCAGCGGCGTCGCGATGCTGGTCGGTGCCACTGCGGCGCCGCGCCTCGGCGCCCGCTTCGGTGCCGGCCGGACGATCATCGCCGCTCGAGCCGCGTACCCGATCGCGTGGGCGGCCATCACGCTCACGACCGTTGGCATCGGCGTCGCGGCACCGCCGGCGACCGTCGTTGTCTTGTTCGTCGCCTTCGCCGTACACGGCGCTGCCGCGGGCTGCGAGAACGCGAACGAGATGAGCCTCCGCCAGACCGTCACACCCGACACACTCCTCGGCCGGATGAATGGCACGATGCGCAGCGCAAACAGGACCCTTGCGGCTGCGGGAGCAGTAGGTGGCGGTGCGCTCATGACCGTCGCTGGGGATGGCGCCGCGCTGCTCGTGGTGACCCTCGTGTTCGCTGGCGCCGTCATCGTCGCGATGTGCTCACCACTCAGGACAAACGCCGTTCGATAGAGGATCGGCCACCGGCCGCGTGGGAGGATCCGGTCATGCTGAGTGACGAGGCCATCGTTGATGTTCTGCGCCGGGAAACAGCATGGCGTCTTCTCGACCCTCGGAAGAGCAGTCGGCTGGACTACCGACTCACGGACGTCCGCGTCCGAGACGGACACGTCCTCGACGTGCGCATCACACAGCGCGACGGCGAGTCCGCTCGTCTGCTCATCAGGATGCCCGCCTCCGGGTCGCCTCAGTACTGGGTCTACGCCCGGCCAGAGGATGCTACCGACTGGGTCGGTCAACTCCTCACTTGGATCGACGAAGAGGTGTTCACCGACGGCTTGGGAACGGGACGCCTCCGTGAAGATCACGGCGGCGAGAGCTACGTCGTCGTCGCGAACTACGGATGGCATCAGACCGACACCGAAGAACACGCACGCCTCACCGCTGCCGCCGGACCCCGGGGATGGCACGGCAGCGGCTCCGTCTGAATGAGCGTCCTGGGTCGTTCCGGTAGCCGATTGTCTACCGAGACAGGTCCATCGCACCCCTCGATTCGTTGGCCTGCCGGCTATTTACTGGCTGGTCCTAGTTCAGCCTCCCTGCGCTCGTGCTCCTCGGGATTGGACTGGCGATGCTCTTCGTGCCGCTGCAAAACCTCGCCCTCACCGGTGTGCAGCCCGAGGATGCCGGCGTCGCTTCCGCGACCGTCAACTCGACCTTCCACATCGGCGGATCGATCGGCCTGGCCGTGTTTACCGTCTTCTACGCCAGCGCCGTCGAGCACACCCTCGCCGCCGGTGGTGACCAGCTGACTGCGTTCACCGACGAATACTCAGCCGCGTTCCTCGCCTCCGGCATCGCCATGGTCTTCGCATCGCTCCTGGCGATCTTCCTCATCCGTGGGAAGAAGGACGACCTCATGCCCTCGTCATCGCCCAACGAAAGGGTGACGGCGTACGTACCTGTCACCGGCTGACTGCGGCGTCTCGAAGGTGGATGAGGCGGGTTGGCGAGTCGAACCTGCTAAAGAGATTCAGCTCTTGGTCGTAGGTGATGGAAGCAAGGAGAGAACGGTCCAATCGGTGTCGAAGGACGAGCACGGTGAAGCCGTCCCCGTCTTCTGCGTCGGTCGGATGCCAGTCGGACTGATCACCACCCCAGATGAACATGCTGTCGGGATAGATGAGGCTCGCGGCCGGATGGGGGCGCTTGCTGTGCCCCTCACCGATGCGCTCGTTGTAGCCGTCGGAGACGATGGTGCGTTGTGTTGCAACGTGGATGGCGGTCCAGCTGGCGTCCCGGAGGTCGGTCTTCACACTCCACTCGTCGACACCGTTGAAGTCCTGCATGAGGACTGTCGCGGTGACGCTACGGTCGGTGTCTGCTCTGATGGCTTCACGAATTGCCTCGATGCGGTTGTTCACGTGCGCTCCTCCTCTTAGGTGTTTCAGCCGAAGACCGGCGCTTCCTTGCCGTCCGGGTACCGGCAGCTGTCTCCCGGGGTGCACAGGAAACGGTACGTGGAGAGGTCGAGGTTGAGGTTGAACGTGTGCGCACGCTCGTAGTCCTGGATCTTCATGTTGCCGAGCTTGAAGATGTAGGTGCCGTTGTGTGTTCCGCCCATCGAGCCGGTGAAGTTGAAGCCGTCGCCGGAGAGGTTCGAGTAGCCCGTGGAGTCCACCGTCCGGCTGGGCAGGAGTCCTTCCATCTGCTCAAGAGTGATGCCACCGCTGAGGTCCACGTTGTAGTTGCGGAGGACGGAGAAAGCGGACAGGCCGAAGATGTGCTTGTCGGTCTGCAGTCCGATGGTGAACGTGAGGTCGATGCAGTTGCTCCAGGAGCCGTTGGTCGGGTCGTTCGCCTGTCCGTAGATCACGCCGTAGACGATGTCGCTCGACGATGGAGCCCAGATCGTGCGCACGGGGGTGCTGTTATAGCAGCCGACGCTGTCGGCACGGGCGTTCGACTGTGGCGCGAGGTTCGCCGCCTCTTCGGAGGACATGGTGATGAGGCAGGCGAAGTCGCCTGTTCCACCGCTGCTGGTGAGGTCGGTTGCCGCTTGGACGCAGGCTTGACCAGCTGCGCCGTTGTCGTCGGTCGCTGACGTGGCCGCGCTGGCGGGGCCAGCAAGCCCGAGAGTGCTGAGGAGGACAAGGGTCGCTGCGCTGAAGGCGGCGGTTCTGAACTTCATCGTTGAAGCCTTTCTCGTTGCTGTCGGCGTACCTGAATAACCGTACAGACGAGCCGCGATGTCTCGAGCGGGTGTTTCGCCCCACTAGCTTGTACCCCTTTCGGAGGTCGCGGATCGGAGTTGCAGCAAACTCGTCAGCGAAGGCAGCCGAGCCATCGCCCCCGGAAGGCGCTGTGCGCGCGCAATGCTGCTGTGGCGGTGACGGGCATCACCCTCCTGCTTATCGAACTCTTCAGCGGCAGTTGATGATCACGACGCTACGGGCGTCCGGTAGCCGATCCCTGACCGGGCGGCGTAGTGCGAGAGCATGAGGTATGGCCTACTCGCCAGTGACGAACGACGATGTCCAGGAGCTCCGCGCGTTCCTCAGTGAAGCTGACCTCACTATCGCTGGGCTCGACTCGACCGCGGTCCGACTGTGGGTAGAGCGCGACCACGATGGCAACATCGTCGGCAGCACCGGCTACGAAGCCAGCACTGACGGTGCGGACGTCTTGATCCGGAGCGTCGCGGTCTCGAGCGGACGGCGCACCGCGGGTGCCGGCACCCGTCTCGCGAGGTTCGCCCTCGAAGAAGCAGCTAGCTCGGGCGCGACGCGGGCATGGCTCTTCTCACGCCGATCGGGGCCCTTCTGGCAAAAAATCGGATTCGGCCGGGCAGACCGGGATGAGCTCGCCGCCGTGCTGTCCGACACGCAGCAAGTGCGCCTGTTCACCGAAACCGGCCAGCTCGAGCGGGAAGTCGCGTGGATGCGCGAACTCAAAGCCCTCTGCTCCGCACTTGGCGGTCCTACCCGGTAGCCGATCCCTGACCGGTCGACCTACGGGACGAGGTGCTGCACGATCGAACTGTCCGCTCCGTTGAGTCGGACTTCTGCCATGGCGCCGTTCACGAGTGGCATCTGCGGCGGTTGGTGTCCGGTATCGAAGTCGAGGAGTACCGGCACGTCGAGGTCGCCCAGCGCTCGACGCACTGCTTCGTCCTGGGCCAGTTCGGGCACGGCCGGGCCGTCGGTGCGTCCGATCAGAACACCGTTTGCGTCCTCGAACCAGCCCGCGAGACGCAGCGAGGTGAGCAGCCGAACCACGGCGATCGCGTTGGACTCGGCCGCTTCGAGGTAAACGATCGTGCCCTCCGGGGCGTACTTCCGCGCGAACCCGGGCACGTCGCCGTAGGGCGTTCCGGCGAGCAGCGAAACGGTTTCCAGGCAGCCGCCGATCAAACGGCCGCGCATCGTGACGTGATCCGTTCCGTCGAGGGACCGCCATTTCGTAGCTGCTTCGTACGCGTGCTCGCGATCCAACGGCTCATCGGCCCATGCTCCCCAAGGGCGGCTGCGCCGGCGAGGTGCGCTGCGTTGCTCGAAGGTGCTTCCTGGCGGAAGCGCCGCGACGTCGGTCCATCGCTCGAACTCGCTGGGTAGCTCGTACGGCTCGTCCATGAGGTTGGCGCCGTGAAGTGTCGCGAGCCCAGTCCGCGTGGTCAGGGGCAACAGCAGTGTGGAGATGTCCGACCAGCCCACGAACCACGGGCGAGCTTCGGCGAGGGCGTCCCAGTCGATCTTCTCGACCAATTCGATAGCAAGCTCCCCGCCCCACGGCGGAAGTACTGCGTCGGCTGCCTCGAACGCAGCGTGCAGATCCTCGGCGCGGGCAGCGGCAGGCGCCGGCGTGAGACCAGCCGTGGACGTGTGCGGGCGCACGTGGATCTCGAACCCGAGTGTCGTGAGCGCTTCGACCGAAGTCTGCAATCGCTCGAGGAGATGCGCAGGGACCCCCATCGACGGTGCAGGAACCTCGATCCGCCCGCCTGCTCGGAGCGGCATTGGGTAGGTGATGCTCGCCATGCTTCGACGGTAGCGGGATCCAAAGCATGTCCCACAAGCCGATCCGCTCTCGGACGAGGTCCGAGAGCGGATGCCAGTTCGGTCAGTGGTTGAGGTGGGACTGCCGCTCGATGCAGCGGTAGACCGTGGCTCGCCCGATGGCGAACAGTTCAGCGAGCTCCTGTACCGAGTGCGTACCGGCTTGGTGCACTTCAAGGAGATGTCGCTGCTGCGCGGTGCTGAGCTTCGGTTGTCGGCCCTTCAGGTGGCCCTTCGCTCGCGCGATCTGCATGCCCTCTTTGGTCCGGGCACGGATGAGGTCCGATTCGAACTCCGCGACCATCGCCAGGACGTTGAAGAGCAGCCTGCCGACGGGGTCGTTTGGATCGTGAACCGACCCCCCGATGTTGAGCTTGACGTTCTTCGCGGTCAGCTCGTCGATGATGTCCTTCGCGTCGCGGAGCGACCTCGCGAGCCGATCCAGCTTCGCGATGACGAGGGTGTCGCCGTCGCGGCAGGCAGCTAGGGCTTCGCGGAGCCCTGGTCGAGCTCTGTTCGTGCCGGTCAGCCCATGGTCGGTATGCATGTCGGCCGGAAGGACGCCGAGTCGCTCGAGGGCGACGCGTTGGGCGGTGAGGTCTTGTTCGTATGTGGACACGCGTGCGTATCCGATAAGTAGTGCGTTCATGACGCGACGATGCGCTCCTCGGACCGTCCGGTGGCCGACCGACTAGCGGACGGCCACGAACGCGTTGCGAACGGATCCAAATGTCGTCAACTGCCGGATCAGTTCAGACGGAGCCTGGCCCTTGGGAAAGTTGTGGCACCCGAGGGATCAGGGATCCTGAACTCGTACGCCAGAGCGAGCCATCCCCAACCCACCGCCGCATCGAATCCGATGAGTTCCCCACTGTCCGGGTCCGACCAGCCCAAAGCGTCCGTGAAGTAAGACCCGAGGTGGAGCGAATCGGTTCCCGCCATGTCGATCACGGCCTTGTTGATCATCAGCCTCATGCGGATGTGGGGAGGCGCACCAGATGACGATGGTGAGTCGAGATAGGCGCATGTGGCGGGCGGGACCGAGAGGCCCACCTCGACCGCACGACAGCAGACGTGCTTTACCCAGTACTTGATGAGGTTACTTCGGCCAGCACGCCACTCCTTGCCGAAGACGTCTCGGAAGGACAGCCCGCCGCGCGCAAGCACGGCTGTCTCGTTCAATTCGAGGAACCGCAAGAACTGGTCGTAGGCGTGGTCGAACGGTTGACTGCGGCGGTTGTTGCAGTCCTTGCACATTGAAGGCGGCCATTTGAGTTCGTCTGCCTTGGGCCCGCGCACCTCTTGTTGTTGACCCCCGAAGCTGCCATGGACGACCGCTGCTTCTCCGCGCCACTCAGGTCCGTGGCTGGCCCGAAGCTCGCTCGCTTTGAACTTGTGCTCGCGCGAGTCCGCCGTGCTCCCGCACCACCAGCACGTCGGGAGCTCAGTCATGCGGAGAGCCTAGGGTGTTCGTCCGCTTCAAATCGAGTGATCTTGATGCCAGCCCCTTCGGTGTGCTCCTCAGGTGACTGCGCCCGCTGAGCTATCGGCTGAAGGACACAATGGTTCTGCTGCGCATGACGCTCCCGTTCCTGCGTGCGGCCTAGACCGGGTGCGACTGCTATCAACGCAGGCCCTCCCGCGCGTACTCCGCGACCTCGCCGTTCTCATGCTTAGTGAGAGTCTGGAGGATGTCCGCTGGCGTCGCGTCATTACTCGCGATGTTCATGAGTACGTTCTCCTCGAAAGTCAGCTCCATCGCGAAGCCCTCTAACCCCTCGCCGATTGCGAGCAGATCCAACTCGTAGATCCGCCGCACTTGCCCCTGAGATAGGTGAGCATTGATCGCGAGGTTGACGAGTCCAAGCGTCGCCGCTGAGCTGTCGCCGGCGTGGTCGATGAGGTAGTCGATGGCCTCCTCTGAATCACCGTCGACTGCCCAAGCTGTCGTGTCTTCCGAGCGATCGTCGTCGATGGCTTGTCGCAGCAGTTCGAGCTGAGAGTCGACGGGGGTGCTGCCGCGTCGAGGTATTGGAAGCGCTTCGTCCTCGTCGACGTTCTCGATTTGCCCGCCATCGAAGTGCTCACTAGTGCCCGCCCATCGTGCTTCGTTCTGCATCCGGCTCATCAGAACCTCCGGCTGCATCGAAAAAAGGAACCGGATGTCGTCGTTTGCAGCGATCGCGCTCGCCTCGTCGCCCCCGCGGACATTCCGCAACAACTGGAGATACTCTCGCCAACGCTGGTCGTTAGCCTCGTCATACCCCGGCGCATCTGATCCAAGCATGTAGCCTCCTCGCCATCGAGGTCACGGTACCGGCTCGAGCAGCGCCGTTCGTGCGCTCGCTTCGCTGCGGGTCATGATCGGGTCCCGGAAGCCGACCGGCTATTGAGGCTGGCGATATCCGCGATCGGCGGCTGGCGGGCAGGTTCGAGGGTCGTGACTCACTGTTCCTCATAGTCAGCGAGCTCGGTACTCGACGAGGTAACCACTGGCTCGTCACGATCACCGTGCAGCACCTCATCTAGGGCACACATCCGTGCTCGTCAGCGAGGCCGTGGCCGACGTCGTCTTCAGCCAGTGACGTCTGAGCGATCTCGTCCTGGCTGCGAGCGTTGCACCGCCGGCCCAAGCCACATGACCCGGCAGAATCCGACTAACGAACCTGCACGGGTGGAGTTGCAACTTTGAAGTCACGAACTGGCAGGTTTTGGTCACACTGGGTCGTTTGTTGTTGGCGCTTCTAAGGCAGGTAGCGACAATTGTCCGGGAGCAAGGAGCTCCGCGGGTACTTCCTCCGTGATCGAAGTGAGCGCCTTCTTGTACTCATCGAGATCGGCACCGATAGCGACCGGGGTATGAACGACCAACGCGATCACACCCAATGCCGCTGCGAGTCGCTTCACGCCAGACAACACGCCCTTTTCCGATGGGGGCGGCACCATCGACCACGGGTCAAGCGCCAGCTGACCCCGGAAGCGCTTGGCCTCTCGAATCAGAGCATCGGCGCCACCGATTTTGAAGAGATCGACGTCGTGGATGGCCGAGTACGCGTAACCGAGCAAGGTCTCCCGCACTGCGGCTGGGAGATCCGTTGCGTCGTTGATCGACTCGATCAACGCCTGCGCGCTGTCTCGTACTTCCGCTAGTTGGCCCTCGGACGGGGCAGCGACTCCAGGTAGGCGTTGCAGAAGGCGGCTGCAGCTCCTGAGGGACTGGACGTGTCCGGTGTCAAAACGCTGCTTCATCAGCGACATGCCGTTTGTCGCCTCAGCGACGACTGACATGGCGGCCCGAGCCGCCGTGAGAGCAGGGGTGTAGTCATCGAGGTTCTCTTCGGCGTGCTCGGTGGATCGGAGCAGGCCCTCGACTACGTCCGGGAGCACGAAGAGCGGGGCGATGCCGGTGATGATCGGGCCGGGCCCTGTGCCGTCTGGAAGATCGAGATAGCTCCGCCACCCCTCGAGTATTGAAGTGTTCGGGTGCACGCCTGCGCAGTGCTCCAGGAATCGGTACAGCCGGCCTGCCGGGTCGCTGAGGAACTTATCCACGGGCTGACGTTATCTCAGCCTCGATGACTTCCGCTCGGGGAAGCGCGAGGACGCTGCCAACGGGTGCCTGTCGAGCGCCCGGTGAACTATCGCGGTGCGAGACGAGGCGGAACCGGGAAGTCGGCGGATCCTCGCGCCATGAACGCTCTACTCATCGGGTACGCCCGCGTCTCAACCTACGAACAGGACCTCACCGCTCAGCGAGTCGCGCTTGAACGGCTTGGAGTCCTCCCGCCCAACATCCACACCGATCATGGCCTGACTGGCACGAACAGATCTCGACCAGGGCTGCGCGAAGCGCTCGCATCTTGTCGTGACGGGGACACTCTCGTAATCGCGAAGCTCGACCGGCTCGCACGAAGCCTCCGCGACGCGAAGGACATCGTCGACGAGCTCACTGCGAAGAACGTCAAGCTGAACATCGGCGGTTCCGTCCACGACCCGAACGATCCCGTCGGCCGGCTATTGTTCAACGTCCTCGCCATGGTGGCCGAGTTCGAATCCGATCTGATCCGAGCCCGCGCCCGAACACGGGAAGGGATGCAGATCGCGAAAGCCAAGGGCCATCTCCGCGGCCGGCAGCCCAAACTCAGCTACGCGCAACAACGCCACCTCCTTGAGGTCCACCAAGCCGGCACTCACTCGGTCGCTGAACTCGCCGAGCTGTTCGGTATCGGACGAGCCACTGTCTACCGCTGCATCGAACGACAAGCACACCCCAACCGCTAATCCCTCAGCTCCGCTCTCAAACGCAGGCGTTCGAGAGCGGAGCCTCACCTGCGACCGGAACCGTAACGGACGCGGCCAGGCAGTTTCGAGCAAGCTCGTCCGCTAAACGATCGCTAATCGGGCGCTCGAGAGCAGCACGTGGATCGCCTGGATGTGGTGAGCGCGCAGGCGCTGACTACAGGCGCTTTCATCTTCGGGCGCGAATCGGGATTGGTGGGATCCTTCCGGTACCAGGCGAATATCCGGCTGGTGACCGTTCGCGGTCGGCGATCTCAGAGCCTGGCCCCTGAAATCGATCGGGAAGTAACGCCACAACGAAGTGCGCCTGCCCCGTTGTCCGGGGCAGGCGCACTTTGTCTGTGCCAGCGTCAGCGAGTGCGGACCGTCAGGCGATCAAGTGTGATGGCGCCGTCCTGCACGAACACGCCGACGTGGCCAGCAGGGTGGTCGTAGAGGCGTGTGCTCAGCGCGACCGACCCGTCGATGATGGCAACACAGATTTCCCCGTCCAAGTGGACGTCGAGGTGATGTGCGCCGGGGGCGAGTTCCACTGGGCGCTCGAGCTCGACGGCGTGCGGGACATCGCCAAGGATCTGCCATTGCTCGGCGCCAGTCGTGCCACGCGGCCACCGGTCCAGCACGAGCCGGTTCCGGTCAGGTTCGAGGCGGAGTGCGTAGCCCTCTTCGCCATCGTCGCTAGTGCGCAGGAGCACCCCGAATGACCTGGATTCTGCTTCAAGAGTCAGGTCCACGGCTACGAGCGCCTCAGCGGGCAGTTCCGGCCCAACCCAAGATGCGTATCGGCTGGCTGCGCCAGCGCCGACCGTTGCTGCAGCGCCGTTGACCGGTTCGAGAAGCGCCGTGGCATCGACCTCGTCGGTGTACGCGGCTCTGACGCCGTCGGGAAGGTCGAACCGCAACGATCCGTCAGCGCGCTGGTGTGCTTGCAGTGTTGCCATGGTGCCGGCCCACTGCCACGGGCCGCCATCGCGCCGGTCTTCCTTCGAGGCGATCCACCCAACGAAGTACCGCTCGTTCCCGAGCGCAACCGTCTTCGCAGCATAGAAGGCTCGGCCATCGACGGTGTCATCTGCCGGCGCGAGCCATGGGCCGTCCGGCGACTTCGCGATGCGGTAGCGGGTGCAGAACGCGTCGGAGAACTCGGAGTACACCAGGTACCACCACTCGCCCCACTGGAACACGTCCGGGCATTCCTGCGTGATGAAGCGGTGCGGTTCCCAGATCGGGTCGGCGTCTCGCCATGTGACGAGGTCATCGGATTCGAGGCGTGCAACGAGGCCGGAGCGCCGGTACGGCTCACCGAGTCGCCGCGTGGCGAGGAGCATCTGCCAGGGCCGGTCGGCAGCGGGGCGGAACACGAAGGGGTCTCGCCAGTCTTCGGGGGAGTAGCCGGCGAGTGCGGGGAAGTCCCAGTCGGGGTGCTTGGTCCAGTCGGTCAGGTCGCCGGAGGACGTTGCGTGGCTCACGACCTGCGCGTCTTTACCGTCGCCGTCGGATCCGGTCTTGATTCGGGGATTGTGCCCCGTGTAGAACAAGTGGAGCGTCCCCTCGTCGTCTTGAACGACGCTTCCGGTGTAGCAGTCGAAATCGCTTGCGTCGGGCCCCCCGGAGGGCAGCACGACGCCCTTGTCATCGAATGTCACGAAGTCGGTCGTCGTGACGGCCGCCCAAGGCATACCCGTCGGACGTTCGAGCGGCGGAGCATCCGGCCGTTCGTCGAGCAGGTAGAACAGCCACGCTGTTCCGTCGTGTTCGAACGGGATGACGTCGCCGACGAAGCCGTTCGGAGGCTGGAAGTGGGTGCTGGACGGGAGAGTCACTCAGGTTCCTTCGGGTCGCGGCGCAGCGAGCGAGCTACGGGAGATGTATTCGCACGGCACAAGGTGTCGGCCGGGCTGTTCTGCTTCCGCCAGCAGCAGGGTTCCGGCTTCGAAACCCATCTGCTGATGCGGGAGAGCGACGGTGGTCAGCGGCGGATGCATCTGATCGGCGAGGTCGGGCTGGTCGTCGAAGCCGACAATGCTGATGTCCTCTGGGCAGCGCATCCCCAGGGACTGCGCGGCCATCAACGCGCCGACCGCCATCCGGTCGTTCCCGCAGATGATCGCCGTTGGACACGTGCCTGCATCCGCGAGGACCTCTATCGCGAGGTCATAGCCTGATCCCACCTGGAACGTGCCGAACGCGATGTGGATGCGCTCTGGTGCGATGCTCGCGTCTACGGCGGCGCACTGGAGTCCGCGCTTTCGTTCCTGACAGGCGTAGTCGTCCTCGGGGCCGCCGAGGAAGGCCACATCGGCGTGGCCAGCTGCGAACACGGCGGCGGCGACGTCGTAGCCGCCCTGGTACTCGTCGGCGAGCACCGTCACCGCAGGCGTTTCACCGGGCGGGAAGCAGTTGACGAAGACCGTCGGAACAGTGTCGAGCCCCTTGACCGGAATGACGTACTCGGGGCCGGGTGCCGCGTAGACCAGGCCGGCGACCCCCTGCTGGACGAGATTCTCGACGGCCGCCTTGCCGCCATCGGTCGTCTGCGCCGTCTCCACCACGAAGCAGACGTATCCAGCCTCCTGCACGGCTTGCTGGACACCCAGCACGATGTGACCGGCGTAGGGCTGCGAGACGAGCCGGTCGGCGATCACGCCGACCGTGTAGGACCGGTTCGACCGCAACGACTGTGCTGCACGGTTCGGCTGGAAGTTCAGTTCCCTCGCGGCCTCGAGGACGCGGGTGCGCGTCTCGGCTGCGATGGACACATCGCGGCGGTCGTTCAACACGAACGACACCGTCGGTTGCGACACCCCAGCATGGCGCGCAACGTCCTTCATGGTGACGCGTTGTGGCTGCGTTGTCTGCTTGCGGCTCGCCATCGACCCTCCTCCGTTGCTCTCATCATGCCAGAACAAATACGTATTGCGTCTCGCCCGCCCCGTGTGTACGCTCGCACCACAAATACGTATTGGTCCCGATCAAGCGGGGCCACGATCGCTCAGAGAGGAGCGACCCATGGCGAACGGATTCAGCACCCCGATCGACCGGCGCACGCTGTTCAAGTTCGGCGGGGCCGGGCTCGCCCTGGCCGGCATCGGATCGCTGGCTGCATGCTCGACCACTGGCGGTGGAAGCAGCAGCTCCGGAACGGTGAAGATGCTCTACTTCGGCGAGCAGAGCGCAGCCACTGCCCTGCAGAAGGCCATCGAGCCGAAGATCAAGCAGCTCGACAAGAAGGCCAGCCTGCAGGTCACCGCGATCAACGGGACCGACTGGAACGACTTCCTCGCAAAGGTTCTCACGCAGATCGCCTCGGGCGACGTGCCGGACATCGTCAGCGTCGCAACCGAGGGGCAGCAGCTTCTGGCGTCGAAGAACCTCCTCACTCCGCTCGACGACTACGTCACGAAGAACCTGTCGGACTTGCACAAGTACTTCACCGGCGCCCACCCGGTGCTGCTGGAGTCGACGATGTACCAGGGGCACCTCTACACGTTGCCCGACAGCTTCAACGCGGGCAGCATGTTCTACTCGACCGACCTGTTCGACAAGGCAGGCCTGTCCCGTCCGACGAGCAAGTGGTCGATGGACGACTTCCACTCCTCTGCAGCGAGCCTTGCAAAGGTCGGTGGCGGCACCTACGCCTTCGACTGGGTGGTGCGCCTCTGGGGCAGCTGGACCTCGTTCCTCTACGCTAACGACGGAAACCTCCTCGAGGAGGGCAAGTACTCCGGCGGCGACTGGCTGTGGAACAGCAAGGCCTTCGCGGACAACCCGATCGGGGTCTCCGGACGCAAGGGCGGCTGGAAGTGGGGCGACCCCACGGCGAACTCGGACGCCGCCGTCGAGGCGCTGCAGTACGTCATCGACCTGCAGAAGTCCGGCGCGTCGCCCTCGCCTGACGTTGGCGGTGGCGCCACGCTGCAAGGTCTGATGGCATCCGGCCGGATCGGTATGACCATCGGTGGTGGCTTCTGGGCCGGTGGCCTCCACAACGCCGGGATGAAGAACGGCAGCTTTGACGTCGTCGAGTTCCCGACGTGGAAGAGCAACAAGTCGCTCTTCGGCGCCGGCGGCTACGGCATCTTCAACTCATCCAAGAACAAGGACCTCGCGTTCGAGGTCATCAAGGTCATGGTGCAGCCGGAGAGCTTCGACGCACTCTGGCCCGGCAACGTCACCACCCCGGCGCAGAAGTCGCTGATGACCGCCGACCGGTACAAGACCACCGGGCCGGAGCACTGGTCGGTGTTCTACGACCAGCTCGACAACTCAGTGCCCATCTCCGCCCCGCCGTACTACAACGCCCTCGCCACCGCCCTCAACCAGCGCACCACCCAGGCGATTTCCTCCGGGAATGCCAAGAAGGCGCTCGACGGCCTCCAGGCAGACATCGAGAAGGCAGCCTCGCAGGCTTCGTGATGACAACAGCAACAGAAACACCCATCCGGCGGGCTGCCAAGGTCGCAGCCCGCCGGCCGGCGGCCAAGCGCGCCCGCCGACGTGAATCCACGTTCGGTTTCTTGATGATCGGGCTCGCGATGACCTTCGTCGCCGTGTTCACCCTCATCCCCATCCTCGCTTCCCTCGGGCTTTCATTCACCTCATGGGACGTCATCAGCAGCCCCAAGTGGGTCGGGTTCGACAACTACAAGCGTCTCTTCACCGACGGGCCGGTCCTCGCGTCGTTCGGCGTGACCGTCGCACTCGCCATCGCCATCGTCGTGCTGCAGATCTCGCTCGGCCTGCTCCTGGCGGTACTGGCGAACAACCGGAAGCGCAACGCCACCCGCGTGTTCTTCCGCACCTCGTTCTACCTGCCGCTGCTGGCCTCCACCGCCGCCGTGTCGATCTTCATGGGCTACATCTTCGACACGAAGTTCGGGCTCATCAACTACTACCTCAACGAGATCGGGCTGCCCGGCGCACACTGGCTCAACGATCCGTTCTGGGCGAAAGTCACGGTCGTGATGGTGGTCGTCTGGCAGCAGGTCGGCTTCACCTTCGTGCTCTTCGTCGCCGCACTCCTCGCGGTGCCTGTCGACGTGCAGGAAGCCGCCGCGATCGACGGTGCCGGCCCCTGGCGGACACTGTTCCGGATCAAGATCCCCCTGATCAGCCCGACGATCCTGTTCGCGACCGTCATCGCCATGATCAACGCGATGCAGCTGTTCGACCAGCCGTTCATCATGACCAAGGGCGGACCCGGCACCGCGACGACGACCGCGACCATCTCCATGTACCAGGCCGGATTCCAGAACCTGCAGTTCGGGTTCGCCTCGGCCATCGCGATCCTGCTGCTGGTCATCATCGGCATCATCACCGGGCTCCAATTCATCGCCGCACGAAAGCTGGTGTTCTACCAATGACGTCCACGGACACCCTCAACCCGTTGCACGCCCCAGAAACCGTCGCGCAACCAGCTGTCAGTCACATCGTTCGTCGCCGCAAGCCTGTCGCCAAGGTGGGGAGCATCATCGGGATGATCATCCTGATCATTGCCGCCGTGTTCGCGCTCGGGCCACTGCTCTGGACACTGACCACCTCGCTACGCACACCGGCGGAATCGTTCAACAACCCGCCGCAGTGGCTACCCCTGTCCTGGGACTTCAGCAACTACGCCGCGGTGTTTAACCAGATCCCGATCGGGCAGTTCTTCATCAACAGCGTCCTCGTGACGTTGCTCATCGTCGTCGGCCAGACGATCACGTGCACCCTGTCCGGGTACGCGTTCGCGATGATCAGCTTCCCCGGCAAGAACACCATCTTCGGGATCTTCCTCGCCACGATGATGGTCCCGATCCAGACGATCATCATCCCGGTCTTCGTCATCCTGAAGGACATGGGCCTGACCGGCTCCATCGCCTCCCTGATCGTCCCTGCTCTCGGCAGCGCATTCGGAACGTTCCTCATGCGGCAGTACTTCATGCAGATGCCCAAGGAGCTCGGCGAGGCGGCCCGCATCGACGGCGCCAGCCAGTTCGGGGTGTTCTGGCACGTGTACTCGCGGATGGCCAGCCCCGCGATCGCGACTCTCGCGATCCTGAACTTCTCCGGCTTCTGGGCCGAGTACTACCGACCGCTGATCTTCCTCAACCAGCAGGACACCTTCACACTGCCGCTCGGACTCGTCGGCCTGCAGGGCAACCTCGGCACCGGATCGATCTCCGTCGTCCTCGCCGGCGTCGTGCTGACCATGATCCCGAGCGTGCTGCTGTTCATCTTCGCGCAGCGGTACTTCATCGAGGGCGTCACCGCGGGGTCGTCCCGATGACCGACCCCCAAGCCCTGCCAACAGCACCCCAGGAAGCCGCAAGCGCCGTGACCGTCGCCGACCACCACCTCCCGCAGTTCCACGTCCGACTCCCTCGCGGGTACGTCAACGACCCGAACGGACCCATCGACATCGGCGGGCAGGCCCACCTGTACTTCCAGTCCCGACCCCGGGTCGACCTCGAGATCCCCGTCGAGTGGGGACACGCCACCAGCGACGACCTCGTGCACTGGACCCTCCACCGACCCGCGATCGTTCCCGTCCCCGGCGGCACCGACTCCGGGGGCGCATGGTCCGGCAACACGGTCCTGCACAACGGCACCGTCCGCGCCTACTACTCCGGCAAAGTCGATCACAGTCCGTTTCAGTCGGTCCTCCTCGCGGAATCCACCGACGGTGGGTACACTTTCGGCGCCCCCGTGCAGGTCGTCGCCGATCCGTCCGCCGACGAAGCAATCACCATGTTCCGCGACCCGTTCGTCTGGCAGACGAACGACGGCTGGTCGATGGCGGTCGGCGCGGCTTCCAGGAATCAAACAGCGTCCATCCGCCACTACCGATCCGTCGACGGCATCAGCTGGACCCACGCGGGCGATCTGGTATCGATGACACGCGACACGGCCAACGGCATCGACACCGGTGAAGGATGGGAGTGCCCGCAGATCCTCACCGTCGACGGCACCGACGTCGCGATCGTGGCGTCCTGGTCCCACGCCGACGGCCCGGGCGACGTCGTCGCCATCCCCCTGACCGGGTCTCCTTCGCCGTTCAAGGTCGACGACGGGCAGCACTTCTACGCGGCTTCCGTGATGCGGACCAGCTCGTGGGGGCCGGTGCTCTTCGGATGGGTCACCGAAGGCCGAACCGAGCAGTGGACCGAGCAGGCAGGCTGGTCCGGCGCGATCTCTCTGCCGCGCCGGGCGTGGATCACGAACGGTCGGCTCGGCACCGAACCCCACCCGGTAATCGACGCCCTCCGCGTCGGCAGCTCGGAGGCTGCGCACGGTGCTCGCATCGGAGCACAAGCCGAAATCGTGCTGCCCGTCGCCGTCACCGGCTGCATCCGGCTGCGCTTCTCCGAAGCCGAATATCTCGACATCAACGTTGACGTCGATGCAGACACCCTCACCGTCGACCGGGCGCACGCCAGCACAGATCACCGCGCTGACCCGAGTCCCGCGGTGATTCGTGGTCCCTTCGACCGGACCGCGGACCGACCCGCAGTCCGAGTGGTGCTGGACGGATCGGTCGTCGAACTGTTCACCAGCGCCGGACGTTCCATCACCACCCGCGTCTACCCGACGCAGGCGCCGCCGTGGACCGTGGACGCACCGAGCCAGGCATTGGTGTGGGAACTCGAGCACACCGTCGGGACCATTTCGGCTCCCGCCGCTGACATCACCGCTGGATCCCCATCGATCTAGCGGAGCGGCGCCGACAGGTTCGCCGGCACCAACTCGTTCCCGATCATCGAAGGAGATGACTGTGCATCGAATTACCGTTGCCGGAGAAGCGCTCGTCGACATCGTCCACGACGACGCCACCCGGGAGATCCCCGGCGGGAGCCCCGCGAACGTCGCCCTCGGGCTCGGACGACTCGGCGCGCCGGTCGAATTCGCCACGTGGCTCGGTGACGACGCCCGCGGCCAGCAGATCGCAGATCACCTCGAGGCGTCAGGGGTCGAGCTGGTTCCCGGCGTCTTCGGTGCCACGAAAACCTCCACGGCGACAATCCGGCTCGCTCCGGACGGCCAACCCACCTACGAGTTCGGCATCGAATGGGACCTGCCGCACCTGCCGCAAACGCCTCGCTGGCTGCACATCGGATCGATCGGCGCATTCCTGCAGCCCGGAGCGGGCAAAGTGCGAGAGCTCGCCCAGCGCACCGCAGCCGCCGGCGGCACGGTCTCATTCGATCCGAACATCCGGCCCGCGCTCCTCGGCGACCCGGCGGCTGCACGGGTCTGGTTCGAGCAGCTCGCTGCAGACGCCAGTGTGCTGAAACTCTCCGACGAGGACGCCGCCTGGCTCTACCCGGGCGACAGCGCCAACGCCGTCCTCGAACGGCTCCTCAAGCTCGGTGTGATGCTGGGCGCCATCACCAGCGGTGCCGCCGGCGCAACGCTCGCGACGACCCGGGAGAGGGTCACCGTCCCAAGCGAACGCGTCGATGTCGTCGACACGGTCGGCGCCGGAGATACGTATATGGCCACCCTCATCTGGCAACTCCAGGACAACACCATCACGCTCGACGCCTTGGACTCCATAGCTCTGACACGACTCGGCCAGGTCAGCACCAGCGCCGCTGCGATCACGGTGAGCCGTCGTGGTGCGGACCTACCAACCGCCGATGACGTGCTCGCAGCACTGGGCGAGCCCACCAGATGAGCGCCCCGTCCGTTCCCCGCGGGACGACGCGGCAGAAGCGCCCCGATGCCGGAACGATGTCACTCGGGCAACACTTCAACGAGCTCCGGAAGCGGCTCTTCCGCGCGGTGCTCGCCATCGCAGTCTGCGCGGTCATCGGCTGGTTCCTCACACCATTCGTGCTCGATCAACTCCGCGCACCCGTCACCGAGCTCGCAACCGCCGGCGGCGGTCACACCGCGGAACTGAACTTCCCCGCCATCAGCAGCGCCTTCGACCTGCGCCTCCAAATCACGATCACCATCGCGGTCGTCATCGCCAGCCCCGCCTGGCTGTACCAAGTCTGGGCGTTCATCGTTCCTGCCCTGGTTCGAAAGGAAAGGCTCTACGCCGTCGGGTTCCTCGGATCCGCGATTCCCCTCTTCCTCGGCGGCTGCTGGTTCGGCTGGTACGTCCTGCCGCACATCGTGCAGATCCTCGGCAGCTTCGTCGCACACCAAGACACCTCGATCGTCGACGCGAAGGCGTACTACGACTTCGCCGTGAAGCTCGTCCTCGCCGTCGGTATCGCGTTCGTCCTGCCGGTGTTCCTCGTCCTGCTCAACTTCGTCGGGGTCCTCACCGCGAAAGCGATCCTCGGCGCATGGCGCATCGCCGTGCTCTGCATCCTCATCTTCACCGCATTCGTCACACCCTCCGCCGACATTGCATCGATGTTTCTCCTCGCCATCCCGATGGGCGTGCTCTACCTCGCAGCGTGCGCGGTCGCTTGGCTGCACGACCGCCGTCTCGCCCGCCGTCTCGCGGCAGCTTCCTCAACCACCACCCCGTGACGTAGCGTCCGCTGCGCCGCCTGCACACGAAGGACACCATCATGCTCGGCAACCTCACCGGCATCCACCTGCTCATCATCCTCGGCATCGTCGTACTGCTCTTCGGCGCCACCAAGCTGCCCGCCCTGGCAAAGGGGCTCGGGCAGTCGCTCAACATCTTCCGCAGCGAGATCCACGCGGGCGACAACAACAAACGCGCCGACCAGGCCAGCACCCCGGTCGCACACGACGGCACCGTGCCGTCGCACGAGTGAGCTGCTCTCCGGGTAGCTGACGAGGAAGCACCGTGGACGTCGAGAAAATGCTCGTCATCGCCGCCATCGCCGGGTTCTGTCTCGGACCGGCTCGCCTAGCCACCCACACCAAACAGCTCACCGCTCTCCTGCGTCAGCTGCGGGGATGGGCTGACATGACCAAAGCGCAGATCGAAGAGCAGACCGGGGTCGACATCGACTGGTCCGAACTCGATCCGCGCCGCTACGACCCGCGCCGCATCATCCGCGACGCGCTCACGCAACCTCCGACACCACACGAACCCACCGCAGGACCAACGGCGCTTACCCACACTGCAGGACCAACCAACCCCCGAACCGGAGTCAACGATGACATCTGAATTCCACCGCCGAACCCTCTTCCAGGGCGCCGGCATCGGCGCCCTGGCGCTCTTCGCCACAGCAGCGCCCGCTGAAGCCGCGCAGGCTGCCACCGCGGGATCCGCCTCCACCACAACCACAGCAGCGACCTCCTTCCGGGCGAAGTACCACATGACCCCGCCCTCAGGGTGGCTCTCCGACCCGCAACGACCGGTATTCACACGGGGCGCCTACCAGCTGTACTACCTGCACTCCGACGTCGACAACGGGGACGGCGGATGGGACCACGTCTCCACCACAGACGGCATCAACTTCACCTTCCAGGGCACCGTCATCCCCCTGCAAACCGGCCTGCCCACCTGGACCGGTTGCACCCTGATCGACACCAACAACACCGCCGGCTACGGCGCCGGTGCCGTCATCGCGCTGGCCACCCGCCCCACCGGAGGCGTGCGGAAGTACCAGGAGCAGTACCTCTTCTACTCCACCGACGGCGGCTTCACCTTCACCGCCCGACCTAACCCCGTCATCGTCAACACCGACGGGCGTACCGCCACCACCGACGCGCAGATTTCCAACGCGGAGTGGTTCCGCGACCCCAAGGTGGCCTGGGACGACGTCCGCAACGAATGGGTCTGCGTCATCGGGCGGCAGCGTTACGCCGCGTTCTACACGTCAAAGAACCTCATCGACTGGACACTGCAGCACAACTTTGACTACCCCGACCACAACCTCGGTGGCATCGAGTGCCCCGACCTCTTCCAGATCACAGCAGATGACGGCACCAAGCACTGGGTCCTTGCCGGCAGCATGGACGCTTACAACGAGGGGCTGCCCTGCACGTACGCGTACTGGACCGGCTCGTGGAACGGCACCACGTACACCGCGGACAACCTCACACCGCAATGGCTCGACTGGGGATGGGACTGGTACGCGGCAGTCACCTGGCCTGCCAACGAAGCGCCGACAACGAAGCGGTACGGCCTCGGCTGGATGAACAACTGGAAGTACGCGAACCGGCAGGTCCCCACCGACGCATCCGACGGGTACAACGGCCAGAACTCGATCGTCCGCGAGATCACGCTGCAGAAGCAGGCCGATGGTCGCTACACGCTGCTCAGCGCACCGATCGCGGCGCTCAAGGGCACCGCGAAGCGGACCGTGCCGATCACGAACCAGACCGTCAACGGTTCAGTGGTCTTGCCCTACAACGGCCGCGCGTACGAGATCGAGCTCGACGCCACCTGGACTAACGCCACCAACGTCGGAGTCTCGGTCGGACGCTCGGCGGACGGGGCGCGACACACCAACATCGGCAAGTACGGGAGCGACCTATACGTCGACAGGGCCCCGTCCGACCGTGCAGGATTCGCACTGACGCCCTACACCCGTGCCGCAGCGCCCATCGACTCCGCCGCCCGCGCCGTGCACCTCCAGATCCTCGTCGACACGCAAAGCGTCGAGGTGTTCGTCAACGCCGGCTACACCGTGCTCTCGAATCAGGTGAACTTCGACGCCGGCGACACGGGCATCTCGCTTTACTCCGACGGCGGCACCGCAACCTTTTCCAACATCACCATCCGCGAATACGGAAGCTAGCGCGCGCAGGGCGGAAGGCAGCAGTTGCCTTCCGCCCTGGGGCTGCTTCTTCGCTGCCTGCTAGACGGTCGATTACCGGACGCATTCGGCACGCAGCTCCTCGCCCTCTCGGCCATGATTCGCCCTAATCGGTCTGGCAGGCTGAAGGCGTGAGGGGTGGGATGCGGGAGCGAGTGATCGTTTGGGCCCTGCCGGGCGCTGCTCTCGCGCTCTTGGCTGCGTGTGCTCTCTTATGTGTGGTCGTGTACCTGCACTTTGCCCGAATGGACGCCGCGTTCCCGGCAGACGGCCGAGGGGTGCTTCGAGCCCGAGCCCCGGAAGTCGTGGGTGCCACTGAGTTTCTGCGCCTCACGTGGATCACCTCGCTCCCGGTCGCCGTCGCGGCCACGCTCCTGGCCTCCGCGGCTCAGGACCGGTTCTACGCCGAAGGGGCTGCTCGCACGTTCGCTCAGATCGCCACTCTCATCGGGGTCGCCGGGTGTATCGGGGGCGTGGTTCTCGCCGTACTCGGATTCCTCTGGATCCTCACGACGTAGCGGGGCACCTCCGGCCCTGCACATCGTTCGGTTCACGATCGTTGACCGGACGCCCTGGATGCTCCGAAACCACAGCGGTTGACAGAATCGGGTCATAGCCCGCTCGCTCGCTAGATTGAGCGGATGGTCCGTGATCGTGAGCTCGGCGCGCGGTGGAACCGTGGCCGGCGACGACGTGCGGTGGCCGACCGAGCTGGCGGAGCCCTCCTACTTCCGGCCCAGGGCGGCTGGCTTGCGTTTGCATTGGGACGTGGGGATGCCTGGTGGGCGGTATGGGCCGTCGTACTTGGGGTTCTCACAGCCAGCGTCGTTTTCGTCGTCGTGCGAGAACGGCGAGGACCGCCTGAGGGACGACCAGTGTCGGTCTCCCCGCTCTTGTTGGTAGTGGCATCAGCGATCGTCGGATGGGTCGTCCTGGCCTTAGTCCTCTAGCGGCCACCCTGCACGACGGCGATCGGCGAGGGGTGCCCAACCAGAGCCCTCGTCCACCGCCATCCCCGAGCCCTGCTAGATCCCGCCATCGGATCGTATGTTGAGCCGCTGGCGCACGCTCGGCTCAAGACTCCTATTGGCACGTGGGCGGGGCGCGCCGAGGTCCGCTTGTAGGGAGGAGGGAACGCGGGCGGATGTCATCGCTCAGGCACCGTTCACGCCGGCGGCGTCGTCCCGGCGCCCTCGGTGTCGTCCGCGCCCGCCGGGCCGGTGCCGGCCTGATCGAGGTTCTCGTGCGCGTCGCCCATGTCGCCGGTGGCCTTGCCAGCGGGGGAGAGCCCGAAGTGCTTGCGGACGGCGTTCGCCTCGGTGACGGACAACGTGTTCCCGGCTCCGGGGGAGGGCGCGCCCTTGATCGCGCTCTTCGTGTACCCGACGTGCAGGTCCGTGCCGTCGAAGGTGGCGTCCTCGACCGGGACGAGCGCGGTATGGCCCCCGAGGAGTCCGGTCGCGACGCTGACGAACGCAGCGCTGCCGTCCTCGTCGGAGGGGAACACCTGCGCGACCTTGCCGACCGATGCGCCGTCGCGGTCTCGGACGGTCGCGTGCTCCACTTCGTGGATCTGGTCCTTCGTGATCATGTGTGCAGTCAACGCCCTCGGCCTGACGCCGGTGAGTCAGTCTGCGCGTCCTCGTGACCGGTCTGATCCTCGAGCGCCGCTCGGCGTACCGCGAGGCGGGCAGCAGGAACGGAGAGGGCTGCGCCGCCCACGAGGATGACCGACGCGACGATCACCGGGGCGGGGTGCGGAGCGCGGGCACGAGGATGCACACCGCGCACCAGAGGATGGTGATCACGCCCGAGATCAGCGTCGGAGGCAGCGCCGCTCGGTGCCCGGTCCGCCAGGCGTCGTCGCTGGACATCGTGACGCGCGTCCGGACGCCGGCGAGGTCGTTCCGGCCGAGCTGCCCGGTCGCAGCTCTCCACGTCAACCACATCACGAGGACCGCTCCGCCGATCTCGAGGGCGAGTGCGGACACCATTGCTCAGGGCATGGTGACGACGTTAACGCCCTGGAGCATGAACGGCAACATTCCGGATGCACGGTGGCGAGCGAGCATCCCGACGCTGATGGCCGGGGACCGGCCGCGAGCCGACTCGACTGAACGTCGAGAGATGGCTGCCCGAGAGGGGAAGCATCACGAGGGGGGGGGGGGGGGCACCGGACGACGGCTGCGCTCTCGCTGGAACTGGATCGGCCGGTCGTACCCTCCCTCCCGGACGGGTCCGATCCTCAGACGACCGTCGCTGAACTGGCCCATCACACCTCCGGATTGCCGCGAGGTCCGACGAGGAGCCGCGATGCCCATCGACCGCCTGGTTGCGCAGGGTCATCGGCCGTCCAGTAGGGTCGAAGGACAGATTGCGATCCACACGGGGGTGTGCGTGACGATTGTGTTCGATGACGGGGCAGCCGATGCCCTCATCGCTGCTGCGGAGGGGGCTTCCGGGGACCTGCGATCGCAGGCTATGGCGGATCGGGTGCGAGTCGAGGCAGCGGTTCGGGAGTTCCGCGGCAGCTACGCGACGCTCTTCACGACCGACAGCACGATCCGGTCGGAGGACACGCAGCGTCTCGCCGGTGTCTTCGCTGACCTCAAGACGTCGATCGATCGGGCGAAACGCGAGGCTGAATCCGAGCGGCGCCGACTCCGGGAATCGCGCGAATGGAGTGCGCGTGAGGAGGAGCGTGAGCAGCGTCGCGCGTCCGGGGATCCGCTCGCCGTGGCGTCGGCCTACATCGATGGCGTGATCGACCGACGTCCGGATGACACGGCTGTGCACCCGACCCCGGTCACGGCAACGTTCCTGCCGAGGGCGCGCCCGCGCACGGCTGGCGGGAGCTCGGGAAGCACGTCCTCCGCGGATCCTGATGCGCTCCTGACGTTCGTCGGGGCCAACAGAGCGGCCGACGGCAGCGCTGGGCAGCACCTGATCCGGGTGAAGAACGCCTGGACCCGCTTCTGTTCGGCTTGTTCGTGGGTGCCGGTCCAGGGTTCGACAGTCGTGGCGGGGTTCGACCAGCTGATGGCCGAGAACGCCCTGGAGGCGAGCTGGATCGAAGGCATCGCGAACGCCTTCGACCGCGCTGGAGGCGGCGCTCTCCCGGACCTGATGCTCGACGCCGTGGCGACGGTGACCGCGTCGCCAGCGCTGTCCGAGCTGCTCCGGCCGGGTCTGACCCCTGCCGAGGTCGCCGCGGCCTGGGCGAAGGTCCCGCAGACGGACGAGTACATCGAGTCCTTGCCGTTGGCGACGCAGTACCTGCTCGCAAACCTCGACGGCATCCCTGCTGCGAAGCGCGACATCGCGTCACGAGCCGTGCTTGCGGCGGCGGTGCGGGATCCGGAGCGCGTGTACACCCTCATGGGCTTCGGCGAGCAGCGCATCGGCCGGTCGGACTTCGAGGAACAGGTCAACGCGCTGCAAGAGGCCGTCGACGCGGCCGACCTCAGCGCTGAGACACTCCCCGGACCTGCGGCGTCCAAGACGGCGCAACTCGTTGGATTCGGGGTGCACGACGGTGCGCTGGTCGCCGCCGTGTCGCTTGGTGACCTCGACACGGCGAAGAACGTGACGGTGAACGTGCCGGGGATGAACTCGGACGTGGCTGGCATGGGCGAGCGCGTCGTGGCCGCCGAGGGATTGTTGCGCCAGGCGCACAGCGATGACCGATCGCAGACCTACGCCGTCGTTTCCTGGGTTGGCTACCACGCGCCGAACCCGGCGGAGGTGGGCGCACCCGACCGATCGGAATCCGGCGCAGGCCAACTGGCCTCCTTCGTGGACGGTGTCTTCGACAGCAGGTCGGACGGTGGCCCCGACACCTTCACGGTTGCAGCGCACTCCTACGGCTCCACCACCGCGGTGCAGGGGCTTCAGTTGACGGAACACCAGGTCGACTCGTTCGTGTCGTACGGGTCCGTCGGCTTCCCGCGCGGGACCGAGATCGACGACGTCCACGCCGCAAACGTGTACGCGACGGCCGCGAAGGACGATCCGTTCGCGCCGGTCGGTCAGTGGCTGGGCGTGGCGACCCGGGCAGATCCGCTCGGGTTCGACGGCGTGCAGGAGTTCTCCTCGGAAGCAGCCGAGGGTACGAGAGGGGTGACGGGCCACGACATGTGGCACGAGTCCGATTCGGACGACGTCGGGTACCTCTCGAATGACTCGACCACGCTCCGCACGCTGGCGCAGATCGTCGCAGACGGGAAGATGGGGCCATGAGAGTCAAGATTCGTCCCCGACTGCGCGGCGCGATCGTGACCATGCTCGCGGCCGTGGTGCTCGCGACGACCGGATGCGTCTCAGGCGGCGCAGGCAGAGGAGGCGACGTGACCGGACAGGACGCGCAAGACGCAGCAGGCAAGACCCAGGCGCAGGTAGCCGATCTCTCGTTGCAGGACGAGTTCGAGCTGGCTGGCGAGCGGTACGAGCACGGGCAGGCCGTGCTCGCAGCCGCACAACGACAGATCTCGGACGGCACGTGGTACTGGAACGGCGGGGACGTCCGTCCTCTGCCCGCAGGCGACGATGCGTTCGGCAAGGCGCCGGAGGGTGCGACCAACGAGAACTCCTACGCGTTCCGAGCCGTACGGATCATCGAACCGGAGGGTGCGACCGGCGTGGTGGAGGACCTCGATCCGATGCAGCGGTACTTCGATGAAGAAGGGTGGCGCTGGAGCAGCGCGAAGGTCGGTACGGATCACGAGGTCCGGGCCGACACCGGTGACGGATGGTGGGTGACCTGGAACGTGCGGCCGAACGGGCAGTACTCGCTCGGTGTGTACAGCGAGGCGTTCTGGGCACACGATGCTCCGGAGCTCATCAAGGCGATCGCACTGCGCGACCCCGCCGACTTCCCCGATGAATCCGAGCCGGGTGTCTCGGAGCCGTTCCCGAAGTGGAGCGATCCTGTCCGGCAGCGCTGATCTCCGGACGAGGGTGCGCCTCGCAGACGCCGACCGGTCTGCGAGGAACTCCCGCGAGGCATCCACTCGGTGGAGGGCCGTCGCCGGCCTCCAAGCGACCGCAGCCGCACTGCTCATGATGGTCGTCCTCACGGGCTGCAGCGCCGGCATCGGGAAGACTCCCGAGCAGGCGACAGAGTCCATCGTCACGTTCGTCGAGGGCTCGACCGACGTGGTGGGCGACGGCTGGGAGGTCAGTGAGGGCCCTGGGCTCGGGAAGTGCGGCCTCGCCCCGGGCGTCCGCGGCGTCGAGTACTCCTACGCCATGGTCCGGTCCGCGAGCCCTGAGCCGAAGGCCGACGTCGAGGCGGTGGAACGGCACTGGAAGGAGCTGGGGGTCACGACCGAGCGGTACCAGACCGGCGGCGAGGACCCGATCCTCGGCGTCCGGGGCAGGGGTGGCCCGGTGAGCTCCTCCGACTTCCGCGCGGATCCCCGCGGGTACACGATCGACGGCAGCTCGCAGTGCATCGCAGGGGACTTCGAGAAGATGAGCCTCGACGGTCAGGAGTGACGACCGCGACCTGACCACCGGAACCGAGCCGCGCCTCCAGACCGGCGCGAGACGCGAGCC
This sequence comes from Curtobacterium sp. PhB78, assembly GCF_003751685.1. NCBI lineage: Bacteria > Bacillati > Actinomycetota > Actinomycetes > Micrococcales > Microbacteriaceae > Curtobacterium > Curtobacterium sp. PhB78. The sequence goes on from NZ_RKIA01000001.1 coordinate 29,414, forward strand.
CCTGTCGGGCGCGCGCCACGCTCCCACCCAGACGAATCGGGCAGCGCCCGTGTCGGTTCACGCGTCGATCCGGTGATCCGGCGATCCGTAACACTGCCGCTCGGAGTCGGGCGGTTCCTAGGCTCTTTGGCCGAACGCACTGCGTTGTCGCCGCGAAGCGACGCCCAGCCAAACGAGCATCGCCGCGATGACGATCCACCCCGTCAATGAGAGAGGGCCGACTAGGCGAGGGTCGAAGGGCGGGAAGAGCGCTGATTGGTAGGTGGTGAAGACGTTGAGGCCTGCATGGGCGAGGACGCACGGAAGCAGTGATCGGCTGCGCAGCCGCAACCAACCGATGAGTACTCCAACGCCTGTGCACGCCACCGCCATCATGCAGACGCCAAGCAGATCGCGCTGGTCGTAGTTGAGGCCGAGCAGGATCGCAGGCGTGTGCCAGACGCCCCAGATGAGTCCGCTGAGCGGGAGCGCCCACCGTGGCGCGAGCTCTACGAGACGTGGCAGGAGCCAGCCGCGCCAACCGACCTCTTCTCCTGCCGCTGCGATGCTCGTCACAGCGAGACCGATGGGGAGATTCACGAGCTGGAGGGCGGCGAGAGCGGCCATCGGTAGCGGCGGGTCCTCGCCGGTGAGTTGCACCATCAGGGTCTTGAGTGGGGACCGCTCCGGGTCCAGTTCGAGCCACCCGAAAGACAGGCCGAGCGCCCAGCTCCCCACCACAAGAGCCGCTGAGGCCGCCGTCGCCCAGACCCCGAAACGCCAACCACGCCGCGTGAAGAAGGCGTCGAGGCCGACGCCGCGGAGGAGTGAGCGGCCGCGGTGCCGCTCCAGGACGACAGCGACGAGCAGTGCGCTCGCCGCGGGGGTGAACATCATCGCAACTGTGGCGAGATAGGTCCCGGGGCTGCCCACCGAATCCGTGAGATCAGCGCTGGACAGGAGCGCCGGCGTGAGGAGAGCCCAGGCGCCGCCGTACGCCAGCGCGATGAACATGGTGATCCGTGCGACTTGCGATCTGCAGCATCCAATGCTTGACATGTTGGACACCTTATTGGAATGCTGGCCGCATGATCGCATCGTCAAAGAAGAAGATTCGAACCACGACCGGGTTGTCCGTCGCTGCGCTGTGCGCAGCAACACTGGTCGGCGTCCAGAGCGGCCCCGCTACCGCCGAACCGCTGATTCATGAAGCGTCAGCGGCGGTTGACCACTCCGCCACCGTCTACGGAGACGTCGAAGTCATCGCGGCGCTCGTTGCTGGTCAAGGGCAGCTGGTCAACGACCATCCTGTGCTCGCCGGATACCTGCCCAGCGGGAACGACCGGCTCACGGCGCCAGAACTTGCTCAGCTGAAAGAAGCATTCACCGCCGCAGATCCGGAGTTCCATTCCTCCGTGACGATCCCGTTCCAGTCTGGTGATCCATTCAAGGTAGAGTCGGCCCTGAACACGTTCCGAGCTGCCCTCGAGGACGTGCAAGGAACAGCCATCACCAACACTTCCGATGGGAAGTGCCTTGTCGTCGCGGCCGCAGCGGTCCTCGCGGTCGGGGCCGTCGCTGTTGCCGTTTACTACAAGACGTACCTGTGGCCCAAGACTGCTGCCGAGGGTGCGGAGGCAACCCGGGCGTTTGCCGCGATCGTCGCGTCCGAAGTGAGCTCGTGAGCCGCACCCTTCGTGCATACGGAGTGTTCATTGGAGCCCTCGGGATCCTCTTGGCCTGGTTGGTGGCGACCTTGCTTCTGTCCTTGGCACCCAACGCTATGACGTCGAGGACCGCTGCGGGAACGGCCGCGCGCGACTTCGTCGCGGCGGTCGCCCCTCAGCGGTGGGAGTTCTTCACCGCATCGCTGCAGAAGTCTGCCCTCACTGCGTATTCCTCGAACTCGTCATCGTCGCTACTCGATTTGCCGCAGACCCGCGCTCGCAACCTCTTCGGTATGTCACGAACTCAACGTGCGCAGGGACCGGAGATCGCTCTGATCTCGGCCGACGTGAAGTGGGTCAAATGCTCGAATCGCTCGCAGCCCGAGACGTGCGTCAAGCAGGCTCAGCGCGGGGTCCAGCAAGTAGTCGCGAACGCCGCAGCACACCGAACCCTCTGCGGTCCGATGGTTCTCGCACAAGTGAAGCCCACTCCGTTCGAATTCAGAAAGTTTGATTACGAATCCACGTACATCGTCCGCACCGCGTCAGTGAGCGTCAGATGCAACTGATATTCGGAGAGCTGCGGATTCCCGCGCTGAAGCGGGCGTTGTCGATGTTCGAGATTCGCGGATCTCAGCTCTGGGCTGGTCGCTCGCTCATCGCCGCGGCGGAGTTGCTCACTCTGCTCCTCACGCCCTACGCGGCGCTCATGCAATCCGTGGCAGGTGCAACCCCTGCACCGCACTGCGCTGGGGTCCGCGCAATCGGAGCCTACTGCCTGATGAAGGATGCGCCGCATTGGGTGCCGACGATGACACTCGTCAGCATTCTCCTGGCCGTTCTCGCTGGCGTCTTGCCCGCGATCGTCGGCTGGTTGCATGTCTGGGTCGCCTTCTCGATCGCAAGCGCTATCGCTTTGCCCGACGGCGGTGACCAAGCGGCGGTTGTGTTCCTGATCCTCGTGGCTGTCGTCAACATCGCGGACGACCGCCGATACGGACTTGATCGCCGTCGGCGTCGAATTTCTGCTCCACGGCTTCAGATTGCTCTCGCAGGGCTCTTCGCAATCCGCATCCAAGTGGCGATGATCTACTTTGGCAGCGGGATCGGGAAGGTGTTCGCGAACGACTGGGTCACTGGCACCGCTGAGTACTACGTCATTCGAGACCTCTATTTCGGCGCTTCGGGCCCAGTCGCATCGGTCATGAGGGCCCTTACCTCGAACACGTTTGTCGTCGTTTCGTTGACCTGGGGTGCAATAGTGCTTGAAGTGGCGATAGCTGTGCTGATCCTCTGTGGGCCGCATTCGCGCAAGTTTGCGCTGATTGCTTGCTCAATCCTGCACGGTGCGATCATCGTTACTATCGGCCTCTGGAGTTTCGGGCTCACGATGATCGGTGGAGTGGCGATCGCTGCGATTGCGACGAGCGGGCGTGATCCGCGGAGTTGTCCAATCCCGCCCGTGATAGATCGGCGAAGACTGATCTCGGTCGCCCAAGAGAAATGACGGTCATCTGACCAAATGGTCAGAGAGAAAAGGAGAAAATGATGAAGAAGACTCTGCTCATGACTGCGCTGGTCACGGCTGCGGTGCTCCCCGCCACCACACTGACACCGCCGGCGCAGGCACACGCCGCCACGATCGCCCGCTCGTCGACGCCAACGTTCAGCGACGAAGCGGTCATTGAGTTCTTTGCCACGGGCCAAGGCCCGCTTGCGAGTATGCAGGCGGATCTGGCCGGGTTCGTCCCTGCAGGGACCCCCTCGCTGACGTCCGATGAGCTCACAGAGCTCACCGAGGAGTATCGCGCCGCTGACGCGAACTTCCACGCGGACGTTACGGAAGCAGTCCAAAGTGGCGACCCGTTTCGCACTCTCGACGGGCTGCGTGCGCTGCAACGCATCTCGAAGAAGATCGCCGCTGAGCACGGTGTCCAGACGGGGACGGGTAGCGGCAAATGTGCGACCGTCCTCGTCGTCGCGCTCGCGTTCTGGGTGGTTCTCGCCGTCGTACCACTCAGCGTAGACGCGCCGCAGGACGACATGACGAACGAGAAGCTGGCCGCTGATCTCGCAGCTGCCTTCGCGTGAGCAGCCGCGTGGGGCGGTCCACCGCCGGCCCGCCCCGCGCGCACCAGCTGCGTCTGGAACGCCCCTTCGGCGGCCCGCTCATCCACCGCAAGTTCGACACAAATGGAGGCCGATGATGAGCAGTGAGATGGGTCCCGCGCTGGCTGGGCGGAGGCCGCGCAGGCATGCCTGGACACTGCGGCGGCCGCGGCGACTGCTGGTGGCAGGAATCGTGTTCGCCGCTCTCGCCATCGGGGTGCTGTTCGTCGTGGTGTTCGTTGCGGCCGTGGCAGACGAACCGGGTGCGCTAATCGGTTCGATCGCCGTCGTTCCGTTCACACTCGGTGCAACGCTGCTCTTGCCTGCCGCGATCACCGTGGTCGTCGGCCAAGACGCTCTGACGGTGCGGTCGTTTCCGCTCCGTGCGAGACGGATTCGATTCGACGAAATCGGCGAGATCCGTGTTGATCCGACGTCATGGCCGATGGCACCTCGCATCGGCATCGTTGCTTCCGGACCCGGTTACACCACCTTCCTTCTCGGGCCGGGCCCCGCGGTTGTCGTGACGACGCAGGACCACTACGTCGCGTTCCAAACCGGCGATCCAGACGCCACTGCAGCGGCGATCGAAGACGCCCGGAGCTTCGCCCTGGAACACCCCCACGCGCACGAGCAATAGCTTCTGCGGGTGAGCACGTTCGCGTGTCCGATGGGCGAAGCAATGGCCCGGTCGGTGTTCTTTTCGTGAGGGCCCGCATCTGGGCCGGTTTTCAGAGAGAGGCACGCGGTGCGGAATCCGCTTGAGAGTTCCGGTCACTGGCGCGCGAGTCTTCGTGCAGGCGATGGCTGGCGCACCGTTCGTGGGCCCCGTGGGCCCTACGCCACCGCCTCGATGCTCGAGTGGGGGAGTATCACGAAGGGACTCGTCGGCACGACGGCCTGGCTCACGCTCGAGGTCGACCGGCCTGTCGCGCGCTACCTCCCTGGTGTGCCCGATGCCGACATGACCGTTGCTGACCTCGTGCACCACACCTCGGGTCTGCCACGGCTTCCGGCCACGATGCGCGACCGACTGTTCGGCGACCCGTATCGAGATGCCGTTGGCGTCCCCCTCGATCACGCAGTCGCGGTGCCGGCCACGCCGCGAGGCCGCTTCGTGTACTCGAACCTCGGGTACGCGCTGCTCGGCGACTGGTTCGCCGCTGTACGCCAGCACATCCTCGAGCCGGCTGGGATCAGCTCAGCGGCCCTCGTACCGGCGCACGCAGACCGGGTAGTGCCGAAGCTCTTCGGTCGCGCGATCAAGCCGTGGGCGCTCGGAGAATCGTCGTTCGCGGCTGCAGGCGGCGTCTGGTCCACGTTCGACGATCTCTGCCGCTACGCCGACTGGGCGCTCGAGCCCGGCGCTGGGCGCTCCCGCACGGTGAGCTGGCAGCGGGAAGCGGCATCGATCTGGATCAACGGAGAGGTGCGAGCGGCAGGAGCGGTCATCGCCAACGCGGCAGGAGTCACCGCCGTGGTCCACACGCTCGCGAAGGCTCCGCATGCGGCAGACACGATCGCCACGGCGCTCATCGAGCAGGAGGTGCGATCGAAACGCGACGGTCGATGACCGAGCCGCTGGAGGCGCTGAAGAGTGACGGCAGTACCAACGCGACCTGTCAGCCGGACGGCAGCCGCGCCTCCAGGCCGGATCGAGAGCCGGCCACGAGGCGGGCGAAACGAAGAGGGCGGCTCCCCTCCTTGCGGAAGGGAGCCGCCCTGCAGTTGACGACGACTAACGCGCCGACGGAACGGCCGAGCCGACGAGCTCAGCCCGCACGATGTCCGCCCCAGCGGACAACGCCCCGAGCTTGTCCAGCGCAGCCCCACGCGCAAGGGGAGCCATCCCGCAGTTCGAGCTCGGGATGAGCTTGTCGGCATCAACGAACTCGAGCGCCCGCCGCAGCACCTCCGCGACCTCTTCCGGAGTCTCGACGGTCTCGGTCGCGACATCGATCGCCCCGAGCATGACCTTCTTCCCGCGGATCAGCTCAACGAGCTCGAGCGGCACGTGCGAGTGGATGCACTCCAGCGAGACGATGTCGATCGACGACTGCTGCAGCAGCGGGAACGACTGCTCGTACTGCCGCCACTCCGCTCCGAGCGTCTCCTTCCACTTGTTGTTCGCCTCGATGCCGTACCCGTAGCAGATGTGCACGGCGGTCTCGGCGCGCAGGCCCTCGGTCGCGCGTTCGAGCGCGGCCACGCCCCAGTCCTGCACCTCGTCGTGGAAGACGGTGAAGGCGGGCTCGTCGAACTGGATGATGTCGACGCCGGCGTCCTGGAGCTCGCGCGCTTCCTGGTTGAGGATCGTGGCGAACTCCCACGCCAGTTTCTCGCGGCTCTTGTAGTGCTGGTCGGAGAGCGTGTCGATCATGGTCATCGGGCCGGGGAGCGCCCACTTGATCGGCCGGTCGGTCTGGGCGCGCAGGAACTTCGCGTCCTCGACGAACACCGGCTTCCGGCGACTCACGGCACCGACCACGGTCGGGACGGCCGCGTCGTACCGGTCACGGATCCGGACGGTCTCCTTGCGCTCGAGGTCGACACCGTCCAGGTGCTCGATGAACGTCGTGACGAAGTGCTGGCGGGTCTGCTCGCCGTCGCTGACGATGTCGATGCCGCGGCGCTCCTGCTCGTGCGCGGCGGAGCGGAGTGCGTCCTGCTTGCCCTCGGTGAGTGCTGCGCCCTGCAGGTTCCAGGGGGACCAGAGCTTTTCGGGCTCGGCGAGCCAGGACGGCTTCGGCAGGCTGCCGACGATCGAGGTGGGGAGGAGAGAACTCATGGAGGTGAAGATCCAGACGGTCAGCGGGCGGGGACGGAGTCGGCAGCGAAACGCGTGAGAAGCGCGTGGTGCGGCGTCACGAGGTGCTCCTCGGTCCACCGGCCCTGGGTGATCCCGAGGCGGCTGCGCTCCGCACGGTCGTAGGTGACCGGGGTGGGCGTGAAGTCGGTGTGGTCGAGGGTGGGGTGGTAGGTGCTGCCGGCCGGGGTGTTCGCCGCGTAGATCTCCGGGCGGTAGATCTTCTGGAACGTCTCCATGGTGGCGATCGTGCCGATGAGCTGGAGGTCCGTGTAGTCCCCGGTCAGGTCACCGCGCGTGTAGAACGCGAGCGGGGCCGACGCTCCGGCGGGCTGGAAGTACCGGACCCGCATGCCCATCCGGCCGAAGTAGTCGTCGGTGAGCGAGGAGTGCTCGTGCTCGTACTCGGCGCCGAGGACGGGGTGGACGTACCCGTTCTGGCGGTAGGTCTGGCTCGTCGAGACGCTGATGCAGACGACGGGCTCGGCACCGAAATCCGAGCGGAACGCGGAGGACTCCAGGAAGCGCTGGAAGAGCGCCCCGTGCAGCGCCCCGAAGTCAGACGGCAAGCCCGGCGATGACGGCAGCAGCACCGAGAAGTCGTAGTCGCGCAGGTACGACGAGAAGTTGTTGCCGAGGATGCCGTGGTGGTGCTCGCCGGTGTGCTGGTCGACGATCGTGACGTCGAGCATCTCGAGCAGCGGGAACTCGGCGTCCGCTCCATCGTCGAAGAACTGCAGCGAGGCCGAGACGATGTCGAGCTCCAGGCGGTAACGATCCCCGGCCGCCAAGAGGTCGTTCGCGCGTCCGTCGATCATCGCCAGCGCAGCACGGAGGTTCTGCTGACGGTGCTCGCCCCGCGCCAGGTTGGCGAAGTTCGTGGTCAGCCGGGAGCTGTCGGCGGGGGAGTAGTCCTCGTCGAACCGGGTCCGGGTGATGCTGAAGGTGAGGTCGTTCGCCATGGTCGGCAATCTGTTCGTCGAGCGCCCAAGGGCACTGGGGAAGGGGTACCTCGATGATGGCGGGAACCGCAGGCCATCAGGTAATACCGAGACGCTATGCACCGGTATAGCCTCGGCCTATGGCCCGTGTCTCGAACGACATCACCCTGCAGCAGCTCCGGTACTTCATCGAGGTCGCGACCGAGGGCTCGATCAGCGCCGCGGCCGACCTGCTCTACGTGTCGCAGCCGACGATGTCCGCGGCGATGAAGGACCTGGAGACGCGGATCGGGCGCCCGCTCTTCACCCGATCGGCTCGGGGCGTCGTCCTCACCGTCGACGGCGTCGAGTTCCTCGGGTACGCCCGGCAGGTCATCGAGCAGGTCTCCCTGCTCGAGCAGCGGTACGTCGGCCGGCAGCGGTCGCGTCGGCTCCTCGGGGTGTCCTCCCAGCACTACTCGTTCGCCGTGGAGGCCTTCGTCCGCATGGTCGAGGGCGCGGCCGCGGACGAGTACGAGTTCTCGCTGCGCGAGACACGCACCTGGGACATCATCGAGGACGTCCGCACCCTGCGGAGCGAGGTGGGCATCCTCTACCGCAACGACTTCAACAAGCAGGTGCTCGGCAAGCTGCTACGGGACGCAGGGGTCGTGTTCACACCGCTGTTCGTCGCCGAGCCGCACATCTTCGTGGCCCGTCGGAACCCCATCGCGTCACGGGAGCGTGCGACCCTCGAAGACCTCGCCGACCTGCCGCGGCTGACGTTCGACCAGGGCGCGAACAACTCCTTCTACCTGGCGGAGGAGATCCTGTCGACGATGTCGAGCAAGCGGGAGATCCGGGTCTCGGACCGGGCGACCATCTTCAACCTCATGATCGGCCTCGGCGGGTACACGATCTCCACCGGGCTCATCAGCGACGACCTCGACCCGGAGATCGTCGCCATCCCCCTCGACGTCGACGAACGCATCGAGATCGGCTGGATCGCGCACGCTTCGGTTCCCCTCACCGTGCAGGCGCAGACCTACCTGGACGAGTTGCGCGCGGTGGTCACCAGTTACGGCGTCGAGCCGCTGGGGTAGGTCCGGCGGTGGATCCGGCGGGTCCGGTTGGTCCGGCGGGTCCGGTGGTCGGCCTGGAGGCCCGTCACGCGTCCGTCAGGAGGCTGCGGTCTCGATCATCGCCGTCACGTGCGGCGCGCTCCACCGCAGGAGGGCGTCACCAGGTGGGCTCTCGAGGTCCTCGCCCCAGATCGCGACGGCCGCGCCCGACATCGGAGCAGCAAGACGTGCTCCGGAGTCGCCGTCCCACGTCCGGAGCGACCGGTGCTCGCGGAAATCGGCGACGGTGTACTCGCTGTCGGCCGGGTCGAGGTCGGTCGGCACCTCGTACAGGTAGTACGAGTTGTAGTTGAGCAGGTCGATCCCGGCCTGCTGCAGGTCGACCGCACTGGCCCGTCGCGCCCGGCGTTCGCGACGCTCCGTTGCGTCCTCGGTGTCGCCGTCGAAGCTCCAGTACGTGACGTGGATGCGCGGATCCAGTCGCCCGACCGCGGCGCGATCGATCCCGTCGTTCCAGGCCCACACCTCGCGGTTGCCGAGCGCGGCCGCCATCGCGTTCATCCACGCGACGCGTTGGGCGGCGGTGACGTCTCCGCCCCATTCGTCTCCACCGATGTGCACGGTGCGACTGGACGGGAACGTCCGCTGCACCTCGGCGTACAGCTTGGTCGCCAGCGCGAGACTGCCCGGCGCCGACGGGTCGAGCTCGCTCTCGCCCGAACGGATGCGATCGACCCACTTCGTGCCGTGCTCCGCCTCGAGCAGGGCGAAGGCGGCAGCCATGTGGCCGGGAGTGTCGACCTCGGGCACGATCGCGACGCCCCGCTTCGCCGCGTGGTCGGCGATCGTGCGTGCCTGTGCGGCGCTGAGGAACGGACGGCCGGTCACGCGGCTCGTGTAGACGCCGTGGTCGAGATCGGCGTTCGCGAGGGTCTGACCGAGGGTCTTGCTCTCGATCCCGACGTTCTGGTCATCGGTGAGGTGCAGGTGCAGGAAGCGGCCGCCGTCGTCGGCGAGCAGGTCGATGTACCGCTTGATCAGTGCCACGGGGTAGTAGGCGCGAGCGACGTCGAGCATCACGCCGGTCTGGGGACGTGCGCGGGACGTGGGCTTGGTGATGACGGTCGAAGCAGACGTGCGGCAGTGCTGCCCGGAGTACGCACCGACGCAGGCGAGCACCGAGTACTTCCCGGCCGCGGCACGGGAAGGCGTCGTGCGGACCGCGCTGACCGTCGTGCTCGAGCCCGGGGCGAGTGGCTTCACCGCGACCCGGCCGAGCGAGTACTTCTTCGTGCCGGTGGACAGGGAGAGCCAGGCGGACGAAGCCGGCTTCCGCACCGAGGTGGTGTTCGTGACCTTCAGGGTGGCCCGCACGCCGCTGCCGGTCGAGGTGACGGTGGACGCTGCGGTGACCTTGGTGACCGTCACCGGCGACGCCGCGGTGTCAGCGGACCCGGCGACCGCATCGATGCCGACCAGGGCAGCTGCCGACACGGCGATCGCCAGACTGACCGCGATGATCCGTCTGACGGAGTGCGGCGCGGTCGCTGGACCGGCAGTCGGGTCCGGAGTCCCGGTGGAGGAGGGCACGGAGACGACGGTAGTTCACCAGGGTTGCGCGGTTAGCATTGCCCGACCCGGCGCCCGGTCGCGGACTCCGTCCCACCCAAGGGAGACAACGTGAACGGCCACGAGCGCACCACCGATCGCGGTCAGCGTCGAGGGGCTCCCCGGCTCGTCGCCGGCCTGGTCGTCGCACTCGTGTCGATCGTCGCGACGGGGTGCTCCGCGGCGAAGACCCCGGAGGTCGCCGAGCCGCTCGCGACCTGGAACGCCGCCGTGGCCGACCGGACCGAGGCGCCCGCGAACTGGGTCGCCCTGGGGGACTCGATCACCGAGGGGCAGGGCGCCTCGTCACGCTCCACCCGGTGGATGGACCTCACGCTCGACCAGCTGCGCACGGAGCACCCGACGGACGGGGTCGCCGGAGGGGCCGGGTACCTGCCGGCACAGTTCGCCGTGTACGCACCGGACTCGACCTGGGGTGACTGGGCGGCCGCGCGCACGGGGAAGAGCCAGTTCGACATCACCACCCCCGACCTCGGCTACCGATCGGTCGCGATGCAGGCGGGCGCCTCGCGGAGCTACGGCTTCACGGGCACCGGGATCGACATCTGGTGGGCGCGCTACCCCGGGTCCGGCGACTTCACCTACAGCGTCGACGGAGCAGCACCGACGACCGTCGCCACCACCGGGACTGCCAGTACCGGGACGATCACGACGGTGGACGGACTGTCGAGCGGGGAGCACACGGTGACCGTCACCGCCGTCGCGCCGTTCTCCTTGCTGGGGTTCACGATCTACGACGGTGACCGGGACAAGGGGATCCACCGCTACGACTCCGCGCACTCGGGCTCGACGATCGCGACGTTCACCGATGACCAGGAGGGCTTCCTGACGGCGATGCGTCGTGCTGCACCGGACCTCATCACCATCACGCTGGGTGGCAACGACGCGGCGAACCTCACACCCGACGAGCTCGGCGCCCAGTACGTGGCGTTCCTCGAGACGCTCGCGGCGCTGCCCACGAAGCCCTCGCTGCTCGTGATCGGCGAGTTCACCCCGGCCTCGAGCATGACGGACGGCATGTCGAGCGAGTGGTCGAGCTACCTCGCCGAGATCAAGCGTGCCGCGGCGAAGGGCGGTGCCGCGTACGTCAGCATGGCTGACACCTTCCCCGAGGCCGACACGTCCGGGACGGGGATCTACTCGACGGACGGCATCCACCCCAACGACGAGGGGCAGCGTCGGATCACGAAGCTCGTACTCGCAACCCTGGCTGCGCACGAGGGCGACTGAGGGGCGGAGCTGCTCCGTGCGGCCGTCGAGCCCTGGACCGAGGCATCCCCGGAGTGGTGCGACGATCCACTACCGTGAGCGCATGGGGGAACAGCGCAACCAGTGGTTCGGCCCCGATGAGGACGCGTACCTCCGCCCGGCACGAGCGCAGCCTCGGACACCGTACGTCCCGACGAAGCCCGGCGCGATCGACCTCGTCGTGACCGCTGTCACGCTGGCCGTCACCTACGTCGCCGCGCCCCTCGCCTGGTTCTGGGTCGTGCTCAGCCAGATGGCCTTCGTCGGATGCACGGACACCGCGAGGAACTGCAACTACGACGCGAGTTCGGTCGTCCTCATCGCGTATCCGCTCGTGTCGGGTGTCATCGCCGTCGTCGGGACGTGCTGGGCCGTCGCCCGTCGGCGCCGGTGGCAGCCGGGGTCCTTCGCCGCCCTGGGCACGCTCGCCGGCCTCCTGGCGGCCTTCGTCGTCGCTGAGTTCGTCACGGACGTCGCGTCTGGCGGCTACCTGTTCTGAACCGCCGGCCGGTCCGCTGACGCACGGTGGGCAACGGACTGGAGGCGCGGTGCAGGTGAGTCGATCGACTCACCTGTACCGCGCCTCCAGTCCGGGTCGCTGCGAACGCAGCGTCAGCGACGTCAGCCGCGGATGAACGCGAGGATGTCGGGGTTGATGACGTCCGCGTGGGTCGTCAGCATGCCGTGCGGGTAGCCCTCGTAGACCTTCAAGATCGAGTCGCTGAGGAGTTCGGCCTGCTTCAGCGAGGCGTCCGCGTAGGGCACGACCTGGTCGTCGTCGCCCTGCAGGACGAGGACCGGCACGGTGATCGCGCGCAGATCCTCGGTCTGGTCCGTCTCCGAGAACGCCTTGATGCCCTCGTAGTGCGCGACGGCACTGCCCGTCATGCCCTGACGCCACCAGTTGGCGATGACCGGCTCGGACGGCGTCACGCCGTCACGGTTGAAGCCGTAGAACGGGCCGGAGGCGACGGCCTGGAAGAACTCGGCGCGGTTGGCGGCGAGTGCCTGGCGGAACCCGTCGAAGACCGCGATGTCCGTGCCCTCGGGGTTCGCGTCGGTCTTCACCATCAGGGGCGGCACGGCGGACACGAGGACGGCCTTGGCGACCCGGCCCTGCGGCTGACCGTACTTCGCGACGTAGCGGGCGACCTGGCCACCACCGGTGGAGTGTCCGATGTGGATCGCATCGTGCAGATCGAGGTGCTCGACGACGGCGGACACGTCACTGGCGTAGTGGTCCATGTCGTGGCCGGTGCCGATCTGCGAGGAGCGCCCGTGACCGCGTCGGTCGCTCGCGATCACGCGGAAGCCCTCGGCCAGGAAGTACAGCATCTGCGCGTCCCAGTCGTCGGAGGACAGCGGCCAGCCGTGGTGGAACACGATCGGCTGCGCATCGGCGTTGCCCCAGTCCTTGAAGTAGATCTCTGCACCGTCGTCGGTGGTCACGTAACCCATGGTCGGTCTCCTGTGGCTGGTGTTCGGTTGTGGTGGTCGGTGGGTGGTCAGCCGAGTTCGGCGATGGCGTCCGTGATGAAGGCCGCGACCTCGGCGGGGTGCGTCTGCATCACCAGGTGTGGTCCGTCGATCTCGACCACCTTGCGGACCCCGGCGCGCTGGTAGCCGAAACGCTCGACGTCCGGGTTGATGGTGTGGTCGGCGCTGGAGACGATGCCCCAGGACGGCTTGGTCTTCCACGCCGCGACGGATGCGGGTTCGCCGAACGCAACCGCGGACAGCGGGCGCTGCGACACTGCGAGGACCTTGGCCTCCTCGAGGTCGAGGCCGCCCGCGAAGACCGCGGGGAAGGCGTCGATGGCCACGGAGACGTCGGTGCCGGGCTCGGCGCCGTCGACGGGGTAGGGCGCGTAGACGAGGTTCGCCGCGAGGTCGCTGTCGGGGAACCCGCCCTGGAGGGCGCCGAGGCTCTCGCCTTCCTCGAGCGCGTAGGCGGCGACGAACACGAGCCCGACGACGTTCTCGGCGACGCCTGCGACGGTGAGGATCGCGCCGCCGTAGGAGTGCCCGGCGAGCAGGACCGGTCCGTCGATCTGCTCGACGAACGACTTGATGTAGGCCGCGTCGCCGGACAGGCTGCGGTTGAACACGGGCGGAACGAGGACCTCGTGCCCCTGATCGAGGAGGAGCTTCGTGACGGGCGCCCAGCTGGCGGCGTCGGCGAAGGCGCCGTGGATGAGCACGATGGTGGGCGATTCGGTCACGGTGCGGTCCGTCCCGGTCCGCAGCCGGTGCCGTGGACCTCCGTCGGTGGTGGAAGCGTCTGCTTCCGTCCGTGACGCTAGGGCCGCGGGCCGGCGGTGCACATCGGTCACGATGACCGAGATGTGGCGTCGTGTGACTTAGTCGTCCGCCGCGGTCGCCCCGGGTGCCAGGACCGACGGCAGCTGCTGCCTGGTCGAGATGCCGAGCTTCTGGAACGCCGCGTACAGGTGGGCGCCCACCGTCCTGGGGGAGACGAAGAGGTGTTCGCCGATGGCGCGGTTGCTCAGGCCCTGGGCTGCGAGCGTGCAGACCCGGAGCTCCTGCGGGGTGAGCAGGTCGATGCTGCGTTGCCCCGTCGTCGGCAGGCGCTCGCCCGTGGCCCGGATGGCGTCTCGTGTCCGCTCTACCCAGATCGGTGCGGGCATCGCCTCGAACAGGTCCAGGGCTGCGTGCAGGACTGCTCGGGCGGTGGTGCTCCGCCCTGCGCGACGCAGACGGCGACCGAGTCGGAGGAGCGCTCGCGCTTGCACGTACGGGACCGGCCAACGATCGTGCTGCAGGGTCGCCCACGCCGACTCGAGGTCGTCGTCCGACAGGAGCGCGGTCCGGGCGGAGTGGACGGCCGTGCGCACCAGGGGAGCGTGCCACCGCTCGTGGAGCCGCTCGAGGTCCGCCAACCGCTGCTCGGCGTCCGGTCGGTTGCCGGACTCCAACGCGGCATCGACGTAGTCGTGGGAGGTCAGCACGGCGAAGGTCGGGTTGAACGCGTCGTCGTCGGGGTCGAAGAGACGTCGCAGGGGCTCGAGTGCGTCCGCTGCCCGGCCGGAGACCAGGTGCGCCAATCCGGTCGCGCCGAGCAGCGTTGCGCGCATCGCACTCGAGCGGAGCACCTGCGCGCCCGCCTCGGTCCCGCCGGCGATCCGCTCGGTGTCGGGCTGTTCGCCCTCGAGGGCGTCGAACCAGGCGAGCGCGCACCGCGCCGCGGCGGAGAACCCGGCGTCGCCCAGGTCCCGTCCGAGCGACGCGGCCTGCTGCGCGAGGGCGCGCGCCCGGGCGACGTCCCCGGCGAGGTACGTGGTCATCGAGGTCCCCATGAGGGCCTGCGGGAACGTCCGCAACTCGCCACGCGTCTGCATGCTCGCGAGGGCACGGTCGAGCAGGACACGAGCCGTGTCGATCTCGCCCACGAGGTTGAGCGCGTACCCGAGGAGCCACGCGGTCTCTTCGTCCAGGGCCGCGGGCGCCGCCGCCAACGCGAGCTCCAGCACACGATCGCCCCGGGCCAGCGGCTCGGTCCGGGCGGCAAGCAGGATCGACCGAGGGTCGTCCTCTGGAAGCGCGAGGGCTTCGACGACGACGAGCATCGGGTCGCCCGGGTCCGCCTCGGCAGTGTGGTCCCAGGCGATCGCGGCCAGGTGGAGCAGTGCGGCGGTGGCGTGTTCGACCCCGCCTGCCAGCTGCATCTCGGAGACGGCGTGGAGCGCCGGTCCGAGGTCGCCGACTGCCAGGCCCGTCCGACCAGTGGGCAGGGTCTCGGCGACCCACGCTGCGCGCGCCGCGAGCAACCCGGGAGGCGCCTCGCCGCGAGCCTGTTGCACCAAGAGCGACGCGTCTGAGGTCCTGCCGGACAGCCCGGCGAGTTCCGCCGCGACGATGCGACGCTCGACGCGTCGGGCCACGTCCGACGTCAGCTCGGCGGCACGCTCGTACGCCCGGCTCGCGACGAAGGTGTCGGACATCGCGGTCCGTTCGTCGCCGAGCGCGGCGATCTCGTCCGCGAGGGGATCGTCGTGACCGGTGGCGAGCTCGGCGCGCCACCAGATGGTCCGTGCCGGGTCGTCCTGGTGCTCGAGCACGAGCGACCGGAGGACAGCGGTGCGCTCCGGCGGTGACGCCACCGACAGGACCGCCGACTGCACGAGCGGGTGCCGGAACCGGATTGCACGGGGTGCGACCCACTCGAGGAGCGAGGCCGCTGATGCCTGCTCGGTCCAGGTCGGCGTCGGGAACCTGCCGATTGCGCGTGCGGCGACTCGGGCGGCTTCCTCGGCAACGGTGCCGCCGGACAGTGCCACGGCGAGGATCGCCAACCGGACCCCTTGGTCGAGCTCCGTGTACCGATCCGCGAACTCCTGCTCGACCCGTCCGACGACGGGTCGTTCCCGCGTGCGCTCGGCCGCCGCAGTTGACCGGCCGAGCTCGTGCAGTGCCAGGGGGTTGCCCTCGGCGCGGAGCACGAGGTCGCGTCGCGCCTGCCCCGTCGGCGCTCCAGGCACTCCGTCGAGCAGTTCGTCGGCAGCGGACTGGTCGAGTGGACGGAGGTGCAGGCGTCGGATGCCCGGGTTCTCCACCGCATCGGTGTTCCGCGTGGTCATGACGATGACGACCGGGTCCTCACCGACGCGACGGGCCATCATGCGGAGCGCCCACTCGGAGGGTGCATCCATCCAGTGCAGGTCCTCGGCGACGATCAGGAGCGGACGTTCGGCCGCCGCGTCCGAGAGCAGGGTCAGCGCGGCGAGCCCGGCGAGGAGCGGCGACGGCTGGATTCCCGTGGCGACCCCGAACGCGACGTCCAACGCCCGTCGCTGCGGCGACGGCAGGTTCGCGATGCCGCCGCGCAACGGGTACAGGAGCATGTGGAGCGCTGAGTACGGCTCCGCCGACTCGGCGAGGGTGCCGGTCGTCGTGAGTGTCCGCAGTCCGCGGAGGCTCGCGTGCTCGAGTACATCGGCGACCAGCGACGACTTGCCGATGCCCGCTTCGCCGTCGATCACGAACGCGGAACCACCGCTGTCCACGTGACCGACCGCGTCTCGGAGAGCCGAGGTCTCCCGCTCACGCCCGATGACGGGCTGCGCCTTCGTCACGTCGTCAGTATGGCAGCGCTGCCGGACCGGAGTGAAGCGGCTCCGGCCGCCGAGCTCACCAGGAACTGGGCTTGTAGTCCTTCAAGAACACGCCGAACACGTCCTCGCCCGCCTCGCCCCGAACGATCGGGTCGTACACGCGTGCAGCCCCGTCGACGAGGTCGAGCGGCGCGTGGAAGCCCTCCTCCGCCAGCCGGACCTTCGTCGGGTGCGGTCGCTCGTCGGTGATCCACCCGGTGTCGACGCTCGTCATCAGGATGCGGTCGGTCTCGAACATCTCCTGCGCACTCGTGCGGGTGAGCATGTTCACGGCAGCCTTCGCCATGTTCGTGTGCGGGTGTCCCGGCCCCTTGTAGGCGCGGCCGAACACACCCTCCATCGCGCTGACGTTCACCACGTAGGTGCGGTGCGCCTCGCTCGCCGCCATCGCGGGGCGGAGCTTCGAGATCAGGATGAACGGCGCGGTGGTGTTCGCGAGCTGGACCTCGAGCATCTCGAGCGGGTCGACCTCGTCGACGGCCTGCGTCCACGAGTTCACGTCGTGCAGGTCGGGCACGAGACCACCGGCGTCGATCGCGGTGCCCATGGCCAGGCGCTCGAGCGAGCTCGACCCCGGAGCCATGGCCTGCTCGGTCAGTTCGTCGGCCCGGGCTGCAGCGGCCGCGAGGATGGGGTGCGCCGTCACCGAGCGGGCGAGCGCCTGCGGGTGCTGGTCGTTCGTGTGCCCGAAGGTCACGAGCTCGGGCAGCGGGCCGTCCGGCAGTGGTGCGAGTTCGGCGTCGACGAGGGGCTGGTACGCGCCGGGCGACCGGCGAACCGTCTGTGTCGCGTTGTTGATCAGGATGTCGAGGGGGCCAGCAGCGGCGACGTCCTCGGCGAGACCGATGACCTGGGCCGGGTCGCGCAGGTCGATGCCGACGACCTTGAGGCGCGAGATCCAGTCGGCGGAGTCCGGCAGGCTCGTGAACCGGCGCACGGCGTCGCGGGGGAACCGCGTCGTGATGGTCGTGTGGGCGCCGTCACGCAGCAGGCGGAGCGCGATGTACATGCCGATCTTCGCGCGGCCGCCGGTCAGCAGCGCCCGCTTGCCGGTCAGGTCGGTCCGGGCATCACGCTTCGCGTGGCTCATCGCCGCGCACGAGGGGCACAGCTGGTGGTAGAACGCGTCCACGACCGTGTACTGCTGCTTGCACATGTAGCAGGGGCGGGACTTCAGCAGGGTGCCGGCGGTGGACGCCGTCGTCGAGGTGCTGATCGGGACGCCGCGGGTCTCGTCGTCGATCCGGTCGGCGGCGCCGGTCGCGGTCGCGGCGATCACGAGGCGGTCGGCCTCGGCGATGACCGCGCGCTTCTCGAGTCGGTGCGCCCGCTTCACGGCCTTGAACATCTTCGCCGTGGCCTGACGCACCCTTACGAAGTCGGGGTGCGTCTCGTCGATGTCGCTCATCTGCTCGAGCACCCGGAGCGTGGCGTCGAGGTCCTCGGGGAGGATGCCGCTGGGTTCGGGCTGCTCGGAGATCACACGGGATTCTACGTTGGATCAGGCCGCGTCGAGCTCCCGCGTCAACGCCGCCACGAAGTCGTCGATGTCCTGCTCCGACGTGTCGTACGCGCACATCCACCGCACCTCGTTGCGGCTGGCGTCCCAGTCGTAGAACCGGAAGTGCTTGCGCAGCCGCTCGGCCACCCCCGCGGGCAGCGTCGCGAACACCCCGTTGGCCTGGGTCTCCTGGCTGAACCCGACGCCCTGGATGCTGCCGTCGGCGATCCGGGCCTCGAGTGCGCCGCGGAGTCGGGCGGCCATGGCGTTGGCGTGCCCGGCGGAGCGCAGGTACAGGTCGTCGGACAGCAGTGCGATGAGCTGCGCGGAGACGAACCGCATCTTCGATGACAGCTGCATGTTCATCTTGCGCAGGTAGTGCAGCCCCTCTGACGCGTCGGGGTTGAGCACGACGATCGCCTCGCCGTAGAGCATGCCGTTCTTCGTGCCGCCGAAGCTCAACACGTCCACGCCGGCATCGGTGGTGAAGTCGCGCAGGGGCAGGCCGAGGGTCGCGGCGGCGTTGGAGATGCGAGCGCCGTCCATGTGCAGCGTCATGCCGAGCGGGTGGACGTGGTCCGCGATCGCCCGGATCTCGTCCACCGTGTAGGCGGTGCCGAGCTCGGTGGTCTGCGTGATCGAGACGACGAGCGGCTGGGCGCGGTGCTCGTCGCCCCAGCCCCAGGCCTCCTTGTCGATGAGCTCGGGGGTGAGCTTGCCGTCGGGGGTCTCGACCGGCAGCAGCTTGATCCCGCCGATGCGCTCGGGAGCGCCCGCTTCGTCGGTGTGGATGTGCGCGGTCGTGGTGCACACGACGGCGCCCCACCGCGGCAGCATCGACTGCAGCCCGACGACGTTCGCGCCGGTGCCGTTGAACACCGGGAACGCCTGCGCCTGCGAGCCGAAGTGGTCGCCGATCACCTCGTTGAGACGGGCCGTGTAGACGTCCTCGCCGTAGGCGATCTGGTGGCCGTCGTTGGCCGCGGCGATCGCGTCGAGGATCTCGGGGTGGACACCGGCGTAGTTGTCCGAGGCGAAGCCCCGCAGGTCCAGGTCGTGGAGTCGAAGGGTCACTGGTTCATCCTAGGTTCGAGGCCGCGGCTGGAGCGGCCGAGAGCGGGAGACGGGCGCCGTTCACGTCGGCCGGCGGTGCCGTCCAGAGCCGCACGACCTCGTCGCCGAGCCGCTCTTCGAGACCGGCGAGGGCACCGACGACGAAGACCGTGGCTGCCGCCGAGTGCGGTGCGTCCTTCCGGAAGCCCTGGGCGACGGCACGGACCCACGCGTCGGAGGCGGCCTTGGCGGCTGCGTAGTTCGCGGCACCCGCGGTGGGGGTGTCGACGGCGGTGGACGAGACGAACGCGAGCCGTCCGGCCGGGGACGCCACCAGGTCGTCGTAGAACACGCGTGTGGTGTTCCGCAGGGTGCGGAACGCCCGGTCGAAGAAGTCCCAGTCGTCGTCCGACTGGCCGGCGATGCCGCCGCCCCCGCGCCACCCACCGACCAGGTGGACCAGCCCGTCGACCGGTCCCGCCGTCTCGTGGACCGCAGCCGCGAGCGCGGTGACCGCGCCGAGGTCTGCGAGGTCGCACGTGTGGGTCGTGACGCCCGGGACGGAGGCGCGCAGGGCCTCCAGTGCGTCCGGTCTGGTGCCGACCGCGACGACGGCCGCCCCGGCGGAGGTGAGTGCGCGCGCGACCGCCGCGCCGCTGGTGCTGGTCGCGCCCGCGACCAGCACCGTGCGACCGGACAGGGACCCAGCGCTCACGCGGCGACGTCCGGAACGGACGGAGCAGCGGGCGGAGCAACCGACGACGAGCCGGTTATGCCGGCCGTCGAAGCGATGACCGCAGCCATCTTCTTGTTCAGTGCCTCGTAGAACATCGACAGCGGGAATTCGTCGTCGAGCACCGCGTCGGTGTAGCCCTTGGGCATTCCGGCGAGCGTTTCCTCCGGCAGTCCCCGCGCCCATCTCGAGGCCGGGTGCGGCGTGAGCGTCCGGGTGAGCATCTCGTACGCAGCGAGCCAGTGCGCCGATTTCGGCCGGTCAATCGACCGCCGGTACAACTCGTTGATCTGATCACTGAGCGCGATGATCACATCGGGAACGGCATCCCAGTCGATGGTGAGCTGCGTGTCCGTCCAGTGCAGGACATCGTGCTGGTGCATCCACGCGAACAACAACTGCCCGCCGAGTCCGTCGTAGTTCCGGACGCGGCTGCCGGTGATCGCGAACCGGAAGATGCGGTCGAAGACGACGGCGTACTGCACCAGGTGGGCGTGGTCGCGGATTGCGCGTTGCGCCTCGTCGAGGTCCGCGTCCGGCACAGCAGAAAGTGCACGCTCGAGCCGCACGGATTCCCGGAACGCCGTCAGGTCGCAGCGGAGTTCTTCCAGCGAGTAGAGGAAGAACGGCATCCGTTGCTTGATCATGAACGGGTCGAACGGCAGGTCCCCGCGCATGTGCGATCGGTCGTGGATGATGTCCCACATCACGAAGACCTGTTCCGTCAGCTCCTGGTCGTCGAGCATTGCTGCAGCGTCGTCCGGCAACTCCAGTTTGGTGATCTCCGCAGCGGCACGGACGACTCGGCGGTAGCGAGCGGCTTCGCGGTCCTGGAAGATCGCGCCCCACGTGAACGTCGGGATCTCGCGCATCGCGACCGTCTCGGGGAACAGCACCGCAGAATTCGTGTCGTACCCGGGCGTGAAGTCGACGAACCGTAACGCGACGAAGAGCGTGTTGCTGTAGTCGCCCGCTTCGAGTTCCGCGATGAACTCCGGCCAGATGACCTCGACCAGGACGGCTTCGACGAACCGCGAGGAACTGCCGTTCTGCGTCACCATCGGGAAGACGACCAGGTGGCCGAGTCCGTCGATGCGGTGCTGTTGCGGCTGGAATGCGTTTAGTGCGTCGAGGAAGTCGGGAACGCCGAAACCGTCGCGTTCCCAGCGTGCGAAATCGCGCTGCAGTGCAGCGAGGTACGCCGCATCGTGCGGAAAGAACGGGGCCAGTTCGGCAATGGCCGGGAGGATCGTGGCCAGGTGCTCGGAAGCGGTCGCGTGGTCCGCCTGGTCGGGTACAGAGCCATCGGCTGTCTGCAGCGCACGGAACGACACGACAGCGGCTTTCAGCCGCGTCCACGCGGGATGCTCGGCGACCTCGCGCACCGACGGACGGTCCTCGACGACCTCGGGTTCTCCGACGATGGCGCCCTGCGTGAACTCCTGGACGAACTGTGACATGTCGAACCTCCCGTCATTGGGTCAGCCGCGGATCTGCGGCGTGGTGGTGCGCTTGTCATGAGCCTAGGGAGGATCGGGGGACGCATTCTTGCCCATTTCCGGGGGATTCGTGCGCGGCGCCGTTCTCCGCGCGGGAAAGTCGATCCCCTGCGCAACGCATCGCCGCTCAGGCGCGGATCTGGTGGAAGAGCAGCGCCAGGCCGATCGCTGCGACGCAGATCAAGAAGGCGGCCGGGGCGGCCTTGCTCTTCGGGTCGACGGTGCCCGCGAAGCCCGACGCGGACAGTCCGGCTGCTCCGGCTGCGACGGCAAGTGGCCAGCCACCAGCGACGAGTACGACGCAGGTTGTGGCGAGCAGGACTGAGCCGACCGCGAGCCCAGTGCTGACGATGCGGCGGACACGAGACTTCTCGGACGTGGGGCCTCCCTCGCTCTCTACAGTGCTGATGTTTCACACGCCGTATGGTCGGATTCGGCGGTATGTTCGTCAGGTGGAAGAGAAGGAACCGCGCGACCGCACGATCGACGAATCGTGGGTGTCACTCGCGTGCCTCGGTGCCCTCGGCCTCGGAGTCACGATCGTCGGCGGCCCGGACCTTGCCTGGTGGGACGTGGGCTCGACGTTGCTCGTACTGGGAGTGTTCGGGCTCCTCGCCCTCGCCCTCGTGCTCGCATCGCGCAGGAGCGCTGTTCCAACGACCCTCCGCGTGCGCCGGGCGAACTGGCTTGGTGCAGCGATCGGACTCGGCGCGGGCGCCCTCGTGGGAACCGCGGTGTTCGGAGGATCGACTGCACTCGCCGCGCTGCTTCCGGTCCCGCTCGTGGCGATCGACGTCGTTGTCAGTCGTTCCGGCGGGGGACTGCGCGCCCGGTCGATCGTGCTCGGCCTGACCGCAGCTCTCATCGCCGTGGTCCTCTTCTGGAACTCCGACGTGCGCCAGGGCTTCTCCGACCTGGTCCAGGGATCGGTGGTCGCCGGCGTCCTGCTGGCGGTGGGGCTGGTCCTGAGGGGTGTCGTTCGGCGGCAGCGCGCCTGACCGGCCCGGCATCGCGGCCGTCCGGCTCCGCGGTGCGGACTCGGTCGATACGGTTGTCCCCATGGCACGCTTCACGCCCCCAGCCGCCGACGCGATGCGCGCACGACTCCTGCTCGCAGCACGCGACGAGTTCGCCGCGGCTGGGCTCGTCGGCGCCAAGATCGAGCGGATCGCCGCGGCGTCGTCGAGCAACAAGGCGCAGATCTTCCACTACTTCGGCAGCAAGGAGGGGCTGTTCGACGCGCTCCTCGCCCAGACCGTCGCCGAGACGTTCGACGAGGTCCCCGTCGACACCGACGACCTCGCCGAGTG
This sequence comes from Curtobacterium sp. PhB78, assembly GCF_003751685.1. Taxonomy (NCBI): domain Bacteria; kingdom Bacillati; phylum Actinomycetota; class Actinomycetes; order Micrococcales; family Microbacteriaceae; genus Curtobacterium; species Curtobacterium sp. PhB78. The sequence goes on from NZ_RKIA01000001.1 coordinate 52,082, forward strand.
GGCTGCTCGCCTGCACGACTCGTACGTCCGGCGTCCGTGGGCCGAACGGCTTGCGACGTGGCACCGCCTCGAGCGGGGGAGTGACGGTGCGCTCGAAGCCGTCATCGCCAACAATGCCGAGGCCGTCGCCGCGGTGGAACACGCCCAGCGCGCCGGGGTCCTGCCGCGCAGCTACCGGCCGGCGGTGCTGCTCGGTCTGGTGATGCACCTCGCCGCGTTCTGGAGCTCGACCTCCCCCGAGTACGGCTCCTTGGTCGCGGCGGTCGCACCTGCGCGGCGTCGGCAGATCGTGATCGACGCGGTGAAGGCGCTCGTCGGGGGCTGACGTGGCACACGGCCGGGCGTAGGGTTCGGCTCATGAGCAGCGACAACCGGTTCCTCCGCGCGACCTTCGGGCGGCCGTTGGTCTGGGTCGGCGTGGTGTGGCTCGCGGTCGGGTTGCTCTGGAGCGTCCTGGCGATCATCGATCCGAGTGTCTTCCGCGCGATCATGGCCGTCCTGTGGCTCCTGCTGGGCGGCAGCATGCTCGCCGTCGCACTCCGCGACAGGAAGCGCGGCCTCGGCCGGTACCAGCGCTAGTCGAGGCGGGCCGAGCGCGCAGGCAGGAACCGCACCGGGCCTCCCGTCAGCCTGCCGCGTCCGCGGCCACCCGCAGCGTCCGCTCCGCATCGTCGAGGTAGTCCGCCAGCAGTGCCGAGGCCCCCGCCTGGTCGCCGGCGCGCAGCGCCGCGACGATGGCGTCGTTCCGGTCCACGAACTCAGCGTGGAACGACCCCGGGTCGTCGGTCGTCAGGAAGGCCAGCCGCATCTCGGCGAGCAGCCCGTCCATCAGGCCGTGGATCCGCGTGCTCGGGACCGCTCGGACGAGCTCGGAGTGGAACCGGATGTCCGCGGTGCCCACGGCGCCCCAGTCGCCCGCGGCGGCAGCGTCCCGTGCAGCCGTGACGGCCGCCGCGGCTGCGTCGAGCGCGGGTGACGTCGGCGAGCACGCGCGGACCGCGGCTTCCTCGAGCACCCGTCGGGCGGCGTACAGGTCCGTGACGTCCTCGGCGGCGAGTCGTCGTACGAAGACCCCACGGTTGAACACGTGCTCGACCAGCCGGTCCCGCGCGAGCAGCCGGAAGGCCTCGCGCAGGGTGTTCCGTGACACCCCGAGCTGGTCGCTCAACCGTTCTTCCGACAGCTGCGCCCCGGGGGAGAACTCGCCCGCCGCGATCATGGTGCGCAGCCGGTCGGCCGTCGAGTCGGCACCGCTGACGGTTCGGGTCATGTCCCGATCCTGACACGGCCTCGGGCATCGCAGGTGCGAACCCCGCACCGTGTGACCGTCGTGTTACAGAGCAGAACACCCCCTTGCGATTGTTGAACAATGCGGTCCAGACTGTCCCGCATGTTCGTCCTCATCGGCGTCGCCGTCGTCATCATCGGGTTCGCGTTGCGCATCAACGCGCTGCTCGTCGTGACCGTCGCGGGCATCGTCACCGCGGCCATCGGCGGGATCGGTCCCGTCGGCATCCTCACCGCCTTCGGCGACGGCTTCGCGTCGAGCCGGTCCGTCACGACCTTCGCGCTCGTCCTGCCCGTCATCGGCCTGATCGAGCGCTACGGGCTGCAGGACCAGGCCAAGCGCCTGATCGCGAAGCTCGACAAGCTCACGACGGGTCGTCTGCTGGCCGGGTACCTGGCCATCCGGCAGGTCACGGCCGCGGTCGGCCTCACCAGCATCGGCGGGCCGGCGCAGACCGTGCGGCCCCTCGTGCACCCGATGGCCGAAGGGGCGGCGATCAAGAAGTACGGCCGGATCGACGAGCGGATGCGCGAGAAGATCAAGGGCTACTCGGCGTCGTCGGACACCGTCGGGGTCTTCTTCGGCGAGGACGTCTTCGTCGCCGTCGGTTCGATCCTGCTCATCACGACCTTCGTCGATGCCACCTACGGTCTGTCGCTCGAACCCATCGACCTGGCGCTGTGGGCGATCCCGACCGGTATCGCCGCGCTCCTGGTCCACGGCACGCGGCTGCTGCTGTTCGACCGCACGCTCGACAAGATGGCCGCCGACGCACGCGTGGACGCCCCGACGCAGGGAGCGGCAGCGTGATCACCAGCGAATGGCTCTACTGGCTCATCGGCGCGTTCTTCATCGCGGTCGCCGTCCTCATCGTCACGGACACCTCGCACGCGAAGCGACTCGGCAACGCGGCGTTCTGGGGGATCCTCGGGGTCTCGTTCTTCTACGGCACCTTCGTCGCCGCGAAGACGGCGCCGTCGTGGGTGCTCGGCATCGCCGTCCTCGTGATGGTCGCCCTCGCCGGACTCGGGTTCACCGGGACCACCAGTCGCACGCGCGTCGCCAGCATCCCGGGTGCCGGAACGGGGGCGGAGACCGGCCCGGCCGAACCCACCGCTGCGGCCACGAAGCCGTCCGCCAGCACGAGTGTCCTCGCCACCACCAGCCCCGACGAGCGCGCGGCGTTCGCCACCCGGTTCGGCAACAAGCTCTTCATCCCGGCGCTCGTCGTGCCCGTGGTCGCCGTCCTCGTGGCGACGCTCGGTCCGCTCGTCTCGATCGGCGGTGCACCCCTGCTCGCCGAGGGCAGCGCGACCCTGACCGGACTGGGCATCGGCTCGGTGCTGGCCGTGGTCGTCGCGGTGTTCGTCCTGCGCCCGCCGAGGATCGCCACGCCCATCCGTGAGGGCGGCCGACTGCTGCAGGCCATCGGGTGGGCAGCGCTGCTGCCGCAGATGCTCTCCACCCTCGGCATCGTCTTCACCCAGGCCGGGGTCGGCGACGCCGTCGGCACGATCATCAAGTCGATCCTGCCCGGCGGGTCGCTGATCGCCGCGGTGGTCGTCTACTGCCTCGGCATGGCGCTCTTCACGATCATCATGGGCAACGCGTTCGCCGCCTTCCCGATCATGACGGCCGCGATCGGCTGGCCCGTCCTGGTGCAGGGCTTCGACGGCAACCCCGCCGCGATCTTCGCCATCGGCATGCTCGCCGGGTTCTGCGGCACGCTCGTCACGCCGATGGCCGCGAACTTCAACCTGGTGCCGGCTGCCCTGCTCGAGATGCGGGACAAGTACGGTCCGATCAAGGCGCAGATCCCGACCGCCGCCATCCTGCTCGTCGTCAACATGGGAGTCATGTACCTTGTCGCTTTCTGATGCTGCCCCGCTCGACCTGACCCGCGCCGCGTGGGCCGACCGCTTCGCGTCCGTCGTCGCCGAGAACACCACCCGCGAGTACCCGTACGCGGCGCACCACACGACGTCCGGCCCGGACGACCGGGCGCTGCCGGTCGAGCTGCACCCCGCCTTCGCCACGTCGTACGACTGGCACTCGTCCGTACACATGCACTGGCTCGCAGCGCGTCTGGTCGCGCACGGTCTGCCGGCCGACCTGGAGGCCCGGCTCACCGCGATCCTGCAGGCCCACCTGAGTGCGGATCACCTGGCCACGGAAGCCGCCTACTTCCACACGACGCCGCACTACGAGCGCCCCTACGGGTGGGCCTGGCTCGCGAAGCTCGCCGCCGAGGTCTCCGCGTCCGAGGTGCCGGCCATCCGGCAGCTCGCCCCCGGGTTCGCGCCCGTCGTCGACGTGCTCGAGGACCTCGTCACCCGCTGGGTCGACGGCGCTGCCCACCCGGTGCGGCACGGGGTGCACTCGAACTCGGCGTTCGGGCTGCTGCTCGTGCTCGAGGCCGCACGGTCGCTCGGCCGCGACGAGCTCGCCACGACGGTGGAGCGAGCGGCGCGCGACTGGTTCGGCGAGGACGCCGGGTGGCCGTTCGCCTGGGAGCGCAGCGGACACGACTTCCTGTCCGCCGGACTGGCCGAGGCCGACCTGATGCGCGCCGTGCTGACCCCCGCCGAGTTCGCGACGTGGTCGGACGGCTTCTTCGCCCAGGTGCGGTCGGGCGACGCGATCCTGCAGTCGACGGTGGTCCGCGACGAGAACGACCCGCAGCAGGTGCACCTGTTCGGGCTCGACCTGTCGCGAGCGGGATCGGCCCGGCGCATCGCGGACGCCCTGCGCGCCGGTGAGCTCGACGACGACGGGCTCGCGAGCCTGCTCGACGAGGCGGCGGACCGGCTGCTGGCCTCGGGTCTGGCCGCCAGCGTCGGCGAGGAGTACTACTCCACGCACTGGCTCGCGAGCTTCGCCTGGGACGCCATGGAAGCACGCGAGCACGCCGCACGCTGACCCTCGAACGAGGGGCATGGTCGCCGGTCCGGCGTGCTGCTGTCAACCCCCTGCATCGGTTGCAGAATGCACCTACCCTCGGTGCGCAGCCGAGATCCGGCTGGGTGCCCGAGGGGAACGGGTGCCACCAGTCACACCAGGGAGTGACACATGCAGCACCGCAGGATCAGGCGGACCGCGCTCATCGCCGCACTCATGGGCGCCGTCGTCGTGGCGGCACCGCTCGGAGCGGGAACCGTTGCCTACGCGGGGGTCACCGCCCCGGTCGGCAACGTCGGCAAGTTCAAGCAGACCTTCGTCGAGAACTTCAGCACGACGGCCTCGGCCAACGGCCAGTTCGCGAAGACCTACGCGAACTCGTGGCAGCCCTACCCGGACGGGACGGGCGGCACGTACTACTCGGGCTCGCAGGTCAGTGCCCGCAATGGCTACATGGACGTCACGCTCGACGGCAAGCACGGAGCCGCGGGGACCTTCGGGACCCCGAACGGTGCGTGGTCGCACGTGGGCGGCAAGTTCAGCGTCCGCGCCAAGGCCACCGGCGGCGACGGGAACGGTGCAGCGTTCATGCTCTGGCCGTCGTCCAACGTCTGGTCGGACGGCGAGATCGACTACCCGGAGGCGAACTTCGAGGGGTCGCCGATGCTCCACCACCACTCGATGGTCGCCGGGCAGGAAGCGAACTCGACGAGCATGAGCACCGGGGTGACCTGGCGTAGCTGGCACGTCTACTCGGTCGAGTGGATCCCCGGTAAGTCGGTGCAGTACCTGCTCGACGGCAAGGTCATCAAGACGGTCACGTCGAACGTGCCGAAGACCGCGCACCGGTACATGTTCCAGGTCGGCAACTGGGGTGCCGCCGGGCACCTCGACATCGACTGGGTCAGCACCTACGAGTACACGGGCTGACCCACAGCAGGTCAGCTGATCGCGATCGTCCGGGCGAACGTCCGAGCGACGGGCGGTGCGGCGACGATCGGTCCGATCGCTGCGGCACCGTCCGGGGTCGCCCGCCATGCCTCGTAGGCGTCGTGGGCGGCCCCGCTCGTCCAGGACTCGACGACGACCATGCGCGTCGGGTCGGCGTCGTCGACCAGCACCTCGAGGGACTCGCAGCCGTCGAAGGCGCGGGTCTGCGCGAGCGTCTCGCGGATCGCCGCCTCGACGGTGTCGGCGGGGACGTCGCTCCGGAACTGGACCTCGAGCAGGACGGTGATCGACATGTGGTGCACCTTTCGTCGGCAGTGTCCGACTCAACCCGCAGCGGCGCCGACCTGTTCCGGATCGGTCAGCGAGCCTGTCGTCAGTGGACGAACCGGAAGCGGATGGTGTCGCCCGGGCGGAGCTGCGCGGCACGGTCGACCGACTCCGGCGTGAGGACCGCCACGACGGGGTAGCCACCGGTCACCGGGTGGTCGGCGAGGAACAGCACCGGGAAGCCCTCCGGCGGGACCTGCAGCGAACCGGTCTCCACCCCTTCGCTCGGCAGCTCGTGCGTCACGGCGCGGACGAGCGGCTGCGGAGCCGTGGTGCGGACCCCCACGCGGTCGCTGTCCGACCCGACGGTGAAGTCCTGAGCGGTCAGGGTGTCGCGCCAGTCCAGCGTGAACCAGTCGTCGCGGGGGCCGGCGGTGACGTCGAGGGCGACCGGGTCGTCCGGCCAGTGCTCGTCGGGTTGCGGCACGGCGTCGACGATCGGCCACGAAGCGCGCGCGTCGCCGATCGGCAGGACGTCACCCGGCGACGACGGCGGAGGCCCGAGGCGTGCGAGTGAGTCCCACGAGCGACTACCCAGTACGGGCTCGACCGCGAACCCGCCGAGGACCGCGATGTAGGAGCGCAGCCCGGCGGTGGCCGTACCGATCCGGAGCGTGTCACCCGGTGCGAGCATCAGGACCTCGTGCGAGGCCGCACCGCGGACCCGGCCGTCCGCCCGCTCGATCTCGACCGGGCAGGCGGCCCCGGCGGTTGCGATGACCACGTACGCGTCGGTCCGCAGCGTGACGGAGCCGAGCAGGGCCTCCAGGACGGCCGCATCGGGACGGTTGCCGACCAGCCGGTTGGCCAGTGCTGCGGAACCACGGTCGGCGGCGCCCGCCGCGCCGAGGCCCATGTCACTGAAGCCCGGCCGCCCCAGGTCCTGCGTTGCCGCGCCGTAGCCGACCTGCAGGACGGTCAGCGCGCTCATGCCGCATCCGCGTCGACGAACCGGACCCGTGTGCCGGCGGGTGCCAGCGCCGGCGGTTCCCGGTCGAGCGACCACATCGGCACGTCGGTGCGGCCGATGAGCTGCCAGCCGCCGGGGGAGGCGCGCGGGTAGACGGCACTGAACTCGCCCGCCAGTGCGACGGCACCGCTCGGCACGACGGTGCGCGACGTGCTCCGGCGAGGCAGGTCGAGTGACGGCTTGGTGCCGGTGAGGTAGCTGAAGCCCGGGGCGAAGCCGCAGAACGCGCTCGTCCAGAGCTGGCCGGTGTGCCACGCGATCACGCGGTCGCGGCGCATGCCGGTCAGGGCGACGACCTGGTCGAGGTCCTCGCCGTCGTAGACCACCGGGATGACGAGGGGGTCCACGGCGCTCGCCGCATCGGCGTCGGCGGACGGGACGACCCGTTCGAGTGCACTGCGGAGTCTCACGGCGTCGGTCGTCGCCGGGTCGTAACGGAGCAGCAGTGTCCGCGCGCCGGACACGACCTCGGTGAGGCCGGGCAGCCGAGCCGCGGTCAGCCCGGCACGGAACGCGACGACCTGCTGCAGGGAGTCGAAGGTGGCGAGCAAGGCGGTGCGCCCAGCGGGCCGGAGGTCGAGGACGGTCACGGTGCGAACGGCGCGATCGCGACGCCGTGCTCGGTCAGCAGTGATCGGATCGCGCGGGCCATGGCGACGGCACCGGGGGAGTCGCCGTGGACGCAGACGGAGTCGGCACTGACCCGCAGCTCGGAGCCGTCGACGGCGGTCGCGACCCCGTCGGTGACCATGCGGAGGACGCGAGCCGCGACCTCGTCCGGATCGTGCAGCACCGAACCCGGCGTGCTGCGGGACACCAGGGAGCCGTCGGGTTCGTAGGCGCGGTCGGCGAAGGACTCCGCGACCGCGCGCAGCCCGTGGCGTTCGGCAGCGAGCAGGAGTTCGGAACCCGGCAGCGCGAGCACCGCGAGCGAGCCGTCGACGTCGGCGATCGCCCGGACCACGGCCTCGGCCTGGACCGGGTCGGCGCACGCGGTGTTGTAGAGGGCGCCGTGGGGCTTGACGTAGGTGACCGCGGTGCCGGCGACCCGCGCGGTGGCGGCCATCGCGCCGAGCTGGTGCACGACGTCGGCGTGGAGTTCGTCCGGTGTGACGTGCACCGGACGGCGACCGAAGCCGGCGAGGTCGCGGTAGGCGACGTGCGCTCCGATGGCGACCCCGCGCTCGGCGGCAGCGCGGGCGGTGGCGAGCATGATCGTCGGGTCGCCGGCGTGGAATCCGCAGGCGATGTTGGCGCTCGACACGACGTCGAGCATCGCGGCGTCGTCGCCCATCGTCCAGGCGCCGAACCCCTCGCCGAGGTCGCTGTTCAGGTCGATCGTCGTCACGGGGACTCCCTGTCGTCGCGGGTTGTTGAACAATCTACCGAGCGGCGACTCCGCTGTCGACCGATCGGGGCACGCGGCTGGTGGGTGGATTCCGAGCAGCGGCACGTAGCGTCCGAGGTCAGCACCTGCCGGGGGCGTCGCCCTCGGTTCGACCACTGCACTGGAGCAGACCATGACCGACAGCAGCAACACGCACGACGACGACGCCAAGGCCCCCGTGAACGACTCCGAGGGCATCGAGAAGCCGGGCGGGCTCGGTGACGACAACACCATCCCCAACGACCCGGACGGCCTCGCCGCTGGGCACGTCGGGGACGACTCGCACTTCAACCCGGAAGAGGACGGCGAGGAGTAGGGGTCGTTCGTCGACTCGGGACGACGTCCTCGTTGTCGTACGACGACGAGGACGTCGTTCCGAGTCGACCCGGTGTCGTTCCGAGTCGACCCGGTGTCGTTCCACGTCGACCCGCGACCGCCCGAAAGTCCCCTACAACACGCGCTCCAGCAACCGCAGCGTCCCCGCGATGTCCACGTTCCGGTCCAGCAGCCACTGCACCTGCAGCCCGTCGAACGCCGCGATGATGAGCGACGCCACCTGCTCGAGGTCGGCGTCCGAGTGCCGCCCCGACGCCGCGAGCTCGTCGTGCAGCTGGGCGACCAGGTTCCCCCGCGCCTCGTCGAACCGTGCGGCGAAGAACTCCCGCGCCGTCTCGTTGCCGGACTCCACCGACGCCCCGAGGAGGGTCGTGTAGAGCGTCACGAGTGCCGGCTCGCTGACGTTCCGGTCGGCGACGAAGGCCAGTCGGGTGAAGACCCCGGCCGTGTCGCCGAGTGCCCGGTCCGAGGCGGCATCGCGTTCCCGCAGGACCTCGACCAGCAGCGCTTCGCGGGACGAGAAGTAGTGCTTCAGTGCCGCGTGCGAGACCCCGATCGCATCGCCGATGGCGCGCAGCGAGGTGCCGTCGATCCCGCGCGAGGCGACGACGTCGAGCGTCTGGTCGAGGATCTCCCGCCGACGCTGCACGCCCTTGGCGTAGGGGCCCCTGGTGCCGATTCCATCGTTGGAGGTCACGAGTGCCAATGTACCGGCGCAACAATCGGGCCAAAAACTTCCGGTCGGAGGTTTCCGGTGCTACAGTCCCGATCACCTAGCAGCACTAGGTATTCGAGGGCCCCGAAGCCCCCTATGACTCGAGGAGGAGTCATGTCGACACCGACGTCGAAGGAAGAACCCACCCGCGGCATCGCCGGGACCGCATCACCAGCGGTCACCGCAGCCGCCGGTGCCACCGCCTCGGACGCCGCGGCGCCCCGAGCGTTCTCGGTCGAGGGGATCACGCAGTCCGTCAGCACGATGCGTGTGGGCCGCGGCTACCTCTGGGGCCTCAGCTTCGCCCAGTTCGGCCTGTTCGTCGCCCTGCTCACGCCGGTCTTCGTGAGCATGTCGATCAAGGCGACCGAGCTCAACCCCACGAGCCCCGAGACCGTGGTCGGCTCCGTCCTGCCGTTCGGTGCCCTCGGTGCACTGTTCGCAAACCCGCTGTTCGGCGCGATCTCCGACCGCACCCGCAGCCGGTGGGGACGTCGACGCCCGTGGATGCTCGGCGGCGTCATCGTCTTCGTCGGTTCGCTCGCCTGGCTCGCGTTCTCGCCGAACGTCCTGCAGCTCACGCTGGCCTGGGTCCTCGCGCAGATCACGGCGAACGCCGTCCTCGCCACGCTGACCGCGAGCTTCGCCGACAACGTGCCGGAGTTCCAGCGCGGCAAGGCCTCGAGCGTCATCGCCCTCGCGCAGAACATCGCGATCCTCGCCGGCCTGTACCTGGCCGTGTACCTGGTCGGGAACCTGCCGGTCCTCTTCATCGCCCCGGGCGTCCTGGCGATCATCGCGATCCTCGTCTACTGCTTCGTGGCACGCGACGACCTGCCGACGACGCCGGTCAAGCCGTTCAGCTGGATCAACCTGATCAGCTCGTTCTGGACGAACCCGTTCAAGCACCGCGACTTCGGACTCGCCTGGTGGGGGCGCTTCCTCATCACCTTCGGCACGTTCATGTTCACGACGTACCGCCTGCTCTACATGCAGGACCGCATCGGTCTGCCGCAGGCCGAGGCCGTCGGGGTCGTCGCGTTCGGCGTCCTGCTCTACACGGTCGCCCTGCTCGTCAGCGCCGCCGTCTCCGGTTGGGTGTCGGACCGCGTCCAGCGCCGCAAGGTCTTCGTCTGGGGCTCCACCGCACTGACCGCGGTCGGCCTCGTGATCCTGGCCCACGTCGACACCGTCGGCGGCTTCTACTTCGCCGAGATCGTCCTCGGCTTCGCCTTCGGCATCTACGCCGCCATCGACACCGCCCTGATCGTCGACGTGCTGCCCGACCCGGAACGCCCCGGCAAGGACCTCGGCGTCATCAACATCGCGAACGCGCTGCCGCAGTCGCTCGCTCCGGCCGTCGGCCTGTTCCTGCTCGGCATCGGCGGTGGTCAGAACTACACGCTCATGCTCTGGGGTGCCGGCGTCGCCGTCATCCTCGGCGCCCTCGTCATCCTGCCGATCAAGTCGGTCCGCTGACCAACGCAACCAGCCTGGAGGCGCAACTTGCGTCCGCAACGCGAGTCGCGCCTCCAGGCAGTCACCTGTACCACCCCCGGAAAGGACCCGACATGGCTCCCGCCATCTCCCTGCAGCTCTACACGGTGAACGCCGCGCTGGAGCCCGACCTCGACGGCGGCGTCCGCCGCCTGGCCGAGATCGGCTTCGACACCGTCGAAGCGTTCGCGTTCGTGGACCGAGCAGCGCAGCTCAAGTCCGCGTTCGACGCCCACGGCATCACCGCGAAGACCGGCCACGCGTTCCTGGTCGAGGAGACCATCCCGCTGCCCGACGGCACCGTGATGACCGCTCCGTCGCATGCCGACACCTTCGCCGCGGCGAAGGAACTCGGCCTCGAGATCGTCATCGACCCGTTCGTCGGGCCCGACGCGTGGACGACCCGCGAGGGCGTCGAGCGTGTCGCCGCACGACTGAACGCCGCCGCCGTCGAGGCCGCCGAGCACGGTCTGCGCGTCGGATACCACAACCACGACCACGAGCTCCGGCCGCAGATCGACGGGCAGCCCGCGCTGCAGGTGCTCGCGTCGCTGCTCGACCCGGCCGTGGTGCTCGAGCTCGACCTGTACTGGGCATCGGCTGCGGGCATCGACGTCGTCGCGTTCATCGAGGAGCTCGGCGACCGCATCGTCGCCGTGCACGTCAAGGACGGTCCGATGCGCGACGACATCTCCACCGCGACGATCCCCACCGACCAGACCCCGGCCGGCCAGGGCGACGTCCGGCTCGCCGAGGCCCTCCGTGCGGCGACGGCGCTCGAGTACGCCGTGATCGAGTTCGACGGGTTCGACGGGGACGTCTTCGACGGTGTGCAGCAGTCGTGCGAGTGGCTCGCGGCGCAGCTCGCGCCGGCCGGTTCGTCGTCCGCATCGGAGGTGTCCGCATGACCCGCACGGGACGCGTCGGCATCGGCTTCATCGGCGCCGGCATGATCAGCGAGCAGTACCTGGCGAACCTCACGACGTTCCCCGACGTCGAGGTCGTCCGGATCGGCGACATCGACACGGAGCGCGCCGCGGCGTCGGCTTCGAAGTGGGGTGTCGCGGCCTCGGGCGACGGCGCATCCGTGCTCACCGATCCCGACGTCGAGATCGTCATCAACCTGACGCTCCCCGCCACGCACGTCGCCGTCTCGATGGACGCACTGCGTGCCGGCAAGCACGTGTGGAGCGAGAAGCCGATCGGCGTGGACCGTGCCTCGGCCGCGTCGCTCGTCGAACTCGCCGACTCCCTCGGCCTGAAGCTCGGCATCGCGCCCGACACCGTGCTCGGCCCGGGGTGGCAGACCGCCAAGCGTGCGATCGAGGCCGGTGCGATCGGCACCCCGCTCACCGCGGTCACGAGCATGCAGTGGCAGGGGCCGGACGTGTTCCACCCGAACGCGTCGTTCCTCTACGCCAAGGGCGCGGGCCCGCTGTTCGACATCGGCCCGTACTACTTCACGGCGCTCGTGCACCTGCTCGGACCGATCGACTCCGTCGTCGCGACTGGGTCTCAGTCGCGGTCGACGCGGCAGCTGGTCGTCGGACCGAACGCGGGCGACTCGTTCCCCGTCGAGGTGCCGACCCACGTCTCCGTCCTGACCTCGTTCGAGCAGGGTGGCAACGCACAGTCGCTGCTGTCGTTCGACACCCCGCTGTTCCGGCACGGCGTGTTCGAGGTCAACGGGACCGAGGGCACGATCGTCCTGCCCGACCCGAACACGTTCGGTGGCGGGCACCCGATCCGGATCGCGCGACCGCTGACCGCGGACGCGACGTTCCCCTTCTCGCAGGAGTGGGACGTGCTGCTCGACGAGGAGCCCACCGTCGGACGAGGCCTCGGCGTGCTCGACATGGCGCGGGCCATCCGTGGCGGCGGCTCGCACATCGCGACCGGTGAGGTCGGGTACCACGTGCTCGACACCATGGTCGCGGTCGAGGAGTCCATCGCCGCCCGCTCGTTCATCGAGGTCGAGTCGACCGTCGCACCGATCGCGTCGCTGCCCGAGGACTTCGACCCGCTCGCGGCGACGCTGGAGGGCGCGCAGGGGTGACCCGTCGCTGGGTTGACCGGACAACGGTGGCCCCGTCGGACAGGATATGAGTGACAGCCACTCAAATCGCCCAAGGAGCACCATGCCACGGACGGCAGCCATCGGCCCCATCGCCGCATGCGCAATCATCGCGATCGTCGGCTCAGCCATGGCTGCACAGCCCGCCAGTGCAGCTGATCAGCAGCCGGTGGTGATCGGGATGCTCGGGAACACGACACCCCCAGAGCGGATCGTGCCGCAACGCTGGGGTGACGGCGACATCACGCTGCGCTACGCGACCAAGACGACCGTGGGAGTGACGTTCCCGCACCAGGACGGGACCTCGCTCACCATGGAGGACTTCGACCTGGAGCGTGCCGACGGCGAAGACCTCGCCGTCGGCACGTTCCCGCTCGGAGACACCGGCGAGCTCGAGGTGCGCGACCTCGCGTTCGACGACGCTGGCACGATGACTCGCTTCGACGCGGTGTTCCGCCTGCGCGGAGACCTCCCATCGGACGCGTACTTCGGGCAGATCCGCTTCGGACAGGACGACCCCGCGGTCCGGTTCGCTGGGACACACCTGCACTGGCCGCAGACTCCGGTCAACGGGACGCGAGTATGGGCCAACGAGGCCGTGCACAACGCCGGCTCAACTGCCGTCAGGCTCGGACATGTCGCTCTCGGTGGACCGCAAGCTGGAGACTGGGCGCTGGCGGACGACAAGTGCAGTGGGACTGTCCTGGCAGCAGGATCGACCTGTTCGGTGCGCGTCGGGTTCTCACCAGCGCACGGTGGTCCCCGGACAGCGGCGCTCACGGTGCCGTCGAACGGCTCGACGGTCACGGCGGACCTGGCGGGTGACGCGCCCCTCGGCATCACACGGCTCACTGTCAAGGGACGCAACTGGATCGCGCTGGGAAAGACCCGAACCGATGCCGACGGGCCGTACGCGCTCTGGGGGCAACGCACCGGCGACTCCTCAGTCGCGTTCAGTGCCACCGCCACCTACGTCAACGGTGTCGACGTCAACCGTCTCGAACTCGCGATGCCGCCGGGCCAGTCGCTGCGGGACGGGACGTTCGCCGTCGGTGACACCGGGACCGGCGTCCCGACCCTGAACATCTCGCGCGCGTACCGGGACTGCAACGGGACGAGGGGAACGGAGAAGATCTCCGGGCTGACCTTCAAGGGCCGGGGAATGGTCGACCGCGCGAAGGTCGTCTTCACCGTCGATTGCGGGAGCGACCCGTATCCCGACCCGGTCCAGGGAGAGCTGCTCTTCCGTCACCGGGCAGACGTCACTGTGCCGCGCGGTCCCGCAGGGGTGACGGTCACCGGAGCTGAGCACCGGATTGTCAGCTGGGGTCGTTCCAAGTCGTCTGACGCCGTGTCCACCGTGGTTCGTCTGGTCGAGGGCGACGGCACCGGCGCGACCGTGCTCTCCGGCTCGGCGATCGGTGGGGGCAGTCCCGGCTCAGCCCCGCTGCCGAGTCTGCACGAAGGTCAGCGGTACACCCTGCTCGCTTGGGCGGTCGATGCGACGGGAAACGTGAGCAATCCGATCCGGAGGACCCTGACGTCATAGTCAGCTGGCGCGCTGGAAGGCGTGTGCCCGGGTCAGGGCTGCGAGAGCCTGCGGCCGAACACCGCGCTGAGGAACCGCGCGAAGCGGGACTCCGCCGGCGGCGCGGTCTGGACCGCGCGCGTCGGCGACCGGAACGCGAGGTCGTGCAGCATGTTCCGCTTCGAGCCGTCCCAGTTCGCGAACAGGTAGGTGCCGCCGATGAACGACATGCTCCGGACCGGGGTGCGCTTCCAGGAGTCGGCAGCCACGTAGTAGCCGGTGTGTCCGGAGCGGATGTGCTGGATCACGGTGTCGACGTCGATGACGCTGGTGGTCGTCACGACGGCGGTGATGCCCGTGCGGTCACGGGCGACGTACTCGATGAGGTGTTCGGTCACGGTAGGACTCTTCGTCACAGAGGCGGGACGCCACGACGGTGAACGTGGCGAAGGGTGTTCGGAACCGCCGTTGCTTCCGACAGCAGAATACGTCCGGTTCGTCGTGGCGTCACCGGAATGTCCGACGGTCGCACACGCTCGAACGTTCAGACGGGCCGACGGACCATCCACGAAGCGATCAGGTCGACGGCAGCCGCGAAGTCGATGCTGTCCGGTCGGTTGAGGAACGCGTGCCGGCTGTCGGGCAGGACGTGCCGTTCGAGATCGACCCCCGCGGCACCGAGTTGCCGTGCGAACCGGTCGCCGGATGCGCGCATCGTGTCCCGCTCGGCGTCGAGCATCAGGGCGCGCGGGAACGTGCTGAGGTCCTCCGGTGCCGGGAACGCTCCGGCGCCGAGCGGCCCGGCGTAGGTGCGGTTCGCGGCGTCGAGCAACAGTGGAGCGTGCGTGATCCGCCGGTGCCCGCGCACGAGACGCTGCACCGCTGGGTCGCAGGGGATCCGCGCGTGGAAGAACCCGTACGCGAGCACGGCGCCGGCCAGCGCGGGTCCGGACGGGATCGCGGTGGTGGCGAGGCACGCTCCAGCGCTCGCGCCACCCAGCACCAGACCGGCCGGACACTCCTCTGCGAGCGAGTGGAGCACCGCCACGACCTCGTCGCGTGCATGCGGTGCACGTCGGCGTGCTCGTGGACCCGTCCGCCCGATCCAGGGCATGCCGGGCAGCGGACCGAGGCGGTAGTCGACGGTGACCACCGGGATGCCGCGGGCGCTGAGTGCCCGGGCCACGGCGTCCGACTCGGGCAGGTCCAGGTCGCCCCGGAAGAACCCGCCGCCGTGCAGCCAGACCAGGGCCGGAGCGGCTGCCGGATCCTGCGGTCGGTAGCGCCGGATCGGGACCGGTCCGTGCGGGCCGGGGAGCACGTCGTCCATGACGTCGACCGTCCCCACCGATGCCCCGATGCCCTCTCCCCGCATGCCAGCAGACTACGGGCCGGTAACGATGCGAGCGCCGACACGTCGGTCGGTGCACCGTGGAGTGGTGCGCACCTCGAAGACTGCTCTGTTCCTGACCGGCGCGGCCGTGGTCGCCCTGCTGACCGGATGCTCCGGTGGCGGGGACGGCGGCGACGCCACCCCGACCGTCACCGAGACCGTGACCGCGGCGCCGACGGACACGGCAGCCACCCCGTCGCCGACGAGCACGCCGACACCGACGCCGACCCCCACCCCGACCTGTGGTCCCGCGACCGGCTCCGAGGCAGCAGCCGCCGGGATCGCTGCGCTGCCGTCACCCGCCGGCCTCGAGGACACCAAGTGGGACGCCGCGAACGCCGACTACAGCGGCTACGACGCCTGCGCCTCACTGTCCTGGTCCGTCGTCGCGCCCGAGTTCGGCACCGCCGGGTCGCCGTACGCGATCCTGCTCTTCCACCAGGGCCGGTACCTCGGCACCGCGACCTCCGAGCAGTACGCGTTCGAGCCGGTCGTCGAACGATTGGCCGACGCCTCGATCAAGGTCACCTACACGTACGCGAAGGCGAACGAGGCGAACGCTGACGCCTCCGGTCGCACCACCGCGACGTACATCTGGAACGACGGCACCGAGCGCGTCGACATGACCGGCGAGGTCCCGCCCGCTCAGGGCTGATCGGCGGCAGCACCCCGACCGCCGAGCTCGCGCTGCAGTGCGCGGAGGACCCGAACGATCGTCGCGAGCTTGTCCGGGCCGCCCTCGAACCCGCGTCCGAGCGCTGGTCGTGGCTCCACCACGACGTCCTCGCCGACCGTCGTGCTGATCCAGACGCCGAAGTCGACCCGTTGTCCGCGTGCGTCCTTCGTGGCCACGGAGAACTTCCGGATGTGGGTCCAGGGCAGGTCGAACACCGGCTCCGCCCGCGACGGCGCCCACGCGTGCAGACCGGACGCGTCGACGGTCCAGATCTCGGGTCGGGGGCCCGGCAGGTCGTCGGTCGCCCGAAACCCCGACGCGGAGACCGGCAGGTGGAACCGGGGCGTGTGGCGTTCCCGGATCCGTGCCAGGGTGCGGCGATCGGTCCGACCGGCGCTCCAGGTCACCACCGCCAGCAGCAGGCCGAACCCGGCGACGAACAGCGGCCACAGGACGAAGTTGGCCTGTGTGCGGGCGCTGTCGAGACCGCGCAGGAAATCCGGCGACGCGAACTCGGCGACGAGCACGCCGAGCCCCGCGGCCGTCGTCACCGCGGCCACGAGCAGGACCGGCCCCCGCTTCGGCATCTCGCCGTCACGCAGCCGCTGCACCCACTGCTCGTCGGGTGTCGTCATCGATCGGCCGGGGCTCGACCGGAGCGCCCGGTGTCGTGGCGCGGATCGAACTCGCGCCGCAGCGACCGGAGCACCTGCATCAGGATGTGGATCTTCGTCACGCTCGCGCCGAACGGCCGCCCGATGACTGCGCGCGGCAGCAGCACGAACCGGCCCACCGCCTCGGTGACGATCCAGATCCCGGTGTCGGTGCGTTGTCCGCGGACGTCCGTCGAGGCCAGCTCGATCGTCCTGACGTCGTCCCACACCAGGTCGAACACGGGCTCGTCGCGCTCGGGTGACCACGCGTGGAGACCCGCCGCGTCGACCGTCCACAGCTCCGGCCTCGGGTCCGGGAAGTCGTCGGCGGCGTACGGGCCCGTGCGGAGGACGGGCAGGTGGAAGCGCGTGGTCGTCCCCTTCCGGCGGATCCGGTCCAGCACCACGCGGTCGCGCCGCCCGCGCAACCAGGACAGCACCGCGGCCACGGGCCCGAACCCGAGCAGCAGCACCGAGAACAACGGGACGGTGAACGGGCGTCGGGCGTCCGAGTGCAGGATGCCGTCGAGGTGGGTCGCCGAGAAGTACACCCCGATCCCACCGGCCACCGTGACGATCGCGAGGCCGACCAGGAACGGCCACCGCTTCGGTGTCTCCCCGTCACGCAGCCGCTGCACCCACCGCTCGCCCGAGTACTCCACCGCACCATCCTGCCCGGCTGGACCGCACGACGGCCGCGAGCACGAGATGCTGTTCCCATGCAGTTCGCCCGCACCACCGCACCCGGTGTCGCCGTCGCCGTCGCGATCGGCCTCGTCGCGACCCTGATCGGATCGGTCGTCCCGGTCGTGGGCGGGCCCGTCCCCGCCGTCCTGATCGGCGCGGTGCTCGGTTGGCTCGTCCGTCGGCGCACCGGCGGCACCCTCGCCGTGCTCGCTCCCGGCGTGAAGTTCTCGTCGAGTCGTGTGCTGCAGTTCGCGGTGGTCCTGCTCGGCGCGCAGCTGTCGATCGGCGAGGTCCTGCGCATCGGCGGCGAGACCCTGCCGGTCATGCTGACGACCCTCGTGGTCTGCCTCGGTGCCGCCTGGGGGATCGGCCGTCTGATGCGGGTGTCGAGCGCCCTCCGCACCCTGATCGGCGTGGGGACCGGGATCTGCGGTGCGTCCGCGATCGCGGCCGTCACGCCCGTCATCGGTGCGGTCAGCGCGGACGTCGCCTACGCGATGTCGACGATCTTCCTCTGCAACATCGCCGCGGTGTTCGCCTTCCCCCTGCTCGGCCACGCCCTCGGCCTCAGCCAGCACGCCTTCGGCGTGTTCGCGGGCACTGCGGTGAACGACACGTCGTCCGTCGTCGCCACCGCGACGGTCTACGGTCGCCAGGCGACCGACACGGCGGTCGTCGTGAAGCTGGTGCGGACCCTGATGATCATCCCGATCGTCATCGGGCTGGCCGGACTGGAGGCCCGACGCGCCTCCCGCGAGCAGCTCGCGCCCGACACGGGGTCGCGCAGCGGGTTCCGCCTGTTCCGGTTGGTCCCGTGGTTCCTGATCGGGTTCCTCGTGGTGGTGCTGCTCCGGACCGTCGGGGTGCTGCCGGCTGACGCTGCACCGGGGTTCTCGACCGCGGCGTCGTTCCTCATCACGGTGGCCCTGGCGGCGATCGGGTGCTCGACGGACTTCGCGGCGCTGCGACGTGCCGGCTTCCGTCCGATGCTGCTCGGCATCGCGCTCTGGGTGCTCGTGGCGGGCACGAGCCTCGGCGCGCAGGCTGTGTTCGGCCTGCTGTAGGTCGGAGCCGGGCGGGGTCTTGCACCGATCCGACCCATCGTTTATCGTTGTATCGAAATTCGATGGTATCGATGATCGACAGGGGAAGACGCCATGACCGCACCCGTGTACGAACCGCCCCGCGGGCGGAACTCCTACCTCGCCTACGTCGCCTGCTGCGTGATCGGCATCGCGCTCGTCGTCTGGCGGTACGTCGACCTCCTCGTCCGCTCGCTCAGCTCCGGGACGGTGTCGGTGCCCGTCCGGATGACCGCGACGAGCGAGGTCCCGCAGCCGCCCGGTGGTGCGACCGTCACCGCCGAACACCTCGTGCTCCGGGCCCCGATCGCGGACGTGCCGGCCGGGGCGATCGGGTACATCCGGGTCGGTGACGCGCTCGAGGTCCTGTTCGTCAGTGCGCTCATCGCCCTCGTCGCCGCGGTGGCGTGGAAGATCTCGCGCGGCGGGCTGTTCGACCGGTCGACGACCCGCATCCTCGACTGGCTCGCGGCTGCGGTGCTGGTGGCCGGGTTCGTGCCCCAGTTCGTCCGCCGGATGGGGTGGAACTGGGTGGTGTCGGGGCTCGGCTGGGACGGTCGTCTCCCGACGCCCGACGTCGACCACCAGTTCGTGCCGGTGTACCTCGGTCTGCTCGTCGTCATCTGCTTCCGGTTCGCCCTGACCGCCTCGCAGCGGATGGTGCGCGACCAGTCCGGGCTGGTCTGATGCCCCCGGAACAGGAGGACGGCCACGCGGTCGTCTGCCACCTCGACGAGCTGCTCGCCGCTCGGGGCATGACGCTGACCGAGCTCGCCGACCGGGTCGGGGTGACCGTGGTGAACCTGTCGGTGCTGAAGAACAACCGGGCACGCGCGATCCGCTTCTCCACGCTCACCCGGCTCTGCCAGGAGCTCGGGTGCCAGCCGGGCGACGTTTTCTCGGTGCGCGCGGACTGACGACAGGAGGCCCGGATCACGTGAGCCGACCTGCTCACGTGATCCGGGCCTCCCGTCCACACCGCGGCGTCAGCCGCGCAGCGCCTCCGTCAGCTTCACGCGACTGCCCGTCCGCAGCAGCGCGTTCTCGTAGACGCGGGCGCCCACCAGCACGACCACGACCACCGCGGCGACCACGATCAGGAGCGACAGGATCGGCTCCCACCACTCGGCCGTGCCGAGGAAGATCCGCATCGGCATGCCGATCGGGGCACTGAACGGCACGTACGACATGATGCCGAGCACCGTCGGGTTGTTGTACGCGACGATGATCAGGATGTACGGGATCATCACGAGCATCATCACCGGCGTGGTGACGCTGCCGACGTCCTCCTGGCGCGACACGAGCACGGCCGCCGCGGCGAACAGCGACGCGATGAGCACGAAGCCGACGGCGAAGAACCCGACGAACCACAGGATGCTCGGGCCGAGCATCGAGAACATGTTGTCCTGCCCGGTCACCGCCAGGGTGACGACCGCGGCGATGGCCACGGCGACGATCTGCGCGAACGCCATCACGCTGTTGCCGAGGACCTTGCCGGCGAGCAGCGCCCTGGCCGAGATCGCGGACATCAGGATCTCGACGACCCTGGTCGACTTCTCCTCGACCACGCTCTGCGCGATGGACTGGCCGAAGGTCACGGCCGAGGCGAAGTACACGACGCCGAACGCGATGGCGATGAGGTAGACGAGTCCGCCGGGCAGCGCGTCCGGGTCGAGCAGTTCGATCCGCGGTGTGACGCTCAGCGCGGAGACGACGTCGGTCGGGGCTTCGTCGAGGCCGACGACCTTGTAGCCGAGCGGGTCGTCGGACGGCACGATCGCCGCGTCGACGTCGCCGTTCTGCACGAGCCGTTCCGCGTCGGCGACGGAACCGGACTTCGTGACGTCGAGCCCGCTCGTGGTGGGCAGCGAGACGCTGTCGACCACGGCGACCGGCGTGGTGTCGTCGGCGGTGGCCTTGCCGACGATGCCGCCGACCACGATGGACGCGACGACCATGCCGATCAGGATGAGGGCGGAGACCACGAAGGCCTTGCTGCGGATGCGTGCCTGGATCTCACGTGCGGAGACGAGCCGCACGGCCTGCACGAAGGAGTTGTTCATCGGATGACCTCCCGGAAGACTTCGCTGAGCCGCGGGACCCGCGGGGCGAACGACCCGACGGTGCCCTGCTGGACGGCCCGCTGCAGGACGTGTTGGGCGGTGGACGGGTCGGCCTCGAAGACGGCGTAGCCGCCGTCGAACTCGCGGACCGTCACACCGGGCTCGTCGCGGAGCCAGGCGACGTCGCCGTCGACCAGCAGCTCCCAGGCGGCGGGCCCGGCCTGCTTGCGGAGTTCGTCCTGCGGGCCGGCGGCGCGGATGGTGCCGCCCGCGATCACGACGACGTCGTCGCAGAGCCGTTCGACGACGTCCAGCTGGTGGCTCGAGAACAGCACCGGGACCCCGCGCGCCGCGGTCTCGCGTAGGACACCGAGCACCGTGTCGACGGCCATCGGGTCGAGACCCGAGAACGGCTCGTCGAGCACCAGCACCTCGGGATCGTGGGCCAGGGCCGCGGCGATCTGCACCCGCTGCTGGTTGCCGAGCGACAGCTTCTCGACGGCGTCGTCGGCGTGGCCGGTCAGCTCGAGCCGTTCGAGCAGCTCGGTGGTCCGCGTGGTCGCCGCGCGCTTGTCGACACCGTGCAACCGGGCCATGTAGGTGATCTGCTCGGCCACCGGCATCTTCGGGTACAGCCCGCGTTCCTCGGGCATGTAGCCGAAGCGGCGGCGGTCGGCGGGCCGGACCGCGGTGCCGTCGATCGAGACGGATCCCGCGTCGGCCTGCAGCACGCCGAGCATGATGCGCATGGTGGTCGTCTTGCCGGCGCCGTTGCCGCCGACGAACCCGGTGAGGCGGCCGTTGCCGACCGTGAACCTCACGTCGTCGAGCACCCGGCGGTCGCCGAAGTGCTTGGTCACCCCTTCGATGGTGAGCATGTCGTACCCCTCTCGCGACGGCCTGCGCCGCCTGCGTCGACGCTATTGGCCGGGAGGCACGGGGCGCCTCCGCCATCCGGCGGGACTTGGGCGGGTGGTCGGCTCCACCGCGCGGGGGAGGGGGCGGGTGGGCTGCGTCGTCCCGCGGTGCCGTGGTGTGCCTCGGTGCGGTGCGGTGCGGTGCGGTGCGGCGCGGCGCGGTGCCGTGCCGGATGCATGTGCATCTTCCGACGTTCCACGCGTCGAACGACTCACGTTCTGTCGGAACATGCACCCGCACGCAATGCGTGTGCATCTTCCGACGTTCCACGCGTCGAACGTCTCGTGGAACGTCGGACTTCGCGGCGGCGGCCGGTCGGCGAGTCGGGCTCGGTCAGCCGGCGACGCCGTGCTCGAACGCCCAGACGACCGCCTGGATGCGGTCGCGCAGCGCGAGCTTCTGCAGCACGTTCGACACGTGGGTCTTCACGGTGGCGTCACCGACGTACAGCTCGGCGGCGATCTCGGCGTTGCTGAGGCCCCGGGCGAGCAGCCGGAGCACTTCGGTCTCGCGCTCGGTGAGTCCGGCGGCTGCCAGTGCGCCGTCCGCGGTCCGCGCGCTCGCCACCGGTGCGGCGGTCGCACGGCTGATCACCCGGCGCGTGACGTCGGGCGCGAGCAGGGCGTCCCCGGCCGCGACGGTCCGCACGGCGTCGATCAGCCGTTCGGGGGAGGCGTTCTTCAGCAGGAAGCCGCTGGCACCCGCCTCGAGTGCCTGGAACAGTGCGTCGTCGCTGTCGAACGTCGTCAGGATGAGCACCGCCGGCGGGTCCGGCAACGCTGCGATCCGCCGAGCGGCCTCGAGTCCGTCGACGCCGGGCATCTGCACGTCGAGGCAGACCACGTCGGGGCGCAGGGCCCGGACGGCCTCGACCGCACGGGCGCCGTCGGGGGCCTCGCCGATCACCCGGAACCCCGGCTCGGACTCCAGGATCACGCGGAACCCGGCCCGCACCAGCTCCTGATCGTCTGCGAGCACGATCGTCAGGTCGGTCGCGCCGTTCGGGTCGTTCGTCTCGTTCACGTCGTCGGCAGCCATGCCCGCACCAGGTAGCCTCCCCGGGCGCGTGGCCCGATCTCGATCCGTCCGTCGACGGCGGCGACCCGCTCCCGCATGCCGATGTGCCCGAGGCCGCTGCCCGACGTGTTCCGCGCAGCACGGTCGCCGTGCCCGTCGTCGGTGACCTCGACCTCGACGCCGTCGTCGAGGTACCTGAGCCGGACGTCCGCGCGGGCGGTGGGGCCGGCGTGCTTGAGGACGTTCGTCACGGCCTCCTGCACGATCCGGTACGCGACGGCGGCGACCGTCGGCGGCACGGGACGCTCGTTGCCCACGACCACGTACTCGGTCGGGTGACCGGCGACCCGAGCGGACTCGGCGAGCTCGACGATGCGTGCGATGCCCTCGGTGCTCGGAGCGTCCCCGACACCGCGGTCACCGATGCCCGGTTCGTCCGCCGACCGCAGGGTGCCGAGCATCCGGCGGAGCTCCTCGACAGCCGTGCGCGCGCTCTCCTCCACCACGCCGAGCGATGCCGTCGCCTGCGCGGGATCACGGTCGATGACCCGTCGGGCAGCGCCGGCCTGCACGCCCATCAGGGACACGTGGTGCGCGACGACGTCGTGCAGTTCGCGGGCGATCCGGACCCGCTCGATCGTCACGGCCTGGGCAGCACTGCGCTCCCGTTCGGCTGCCAGCTCCGCGGTGCGCTCGTCGAGCTGGTGTCGGGCGACGGCCGAGGCCCAGGCCCGGTTGCCCGCGTACCAGGCGGCGCCGAAGTAGATGACGTTGATCACGATGTTCAGCAACGAGTACGCGATGTACGGCGGGATGAGGGCGCCGTCGTCGTTGGGCAGTGCGTTCGGTACCGCCCAGCCGAACGAGATCGCGAGGAACAGCCACGAGAACATCCCGCCGATGACGACCCACCGGACCACCTCGGCCCGCACCCGGTCGGCGCACCATGCACCGACGGAGTACAGCGAGATGAACAGGGTGAAGTTGACCAGGAACACCTCGGGCACGTGCAGGAGCTGCGTGGCCGCGAACGCCAGCGCGGACAACACTGCAGCGGACATCGGGAACCGGCGACGGAACGCGATCGGGACCGCGTTCGCGACGATCATCAGGGCCGAGACCCACCAGGCCGCCTGGTCGTCGCCGTAGATGCCGGACGCCCCGTACAGGACGGTGGTGATCGTCAGGCCGGCGGCGAGCACCAGGGCGAGCACGGCGTCCTGGCGGTGCTCGCGGCGCCCCACGGGCAGCCGTGACCACTCCGCCGTCGTCCCCATGCAGCAAACGCTAGCGGGTGCCGTCCCCGTCCAGGCCGTCGAGGGCCGCGAGGACCGTCGTGACCTCGGTGCGCGTCGTGTAGTCGACGTGCACGTCCACGAACCGGACGACACCGTGCTCGTCGATGACGAAGACCGACGGGAACGGGATCGCGGCGGTTCCGTCGGCGTTGCTGTCGGCGACGTCGAACCCGAGCTCGGTGTGGGCTGCTCGTGCCTCGGTGCTGGGCGCCGTGACGACGCCGAACCGACCGGCGAGCACGTTCTCCGGGTCGGACAGGACCGGGAATGCCAGCTCGCCGTTCGCGATCGACTGCTCGGTGCCCTCGGGGGTCTGCGGCGAGACGGCGACGAGGCGTGCTCCGCGTCCCTGCAGCGCGGGGAGCAACTCCTGCTGGTAGGTGCGGAGCGTGAGGTTGCAGTACGGGCACCAGGCGCCGCGGTAGAACACGATCACGGTCGGCGTGTCACCACGCGCGGCGCCCAGTGACGTGGCGGCGCCCGTCGCGTCCAGCAGTGGAGCGTCCGGGGCGTCGTCCCCGACGGCGAGGACACCGTCGGGGACGCCGTCGGCACGCAGGTCGGCCTGTTCCCGATCGAATACGGCGCTGAGCTCGGGGCCGATCTGCGCGGTGAAGCCGTCGTTGAACTCGTCGACTCGACGCGCGATGGTGTCGTGGGGCATCGGGTACTCCGTGGTCGTGGGCGGCCGGGTCGCCGTCGGAGGGAGCGTAGGCACGTCCCGGGGCTCGCGGTCCCGTCGCTCGTCACGGAGCGTCACGGAACCGGGTGGTCGGGGAGTAGCCTCCGACCAACGAGTCAGGGGAGTCACCATGCAGTTCCTCGTCAACGTCATCGACGACGGGCAGGCCGACGCCGTCGGTCGCACGGAGTCCGCCACCCAGGCCGAGGCCACTGCGGTCGATGCCCTGAACGAACGCCTGGGCGACGCCGTCGTGTTCGCCGCCGGGGTGTCCGCGCCCGCCGACGGCACCGTCGTCGACGCCCGTGGCGGCGGTTCGGACACCACGCCCGGACTGGTGGCCGACAGCTCCGAGTTCGTCGCGGGCTTCTGGGTCATGGAGCTGCTGGATGCCGAGACGGCGCTCCGTGTGGCGCACGAGGCGTCGCGGGCGTGCAACCGGAAGATCGAGCTGCGTCCGCTGCTGTGACGGCGGCGTCACCGTGCGGAGTGCCTCCGCGCCTGCCGACCACGGCGGGCACGGCGCTCGCCGCCGTGACGAGCGCGCCGACCACGAACGTCGCCGCGTAGCCCGCCGTGCCGACGAGTGCGCCCGACGCCGCCGCTCCCACGGCCTGGCCGAGCACGAGCGCGACGAAGAGCACCGACGTCCCGGCCGACGACCGCGCAGCGTCGAGTTCGGTCGTCCAGGTGATCAACGCGCCGGTCGCCGCCGTGTAGCCCCAGCCGAACACCGCACACGCCAGCATCGCCACCGCCGTGGACTGCGGCGCGACACCGAGTGTGACGACGGCCACCGCCACGGCGCCTGCGGTCACCGCCCAGAGCGTCCGTGCGCGGAGCCCGCTCGTCCACCGAGCCGTCACGGCGACCGCAGCACCGCCGACCCCGAGCGCGATCCACGCCGACACCGACACCACGACGGGCGCGCCCGCGTCGACCAGCGCGGAGCGGCCGTAGGTCCACACGACCGCCGATCCGGCACCGAAGAGCAGCGCGAGCGCGATGACCCGTCGGTGCGCCGCGAACCACACCGTCCCCGGTGCGGCTGGTCGGTCACCGCCGGACCCGCTCCCACGGGACACCACCAGCAGCACGACGCCGACGACGAGTGCGAAGACCCCGGACCACGCCCAGGCCGTCCGCCAGTCCGGCAGGAGCACGAGTGCGAGCGCCCCGGCGGCGATCAGCCCCGGGCCGGTCCCCGAGTTGACGACCGCCTGCGCCGTCCCCTGCACGGACCCCGGCACCGCGCGCGACACGAGCTGCACGAGGGCCGGTGAGGCGAGCCCGGCCCCGGTCGAGGCGACCACCGCGGCGATCCCGAAGGACCACGGCCCCGCCGCCGCTGCCATCGCGAGCGCACCGACCCCGGCGACCCCGGCGGCTGCGGCGACGAGCACCCGGGGGACGCGTGCGGCGACCAGGAACCCGACCACCGCGCCGACGCAGTACATCGCCGAGGCCCCCGAGGAGACCCACCCGGCGGCGTCCGGGCGCAGGCCGAGGTCACGTTGGACGTCGGGCAGGAAGAGGCCGAACGCCAGGCGCACCAGCCCGTACGTCGCGGCGATCAGGGCCAGACCGCTGCCGAGGAACACCCACTGTCGCAACGAAAACGATCGTTTCACTTTTGAGAGCCTAGGGTGCTTGCATGGCGATGCGTCCAGGAACCGAGCAGCGGCTGCTCGACGCGGCCGAGGAGCTCTTCTTCACGCGGGGCATCGCCGCCACCCCGATCGACGCCGTGCTCGATCGCGCCGGGATCTCGAGCGCCACGCTCTACCGCGGGTACGCGAGCAAGGAAGCCCTGGTCGCCGCGGCGCTGGATCGGCGGCACGACGACTGGCTCGCCACGTGGGACCGCGCGGTCCAGGCCGCTCCGGACGACCGTGGCCGCCTGCTCGCGGTGTTCGACGCGCTCGACGACTACCGGTCGACCGCCGCCGGTTCGCGCTGGTGCGCGTTCCTCGGGACCGCTGCCGAGTACGCGGACGCCCCAGCCGAGGTGCACGAGGTGCTCGACCGCGAGACCGGGGCGCTCCGGACCCGGCTGACCGAACGTGCCGCGCCCGTCGTCGGCGAGCGCGCCGGGGCCCTGGCCGACCAGCTGCTGCTCGTCGTCTCCGGGTACCTCGCGATGCGCCTGCGCGATCCGTCGGTCGGCACGGCGACGGCGCGTGCGGTCGCCGTGGCGCTCGTCGCAGCAGCCTGACCGCTCGTCAGCGCCCCGGGGTTCTCCGACGCTGCGCTGGGTACCTTGCCCGGTGTGCAGCGACTCTCCTCGACCCTCGTGATGAAGCGCGTGACCTCTGACGGAACGGTGCCCCTCGGATGACCCGTTCGCGTGCGTCGACGATCACCCGTCGGTCGCTGTTGGTCGGGGGAGTCGGCATCGTCGCCGCGGGTGCAGCCGCCGAGGCGGTGAACCTCGACCTGCTGCCGGGTCGGTCGACGATGTACCGCGTGCTCGGGCTCAACGGTGCCGACGGCACGATCCCCGACGTCGACCCGGTCCCCTCGGTCTCCGGCACCTTCGTGTCGACCGCGCGGAAGGGACGGACCGTCGGGTGGACCATCGCCGCCCCGGAGTCGGGCACCCCGCTGCCGGTGGCCGTCGCGTTGCACGGCTACGGCGACGACCACTCGGCGTTCTTCGGGCGGGAGCTCGGCTGGGACCGGTTCCTCGCGGCGCACATCACGGGTGGCGGCGCTCCGTTCGCGATCGCCTCGATCGACGGCGGCAACCGCTACTGGCACCACCGTTCCGACGGGGACGACCCCGCAGCGATGGTCGTCGACGAGTTCCTGCCCCGGATCGCGCGGCGCGGGTTCGACACCGACCGGCTCGCGCTGACCGGGTACTCGATGGGCGGGTTCGGCGCTCTCCGGCTCGGCGGGGTGCTCGGTGCGTCTCGCGTCCGCGCGGTGTCGGCGATCAGTCCGGCGCTCTGGACGGCAGCAGCGGACACCGCCCGCGGAGCCTTCGACGACGCGGCCGACTTCCGAGCGAACACGGTCCTCGGTCGGCAGCGCGCGCTCGACGGGATCGCGGTCCGTGTCGACTGCGGCAACGGTGACGGGTTCGCTCGGGCGGCCCACGCCTACGTCGACGGTTTCGCGACGCCGCCCGCCGGGGGCTTCGAGCCCGGCGCCCACACACACGGCTACTGGCGCCGCCTGGCACCGCAGCAACTCGCCTTCCTCGGCCGTCACCTGGGTCGCTGACCCAGCCCGCGCCCTGGGCGGTCGCCGAGGCGGACGGGAGGCCCGTGGCGTCCCCGCACCGCGCCTCCAGGCCGCCGATCGGTCGCGCCCACGGCCCGTGCCGCGTGGCGAGCAGCGCTCAGGCTCGCCCGCGGTTGCGGCGCCGGATCTCCTTCGGCGCCCGACCGGCCATGAAGGACCTCGCAGGATCGACGAGGAAGCCCTGCCGCAGGGCCTCGCGCCCGACGAGCATCCGGAACCCCATCTGATCGCGGTTGCTCAGGGTGACCTCGGACATGACGGCACGCCCGGCCAGGGTGATCGTGGTGAGCACGACGATGCGCTCCTGGGTGTGCCCGGTCGAGCTGCGGATGATGCGCCGGTCGTGCACGTCGCACTCGATCGTGACGGCGTCGGCATCGGTGTCCTGCCACGGGTGCACCGAGAACCGCACCCGGTCGCCCGGGAGTTCTTCGAGGTCGAACGCGTGAAGCGCCGAGCTGCGCGCACCGGTGTCGAGCTTGACCTTGATCCACGGCAGACCGAGGTCCGGCAGGCCGGCCCACTCGCGCCAGCCGGCGACGACGAGTCCGCCGTCGGGGGACTTCGGAGCACGGGCCATGTGCCCATCCTGTCCCATGCACGACCCGGCCGGTCAGGCGGGCGGGTTCGGCACCATCCGCACTGCGCTCTTCCGCGGCGGCCCGGGCAGCACCGAAACGCCGGCTGCCTCGGCCGCACGTGCTCCGTCGATGACCGCGGTCGCGCCGCCGAGCGACGGTGCCGGCCCCGCGGTCCCGAACAGTGCCCACGCCTCGCCCCCCGGGTCGAACCTCGAGTCGTAGCGGAGCGCATCGATCCGGTCCTTGAACAGCTCGGCCCATGCCTGCGTCACGGCGTAGTCGCACATGGTCGTGAGTTCGCTCGTGACCCCGAAGCGTGCAGCGCCCGCGCCGCTGACGTGGGCGGAGCTCGCATCGGACGGCGGGGTGATCGTCGAGACGCGGAGGGCGGCAGCGTCGGCAGCGCTCACTTCGTTGCGGCGGACCTTCGGGCCGAAGAACTCTCGGACAGCAGTCGAGGCCGCGGCTGCGAAGCAGCACGTGCCGTTCGGTTCCCGGAGGTTGAAGCGGCCGTGGGGGTGGCTGGCGAAGTACCAGGGCGCGAACTCGGCGAGGTGCGCGCGGAACACCTCGGTGGGGAGTCTGCCCCCGTTGGGGAAGCCGGTCAGGTCGAGACCGGCCGGTGGTGCGGTCTGGACGACGTCGGTGCGTGCGACGGTGGTCATCCGAGTCGGAACGCTCCGGCGAGTGCGGCGAGACGGACCGCTTCGTCCGCGCGGTCCGTCCGGAGCGCCTGGGCCGGCGTGAGTCCGTCGAGTTCGTCCGCCGGCGCGTTCAGCCACACGGCATCGCCCCAGGGGTCGACCCGGTCGGGGTCCAGGCCGGCCAGGACATCGCGCAACCGTGGCAGCAGGATGCCCCGTGCATCGAACTGGAACGACGGGTAGAGCCGGAAGCCGTCGGCTGACAGCACGCAGAGCACGTCGCCGACCTTGGCCTGCGCGTCGAGGGTCTGCCGGCTCATCTGGAACCACTTCCGCAGGCCGGCAGTGTCGTAGAACGGTCCGACGCGCTCGTCGAGCACATCGGCGCCGGGGATGCTGGCGAGCATCCGCTCCGCGACGGCGTCCATCGATCCGTTCACCCGCTCGACCTCGGCGAGATCGATCAGGTCCACGTGCCGCAGGAGCGCGGCCACGAGGCGATCCCGGAGGTCGTCCGCCGCACCGGTGGAGGTGGTGGTCGGTGGCGCGACCGCCTCGGTCGAGGAAGGTCTCCGCGATCGGACACGCCACTCGGACGACGCGGGTCGCCGCGACGTCGACCGTCCGGACCCTGCGAGTCGAGGGGTCCGGTTGCTCCGGGTCGCCCGGAGACCGTGCTGGTCCTTCGTCATTGCGCGCACCGTCCGATCAGTCAATCCAGCGTACCGCACAAGCGTCAAAAGAGTACAACGCGCTCGCTCGCCAAGGCGGTCAGTGGCATCGCGGCGCGGGCGTGCTTGGATGGACCGTCGCCGTCGATCCCACCCCGCGGAGAACCCCTCGATGAAACTCGCCATCCTGTCCCGCGCCCCGCAGGCGTACTCGACCCAGCGCCTCCGTGCTGCGGCGCTCGACCGCGGCCACGACGTCAAGGTGCTGAACACGCTGCGCTTCGCGATCGACCTGTCCGGCGAGGACCCGGACCTGCTGTACCGCGGCAAGCTCCTGTCCGACTACGACGCGGTGCTGCCCCGGATCGGCAACTCGATCACCTACTACGGCACCGCGGTGGTGCGGCAGTTCGAGCAGATGGACGTGTACACGCCGAACACCGCGACGGGCATCACGAACTCCCGCGACAAGCTCCGGGCGAACCAGATCCTGTCCCGCCACCACATCGGCATGCCGGCGACGACGTTCGTGAACAGCCGGGCCGACGTCCGCGGCGCGATCGAACGGGTCGGCGGGGCCCCGGTCGTGATCAAGCTGCTCGAGGGCACGCAGGGGATCGGCGTGATCCTGGCGCCGGAGGAGAAGGTCGCCGAGTCGATCGTCGAGACCCTGCACTCGACCAAGCAGAACGTCCTGATCCAGTCGTTCATCTCGGAGAGCCGCGGTCGTGACATCCGCGCGCTCGTCGTCGGCGACCGGGTGGTGGCCGCGATGCGCAGGACGGCGTCGGGGGACGAGTTCCGGTCCAACGTGCACCGTGGCGGCACCGTCGAGAAGGTCACGCTGTCGCCGGAGTACGAGGCGGTCGCGGTCCGGTCGGCGCAGATCATGGGGCTCAAGGTCGCCGGTGTCGACATGCTCGAGGGCAACGACGGTCCGCTCGTGATGGAGGTCAACTCGTCACCGGGGCTCGAGGGCATCGAGCGTGCGACGGGCTTGGACGTCGCCGGCGCGATCATCGACTTCATCGGCAACCAGGTGGCCTTCCCCGAGATCGACGTGCGCCAGCGGCTCAGTGTGTCGACGGGCTACGGCGTCGCCGAGCTGCTCGTGCACACCAACGCCGACCTGGTCGGGAAGACGATCAAGGAGTCGGGACTGTGGGACCGGGACATCACCGTGCTGACCCTGCACCGGGGCGCGACCGTCATCCCGAACCCGCGCAGTGGCGTCGAGCTGCAGGCCAGTGACCGGCTGCTCTGCTTCGGCAAGCTCGAGGAGATGCGCTCGATGGTGCCGGACCGTCGACGCCGTCGCAGCAAGATCCGGAAGCTCCCGAAGGACGCCTGACACCGCGCGTCCAGCCGAGCCGGACTGCACACACAGGTGAAATGAGGAAGTATGTGTCGGTGACGATCATGACGGAACGGCCGGTCGACCGGGCAGCGAGCAGTGACCGGGCGCCGAGCAGTGAACCCGAGCAGCCCGGCAACGCCACGGCGAAGCACCACAACGTCTCGCTGCTGTCCGTGGCGACGACGACCGCCGAACGCGTGACGACCTCTGCGGACATCGAAGCGCGGCTGCGCGGCGTGCTCCGCCGCCTCCGTCTGCCGATGGGACTGCTCGAGCGGGTCGCCGGTGTGATCGAGCGCCGCAACTGGGGCGAGGGCCAGACCTTCCAGGACGCCGCCATCGACGCCGGCCGTCGCGCCATGGCCGAGGCGGGGGTGCGTCCGGACGAGATCGGGCTGCTGATCAACACCTCGGTGACCCGTCCGCACCTCGAGCCGTCGGTCGCCGTGCGCCTGCACCACGGGCTCGGTCTGCCGTCGTCCGCGATCAACTTCGACATCGCGAACGCCTGCCTGGGGTTCGTCAACGCCATGAGCGTCGCCGCGGGCATGATCGACTCCGGTCAGATCAAGTACGCGCTCGTCGTCGACGGCGAGGACGCCGACCAGGTGCAGCTCAACACCATCGACCGCCTGAACCAGGGCGGTCGGAACCGCAAGGACTTCATGAGCGAGTTCGCGAGCCTGACCCTCGGGTCCGGTGCCGCGGCCGCCGTGCTCGGCCCGGCGGACCTGCACCCCGAAGGGCACCGGATCGTCGGCGGCGTCACCCGCGCGGCGACCCAGTGGTACGACCTGTGCGTCGGCAGCGTGGACGGCATGTTCACGGACGCCAAGATGCTGCTCAAGGGCGGCATGGAGCTCGTCGTCGCGGCCTGGACCGAGGCCCGTGCCCACTTCGACTGGGCCGACATGGACCGCTACGTCCTGCACCAGGTCTCCGACGTGCACACCAACGCGTTCGTCGAGGCCATCGGCATCCCGCGCGACAAGGTCCCCACCACCTACCAGCGCTTCGGCAACGTCGGCCCGGCGTCGATCCCGATCACCCTGGCCGACGAGGTCGAGTCCGGCGGCATCCGTCGCGGTGACCGCGTGTTCCTGGGCGGCGTCGGTTCCGGCATCAACACGGCGATGATGGAACTCCACTGGTGAGGTCCCGGCTGCCCCGCGTCGCCGCGAGCACGGCTCCGGCGACGCAGCCGCCCTCCCTGCCCGGACTCGACCCGGCCTGGTCACGCCTGGTCACGGTCCCGGAATGGTCCGAGAACCGTTCGGGAGGCACGGATCGCGCCGCGCGCACCTGGCACCTCCTCGACACGGCCGGGTCCCTGGCGGCGCTCGGCGTGGAACCGGTCGGCACCATCCTGTGCGTGCACGGCAACCCCACGTGGTCGTACCTGTGGCGGTCGGTGCTCCGCACCTCGCTCGAGGTCGCCCAGGCCGGTGGCCCGGCCTGGCGCGTGGTCGCCGTCGACCAGCTCGACATGGGCTTCTCGGAGCGCACCGGGGTGGAACGGGGGCTGCCGCAGCGCGTCGCGGACCTCGGCGCCCTGACCGACGAACTCGGGCTCACCGGCCCGGTCGTCACCCTCGGCCACGACTGGGGTGGCGTGGTGTCGCTCGGCTGGGCGGTCGACCACCCCGACGTCCTGACTGCCGTGATGACGTGCAACACCGCCGTGCACCAGCCCGACGACGCCCCGATCCCCGCGCCGCTGCGGCTCGCCCTCGGCCCGGGGCTGCTCGGCCGTGCGACCGTCGTGACGCCGGCGTTCCTCGAGACGACGCTCGGCATCGCCCACCCGAAGCTCGACCGTGCCGTGGCCGACGGCTACCGTGCCCCCTACCGCGGCGCCGCGCGTCGTGGTGGCATCGGCGGATTCGTGGCGGACATCCCCGTCGACGACCGGCACCGGAGTGCGCCCGAGCTCGACCGGATCGCCGCCGGGGTCGCTGCGCTCGACGTCCCGGCGCTGCTGCTCTGGGGGCCCCGCGACCCGGTGTTCCTGGAGCGCTACCTCGACGACCTGTCCGAGCGGCTGCCGCAGGCCGACGTCCACCGCTTCGAGGGGGCCGGCCACCTGCTGCCCGACGACGCCGACGTGGCGGGCGCGGTGTTCGACTGGATCGGCGACCGTCTGCCGGACGGACACGTGCCTGCTCCAGCCGAGAGGGGCCTCCCGGTCGACGTCGACCAGTCGACCGACGTGAGCCGCCCGCTCGGCGCCGCGCTCGAGGACCTGCGCGACAGCGACGAACCCGCCCTCGTCGAGATGGCCGCGGCCGGCGGCCCCCGCACGATCACGTGGCGCCTGCTCGTCCGTCGGGTGGACGAGATCGCCGCCGGGCTGGACGACCTCGGTGTCCGGAGCGGTGACCGTGTCTCGCTCCTCGTCACCCCGGGAGCCGACCTGACCGCCGTCCTGTACGCCTGCGTGCGGATCGGTGCGGTCGTCGTGGTGGCCGATGCCGGACTGGGGCTGCGCGGTCTGACCCGTGCGGTCCGCGGAGCTCGGCCCGACTGGATCATCGGCGCGCTGCCCGGACTCGGAGCCGCTCGTGCACTCGGCTGGCCGGGTCGGCGCATCGCGACCGTCCCGCTGCCCGCACCCGCACGGCGTGCGCTGCGCGTCGAGCACACGCTCGTCGACGTCGCCCGGCGGGGTGCCCGTCGGCTCGCGCACGGTTCCGTGCTGCCCACGGTGCCGGCGTCCGACGCTCCGGCCGCGATCCTGTTCACCTCCGGGTCGACCGGCCCGGCGAAGGGCGTCGTCTACACGCACGGACAGCTCGGTGCCGTCCGCGACGTCCTGGCGGCCCAGTACGACATCGGTGTCGGCACCGGCCTCGTCGCGGGCTTCGCACCCTTCGCGCTGCTCGGACCGGCTCTCGGGGCCCGGTCGGTGGCGCCGGACATGGACGTCACCGCGCCCCGGACCCTGACGGCGCGCGCCGTCGCGGCCTCGGTGGCCGCGGCCGACGCGACCGTGGTCTTCCTGTCGCCGGCGGCGTTGGCGAACGTCGTGGCGACGGCACCGGTGCTGACCGACGCCGACCGTGCGGCACTCGCGCGCGTCCGGTTGTTCCTGTCGGCGGGCGCCCCGGTGTCGGCCGCGCTGCTGACCGCGGCGACCGAGCTGATGCCGAACGCGAGTGCGCACACCCCCTACGGCATGACCGAGGGGCTGCTCATGACCGACGTCGACCTGGACGGCGTCCGTTCCGCGGCGGCCTCGGACGACGAGGGCATCTGCGTCGGACTCCCGGCGGCGAACGTGCGGGTGCGGATCGCGCCGCTCGACACGGCGGGTGCTGCGACCGGTGCGCTGACCGACGCGGCGGGCGTCACCGGCGAGATCGTCGTCGTGGCACCGCACGTGCGCGACCACTACGACCGGCTCTGGCGGACGAACCGCGTCGCGCGGCTCGGCGTCGAGGACCCGCGCGGACACCGCACCGGTGACGTCGGACACCTGGACGCGTCCGGGCGCCTCTGGGTCGAGGGGCGGATGCAGCACGTGCTCACCACCCCGGACGGTGTCGTCACCCCGGTCGGACCGGAGCAGCGCATCGAGGGCGTACCCGGAGTCGGCCGTGCCGGCGTCGCAGGGATCGGCCCGCGCGGGACGCAGCAGGTCGTGGCCGTCGTCGAGACCACCGGCGGGCGACGTGTCCGACGGCCTGCCCTGGCTCCGCCGGCGTTGGCCGCTTCGGTCCGTGCCGCGGCCGGGGTCCCGCTCGCAGCGGTGCTGACCGTGCCCGTGCTGCCGACCGACATCCGGCACAACTCGAAGGTCGACCGCGCCCGGCTGTCCCGCTGGGCGACCGCGGTGCTGTCGGGTGGACGGATGGCCCGCCCGTGACGGTCCTGGTCACCGGCGCCAGCGGGTTCCTCGGACAGGCGACCGCCGCAGCCGTGCGGGACGCCGGACACGAGGTCCGCACGTTCCAGCGACGGCCGTCCGGGGTCGCGGGCGTGCAGGACGTCGCCGGTTCGATGACCGATGCCGCCGCGGTGGCACGCGCGGTCGACGGGGTCGACGCCGTCGTGCACCTCGCCGCGAAGGTCTCCCTGGCGGGTGACCGGGCCGACTTCGTCCGTGTGAACGTCGACGGCACCCGAGCACTCGTCGACGCCGCACGCCGTGCCGGCGCCCGGCGGTTCGTGTTCGTCTCGTCGCCGTCGGTCGCGCACACCGGATCGTCGCTCGTCGGCGCCGGAGCCGGTGTCGCCGAACCCGATCGTGCTCGTGGCGACTACGCCCGCACGAAGGCCGCGGCCGAACTCCTCGCGCTCGACGCCGACGCTCCTGGGTTCGCCGTCGTCGCCGTCCGGCCGCACCTGGTGTGGGGGCCGGGGGACACGCAGCTGATCGGCCGGATCGTCGAGCGGGCACGGGCCGGGCGCCTGCCGCTGCTCGACTCCGGTGCCGCCCTGATCGACACCCTGTACGTCGACAACGCCGCGTCGGCCATGGTCGCGGCGCTCGAGCATGCGGCGGACGACGGGGTGCACGGCAACGCCTACGTCGTCACGAACGGCGAGCCCCGACCCGTCGCGGACCTGCTCGCCGGGATCTGCGCGGCCTCGGGGGTCGCGGCACCGCGGTGGCACGTGCCGGCTGTCGTGGCCCGGGCCGCGGGCTCGCTCGTCGAGGCCGTGTGGCGGGTGCGTCCGGGGCAGGACGAGCCGCCGATGACGCGGTTCCTCGCCGAGCAGCTGTCGACGGCGCACTGGTTCGACCAACGCCGCACCCGAGCCGACCTGCAGTGGTCCCCGTCGGTGTCGATCGACGAGGGTCTCGCGCGCTTGGCGGCGGCTCAGACCTCGTCGGCCGCGACGTAGACCCAGGCCGACAGGCCCGAGGTGAGCTCGACCCGGATGCGCTGGTAGTCCGCGACCTCGTAGTCGTCGACGGCGCGGAGCTGCCACTCGTAGCCGAGGGTCAGGGCGACACCTTCGACGACGTCGTCCGGTGCACCCCGGCGGAGGATCGGGTGCAGGTCCGAGCCGCTCGTCCGGACCACCTCGGGGTCGGTGATCGCCACCCAGTCGAGCCGCCACCCGGGCAGCGTGTCCGGGGTGGTCGGGACGTGGCCGCCGAACAGCGACTCCTGGACGAGCGGCTGTCGCAGCGTGCCGTACGAGAACACCCGGTGCGTGGTGCCGGGCCACGGCGCGGGGCGCCGGATCGGTTTCGGGCCGATGGTCGGGGTCGACGTCCACACGAGTGCTCCGGCGACGCCGGTCAGTCCGAGGTGGAGCAGCCCGACGACGCCGAGCACGCTCCCCCAGACGATGCCGGAGGTGTCACCGGGGCAGGCTTCCCAGAACTCGTCCTCGGACGAGCCGCACATCGCGTGTCCGTTCGCGACGCCGACGGTGATCGCGATGATGCCGACGACGAGACAGACGAGCGCGAACGCGCCGAGACCGATGACCCAGCGCTGGCCGGGGGAGAGACGCTTCACGTCGCGAGGGTAGCGGACGCGGGGCCCGGATCACGCGCGCCGATCGGCGCAGGTGATCCGGGCCTCCAGGTCGTCAGCTGTGCCGCTTGGCGGCCTTGGCGATCTTCTTGCCCAGCTTCTTGCGGGCCTTGCGGGCGTGCGGGTCGTTCCAGGCCTTGCGGACGGTCTCGCCCTTGGACGTCTTGATGACCGGGCGGTTCGCGCGGGACCCGAACCAGAACCCGATCAGGACGATCAGGCCGATGACGATGATGCGGTTGCGCATGGTGGGACTCCTTGGTCGGTGGTGCAGGTGCCGGCGGATCAGCCGGTGAAGCGTTGCCAGAGCTCGGTGACGATCGGCCACACGTCCCCGGCGCGGTCGGCGGACCCGACGGCCACCAGGACCACGGGGACGATCGTGACGGCGATGCTCACCAGGACGGCGAGCACGACCGAGATCGTCGCCGTCGTGGTGTGCCGACGGGTGAGGGCCATGGCGAGGAGCGCCAGCACGACGATCAGCCCGAGGACCGCGACGACCGTGACCCGCACGAACGGGAACGGCACGAGGCCGGCGGTGGTGGCGGTGACGCCGCCGAGGAACCCGACCAGGGGCAGGAACGCCCCGAGCAGGACCCCGGCGACCAGGACCACGCCGATGCCACCGGCGATCCACACACCGCGCGGCCGGGGCCGACGGGTGCGGGGCCGACGACCGCCGGACCAGGCGGTGGTCACGGTCGGTCCGTGGTCGGGTCGGTCGGCTGGTCGCCGTCGCGGGCGGCTGCCCGCGCTGCCTCGCTGGCGTCGGCTGCGGCGTCGGCGGCGTCCTGCGCGGCGTCCTCGGCGGAGTCGGCGGCACGCACCGCTGCGTCGGCAGCCGTCTCGGAGGCGACGACGGGGGTGGCAGCGTCCTCGTCGACGACGGCCGCACGTGCGCTGCTGGCCGCGTCGCGCGCGGTGTCAGCGGCGTCTCGGGCACCCTCGGATGCACGGTCGAGCGCGTCGGACGCGGCTTCGTGCACGCGTCCGGCGGTGGCGGTCGTCGCGTCCACGGCCTGTTCGGCGGCGTCCGCGGTGACGTCGGCCGCACGCTTCGTGGCATCCGCGGCCTGGTCAGCGGCCTGCTTGGTGACCTCAGCGGTGGCCGAGGCAGCACGCTTGGCGGTGTCGACCGTCGCGTCGGCGGCACGCCTGGTGGCGTCTGCGGTGACCTCGGCCGCCTGCTTCGTGACGTCGGCGGTGGCGTCGGCGGCACGCTTGGTCGCCTCGGCCGTCGCGTCGGCCGCCTGCTTCGTGGCGTCGACGGTCGCCGTCGCCACGCGCTTCGTGGTCTCGCTCGTCGCCTTGGCGGCATCCTGCACGGCATCGCCGACGGCGGTGGCCGCACGCTCGACGGGCGAGGGCTCGTCGTCGAACGGCCCGTGCACGTCGAGGACGCGGACGTCCACGGTCGTCGGCGCGGATGCGACCTGGCCGGCTGCTGCAGCGACCTGTCGTTTCACCTCGTCGGCGACCTCGCGGACGTTCTGCGGATAGGTCACGATGACGGAGACCTGCACCGCGAAGGTGCCGTCCTCGTCGTCGACCTGCACACCGGCGGTCCCGGCGGAGCGGCCGAGCCGCTTCCGCACTTCGTCGGCGGCTCGGGACACGGTCCCGCCGAGGTGGTGCACGCCGGGCACGCCGAGCGCCGTCTCCGCCGCGGTTCGCGCGATGAGCATCGCGGGGGTCGCGTCGTCGGGCAGCGGCTCCGTCAGTTCTGCGGGCAGGGCCACCTCGGTGACCTGCGTGTGCGCATGGGGGTCGTGCTGCATGGTTCCTCCTCGTTCGGGTCCGCGGAACGCATCGGGGCACTCGACGTCGCGAGTGCCCCGACACGCATCGAGCGTCCTAGTTCTTGAAGACGTCCTTGACGTCCTCGCCGGTCTTCTTGACGCTCGCGGAGGCCTGGTCCTTCTGGCCCTCGGCGACCTTGGAGTCGTCGTTCTGGGCCTTGCCCACGGCTTCCTTCGCCTTGCCGGCGAGGTCCTGAGCAGCGTTCTTGATCTTGTCGTCGAGTCCCATGACGGGTCCTTTCATCGGTCGGGCGTGCGCCCGGTGGTGGGTGTTGCGTGGGTCTTCGGTGGGCCGGGAGGCCCGGGGTCGCGTCCGGCTGACGGGTGTCAGTGGACGCGCGTCGACTTCGCGAGCGCCGAACGGGTCCCACCGGTGAGGTGGACCAGGACGGGCACCTGGCGGCCGAGCGTGCGGTCGAGGACCGCGACGGCGCGGTCGACGGCGTCGAGCACCGAGACGGCGTCCCCGCCGCGGCGGACCGCGACGCGGATGCGAGCGGCACGCTGCTTCCGCACCAGGTAGGTGTCGACCCGGGAGCCGACGACGTCGCGGACCCCGGCGAGCTCGTGCTCGACGACGTCGCGGACGAGTGCGACGTTCACCGTGACGGCGTCCTCACCGGAACGCTCGCGGACGGCGACGGACGTGCCGCCCCCGCCGCGGGTGAACACCCAGACCAGGGCGAGCACGATGACGACGGCGCAGGCGGCGGCGACGATCCAGAGCGAGGACGCGGGGACGTCCAGGCTGCTCGGCAGGTCGACGGTGGGCTTGATCGCGTCCTGCACGGCGGGCACGACGCCCGCACCGATCGTGAGACCGACGACGACGGCGACGAGGCCGAGGACGAAGAGGATGATCCGGTTCATGGTCCGGTTGCTCTTGGTCATGCGATGGTCCCCTTCTCGTCGACGCGGACGCGGATGTTCCGGCCGAATCGTTCGTCGAGACCACTGAGGCGGTCGCGGACGGCTGCCTGCACGGCCTGCTCGTCGACCGGGATGCCGGTGACGGGCACGATCCGGACGTCGGTGCGGCGACCGCGGGCGGTGGCCGAGGCGTTGCCCTCGGGGACCCCTGCGGCCGTGCCGGCGGCGTTGGCCGCGGTCGAGGCGACGATGCGGGTGTCGATGACGACGGCGCCACGGTCGTGCTGGACGACGGAACGGTGCTGGCGACCCGGCTTCAGGGCCAGGACGATCAGCACGATGCCCAGGACCACGAGCACGACGGCGATGACCTCGGCGATCGTGACGAACGCGGCATCGGGCTGCAGTGCGGCGTCGACGGCGGTCTGCGGGTCGGCGAGGAGCGGAGGCCGCCCGATCGCCCGCAGGACCGACTCCGTGCCGATCCACGCGGCGACCAGTGCGAGGACCACCAGCGCCACCGCCACTGCGGTCGAGCGGGAGCGGTGCACGCTCCGACGACGGATGCGTCGTTCGACGGAACCGTTGCTCATGATGGTCTCCTACCGGGTTCGGGACTCGCGCTCGCGCACGATCCCGGTGAGTTCGATGTGGGCACTGCCGACGCGGCGGCCGGTGAGTTCACTCACGCGGCGCTTGACCTCGTCGGCGACCTGGGCCGAACGGGCGACGAGGTCGTCGCCCGCGGCGATCGGGCCGGTGACGTCGAGGGCCATTGCTCCGGCCGCGTCTCCGAGAC
Source organism: Curtobacterium sp. PhB78 (assembly GCF_003751685.1). Classification (NCBI taxonomy): domain Bacteria; kingdom Bacillati; phylum Actinomycetota; class Actinomycetes; order Micrococcales; family Microbacteriaceae; genus Curtobacterium; species Curtobacterium sp. PhB78. The sequence goes on from NZ_RKIA01000001.1 coordinate 91,987, forward strand.
CGACCCTGACCCGCTTGGCGGGGGCGCCGAGCCGTTCGGCTGCGACGGCCCGCGCCAGCGAGGTCAGTGCACGAGCGGTGATCTCGACGCGGCCCGGGACGACGTCCGGGCCGGCGTTCACCGGGAGCTCCGGCGCCCGGTGAGCACGTCGGTCAGGGCGCCACGGTCGATCTTGCCGGTGGCGAGGGCGGCCACGAGGGCCCCGATCGCACCGAAGACGATGACCAGGACGAAGCCCCAGAACCCGAACTGCAGTGCGACGACTGCGAGGACGGCGCCGATGAGGGCACCGATCAGTGTGTTGCTCATGCGACTCGCGCTTCCTTCTTCTCGTCGTTCTCGTTGTCGTCGTCGTCGCCCGGGATGAAGACGTCCTGGACGGTCACGTTGACCTCGGCGACCTCCATGCCGACGATCTGCTCGAGGGCACGAGCGACGCTGCTGCGGACGCCGTCGGCGACCTGCTGGAGCGACACCGGGTACTCGGCGACGATGACGATGTCCGCGGCGACCTGCTTCTCGCCGACCTCGACCTTGACGCCCTGACCGAAGTCGCGCTGGCCGATCGCGTCGCGGAGGGCGCCGATCGCACGGGCAGCGCCGCCGCCGAGCGAGTGCACGCCGTTGACCTCGCGCGCCGCGATGCCGGCGACCTTCGACACGACGGTGTCGTCGATGACGGTCTTGCCGGTGACGCCGCCGTTCGAGCCGGCGTGCGAGGTGGCACGGGCCGCAGCGGTGGTTGCCGGGGTGGTGGTGATGGAGTCAGCCATGGTTCGTTCCTTCCGAGTGACCCGCCGGGCGTTCCCAGCGGTTGCTGTTCACGGATGAGACGGGCTGCACCAGAGATTCGTCACACATGACTTTTCGGATTCGGCAGAAATCCAGGAATCCGCGGAAACACGGGGATGTGGCTGTACCCCCTGGCCGTCCGCTCAGGCGGTTTCGCGTGTTCCGTCCGCCGCGTTGCGTTCTGCAGCGGTGCGGATCGCCCGGGCACACGCCATCGGGGACTCGCCGCGCTCGGCCCGGAAGAGCTGCTGCAGGCGTCGCGGCAGGACCCCGGCGGCGTCGGCGATGTCCTGCAGGGAGAGGCCCTCGTCGGCGTGCTGCTCGATGAACGCCACCGCGCGGCGGACGCGCCACGATGACCGACCGCTGTCGGGGCGTGCGGACAGCGACGTGCGGAGCGTGGCAGCGGGGTCCTCGCCGAACCGCTCGCGGTAGGCGGTGGCGAACCGGCCCGGGTTGGTGAAGCCCCACCGACGCGCGACCACGGCGACCCCGTCGGCACCGGGGGCCCGGTCGTCGCCCGCGCGCAGGAGTTCGCTCCGGGCACGGTCGAGCCGGTGCTCGCGCAGGAACCGGTGCGGCGTGGAGTCGAGGGTGCGGGCGAACACGTCCTGCAGTCCCCGCTGGCTGAGTCCGCACGCCGCGGCGATGTCCGACACCGCCGGACGTTCGGCCGCGTGCTGTTCGACGTAGCGGATCGCGTCGCGCAGGCGGTTCGCGACGGGGACGTCGTCGCCGCGGTTGCGGATCGGGAAGGTGTCGAGCACGACGATCGCCAGTCGACGGTTCAGCGCCGTCCGCATCGGACCGACCACGCGGTCGTCCACGAGTGCCGGGCCGAGCTCCCCGATCAGGTGGCGCAGCGGCTCGCGGCGGGCGATGACCTCGTCCTGCTGCTCGAACAGCAGCGGGCCGTCCGGCAGTCGGTAGCCGAGGTCGCGCCCGACGGTCCGCAGGAACGAGTCCGCGATGTGCACCCCGTTGTAGACGGTGCCGTCGGACTCGAAGCGGTACGCCTCGGACGCACTCGCGATGTACGGGCTGCCCGGCTCGACCACGCGCGTGCGGTCGGGGAAGTGCATCTCGAGCCGGCCCCTGGTGAGCCAGAAGACGACGTGGTCCTCCCGCGCCCCGATGACCCCGCCCCGTCGACCGCCCTCGGCGCGCATGGTCCGCAGCGTCAGGTCGTCGTCGCCCACCACGGTGTACTCGTAGCGGGCGTCGTCGGTCGCGTACGTCTCCGAGGCGAAGTCGGACCCGTGGTACTCCGCCTCGAAGATGTCCGAGTAGTCGGAGCCGTCGCCGTCGGCGAACCGCAGTCTGCGGAAGCCGTTCGTCGCCGGATCGGTCATGGTCGAAATCATGACATCGACGGCACGGCGAGGTGAATACCCTCGTTCGTGTCCGCGCGTCCATGGGAGGGAATACCCTAGGGGGGTACCGTATTGAGGACCGTGGAGGCCACCATGCACGAACACGTCGGGTACATCGGCGACAAGGACGACCTGCTCAAGCGGCTCCGTCGCGCCGAGGGCCAGGTGCGCGGCATCGCCCGCATGGTCGAGGACGAGACGTACTGCATCGACGTCCTCACCCAGATCTCGGCGGCGAACCGGGCGCTCGAACGCGTGGCGCTGTCGCTGCTCGAGGACCACCTCAAGCACTGCGTCGCCGAGGCGGTCGCCGAGGGTGGCGACGCCGCGGACGAGAAGGTCCGCGAAGCCAGCCAGGCCATCGCCCGGCTCGTGCGCTCGTGACCGCCGCCCGCACCCGAACCACAGGAGGAGACACCGTGACCACCGAACTGCTGCTCGTCGAGGGCATGACCTGCGAGCACTGCGTGCTGAGCGTGACCGAGGAACTCACCGAACTCGAGGGGGTGTCCGACGTCGCCGTCGCGCTCGTCCCCGGCGGTGCCTCGTCGGTGACCGTCACCTCGGACGCGCCCGTCGACGCCGATGCGCTCCGCGGCGCGGTCGCCGAGGCGGGGTACGAGGTCGTGCCGTCGTGACGGACGGCATCGTCGAGCTCGACATCACGGGCATGACCTGCGCCTCGTGCGCGAATCGCATCGAACGGAAGCTCGGCAAGCTCCCCGGAGTCACCGCCACCGTCAACTACGCCACCGAGAAGGCGCAGGTGCAGGTCGCCGCGGACGGCCCCGCCGACCCCGCTGCCCTCATCGCCGCCGTCGAGTCCGCGGGCTACGGTGCGACCGTCCCCGCGCCGCCGGCCGACACGACGGCGCCGGACGACGACGCCGACGACCCGGCCGGTGCGCTGCGCCGTCGACTCGTCGTGTCGACGGTCCTGGCCGTGCCGGTCGTCCTGCTCTCGATGGTGCCGGTCCTGCAGTTCCCGAACTGGCAGTGGCTCGCCCTGACGCTCGCCGCGCCCGTCGCGGTGTGGGGCGCGCTCCCGTTCCACCGTGCCGCGTGGGTGAACGCCCGACACGGTGCCGCGACCATGGACACCCTGGTCAGCGTGGGTGTGCTGGCGGCCTTCGGCTGGTCCCTCTACGCGCTCTTCTTCGGCGACGCCGGCACCACCGGCATGCACATGACGTTCTCGTGGATCGCGACCGACCCCGAGGCGACCGACCTGTACCTCGAGGTCGCCGCGGCCGTCACGGTGTTCATCCTGGCCGGCCGGTACATGGAGGCCCGCGCCAAGAAGCAGTCCGGGGCGGCACTCCGCGCCCTGCTCGAACTCGGCGCGAAGGAGGCCACGGTGCTGCGCGACGGCGTCGAGCAGCGTGTGCCCGCGTCGGCGCTCGTCGTCGGGGACGTCGTCGTCGTGCGGCCGGGGGAGCGGATCCCCAGCGACGGCCTCGTGCATGACGGGTCCTCGGCCGTCGACTGCAGCATGGTCACCGGTGAATCCGTCCCCGTCGAGGTCGGACCGGGCGATCGGGTGACCGGCGCGACGATCAACGTCGGCGGCCGGCTCGTGGTCGCCGTCACCCGCGTCGGCGCCGACACCGAGCTCGCCCGGATGGGACGGCTCGTCGAGGACGCGCAGACCGGCAAGGCCGACGTCCAACGCCTGGCCGACCGGGTCTCCGGCGTCTTCGTGCCGATCGTCATCGGGCTCGCCGTGCTGGCGTTCGTCGGCTGGCTCGTACTCGGCGGCTCGGTCACGGCGGCGTTCACCGCGGCCGTCGCCACGCTCATCATCGCCTGCCCGTGCGCCCTCGGACTCGCGACGCCGACCGCACTGCTCGTCGGCACCGGCCGCGGGTCCCAGCTCGGCATCCTGATCGGCGGCCCGCAGGTGCTCGAACGGACCCGTGGCGTCGACACCATCGTGCTCGACAAGACCGGCACCGTCACCACCGGCGAGATGACCCTTCGCGCCGTGACCTCGACGGACGCGACCCTCGACGCGGACGCCGTGCTCCGGCTCGCCGCCGCCGTCGAGCACGGATCGGAACACCCCGTGGCACGTGCGGTCGTACGGGCCGCGACGGCCCGCCAACTCGACGTCCCGACCGCAGAACAGTTCGACTCCACCCCCGGCGCTGGCGTGCAGGCCGTCGTGGACGGCGACGTCGTGCTCGTCGGCGGGACCCGCTGGCTCGCAGCGTCCTGGGCCGTCGTCGTGCCCGACGAGGCCTCGGCCGCGGTCACCGCCGCCGAGGCCGACGGGGGCACCGCGGTCGTCGTCGCGCGGAACGGCCGCGTGCTGGGCGTCGTGGTCGTCGGCGACACCGTGAAGCCCGAGGCAGCCGACGCGGTCGCGCGCTTCGTGGCGCTCGGCCTGCACCCCGTCCTGCTCACCGGCGACAACGACGGCGCCGCACGCGCCGTCGCCGCACAGGTCGGCATCGACGAAGTGCACGCCCGCGCGACCCCGGCCGGCAAGCTCGACGCCGTCCGGGCCATGCAGGCCCAGGGACGGAGCGTGGCCATGGTCGGTGACGGCGTCAACGACGCTGCCGCGCTCGCCGCGGCCGACCTCGGCATCGCGATGGGGGCCGGCACCGACGCCGCGATCGCGGCCAGTGACATCACGGTCGTGAGCGGTCGGCTCACCGTCGTCGCCGACGCCGTCCGGCTGTCGCGGGCCACGCTCGGCATCATCAAGGGCAACCTGTTCTGGGCGTTCGCGTACAACGTGGCGGCGATCCCGCTCGCGATGGCGGGGCTGCTGAACCCGGTGCTCGCCGGCGCCGCCATGGCGTTCTCGTCGGTGTTCGTCGTGACGAACAGCCTGCGGCTGCGGCGTTTCGCACCCCGGCCCTGAGGCCGGCCATCCGCCGGACGTGACGCGCGCAGCGAACGCACCCCGTGCCTCCCGTCCGGCGGTGCGCGCGACGGTGCCGACGGCACTACGCTCGAAGACGGTCCGCGACGCACTGGTGCGGTGACCTGCGGGCTGTACGTCTCGAACGTGATCCCAGGAGGACCGAAGTGACCGAATCCGCTCCCGTCGACCCCACATCGACCGAAGGCTGGAAGAAGCTCGACAGCATCGCTGCCGACTTCACCCCTGACCTGCGCGGGTGGTTCGACAGCGACCCCGGCCGTGCCGAGCAGTACACGTTCCAGGCCGCCGACCTGACCGTGGACCTGTCGAAGGGCCTCGTCACCGAGGACGTCCTCGCCGCGCTGCTGCAGGTCGCGAAGGACACCGGCGTCGCCGAGCGCTTCCAGGCGATGCTCTCCGGCGAGCACATCAACGTCACCGAGGACCGCGCCGTCCTGCACACCGCGCTCCGCCGCCCGAAGGCGACCGAGGGGCTCGTCCCGGCGGCGCCGCTGACCGTCGACGGCCAGGACGTCGACGCCGATGTGCACGCCACGCTCGACAAGGTCTACGCGTTCGCGTCGCAGGTGCGTGACGGCTCGTGGACCGGTGTCACCGGCAAGCGCATCGAGACCGTCGTCAACATCGGCATCGGTGGGTCCGACCTCGGCCCCGTCATGGTCTACGAAGCACTCAAGCCCTACGTGCAGGCCGGGCTCGAAGCCCGCTTCGTGTCGAACATCGACCCCGCGGACATCTACGAGAAGACCGTGGACCTCGACCCCGAGACGACGCTGTTCATCGTCGCGTCGAAGACCTTCGGCACCCTCGAGACCCTGACGAACGCGCGCCTCGCACGCCAGTGGCTGTGGGAGCGGCTCGGCCTGACCGACGCCGGTGACGACGAGAAGAAGAACGCCGTCGCGAAGCACTTCGTCGCCGTGTCCACCGCGCTCGACAAGGTCGAGGCCTTCGGCATCGACCCCGAGAACGCCTTCGGGTTCTGGGACTGGGTGGGCGGCCGCTACTCCGTCGACTCCGCGATCGGCACGAGCGTCATCGTCGCGATCGGCCAGGAGAACTGGGAGCAGTTCCTCGCCGGCTTCCACGCCATCGACGAGCACGTCCGCACCACGCCGCTCGAGCAGAACGTCCCCGTCCTGATGGGCCTGCTCAACGTCTGGTACACGAACTTCCTCGGTGCGCAGAGCCACGCTGTCCTGCCGTACACGCAGTACCTGCACCGCTTCGCCGCGTACCTGCAGCAGCTCACCATGGAGTCGAACGGCAAGCGCGTCCGCTGGGACGGCTCGCCCGTCACCACCGAGACCGGCGAGGTCTTCTGGGGCGAGCCCGGCACGAACGGCCAGCACGCGTTCTACCAGCTCATCCACCAGGGCACCCGCCTGATCCCGGCCGACTTCATCACGGTCGCGAACCCGGCCCGTCCGCTCAAGGACGAGACCGGCGACGGCAAGGGCGTCGCACCCGGCACCGACGTGCACACGCTGTTCCTGGCGAACTTCTTCGCGCAGACCAAGGCGCTGGCGTTCGGCAAGAGCGCCGACGAGGTCCGGGCCGAGGGCACCACCGACGAGGGGATCGTCGCGGCGCGCACCTTCCCGGGCAACAAGCCGACGACGTCGATCCTGGCGCCGGAGCTCACCCCGAGCGTGCTCGGCCAGCTCATCGCGCTCTACGAGCACATCGTGTTCACCGAGGGCACGATCTGGGGCATCGACTCGTTCGACCAGTGGGGCGTGGAGCTCGGCAAGCAGCTGGCGCTGCAGGTCACGCCCGCCGTCGAGGGCGACCAGGCCGCGCTCGACGCGCAGGACGCCTCGACCAAGGCGCTCATCGCGAAGTACCTGGAGCTGCGCAAGTAACGACGCACCCACCTGCGAGACGGGAGGCCCGTGGCGGATCCGCCACGGGCCTCCCGTCCGTCTGCCGGTCGCGCTGGCCGCGGGGCGGACCCGAGGCGGTTTTCGCGCTGAGCGACAGTTCACGCGCGGCGCGGCCCGTGAGGTGTCGCTCACCGCGAAAGGTCGCCGGCGCCGTGGCCGCCGCGGTCAGCGGGCGAGCGGGTCGAGGTTGAGCGTCGTTCCCTCGTAGAGGTGCTGGTCCGTCCCGAACACCTGCACGCCCTCGTTGAGCCAGACGAGCGCCCGCACGCTGATGCCGAACCGCGCGGCGACGTCTCCGATGAGGTCGTCCGGCGCGACCGTGTACGACCGCGGCGTCCCGCCGGTCGTCGTCGCGGTGACCGGACCGGTCGCGTTCGCCCGGGCGCCGGCGTCCTCCGGGTGCACGTTCGTCTGCCGCGCCGGGACGGACCACCGCACGGTCGTCACCGCGAGCACCTTGCCGGCCCCGATCTCGACCGGGGCCTCCTGCCCCGGAGCCGCCGCGGAGTAGGTCACGAGCGTGGTGAGGTGCGACGGGTCGACGCCGGAGCCGCTCAGCGGGACGTCCACCGCGGTTGCCGTGCTGGTCGGCCCACCGAGCGTCCGGTCGCCGACGCCGGGGTAGGTCAGGCCGTCGCCGACCGCGCGCGGCAGGTCGAACAGGCCGACCCCGACCGGCACCGGCAGGGTCGAGGTGAAGCCGGAGTACTGCGCGGTGAACGTGTCGTCGCCGACCGCGACCACGCGGAACCGGAAGTGCACGCTGCCCTTCGGCGACGCGACGTCGCCCTGGGCGAGGACGGTCCCGGCGGGGATCGGCGTCAGCGTCGGAGCCGGAGCCGCCGACTCGGTCGGTTCCGGGGTCGGCGTGCGGGGGTGCGCCGACGACTCGAGGAGGTCACCCTCCGGGTCGTCGTCCGGCGTCGGTGTCGGGTCGGCCGACGAGGTCGGCGTCGTCGCCGGGGTGGACGGGGCGGGGAGGGCTCGGTCCGACCCGCGCAGCAGCGAGCACCCCGACAGTGCCACAGTGGCCGCGACGACGACCCCGATCGCGAGCGTCCGGTTCATGATTCCCCCTCAGCTCGATGCTAACCGCGCGGTGTCCCCGGGGCGAACGCAGCGCCTCCGTCCTGTGTCTGCAGACGTACCGCGGATCCTCCGTCGTCCACGACGAGTGATACCATCGGTATCAACGAGAGCAGGTGGTCATGGGCGTCAGGGTGGTCCCCGAGCGACGCGGTGGGTCAGACCCCCGTCGACCCGACACCGAAGCCGTCGTGCGCGCGTTGGCCGGTCGGACCGACAGTGCGCCCGCGACCGTCCGTGCGGCGGTCGAGCACGTCCTGCACAGTCGTGAGCAGCAACACCACGCCGAGATGGAACTGCGGCGCGGGATCTTCAAGCTCGCCGACCTCGGCGTCCCGCAGCGCGAGATCGCGAAGCTCGCCGGGATCTCCCAGCCCGAGGTCTCGCGGCGGCTCTCCCGCAGGACCCTGACCACGAAGCGGCCGTCTCCGCGTGAGGTCATCTCCCGGCGCGAGGGTGGCCAGATCGACTCGGAGACGATGCTGCGCGAGCTGTCGTCGATGGCGTTGACGCACCGCACCCCGAAGCGTGGTGCGGCGTTCGACGGTGCCGCCTCGGCCACCGGCACCACCAAGGAACTCGCGGCGGCGTTCCAGGACGGCCTCCTGTCCGAGGTCGAGTACGAGACCGTCCGCCGGGCGATCGCCGAACGGCAGACCCGCAAGCGCACCCGGTGACGAAGCTCCGCGACCGGGTGGCCGTCGAGCTGGGCCGTGCGCTCCGGGCCGACTCGCTCGACAACCCCTGGTCGGACACTGCCGGCGCGAGCACCAGGACGATCTACGCGCCGGACGGCTTCCTGTACGAGGCGAGCCGCCTGCGGTTCCACGAGTCCGTGCTCGAGGAACACCGCGCGCTGACCCCGTCGCCGGTCACCGACGGCTCGCTCGCGGTGGTCGTGACGGCCGGGCCGCCCGGGTCGGGGAAGTCGACCGCCCTGGAGCGGATGCCGGAGCTGTGCGGGTACCGGTCGATCGACGCCGACGACTTCAAGGACCCGCTGCTCCTGCGCGCACAGGCGGACGGTCTGGTGGACCGGTGGACGGCTCGTCGCCTGGCCGACGACCGGCCCGTGCAGCTCCGTGAGATCGCCGGGTTCGTGCACGCCGAGTCGACCACCGTTGCCGACACGCTGCGCCGCCGCGCCCTCCGCAACGGCGAGAACGTCGTCGTGCACGGCACCCTGTCGAGCGTGGACTACCTCGACGACCTCCTCGCCGAGCTCGACGACGCCGGGTACGAGAAGCTGCGCATCGTCACCGTGGAGGTCCCGCTCGAGACGGCGATCGCGCAGGCGACCGATCGGTGGTGGAGCGTGCGTGATGCCGCCACGGATCCGCTCGGTGGTCGGTTCGTTCCCGAAGCAGCCATCCGTCGCTACTACCCGACCGGGTCGACCGAGTCGGTGTGCGGCGCGAACGCCCGGGTCCTCGGTGACCGGGCCGCCGACCTCGGCTGGGACGTGTCGATCGTCTGAGCGGTCGCCGGTGTCGGTCGGAACGGCTACCGTCGAGGCCATGGAGCGTTCGGAGATCCTCGCCGCGGCTGCCGCCGCGCACGCCGCCCGCATCGCAGAAGAAGGCGGTGACGACGGCGCTGCTCGTGAACGGGCGGAGAGTGTCCGGCGCCGGGCCGACGGCCTCACCGACCGGTACGACACGGTCGAGGGCGCGAGCGAGTCCGCTGCACGTGACGCCGCGCGCCGGAGAGCGGGCGAGGCCGACCGCGCGGCCTCCCGGACCGAGGGCGTCCTGTCCGACTGGCACCGCATGGGCACCCGACGCGGTGTGACGCCGGACGCCCAGGTGCGCACGGCGTGGACGGTCACCGGGGTGCCCGAACGCGGCGACGCCCGGGCGCTGGCGAACGTCCTGCTCTCGACCGCGGGGCACGCGGGCCGGGTGGCCGATGCCGCGCGACGCAACCCGGCGCTGTCCGGTGCCGCGAGTGCAGCTGCCCGACGGACCGTCCGGCGCTACACCGACCACGGCGCGGACATCGCGTCGCTCGGTGACGTGCTGGGGGACAGCCAGGCGCCCGATGAGTCCTGACGCTTACCCGGAGTGCGTTGGACCGCTCCCGTCCTGATCAGGCGTTATGTGGACCGATCCAATCGTCCTGACGACAGAATGTCCAATTGACAGGACATGGATCCGGGTTACCATCGGTGCACGCACTGAAGCGCGATCACCGACGAAGGAGTCACCGAATGGTCGACATCAAGCCGACAGCCCCGACTGTCGCACTACCCCCGATCGGGACCGGACCACACCGACGCCGCCTCGGCGTCCTGGCCCTGGTCGCCACGTTCGGCGGCCTGCTCTTCGGGTACGACACCGGTGTCATCAACGGTGCGCTCCTCCCGATGAAGGAAGAGCTCGGCCTGACGAACCTCACCGAGGGCATCGTCACGAGCTCGCTCCTGTTCGGTGCCGCGATCGGCGCCATGCTCGGTGGCCGGATCGCCGACGGCTGGGGTCGTCGCAAGACGATCATCGCCCTCGCGGTGACGTTCTTCTTCGGCACCCTGATCTGCGTCTTCGCCCCGGTGTTCGGCGTGATGGTGGTCGGTCGTGTCCTGCTCGGTCTGGCGGTCGGCGGTGCCTCCACCGTCGTCCCGGTGTTCCTCGCCGAACTCGCGCCGTACGAGATCCGCGGTTCGTTGTCCGGCCGCAACGAACTCATGATCGTGATCGGGCAGCTCGCCGCCTTCGTGGTGAACGCCTTCATCGGGACCATCTGGGGTGAGGGCAACGGGGTCTGGCGCGTCATGCTCGCCGTCTGCGCGCTGCCCGCGATCGCCCTGTTCGTCGGCATGTTGCGGGTGCCCGAGTCGCCACGGTGGCTCGCGTCGAAGGGTCGGTACGACGAAGCCCTCTCGGTGCTGCAGCAGGTCCGCACCACGGAGCGTGCGACCGCCGAACTCGACGACATCAAGCGCACGAACGAGTTCGAGCAGAAGGTCCAGAAGGTCAGTGGCTGGCGCACCTTGCTCGGCAACAAGTGGCTCATCCGCATCGTGCTCATCGGCGCCGGCCTCGGTGTGGCCCAGCAGCTGACCGGGATCAACTCGATCATGTACTACGGGCAGACCGTGCTCATCGAGTCCGGCTTCCAGGCGTCGGCGGCCCTCATCGCCAACATCGCCCCCGGCGTGATCGCCGTGGTCGGTGGCGTCATCGCGCTGTACAACATGGAGAAGATCAACCGCCGGACGACCCTGATCATCGGGTTCTCGCTGACGACGGTCTGCCACTTCCTGATCGGCATCGCCTCGGTCGCGCTGCCCGAGGGCAACCCGGCCCGCCCGTGGGTGATCCTGTTCCTCGTCGTCGCGTTCGTCGGCTCGATGCAGACCTTCCTCAACATCGCCGTGTGGGTGGTGCTGTCGGAGATCTTCCCGACCCAGATCCGCGCGCTCGGCATGGGCATCTCGGTGTTCTGCCTCTGGATCGCCAACGCGTTCCTCGGGCTCTACTTCCCGACGATCGTCGCCGCGACCGGCATCACCGGGACGTTCTTCGGCTTCGGCATCGTCGGTCTGCTCGCGCTGCTCTTCATCTGGAAGTTCGTGCCGGAGAGCCGCGGCCGCACCCTCGAAGAGGTGGAAGAGGGCGTCACCACCGGCAACATCTTCACGGTCCCGCAGAAGGCGTCGCGCGGCTAGGTCGCGCACGTGGCGCGGTGATCGCGCGTTCAGACGGCGAGGGAGGACGGTGCCAGCTGGCACCGTCCTCCCTCGCAGGCTCGGTCGGCGCGCCCCGCGCAACGCTTCGCGTTGCCGCTGAGCGGGGCGCGCCCGTCCGTAGTTCGGTCGCGCTACGGGCGCAGGAGCACCTTGCCGACGCGGCCGGCGGTGTCCGAGGCGCGCACAGCGTCGCGGACGTCCTCGAACGCGAAGGTCTCGGCGACGGGGAGCGTCAGCGAGCCGTCGAGCACGCGGGTGATGAGCTCGCCGAAGAGCTGGCCCTTCGTCTCGGCCGGCATCGTCTTGCTGACGACGCTGCCCCAGAAGCCCTTCACGGTGAGCTGGCCGAAGATGACCTTGCCGGACGGGATCTCGAGCGTGGGCGAGGCCATCGCGCCGAACACGACGAGGGTGGCGTTCTCACCGAGCACGCTGGCGATGTCGCCAGCGGCCTTGCCACCGACGGACTCGACACCGGCGACGATCGGGGCGCCTCCGGTGATCGCGGCGACCTGGTCCTTCCAGTCGTCCGCGTCGGTGGCGACGATGCGCTCGATGCCCTGCTCGCGCAGCTCCTCGACGCCGGCGGCGCGACGCACCAGGCCGATGACGTTGATGCCGCGGGCCGCGCCGAGCTGGGCGACCATGCGCCCGACGGCACCGTTCGCGGCGTTCTGGATGAGCCAGTCGCCCTCGTGCAGGTCGAGTGAGTGCAGCAGGCTGATGGCGCTGAACGGCATCGAGACGAGCTGTGCTGCGGCCTCGTCGGTCATGGCGTCCGGCACCGGGACGAGCCCGGCGGCGTTCGCGGTGTAGTACTCGGCCCAGACGCCGAAGGCACCGCCGGCGACGCGCTGGCCGACCGTCAGGTTCGTGACGCCCTCGCCCAGGGCCTCGACGACGCCGAGCGCCTCGGTGCCGGAGGGGGCGGGCAGCTCGGGCTTGAAGCCGTAGGTGCCGCGGACGGTCCACAGGTCGTGGTTGTGGATGGGGGAGAGGACCGTGCGGACGAGGACCTCGCCGGCGCCGGGCGTGGGGACCGGGCGCTCCTGGACGCCGAGGACCTCGGCGGGCTCGGCGAAGGTCTCGTGGACGACGGCGCGCATGGTGGTGGGGGTGGTGGTGCTCATGGGTCAGTCCTCCGAGACGACGATGGTGACGTCGATGTTGCCGCGGGTCGCGTTCGAGTACGGGCAGACCTGGTGGGCTGCGTCGGCGAGTGCCTGGGCCTGGTCGTGCTCCAGGCCGGGGATGACGACCTCGAGCATGACGGCGAGCTGGTAGCCGCCGTCGCCGTTCGGGCCGATCTGCACGCGGCCGCCGACGGACGAGTCGGTGATCTTCACCTTCTGGCTGCGGGCGACGCCCTGCAGTGCGGAGTGGAAGCAGGCGGCGTACCCGGCGGCGAAGAGCTGCTCGGGGTTGGCGCCGTTGCCGGAGCCACCCATCTCCTTCGGGATGGCGAGGTCGAACTCGACCGTGCCGTCGCTCGTGGCAACGTGGCCGTTGCGGCCTTCGCCGGTGGCCAGGGCCTCGGCGGTGTAGAGGGCTTCCATGGTGTTCCTTCCTTCGTGGGGTCAGTGGTCCGCGGCGGCGCGGTCGGGCGTCGCGGCGGTGTCGTTCGTGGCCGCGGCGTGCATCGTCTCGGTCAGCCGGTGCAGGGTCGCGATGAGCTCCGTGGCGGCCTGCTCGTCGGGGAGCCCCATGCCGGCGGCGATCGTCGCCGGGATGTGCGCGAGGTCGGCACGGATGGTGCGGCCGCGGTCGCCGAGCGTGATCGTCACGACGCGCTCGTCGGCGCTGCGGCGCTCGCGGCGGACGAGCTCGGACTGCTCCATGCGGCGGAGCAGGGGCGACAGGGTGCCGGAGTCGAGCTGCAGGTGGTCGCCGAGGCTCGAGACGGTCTGGTCACCCTCGATCCACAGGGTCACGAGCACCAGGTACTGCGGGTAGGTCAGTCCCCAGGGTTCGAGCAGCGAGCGGTACGCCTGCGTGGTCGCGCGGCTCGCTGCGTAGAGGGAGAAGCACACCATCTCGTCGGTCACGGGCATGCCACCAGGATCGCACGCAACTCGGTTGTGCACAACCCAACACGTGCTCCGGCGCGGACGGTTAGGCTGACGTGACCCACGATGACCAGCAGCGACCTCGACTCCACCACGACCCCCGGCTCCGGGACCGCGTCGTCCCACGGCAAGACGATCCTGATCGGTGAGCACGCCGTGGTCTACGGCGCACCCGCACTCGTCCTGCCGGTGCTCGACGCCCGGGTCGTCGCGACCGTGAGCCCCGTCACCGCCGGCGTCGACGAGGCCACCGGCACGGTCGTCGGGCACACCCTCGAGTCCACGGTGCACACGGGGCCGCTCGACCTCGCACCTGCAGCAGTGATGCCGACCGTCACCGCCGTCACCGCGACGCTGCGGCACTTCGGGGTGACCGACCGGCACTTCCACGTCCGGGTCGAGAGCGAGGTCCCGACCGCCCGGGGCATGGGCTCGAGCGCAGCGGTCGCCGCCGCCGTGACGGCAGCCGTCGCGGACGCCCTCGGCGAGTCCCTCGACGCCGAGACCCACCACGACCTCATCCAGGAGTGCGAGCGGGTCGCCCACGGCCGTCCGTCAGGACTCGACGCCCGCGGTGTCGTCGCCGCGGTGCCGGTCTGGTTCGAGGGTGGCCGCATCGAGCCCGTCGCCCTCGGGGCCCGCTTCACCTTCGTCGTCGCCGACACCGGTGTCCCCGGCCACACCCGGCAGGCGGTCGCGGCCGTGCGGGAACGGCACGACCAGGACCCGGTCGCCGTCGACGCGGTCATCGACCGGATCGGCGCGCTCGCACGGCAGGCACGGGGGACACTCGAGGCTGGCGACGCACAGGGGCTCGGTGCCACGATGGACGCCGCGCACGACCTGCTCAGCGCACTCGACGTGTCGAGTGCCGACCTGGACCGGCTCGTCGACGCCGCACGTGCTGCGGACGCCCTCGGCGCGAAGCTGACCGGCGGCGGGCGGGGCGGGTGCGTGCTCGCACTCGCCGCGGACGACGACCACGCGGACCGCATCGCGGCCGCACTCCGCGGCGCAGGGGCCGCAGCCACCTGGACCACCACGATCGGAGCCCGCGCTTGATGACCGCCACCGCCGTCGCGCACCCCAACATCGCCCTCGTCAAGTACTGGGGCAAGGCGGACGCGCAGCTCGCGCTGCCCGCCACGGGCAGCGTCTCCATGGGTCTCGACGTGTTCCCGACGACGACGACCGTCACGCTGGACGGCGGGTCCGGCGCCGGCCAGGAGGCCCGTGACCGGTTCACGCTGAACGGTCACGTCGTCGAGGACGGCGCCCTGGTGCGCGTGCAGCAGTTCCTCGACCTCGTGCGGGAGCTCGCCGGCAGCGACGCCCGCGCCTCCGTCGTGTCCGAGAACACCGTGCCGACCGGTGCCGGGCTGGCGTCCAGTGCGTCGGGGTTCGCGGCGCTCGCCACCGCGGCCTCGGCGGCGTACGGCCTCGACCTGTCCCCGCGCGACCTGTCCCGCCTGGCCCGACGCGGCTCGGGGTCGGCCACGCGGTCGATCCCCGGCGGCGTCGCCGTGTGGCACGCCGGTGACGACCAGGGGTCCTTCGCCGAGCCGATCCCGGCACCGCCGATGGCCATGGTGGTCGTGACGATCGACGCCGGACCGAAGCCCATCGGTTCGCGCGAGGCGATGCGACGCACCATCGCGACGTCGCCGTTCTACCCGGCGTGGGTCACGTCGACCACCGAGACCGTCGGCGACATGCTCGACGCCTGCGCAGCCGGCGACTTCACGCGCATCGGCG
Source organism: Curtobacterium sp. PhB78 (assembly GCF_003751685.1). NCBI lineage: Bacteria > Bacillati > Actinomycetota > Actinomycetes > Micrococcales > Microbacteriaceae > Curtobacterium > Curtobacterium sp. PhB78. The sequence continues at coordinate 107,529 of NZ_RKIA01000001.1, forward strand.
AGATCACCGAGAGCAACGCGCTGCGCATGCACGCCACGATCGAGGGCGCCTTCCCGCCCATCCGCTACCTCAACGCGCGCAGCGTCGCCGTGTTCGACGCCGTGGGCGAACTCCGCGCCGCCGGGCTCGAGGCCTACGCCACCGCCGACGCCGGCCCGAACGTGGTCGTGCTCTGCCGGCCCGAGGACCGCTCCGCCGTGGCCACCGCGCTGGCGTCGTTCGGCGACGTCATCGAGTCCGGCACCGGACCTGCCGCTCGGGTGCTCCGCTCCGAAGAGATCGGGGTCGCCGCAGCGAGCGACAGCCCCGACCAGAAGGAGTCCGTGCAGTGATCGAGTTCCGCGCCCACGGCAAGCTGTTCGTCGCCGGCGAGTACGCCGTCGTCGAGCCCGGCCAGCCGTCCGTCCTCATCGCCCTCGACCGCGCCATCACGGCACGCGTGTCCGAGGCGCACGGTGCGGGCAGCGTGCACTCGGAGGAGTACGGCCACCTGCCGCTGACGTGGACGCGCGACGAGGACGGCCTCGCCCTGGACCGCGAGCACCACCCCTACGACTACGTGATGGCGACGATCGACCTCGTCGAGAAGCTCCGCGCCGAGCGGGGGATCGCCCCGCGCTTCCACGACCTGCGGATCGAGAGCCAGCTCGACGACGCCAGCGGCCGGAAGTTCGGGCTCGGGTCCTCGGCGGCGGTGACCGTCGCGACCGTCGGTGCCCTCGACCGTTTCTACGGCATCGGCCTGACGCAGCGGCAGCGCTTCCAGGTCGCCCTGCTCGCCACCATCCGGGTGAACCCGCGGGCCTCCGGCGGGGACCTCGCCGCGAGCACCTTCGGTGGATGGCTGCGCTACAGCGCCCCGGACCGCGACCACCTCGCGTCGTTCGTCGACGAGCGCCGCGTGTCCGACATCCTCACCGACGCCGCCGCGTGGGCGGGCTTCGACGTCCAGCGGCTGCCGGCCCCCGAGAACCTGCAGCTCCTGGTCGGCTGGACCGGCTCGCCGGCCTCGACCACGAAGCTCGTCGGTGTGGTGCGTCGGCACCGCAACGGCGGGTACCAGGCGTTCCTCGACGAGAGCCGCAGCTGTGTCGACGACCTGACCACGGGCCTCCAGACCGGCGACGCGGAGCAGACGCTCGACGCGCTCCGACGTGCCCGGGTGCTCATGCAGCGCCTCGGCGACTCGGTCGGGTCGAAGATCGAGACCGAACGCCTCGCGACGCTGTGCGACGTCGTCGAGGCGGCCGGCGGAGCGGCGAAGCCGTCCGGCGCCGGCGGCGGCGACTGCGGCATCGCACTCGTCCCCGCGGACATCGACCCCGCCGGCATACACCGCGCCTGGGAGGCGCACGACATCAGACACCTCAGCGTCGCGGTGCGAGCACCAGAAGGAGCCCTCGATGAGTGACCTGCTCACGCCGATCCCGACCAAGTGGGTCGGACCGATCCGCATCAGCGGCAACGCGGTCCAGGGCGAGCACGAGGTCCCGCTCGCCACGTACGAGTCGCCGCTCTGGCCGTCCGTCGGCCGCGGCGCCCGCATCTCGCGCATGGTCGACGACGGCATCGTCGCGACCGTCGTCGACGAGCGCATGACCCGCTCGGTCGTCGTCCGAGCAGCCAGTGCCGCTGCGGCGCACGTCGCTGCGGGGCAGATCCTCGCGCGACAGGACGAGCTCGAGGCGCTGGTCGCCGGGCAGAGCCGGTTCGCGAAGCTCATCGAGGTGCACCCCGAGATCGTCGGTGACCTGCTGTTCCTGCGGTTCGCCTTCACGACCGGTGACGCCTCCGGCCACAACATGGTCACGCAGGCGGCGGACAAGCTCCTGCCCGCGATCCTGGCGTGGCAGCCGGGCCTGCGCTACGTGTCCGTCTCGGGCAACTTCTGCACCGACAAGAAGGCCAGCGCAGTGAACGGCATCCGTGGTCGCGGCCGCAACACCATCGCCGAGATCGTGATCCCCGGCGAGATCGTCGAGAAGCGCCTGCGGTCGAGCACCGAACGCATCGTCGAACTGAACATCGCGAAGAACCTCATCGGCTCGACCATCGCCGGGGCACTCCGCTCCGCGAACGCGCACTACGCGAACATGCTGCTCGGCTTCTACCTGGCCACCGGGCAGGACGCCGCGAACATCGTCGAGGGTTCGCAGGGCATCACGAGTGCCGAGAACCGCGACGGCGACCTGTACTTCGCCACGTCGCTGCCGCACCTGATCGTCGGCACGGTCGGCAACGGCAAGGGCGGGGACCTGCCCGTCGTCGAGGACGCCCTGGTGCGCCTCGGCTGCCGCGAGGACCGCGAGCCCGGTGCGAACGCCCGTCGGCTCGCCGCCCTGTGTGCCGCCACGGTGCTGTGCGGGGAACTCTCGCTCCTCGCCGCCCAGACGAACCCGGGTGAGCTGATGGCCGCCCACGTCGCCATGGAGCGACGGGGCACGAAGCCGGCCGGAGGCGCAGCATGACGCGCATCGGCATCCACGACATCGCCATCGCGACCGGGCACCACGTGCTCGAGCTCGACGACCTGGCCGAGCGCCTCGGCGTCGACCCGGCGAAGTACCACGTCGGCATCGGCCAGGACGCCTTCAGCGTGCCCGCCCCGGACGAGGACATCGTCACGATGGGGGCCGCCGCGGCCAAGGAGGTCATCGACCGCCACGGTGTCGACGGCATCCGAACCGTGCTGTTCGCCACCGAGTCCGGCGTCGACCAGTCCAAGGCCGCCGGCGTCTTCGTGCACGGCCTGCTCGGCCTGCCGAAGAACGTCCGCGTCGTCGAGCTGAAGCAGGCCTGCTACGGCGGGATGGCCGCCGTGCAGCTCGCCCTCGGCATCATCGCCCGGGCACCGCACGAGCGCGTGCTCGTCATCGCCGCCGACGTCGCCCGCTACGACGTCGACACCGCCGCCGAGCCCACACAGGGTGCCGGTGCGGCCGCGATCCTGGTGTCCGCCGACCCCGACCTCATCGAGATCGAGCCGGCCGCCGGCGTCTTCACCGCGGACGTCGACGACTTCTGGCGTCCGAACGACCGCTCCACCGCGCTGGTCGACGGCCGTCTGTCCGTCAGCGCCTACGTCGACGCGTTCGTCGGCGCCTGGGACGACCTGGCGGACCAGGGCGGACCGGCGTACGAGGACATCGTGCGCTTCGTCCACCACCAGCCGTTCACGAAGATGGCGCTCAAGGCCCACCGGAAGCTGACGCAGCACGTGGGCGTGCCGTTCGACGAGTCGGAGCTGTTCGTCGGCTTCACGTACAACAAGCAGACCGGCAACACCTACACGGCGTCGCTCTGGATCGGGCTCGCCGCGCTCCTCGACCTCGACGAGGACCTGGCGGGTGAGCGCATCGCCCTGTTCAGCTACGGCTCGGGCAGCGTCGGCGAGCTCCTCACCGGCATCGTGCAGCCGTCCTACCGTGAGCACCGTCGCGTCGGCCGGGTCCGGCAGCTCCTGTCCGCCCGCGTCCCCCTGACCGTGGACGCGTACCGGGAGCTGCACGCGACCGGCGCCGCGACGAGCGACGACGTCGAGCGTCCGCGCGTCACGGCAGGGCCGTACCGCTTCGCCGGGGTGCGCGGCGGCGCGCGCCACTACGAGGCGACCGCGCAGGCCTGACCCCTCCGCGCAGGCCTGACTTCTCCGCGAAAGCGACAGATCTGTGCGGAACGTTCGCAGGGATCTGTCGCTTCCGCGTGACGGACGGGAGGCCCGTGGCGGCCCCGCCACGGGCCTCCCGTCCGTCCGCTGGTCACGTGGCGGACAGCACCTCGCGTTCCAGACGCTGGTAGCTGGTCTCCATGCCGTCGGTCATGCCGGTGGCCAGGATCATGTCGCGCTGCGTCCGGTCGGGGTAGGTGATGCGCAGCGTCAGGAGGGTGACGCCGTCGGCCTCGTCGAACTGCAGGTCGTTCGTGTTCGGCGGGAACGGCGCACCGGTCATACGCTCGGTGGACACCATCCGCCGCTCCGGTTCCACGACGAGGTTCTCGCCCTCGAACCCGAACGGCTCGCCCTCGGTGTCACCCGTCGGCGCCCACGCCTGCCGGAACGTGCCACCCGGCGTCAGGTCGTTCTCGTACACCGTCATCTCCCACCCGTCCGGTCCGAGCAACCACTGCCGGACGAGTTCGGGCTCGGTGTGCGCCCGCCACAGCAGGTGGCGTGGTGCTGCGAAGGCCCGCGTGATGCGGACGTGGGTGTCGTCGACGAGCTCGGTGACGGTGCCGTTGCCCAGGGCGTACTCGCGCAGGTCGGCGAGGACGGCGTCGAGCTGTCCGAAGGCCTGCTCGTAGCCCTCGACCATGCCCATGTCCACCATGGTCTCGAGGTCGGCGGTGGACCCGAACGACGACTGGACGGTTACACGCGACCCGGTTCCGACGGTCTCGAACGACAAGACGGTCTCGCTGGTCGGCAACCCGTCGTCGACCTCGCCGTCGGCGTCGGTGAAGAGGTCGCGGAACACGATGCGGTGTGGCTCGTCGACCGCTGTGACCTGCCAGACCGCGTGGAACCGCTCGCCCTGTGGTGACGTCATCCGGTAGTCGGCGCGGCCGCCGGGCCGCAGGTCGAACGAGGTGAAGGTGGCGGGGAAGCCGGGTGGGCCCCAGAAGCGTTCGAGCTGACGGGGATCGGCGAAGGCGCCCCAGAGGCGCTCGACCGGGACGGGGAACTCGGCGATGAGCGTCAGCGCGAGGGCCTCGGGATCGGTGTGGACGGACGTGGTGGGCATCATTGCTCCTTGTCGGTGTCGAGCAGGGTGTCGAGGCGGTCGAGCCGGCCCCGCCAGAGGTCGCCGTAGGCGTCGAGCAGGTCGCGCACCCGGGCGAGCTGCCCCGGTTCGGCGCGCACGATGCGGGTGCGGCCGCGTGCTTCCTTGCTCACGAGTCCGGCTCCTTCGAGGACGGCGACGTGCTTCTGGACGGCGGCGAACGACATCGAGTACGCGTCCGCGAGGTCACTGACGGACGAGGACCCGACGAGCGTGCGTCGGACGATGTCACGACGGGTCGCGTCGGCCAGTGCGTGGAACACCCGGTCGACCTCGGCGTCGGACAGTGCAATTCGTACAACCATTTGGTTGTACGTTACGACTGTCCACCCTCGTGCGCAAGGGGGACGTGCAGGTAGTCTGTCCGCGGAGATCGAAAGGGGCGATGCCAGTGGGCTCGAGCGCGTCGGACACCGTCAGTGCCCTCGTCGCGACCCTTCCTCCGTCGCCGAGGCTCCCGGACGTGGTCGCCGGGGTCGGTCGGTTCGTCGGCAAGCCGACCCGCGTGGTCGACGTCGACGGTCCGAGCTGGGGGCCGCTCACCGCGCTGGTGTCGCAGTTCGAGCACGAGAACCTCGTCCTGGTGCCGGCCGGCGCCCCCGAGCTGTACCGGATGCACTGCGTCCTGCACGAGCTCGGACACCTCGTGCACGGCGACGCCGGAGCCCCGACCACCACCTCGATCGCCGAGTTCGCCTCGGGCGGGCACGTGTGCCGCCGCGCCCTCGACGGCGACACCGGACTGGTGAGCATCTCGGACGACGACGAGCACTTCGCCGAGCGGTTCGCGTACGAGCTGGCGACCGTGCTGCTCGCCGGCAGCGCGAGCGCGGACGAGCGGGCCTACGGCTGATGGCCGTCCTGCACGCCGCCGCCTTCTGGTGCGCGGCGCTGATCTTCCTCGCCCGCACGCCCTACGTGCTGCGGAACCCACGTGGCCGCGCCGCCTGGGGTGCGACCGGCGTCGGTGCGCTCGGGCTGCTGACGCTCGGCAGCGTCGTTCCGCAGACCGTGCTCGACGGCGCCCTCGGGGGCACGAACCTCATCAACCTGGTGCAGAACGTGTGTGCCACGGCGGCCTTCTGGCTGATGCTCCGGGCGAGCACGTCCGACCTGCCGAAACGGCCGGGGTTGGCGAGCCCGCTCGCGCTCCTCGTGGTGGTCGTGGCCTTCGCCGTCCCGTTCTTCGCCGTGCGCGACCGGGGCGGCACCGACTTCCACTTCATCGTGCGGGAGATCCAACAGCCGGCGATGTGGCTCTACGGGTCGGTCTACATGGTCGGTGTCGGCGTGATCGCCGCCGCGACGCTCCGGTACGGCGTGCTGCGCAACCCGGTCGCGCTCGTGGTCTTCCGGGTGGGCCTGTCGCTCGTGGTCATCGCGAGCATCGACGAGCTCCTCTCCCTCACCGCCGACCACTTCGGGTGGTTCCCCGCTCCGCTGCGCGACGGACTCCGTCTGGGCTTCGACCCACCGTTCTACCTGGGCATCGTCCTCATCGTCGTCGCGATGGCGTCCCTGACGTTCCGCCGGTGGTGGCGGGACGTGACGTGCCGTCGGCACCACCGACGGCTCCGCCGCATCGCCCGGCGCCACGAACTGCGTACCGTCGAACGGGACGGCGACGTGCAGGCACGGACCTACGACCTCGTCATCGCGATCCGCGACGCCGAGGTGCAGGGCCGTACCCTCGACGACGCCGAACTCGCCCAGGTGCGCTCGGCGGAACTGACCCTGACCCGCAGTCTCGGAGGCTGATGCGATGACGATCGTCTGGTGGGTGCTCGGCGTGCTCGTCGTGCTGGCGGCGGCGTTCCTGCTCGTGGTGCGGAAGGTCGTCGGCAAGATCGTGCTGCCCGGCGGCGACCGCTGGACCCCGGTGCTCGAGACGACCGACGACTCGATCCGGCTCCCGATCACCGACGACACCGTGCGCCCGGGGGAGTACGGCCTGTGGCACGACGGTACCGGGCACACCACGGTCGGACCGGTGCTCGACGTCGACGAGGCCGCCGGCACCGTGCGGCGTGCGGTGGTCCGGACGACGGGCGACGTGTCGACACGGGTGCGGTGGAGCGGGCACGTGCACCCGGACCCCGCCGCGATGGACGTCGACTGGGCGGAGGTCGACCTGGCGACGCCCGTGGGACCCGCGCCGGCCTGGGTCATCCGGCCCGGCGGCCCCGAGGCCGCGCCCGCCGCCACCTGGGCCGTCCACGTGCACGGCATCCGCACCACCCGCGTGACGGCGCTCCGGACCGTGCCGGCGGCACTCGAGGCCGGCTGGACCTCGATCGTCCCGTCGTTCCGCGGCGACGGCGAAGCGCCCTGGCAGGGCCGCGCCTCGCACCTCGGTGCCCGTGAGTGGCCCGACGTCGAGGCCGCACTCGACCACGCCGTCGCGAACGGGGCCGAACGGCTCGTCATCGTGGGGTGGTCGATGGGCGCGACGATCACCCACGAGCTGCTGGCACGGTCGGCGCACCGCGACCGGTTCGTCGGACTGGTCCTCGTGTCACCGGCGCTCGACTGGGCGACCACGGTGCGCTCCCAGGCCGGTCGTGCCGGGCTCCCCGGGTTCGTCGTCGGTGCCGCGCTCCGGGCGATGGCGCTGCCGCTCGTGTGCCGTCTCGTCGGGCTCCGTTCACCCGTGGACGTCCGCGCGCTCTCCTGGTTGCACACGCCGCGGAGCCTGCCGCCGACCCTGCTCATCCACTCGTCGGGGGACACCACCGTGCCGTTCGCCGTCAGTCGGGAGTTCGCCGACGCGCACCCCGACACCGTGACGTTGGCGGTCAGCGAGCCCGCCGAGCACGCCTGGGAGCGGAACGTCGACGCCGTCTGGTTCGACACCACGATCACGACCTGGGCGAGATCGCTCGACCACACCGGCACCATGGAGTAGAAGGGGCCATGGGTCAGCTCATCTACGACGGCCAGCCGCTCGACCTCCGCATCGACGACCGTGCCATGACACACCTGCAGATCGTGATCGTGAACATGCTCCGGCGTGATCACCGGTTCGCGTTCTCGTGGAAGGACGACGTCGTCCACGGCAACGGCCGCAGCACGATCTGGTTGAACCCCAACGTCGGCCTGCACTTCAAGTTCTCCGGCAGCCGGGTGCCGTCGATCAACCGCAGTTGGCTCGAGGACCTCTACGCCTCGGCCACGTCCGGGTCGGGGCTCGTCCTGACGCCGGAACCGCCGGACACGAGCACGGCGGCCGACTCGGCGTGGTCGCGAGCGGTCGCACCGGGGGACGCCGACGACGCTTCGGGGACACCGAGCGGTAGCACGGCTGAGTGATTCCCGTCAACGGGTTCCGAAGATCCGCCGATCGTCGTAGCGTTTCTGTACCGCGGATCAGAGTCGTCCCTTCGGGCCGGCATCCAGGGAGCCGGTGATGGCAACGAACCGCGGCAGGAGGGGGACCCGAATGACCGTGACGCAGTGCGCGCCCGGCGCCGACCAACCATCGGCGATCGAGTGGCGAGCACGACGGGAGTCCCGGATCAGGAGACTCGTCGTCCAGGAAGCCGGGTCATCGCACCCGGGTCCTTGCGTCACGCCACTGGGCTCGTCGGTCAGGCCTCACTGACCGGCACCCTTCCACAGGACGCCCCGGCAGTCGGATTCGGGTTCCGCTACCGGGGCGTTCTGCTGCCCGGGCGTCCTGCTGCCCGGATCGGGCGGGCACTGCTGGCTCAGTAGACGTCGCGGACGTACCGCTTCGTGCGGCGCAGGTCGGCCAGGTACGACAGCGCGTCGTCCTCGTCCCGCCCGCGGCCGGTGCGGATGACGTCGAGCAGCGCGGCCTCGACGTCCTTCGCCATCCGCGAGGCGTCGCCGCACACGTACACGTGGCCGCCGTCCTCGAGCCAGGCGAACAGCTCGGCGGACTGCTCGCGCATCCGCGTCTGCACGTAGACCTTCTCGGCCTGGTCGCGTGAGAACGCCAGGTCGAGGCGGTTCAGCACGCCCTGCTCCTGCAGCTCGGTGAGCTCGTCCTGGTAGACGAAGTCGGTGTCGCGGTGCTGGTCGCCGAAGAACAGCCAGTTGCGCCCCGTCGCACCGGCCGCGGCCCGCTCGTGCAGGAACCCGCGGAACGGGGCGATGCCGGTGCCCGGACCGATCATGATCATCGGTGCGGACGCGTCGGCCGGCACGCCGAACGACGCGTTCGGCTGCAGGTAGACGTCGACCGTACCGTCGGGGTCGACCCGGTCCGCCAGGAACGTCGACGCGACACCGGCGTACATCCGGTGCGGGTCGCCGTACCGGACGGACGCGATGGTCAGGTGGATGCGGTCCGGGTGCGCCAGCGGGCTCGACGAGATCGAGTACTGGCGTGCCTGCAGCGGGCGCAGGTTCGGCAGCAGCTCGTCGAGTCCGGGAGCGGCCGGTCCGGCGTCACGCAGCAGGTCGAGGACGTCACGGCCCCACAGCCAGCGGTCCAGTTCGTGCTTGTCGCCGTGCGAGACGACCGCGGCGAGTTCGCTCGCCGGGGCGCGCTGCACGAGGTCCGCGATGAGGTCCTTCGACGGCGTGCGGACCTCGCGGTCGCTCCGCAGCACCTCGGTGATCGGTCGGCCGTCGAACGACTCGCCGCCGTTCGCGCCGACCTGCTCGAGCAGCTCCGCGACGAAGACCTCGTCGTTGACCGGCACGACCGCCAGGGCGTCGCCGGCGGCGTACTCGATGCCGGAGTCGCCGAGGTCGAACTCGTAGTGCCGGATCTCCTTCGCGCTGCGCGGCGAGGAGAGCAGCCGGTTCTCGGCCAGCCGCGACGGGTACGGGTTGCGCTTGTTCCACTGCGACCCCGGCCGGGAGGCACGGCCCGCGCCCGCCCCGCCGGTCACGGCGGCACCGCCGTCGGCACCACTGCCCGTGGTCGCGCCGGGTGCGCCCGTCGCGCCGGCCTCGGCAGCGAGCCGGTCGAGCACGGCGGCGCTCCAGAGTGCGGCGGCGTCCTCGAAGTCGACGTCGCAGTCCACGCGGTCGTGCACCCGGGTCGCGCCGAGCTGCTCGAAGCGGGTGTCGAGGAGCTTGCCGGCCTGGCAGAACTCGTCGTAGCTGGTGTCCCCGAGGCCGAGGACGGCGTACTGCAGTCCCTCGAGCCGCGGCACGGTGGACGCCTGGACCGCGTCCCAGAACAGGCCGGCGTTGTCGGGCATCTCGCCCTCGCCGTACGTCGAGGTGACGACGAGCACGTGGGTCATCTCGGCGAGCTGCTCCGGGGTGACGGCGTCGAGTGCAGCGGCACGGCCACCGAGCCCGCGGGCCTTCGCCCCGGCGACGAGCTCGTCGGCCAGGAACTCCGCGTTGCCGGTCTGCGTGCCGAACAGCACGTCGATCGTCGTCGTGGGGGCGGCGCCGGACGCCTTCTTGCCGGCGGCGGCGATGCCCGCGATGAACCCGGCCAGCCAGGACTCCTGGGCAGCCGAGAACGGTGCGTCGACGGGGATCAGCGATCCGGTCGGGGGGAGCAGGCTCACGCGGACACCGCCTCGGTCGGCGCCTGGGGTGCACGGCGGGCGATGTCCTCGAGCGCCGCGGTGGCGAGCAGCTCGTCGAAGCGGGCCTCGCGGACGCGGCCGTCGTTCTTGGCGTTCTGGTGCATGATCCACCCCGTGGTGCCCGGTGCGTCCATGCTGCGGTTGTTCCGCTGCGTGAGCGCACGCTTGTAGTCGTCGAGCCGCTTGATCGCGATGAGCGTCGCGAGCTGGTCGTCCGCGAACCGGTCGAGCGTGCCGCGCAGGTACTTCACGACGCGCTGCTTCACCGAGAAGTCCTCGGTCAGGACGAGGTTCTTCACCGCTTCGGTGACGCGGGGGTCGTTCGGACCCGCACCGGGGACGCGCTCGAGGGCGACGTCCTGGGCGACACCGAGCACCGTGTACGACGACAGCAGCGAGAACATGTCGTCGCCCTGGTCGCCGAGGGCCGGGGCCCGGCCGTCGAGGACGGTGCGCTGGTCGCGGTAGTCGACCTTGAACGCACGGAGCTTGTCCGTGGCGATCGAGGACGCGAGCTCGTCGAGCAGCTCGGAGCGGGTGGCCGCCGCGAGGATCTCGCCGGCGTCCTGCGAGAGCAGCAGGGCGCGCGGCATGCCGACGAAGACGTGCTGCCGGGTGGTCTCCCAGTCGGCGAGCAGCCGCTCGGCCAGCGCCGACCCGGTCGCCTCGAGATGCCACTCGAGCAGCAGGCGCGCGCCGGCCTCGTGGAACGCGCCGCGCTCGGTGTCGGTGACGGGGAACACGAGGAGCGAGTCGGTGCTGGCGCGCTGGGCGACCTGACCGGACGGGTCGTACTGGTACAGGAACCCGCCGGACATGCCGTTGCCGAGCCCCTTGCCGAACGCGCCGAGGTTGAACACGGCGCCGCCCGTCATGTACTCGCACCCGAAGTCGCCGACGCCCTCGACCACGGCCGTGGCGCCGGAGTTGCGGACGGCGAAGCGGTCTCCGGCCTCGCCCTCGACGAAGGTGCGGCCGCCGGTGGCCCCGAAGAGCGCGAAGTTGCCGATCAGCACGTTCCCGCCCTGGTCGGCGCTGCCGCCGCCGGGCGCACGGACGATGATCCGACCGCCGCTCTGGCTCTTGCCGACGCCGTCGTTCGCGGTGCCGGTGTGCTCGAGCACGATGCCGTCGTTGTTGAACACGCCGTACGACTGCCCGGCCGACCCCTGGGTGCGGATCGTGACCGCACCGTCGACCAGCCGGCGGCGCCCGCGGTCGTCGGTCGCCACGGCGGGCAGCCCCTGGACGTCCTCGGCGCCGAACTCGTGGTTGAGCAGGCGCTCGACGTCGATGCCGAGCTGGCCGCCGACGGACTTGTCGCTGTTGCCGAGCAGGACCCCGTGCACGAGCACGTGCTCCTGGGCGTGGTCGACCAGCGCCGTGCGGATGCGCTCGAGCAGTGTGTCGTCGGTGTGGAAGTCCTTCTCCAGGTACTCCGGGTCCGTCACGACCTTCTCCGGCACCTGCGCGAGCAGGGCGCGGGCGTCCAGACGCCCGACGCTCGCCGGGTGGTCGAGGAGCTGCAGCAGGTCGGTGCGACCCCGTGCCTCGCGCAGCGAGCGCAGACCGAGGCGAGCGAGGATCTGCCGGACGTCGTGGGCGATGTTGAGCAGGTACTGCGCGAGGGCACGCGGGTCGCCCTCGAACGCCTCGGCGTTCGTGGTGAGGCCGGCCGGGCACTTCACGTTGCAGTTCTTCGCCATGACGCAGCCGAGCATCATGAGCGCGGTCGTGCCGAACTCGAAGCTGTCGCCGCCGAGCAGGGCGCTCGTCACGACGTCGGACCCCGTCTGGTGCGCGCCCGAGCACCGGAGCGTGACCTTGGAGCGCAGGCCGTTCGCGACGAGGGCCTGGTGGACCTCGGCGACGCCGATCTCCGCCGAACGTCCCGCGTACTTCAGGCTCGTGACGGCCGCGGCACCGGTGCCACCGGTGTTGCCCGCGACGTTGATGACGTCCGCACCGGCCTTGGCGACGCCGACCGCGATGGTGCCGATGCCCTCGGAGGACACGAGCTTCACGATCACCCGGACACGGGCGGCCTTGCAGTCGTGGATGAGCTGCGCCAGGTCCTCGATCGAGTACGTGTCGTGGTGCGGCGGCGGCGAGATGAGCTCGACGCCGGGGGTGCCACCACGGGCCGCGGCGATGTCCACCGTGACCTTCGGCGCGGGCAGCTGACCGCCCTCGCCGGGCTTCGCGCCCTGACCGATCTTGATCTCGAGTTCCTCGAGCATGGGGTCGGCGAGGTAGCCCGCCCAGATGCCGAAGCGACCCGAGGCGAACTGCTTGATCCGCGAGCCGCGGATGGTGCCGTAGCGGGAGTGGTGCTCGCCGCCCTCACCGCTGTTCGACATGCCGCCGACCATGTTCGTGCCGTGCGCCACCGCCTCGTGCGCGGTGGCGACGAGGGCGCCGTGGCTCATCGCGCCGGACGCCAGGGTCCGGGTGATCTCGTGCGCCGGCTGGACCTCGTCGAGCTCGACGCTGTCGGGCGCGCTCTCGAGCAGGGCGAGCAGGCCGACGGCCGCGCCGGTGGCGCGGAGCGTCACCTGGGTGGCGTCGACGGCGTCGACGTCGACCTGGCCCGGGTAGAGCAGCGCGAGGCCGTCTGCCAGGGCCTGGTGGCGCAGTGCACCCGTGGTCCCCGTGGACGCGAGGGCGAGGCGGAACCGCTCCGTGCCTCCCGGCAGGTCCTGGTCGTCCGTCGGACGCGAGCCGGACAGCCCGCGCACGGTGACGCTGGCGTTGCCGGTCGTCGAGAACCGACCCAGCTCGCGCGCGAAGTCCTCGGCCGTGTCGATGCCGGTGACGTCCGCGGGCAGGGCGAGCACGTCGCGGAGCGCAGCGGGACGGCGCGACCGCTCGTCGTGCGTGGTCTGCAGGAACGTGACGTAGCCCGGCGTGATCCGGTGCTGGTCGATCTCGGTGTCACTGAGGCGGTCGTAGCCGGTGTTGCGGTACGCGGCGTCGGTGATGCCGAACGAGTCGTCGAGCTGACCGAGCGTCAGCAGGCGCAGGGCGTCCGAGTCGCCGGAGCGCTCGAAGGCCGGACGCTCCTCGGTCATCCCGCCGAACCCGCGGACGCTCGCGACGCCGAACGAGTGGCCGGCACCGTCCGAGCGCTCCTTGAACAGGCCGAGCAGGGGGACCTGGCCCTCGGCCGCGACCGAGCGGGCACGCTCGTGCCAGTCCGTCGCCGCCTGGGCGATGCGGGCGAAGCCGACGCCGCCCACGGGGGCCTGCATGTGCGGGAACACCCGCGCCAGGACGTCGTCGCCGGTGTCCAGGTAGTTCGGCTCGAAGAACGCGCCACCGATGTAGCTCTCGGCGGTGCACAGACCGACGCGGCCCATGGTCTTCGCCAGCGCCTTCTCGGCGGCCTTGCGGAACTGCTTCAGCGCGAGGTCCGTCGCGGTGAGCTCACCGGCGGGGGCCGGCGCGGCGGGGTACTTCTCCTCGGCACGCAGGCGCGCGCTCAAGCTGTACACAGCCGAGGCGCCGAAGCCCAGGGCCGTCGCCACGTGGTGTGACGACGGCAGCTGACCGCTCTCGGCGACGACGGACACCCGCAGGCGCAGCCCGGTCTCGATGAGCCGCTGGTTCACGGCGGCCACGGCCAGGATCACGGGCAGGGGCGCACGGGCCGACGAGACCTCGCGGTCGGTCAGCACGGCGATGCCGCCGGACGTCCCCGCGAACTGCTCCACGGCGTCGCACAGGGCGTCCACGGCGTCGCGCACGGCGTCCGCGTTCGCCTGCTCGTCGCCGAGCACCGGCACGTAGAGCATGTCGAAGCGCTCGAGCGGCACGATGTCCTGGTCGCGCAGGCGCACCATGTCCAGGTGGCCGAGGATCGGCGACTGCACGACGAGCTGTCGGCTCGTCGAACCCGTGCCGTCCGGCTTCGCGCCGAGCGCCACGCGCATGCTCATGCCGTCGGCTTCACGGATCGAGTCGAGCGGCGGGTTCGTCACCTGGGCGAAGCGCTGCGAGAAGTACTTCGCCATGCCGCCCTCGGTGTCGCTCAGGGCGTTGATGGCGTTGCCGTAGCCCATCGCCGAGATCCGCTCCGAGCCGTTCTGCAGCATCGGGTCGAGCATGAACCGGAAGCTCTCCTGGTTCAGCGAGTACGCCACGTACCGGCCGGCGAGCGACAGGTCGCCCTCGTAGCCCAGGGTGGTCGTCGTGCGCTCGTAGTCCGGAGCGGGCAGGTCGTCGAGGTTCACACGCGCGGCGTCGAGCAGCGTGCCGTAGTCGCGGCGGGCCGCGAGCATGCGCAGCACCTCGTCCGTGCGCATCCGGGTACCGGTGCGGTGGTCGACGACGAGCATGCCGCCGGCCTCGATGCGGCCGCGGTGCACGACCTCGTCGGCGTCGAACATGACCTGACCGGCCTCGGACGACACCATCAGGTACTCGGTGGTCTCGACGGTGCGCAGCGGACGCAGCCCCAGGCGGTCCAGGCGCGCGCCGACCACGTCGCCGTCGCTGAAGATCACGGCGGCGGGGCCGTCGTTCTTCTCCTCGTACAGCGAGAAGTACTCGAGCATGTCCCGCACGTCGGCGGTCAGCGTGCGGTCGTTCTCCCACGCCGGCGGCATGAGCGAGACCACGGCCTCGACGATCTCGAGTCCGTCGTCGAACACGCGGCTCTGCAGCGTCTGGTCGAGGCGGCTCGAGTCCGACTGCCCGGGCGGGCGGACGATGCTGCGGGTGCGGGCACGCGCCAGCGCCTCGTCCGACAGCCGGTTCTTCCGGTCGGTGTTCAGCTCGCCGTTGTGCGCCATCAGCCGGAACGGCTGCGCCATCGTCGGGTGCGGCTCGGTGTTCGTCGAGAACCGGGTGTGGAAGTACAGCGTCCGCACCGAGTGCCGCGGGTCACGCAGGTCCGTGAAGTACCCGATGACCTCGCCCGAGTTCAGGCGGCCCTTCAGGATCTGGGTCCGGGCGCTGAGCGACAGCGGGTACAGGGCCGCGTGCTCGGCGCGCTGCTCGGCGGCCTCGCCGTAGGACACCGACTCGATCGCGAGCAGGGCGCGGTTCGCCGCCGCGTCGACCTCGGTGCGGTCCCACTGCTCGGGCGCGCGGAAGACCCACTGCACGATCGGCAGCTGGTACTGCTCGGCCTCGGGCCGGGCGACGGAGTGGTCCACCGGGACGTCGCGGACGACGAGCAGCTCGAAGCCCTGCTGCTCGATGGCGTCCGTGACGGTCTGCCGCGCACGGGCGCGCTCGGCGTCCGCCGCCGCACCTGCGCCGCTCGGCACGAAGCAGTTCGCGACACCGAAGTGTCCGGCGCGGAGCTCCTGGCCGGTGATGGCGCTGAAGAACTCCACCGACAGGTCGATGCTCACGCCGGCGCCGTCACCGACACCCTCGGCGGACTTGCCGCCGCGGTGGGGGATGGCGCAGAGCGCTTCGTCACCCTTGCGGATGACGTCGTGGTGGGGCGTGCCGTCGAGTCGGGTGATGAAACCGACGCCGCAGTCGCTCGATTCGCGGGCAGGGTCGTAGAGACCGAAAGATGTGGGGTTCACGTGTGCGGGTCCAGTGGGGCGTTGCCGGCAGCGGACGGCCAGGCTGCATCGATGGAGCGCTCGCCGCGGGCAGACCGGTGTTGGCAGTCGGGCCCTGTGGGGTTGTGGTGCGGTACGGCGATGCTACGGCGCGGTATACCGCCCACGCAACACCGCGCGTCCGGGCGTGTGATGGTGTCGCACCGTGCGCGCCTGTCCGGCTGGTGCGAGGTTGCCCGCTCGGTGCGCTGTTGTTGCGCTGCACGGAGCGTGCAACCTCGCACGGGATGGGCCGCACCGCACGGTGCGACGGGCTGCGCGGGCCGAACGACCCCGCACCGAGTGGCCAGCCCCGCACGGTGTCAGGCCGCGCGCTCGCCGGTCCGTTCGTCGACGGTGATCGGCTCCGTCACCGCCGTGCTGGCGTCGGCGGCGGGGGTCGTGCCGGGGCGGATGAGCTCCGGGCGACGGCGGCCGCCGCGGAACACCCACGCCTTGAACAGCACGAACCGAACGCAGGTCGCGACCAGGTTGGCGGCCGTCAGCACCAGGATCTCGGCACCGTGCGATGCTCCCGGCACGCTGCTGTGGAGCACGACCAGCGACCCCGAGGTGATCGCCCACGCGATGCCGAACACCACCAGTCCCTGCACGTGATGTCGCCCGGCTCCGGCACGCCCCCGCACACCGAACGTGAACCGCCGGTTGAGCGCGGTGTTGCCGATCGCCGTCAGCAGCAGGGCCAGGAAGTCCGCGGTCTGCGCCCCGATCGCCGGACGGAACAGCGCGTACAGCACCGCGAACGCGACGGTCGACAGCACCCCGATGGCGCCGAAGCGCAGCACCTGCCCGAGGAACCCGACGTGCGGTGGCGTGAACGGACGGCGGCCGATGGTCTCGTACACGGCACCCACCGGCACCCGCCCGCTGGCGATGCCCCGCGAGACGCGCCACATGCCCTTCAGATCCTCGGTGGCCGTCGAGGCGATCTGCACCGACGAGTTCACGTCGTCGACCCAGTCCACCGGGACCTCGTGGATGCGCAGCCCCGCGTGCTCGGCCAGGACGAGCATCTCGGTGTCGAAGAACCACGCGTCGTCCTCGCACAGCGGCAGCAACTGGTCGGCCGCCCGTTTCGTGACGGCCTTGAACCCGCACTGCGCGTCCGAGAACGACACCCCCATCGTCGTGCGGAGCAGCAGGTTGTACGAGCGGGAGATGAACTCGCGCTTGCTACCCCGAACCACCCGCGACGAGTCCGCCAACCGCGTGCCGATCGCCAGGTCGGAGTGCCCGGAGAGCAGCGGCGCCACGAGCGGCTCGAGTGCCGCGAGGTCCGTCGACAGGTCCTCGTCGACGTACACGAGCACGGTCGCCGGAGATGCACCCCACACGGCCTTGAGTGCCCGCCCGCGACCCTTCTCGTGCAGGTGGACCGCGTGCACGCCGGGCAGCATGGCGGCCAGGTCGTCGGCGATCCGCGCGGTGTCGTCGGTCGAGGCGTTGTCGGCGATCGTGATCCGCCAAGAGTGGTGCAACGACGTCCGGCAGAACGTGTGCAGGCGTCGCACGTGGGCCGCGAGCGTGTCCTGCTCGTTGTAGCAGGGGACGACGATGTCGATGTCGAGGGTCTGGTTCGTCTCCGTCATGCCGCTCATGCTCGGCAGCGGGCACATGCGGACCGAGGCAGTGCGCTGTGCTCCCGGTAAGAACGGCGTTCGGCGACCGTTCACGTCACGGCCGAACACGACAGGTGTCGCGCGGATACGGTCGACGGACGATGACGACCGAGCGCGACGACGCACACCGATCGGCGGTGCTGCTCCCGGGGGAGCGGCTCGGCCTGGCGCTCGACGAGCGGTGTCCGGAGTTCGAGGAGCTCCTGCTCACGCCTCCGCTGCACGGCATCCGACCGGACGGCCACGACTGGCTGCGACGCCGGTACGCCGAGATCGTCCCGCTCGTGCTCCCCGCCGCGCTGCGTGCCGTCGAGCGCGGTGAACCCGTCGACCGCGAGTGCCTCGCCCAGCTGCGCGCGGTGGCGGCCGCGAGCGCCGAGGACCCCCGCGTCGACGTGTCGGTCGTGCTCCGTGGGGCCCTGCCGGCGATCAGGGTCTTCGCCCTCGTCATGCACACGGCCACCCGCGACCACGCCGTCACGCTCGACCACGCCGGCCGGACGATGCTCGCGATGAGCCGCGCCTCGCTCGTCGCCCACGAACTCGGCTCGTGCTGGGCCGAGGCCTGGGCCGAGCAGCGACGGCGATCGGCGGGCGAGTCCGCGGCGGCGGTCACCACCGGGGAGATCGACCTCGTCGCCCGTGCGCCTGGCCTCGACGAGACCGAGGAGCAGATGCTCGCGCTCGCCGCGCAGGGGCTCTCCAACGACGAGATCGCGAAGGAGACGGCCTACAGCCGCCAGGCCGTCGCGTGGCACCTCGGACGGCTGATGAAGTCGTGGAAGGCGCCGAACCGGACGGCGCTGGTGTCGGTCGCCTTCGTGAAGGGGTGGATCCGTGCACGGCGCGAGGTCCGCGGTGCAGCACGGACCTGGCCCCCGGCGATCGAGCCCGCCGCCGAGCGTCCCGCCACACACGACGACGCCCCCTGAGACCGTGGTCCCCGGGGGCGTCGGTGCGGCGTCGGCGGATCAGCCGCCGTTCACGTGGATGACGTTGTCGATGCGTTCGATGTTGCCGAACGCACCCCAGTTCAGCCAGCCACCGTCACCGTTGTTCGTGATCGAGCCGGGGCCCTTGAACCAGTAGATGACGTAGTTGCCGCCCTTGATGTCGATCGACTGCGCGTCCGCGACGTCGCCGGACACCGTGATGTCCTGGTTCTTGTTGACCACCGCGACGGTGAGGCGGTCGGGGTTGCCCGCGTTCCAGTAGCCGACGTCGAGCGCGGCCTGCACGGCGCCGCCGCGGTCGCTCTGGTCGTTCACGGCGTCCTTGATCGCGTTGACGATCGCGACCGGGTCGAGGTTCACGTTGACGTTGCCGCCGACGGAGGCCGAGGTGCTCGGTGCGGGCTCGGCGGCCTGTGCCGGTGCCGCGACGAACGCCCCGGCGATGACGGCGCCACCGAGTGCGGTGCCGGCGAGGAGCTTGACGGACTTGCGCTTGAACGAGTTCATGATCGTGTTCCCATCTCTGCGGTGGTGACCCGTGTGGGTCGTCCAGCTCGGACAGGACCCAGCCTGCGTCGCCGGGTGCCGGGTTGCACGCGTTCGGCCCGGACGTTGGACGATCGTCTGATGATGCGGACGGTTGCGCCGGGCGCGTGCCATCCTCTGGCGCGGGCCCCATCCGGACGGTTGGGCGCTCGGGTCTTGCGCTTTCCCGGCGAGTTCTGCGGATCAGACGTCGACGTCCGTGACGACTGACCCGCAACGAGCACGCGGGTACCGTCAGGGTTGCAGCAGGATCTGCACGATCGCGATGACCGCGAGGACCGCGATCGGCACGCCCGCGATCCACATCCCTGCGCGGACCTGGGTTCGGCGGATCGTCGGCGGCGCGTGGGAACTCCGGGCGAACTCGGTCGCTGCGACGAGCTCCGGTGCGGCCGCCGGCGGTGCAGGTTCGGGCTGCGGACGATCGTCTTCGAACGCGGGCACTTCGACCACGAGTTCCGACGGGTCCGGGCGCCCCGGCAGCTCGCCGTACTCCTTCGTCATGCGACCAGTATGCGTCGCCGTCGGGGTCGGCGTCCTTCGTGAGCAGCAATGGTCGAGTCGCGCCAGAGGACTCGACCATTTCTGCTCACGAAGCGGGCGAGGCGGACGTCACGAAGCGGGCACAGGCACCACGTCCGGCAGGTCCACCGTGAACGCCGTCCGACCGGGGCCGGAGGCCACCCGCACGCTCCCGCCGTGCGCCGACACCACGGCCTGCACGATCGCCAGCCCGAGGCCGCTCGTCCCCTGTCCCTGCGCACGGGTCCGCGAGGCCTCACCCCGGGTGAACCGGTCGAACAGGGTCGGCAGTGCGTCCGCCGGGATCGGCGGCCCGTCGTTGGCCACGACGAGGCGAGCGGCCGCACCAGCACCGGACGGCCCCATCCGCTGCAACGACACCACCACCGCGGTGCCGGTCGGGGTGTGCGTCCGGGCGTTCGCGAGCAGGTTCGTCACGACGCGGCGCAGCTGCTCCGCGTCGCCCGTCACGGTCAGCGGGTGGTCGTCGACGATCTGCAGGGTCCACCGGTGCCCGGGCGCGGTGGCCCGGGCGTCCATCGTCGCCTCGACCACGATCGAGGTCAGGTCGACGGGTTCGCGCACGATCGGGGACACCGGAGCCCCGGACGCCAGGGCCGTCGCGTCGAGCCGTGCGAGCAGCAGGAGTTCCTCGACGAGGTCGCCCATCCGCACGGCCTCCCGGCCGATCCGGTCGACGTTCCGGTGGATCGCGTCGAGGTCCGACGAGCGCGCGGTCAGCTCGGCGTAGGCCCGGACGGTCGCGATCGGCGTCCGCAGCTCGTGCGAGGCGTCGGCGACGAAGGTCCGCATGCCGGCCTCGGCGTCCCGGCGCACCGTCAGGGCTCGGGCGACGTGCCCGAGCAGCCGATTCAGTGCGGTGCCGACCTGCCCGACCTCGCGGTTCGCGGTGAGGTCGGCGTCGGCGACCCGCACCGGGATGTCGGTGTCGCCGCGTTCGAGGTCGAGGTCGGTCACCCCGGAGGCGACCGCGGCGACGCGTTCGAGCGGTCGGAGGGACCGCCGCACGAGCAGTGCGAGGGCCCACGCTGCGACGACGAGGCCCAGCACCGTGACGATCCCGATGACGAGCAACAGGCGGGCGATGGCGGCGTTCAGGTCGCCGAGGGGGAGTGCGGTGACGAACACGTCGCCGTCGTCCCCGACCGCCTGCACCCGGTAGGTGCCGAGCGAGCCGAGGTCGATCGTCGCCGGGTCGGCGCCGCTGTCGACCGCGGTGAGCGTCTGCCGTTGCGCCGACGACAGCCCGTGCTGGTCGCCGTCGCTGTCGGTGTACCCGCCGAGCACCACGGATCCGTCGCGGACGATCGCGACGACGGTGCCGGCGGACTGCCCGGGTGCCCCGATGAAGGCGTTGTCCGGATCCGGACGGTCCGACGACGATCCCGACGACGACCCGGGCGGCGGGCCGGTGGGTGCGTCCGCGCCGTCCCGGCCACCGACGGTCCGGTTCGCCGCCGTCGACAGCTCCGCGTCGAGGCGGTCGACCAGGTACCCCCGGAACGCGACGACGGTCACCGCTCCGACGACGACGTTCGTCGCGACGAGCAGGAGCGCGACGGCAGCCACGACCCGCCACCGCAACGACGGCACCCGTCCGGCGCGGGTCGGACGGGTGCGGATCGCCTTCGTCGATCGGCTCACGTCGCCGGCCGGAGGACGTACCCAGCCCCGCGCACGGTCTGCAGCATCGGCTCGCGTCCGGCGTCGAGCTTCTTCCGCAGGTACGACACGTACATGTCGACCAGGTTCGACGACGACCCGAAGTCCATGCCCCAGACGCCCGCGAGCAGCTGTTCCCGCGAGAGCACCCGGTTGGCGTTCCGCGCCAGGTGCCGCAGCAGCTCGTACTCGGTCGGTGTGAGCTCGATCGGTTCGCCGGCACGGCTGACGGCGCGGGCGTCCTCGTCGAGGCGGAGGTCACCGACCACCACCTCGGCGCTCCCGCCCACCGCTGCGACCCGAGCGGAGGTCCGTGCGAGGATCCGAGCTCGGACGAGCAGCTCGTCGATGCCGAAGGGCTTCGTCAGGTAGTCGTCCCCGCCGCCGGTGAGTCCGGCGAGCCGGTCCTCGGGGGCGTCGCGCGCGGTGAGGAAGAGCACACGGACGGCGTCGCGGGAGTCGCGGAGCCGCTCGAGCACCTCGAACCCGTCGATGTCCGGCAGCATCACGTCGAGGACGATGACGTCGGGTTGGAACTCCCGCGCGGCGAACAGGACGTCGCGTCCTCGGTGCACCGCCCGCACGGCCCAGCCGTCCCCCTCGAACGCGAGGGCGACGGCGTCGGCCAGGGCGTGCTCGTCGTCGACGACGAGGGCGCGGACGGGGGTGCCGTCGGTGCGCTGCAGCGGTTGGCCGGTCACGTCCGCGAGCCTATCCACCGCGCCCTCGTCGTCGATCACTTGGCGGTGCTCAGGTCGTAGACGGTCTGCCCGCCGACCGTCGTCGACTCGTAGTTCGCCGCGACCCACTCCTGGATCGCCGAGGCGGTGGCCGAACCGCCGCCCATGCCACCGCCACCGGAGCCGGAGGAGACGTAGTACCCGATGTCCCCGTCGGCGACGTACGCCTTGAACTGCGCGAGCGTGGGTGCCGGGTCGCTCGACCAGCCACCGATCGCCATGACGGCGGTGTCGGTGTCGAGTTCGAGCTGCGCGGCCGACTGCGATCCGTTGACGGCGGCCGCCCACTTCGCGTCGGACGCCTCGAGCAGCTTCTGCAGGGCCGACGAGGTCGACGCACCTTCGCCACCACCCCCGGTCTGGAGGCCCGTCCCCGACCCACCCTCGGAGGTCGCGTCGTCCGTGCCGTCCTGGCCACTGCCCGGTGCCGTGCCGGACGTGCCGTCCGGCATCTCCGGCGCCTCGCCGGACGCGCCCTCCGGCGGGGTCCCGCCGGGACCCTGCTGGGAGTCGGACGTGCTGTCGGAGCCGCCGTCGTCGGAGCCGGAGGTCGACCCACCCGGTCCGCCCGTGCCTCCCGGGAAGCCACCGGTGCCGCCGCCCATCCCAACGGAGCTGCTGCCCGCCGGACCGACGCTCGGGATCGAACCGGAGTGCGCGACGGTCGTCGTGGCGAGGGCGTAGGCGGTGGTGCCGGACAGCCCGAACAGGGTGCCGGCGAGGACGCCGACCGTGACCAGCTTGCGGAGCGACGGGACACTGCCGATCACCACGAGCGCTGCGGACAGCAGCCCGCCGGCCAGCATCACCCAGCGGAGCCAGGGCAGCCACGTCGGGTTCTCGTTGAGGAGGCACCAGCCCCAGAAGGCGGTGATGCCGATCATCGCGGCCAGGCCGAGCCGGCCGACGAACCGCGCTCGTGCGTGCCAGAGCAGTGCGCCACCGGTGCCGACGAGCCCGGCGATCGCCGGTGCCAACGCGACCGTGTAGTACGGGTGGATCGTGCCGGACATGTACGAGAACACCAGGCCGGTGACCAGGAGCCAGCCGCCCCACAGGACGAGTCCGGCGCGGGCCGGGTCGGCCAGGTGACGGCGTCCGACGACGACCAGACCGACCACCAGTGCGATGAGCGCTGCGGGCAGGAGCCACGAGATCTCGAGCCCCATCTCGGACGAGAACAGCCGGTTCAGGCCCGTCGAGCCACCGAAGGAGCCACCCGCGGTGCCGCCGGTCATGCCGCCGCCTCCGCCGCCGTTGCCCGATCCGCCGAAGATCCGACCGAGGCCGTTGTAGCCGAACACCAGGTCGAGGACGGTGTTGTTCGTCGAACCGCCGATGTACGGGCGGGATTCGGCCGGCCACAGCCACACGGCGACGACCCACCAGCCGGCCGACACCACGAGGGACCCCGCGGCGATGAGCAGCCCGATGACGCGCTTGCCCCAGGTGGTGCGGGCGGCGAACAGGTAGACGAGGCCGAAGGCCGGCAGGACGAGCAGCCCCTGCAGCATCTTCGTCAGGAACGCGAAGCCGAGGGCGACCCCGGCCAGTGCAATCCACTTCCAGCTGCCTCGCGGCAGCGCCCGCACGGTGCAGTACGCGCCGGCGGTCATCAGGAACACGAGCATCGCGTCCGGGTTGTCGAAGCGGAACATCAGGGCCGCCGCCGGCGTGGCCGCGACGACGAAGCCGGCGAGCAGCGCGCCCACGTTCGCGGTGGTGGTGCCGACGCGGGCGAGGGTGCGGCGGACCGTGCCCCACACCAGTGCGACCGAGCCCACGGCCATGAGCGCCTGCGGGAGCAGCAGGCTGAAGCTCGAGAAGCCGAACAGCCGCGCGGACAACACCATCACCCAGAGCGACGCCGGGGGTTTGTCGACCGTGATGAAGTTCGACGAGTCGAGGGAGCCGAAGAAGAACGCCTCCCACGACTTCGTGCCGGCCTGCACGGCGGCGGCGTAGAAGCTGTTGGCGTACCCCGAGACGCTGAGGTCCCAGAGGTACACCACGGCGGTCACGGCGAGGAGCGCCCAGAACGCCGGCCGGAGCCAGCGGGCGTCCTCGCGCTCGCCGAGGAACAGGCGGGCGAGCGGCTTGCGACGCCGATCCTGCGCGTCGGTCAGCGCGGAGGCCTTTCGATCGGTCACGGGTATCGGGTACGTGGTCATGTCGATGAGCATCGGGGGCGTTCCCCGAGCGCGGCACTGCGCCGGCTGTGCGCGGCCTAAGGAACGTCGGGCGCGGCCGGCGCGGCGCACCGTGCGAGGGGCAGTCTGCCGTGGTGCGAGGTTCCGCACTCGGTGCGAGGCACGCGGGGTCGCACGGGGTGCGGAACCTCGCACCGTTCGGCCGCGCCCCTCGCACCGTGCGAGGTCAGGCGTACCGCTGCGCCGCGTGCAGGGCCGCCCCCGTGTAGGACCCGCCGAACAGGAACACGTGCAGCAGCAGCGGCGCGAGCTGGTGGAGCTCGACGCGCTCCTGCCAGCCGTCGGCCAGCCGTGACTCCCGGTCGTAGGCGGCGAGCACCGTCTCGAGCCGGGGCAGCCCGAACAGCCCGAGCAGTGCCAGGTCGGTCTCGGCGTGCCCGCCGTGCGCGATGGGGTCGATGAGCACGGCGCCGGTCGGTTCGGACGCGTCCGTCGGCCAGAGCACGTTGCCGGCCCACAGGTCGCCGTGCAGCCGTGCAGGACGGTCCCCGACGAGTGCGGGCTGCGGCGACCCGAGCGTGCCGTCCTGCAACCGGTCGGCGACCCGCTCGAACACGGCCGCCTGGGCGTGGTCGAACCCGCCGGCGTCGACGATGCGGCGGACGAAGTCGCGGATCCGGTACTCGGCGAAGAACTCACCCCAGGTGGCCGGTGCGTGCGCGGCGTCGACGAACGGGGTGCGGGAGCGTCCCATCCGGAGCGCGGAGCCCGTCGTCCAGCCGGCGGGCGGTGCGCCCCAGTGGTCGGCGCCGGCGGCGTGGGTGCGCGCGAGGGAGCGTCCGAAGCGCTCGGCCTGTGCGGCGGTGGGGGAGCCGTCGGTGATCAGCTCGAGGTCGAGCACGGTCGGGGCCGGCCGGTCCAACACCCGCGCGATCCTGGTGCCGCCAGCGTCTTCGGCCTCGGCGAGCCAGCCGAGGCCGGCGGCTTCGGCTGCCGCTTCGTCCGGGGTGGTGAAGGTCTTCACGTGCGTCTCGGCCATCGGTCCATCCTGCCGAGGGGTCCTCGTCGTCCGTTCAGCGCACGGTCATCCAGCGAGGAACCGCAGATGTCGTTCCACCCGCCCGGCGAACGTCGGGCAATCGGCGTCACGGAGCGCCCCGGGCAGGCTCTTCCGTGCGCCGCGGGGACGGCTGGACCAGTACCGCGCCTGCTCGCGCACGACGTCGCGCACGATCCACGGCGCCGAGTCGTCGACCAGGCTGAAGAACTCGTCACAGCGGTACACCTCGTACATCGCTGCATCCGTCGCGCGGAGACCACGGTCCTGCGTGAGGAGGACGTGCGCCCTGCAGGCGATCGCGGCGGCGTGCACGTGCCGGTCGTCGGGATCGGTTCCGTGGTACTCGACCGTGGCGTCGAAGTCGTCGACGAGCTCGTCGATCGAGTCGAGGATCGCCGCTCGCAGTCGGGAGACAGCTGACCCGGGGAGGTCGGGGTGCAGTCGACGGAGGGTGTGCGTGGTCTCGGCCAGCACGTCCTCGGTCGTGTGGAGCTGGAACATCCCGTCCGTGTGCAGTCGGAGCAGGCACGTCCAGTCTCGCAACGTTCGGCTGCAGAAGACGTTCGCATCGACGAAGACCCGCTGAAGCATCACATATCAAGCCTAGTGCGATCGGGTGTCAGTCGAAGGCCTCACCGGACTCGAGCAGTTCGCGAGCTGCCGCTGCGCGGGCGACCCGTCGTGTGTCTCGGGCTGCGAGGACGTCCGCGCGCCGGAGCCGGTGGTGGGTCCCGACGGTGTGTGCGGCGATCTCACCTCGGCCGATGGCCTTCATCAAGGTGGGTCGGGAGATCCCGATGACGTCGGCGGCGACGGTCGTCGTCATCTCGTCGGGGAGGATGCTCGTCGAGATGCCAGCCCCGTCGGCCATGCTGCGGACGAGGTTCGCGACGAAGCCCCCGAGTCGCTCCGGGAGCACGACTTCCGTGCCGTCGTCGAGGTGGAGCTCGACGGTCGCGACCTGTCGATCGCCGGCGCGCTCGACGATGTCGACGGCCTCGGCGCGAGCGACCTCGTCGACGCGGAGGGGCCGTGGTGTCGTCGTCTGGCGCATCGGGTCTCCGTCTCGCGTCCGTTGGTGGGCAACTGGCTCAACGGTACCGGGGTTGCACTTGCAAGTGCAACCCGTCAGACCGCGTCGACCAGCGCCCTCGCCAGCGGGTGCCACTCGCGCGACGACGGGCCGCTCAGCACCAGGGTCCGCTCGAGTCGCCGGGCCATCGGCACCATCACGAGGTCCGGCGGCAGCATCACCCGGCCGAGCGTCGGCACGATCGAGACGCCCTCGCCCCGTTCGATCATCCCGAACATGGTGCTCATCTCCCGCACGCGGTGGGCGTACCGGAAGGGGCGTCCGTCGAGCTCGTGCAACTTCTGGATCTGGTACTCGCACCCGCCGCCGCCCGCGACCAGGCCGTCCTCGTGCAGGTCGTCGAGCGTGAGCGCGGGCAGCTCGGCGAGCGGGTGGTCGCGGCGGACGACCGCGGCCATCTCGTCCCGGGCGACGACGACGCCCCCAGTCGGCACCGGCGCGGGGTCGACGAGCACGGCAGCGTCCACCGTGCCGCTCTCGAGCCACTCGGGCATCTCGTCGTCGTCGCCCTCGTAGACCTGCACATCGACGTCGGGCAACGTCACCGCCCACAGCTCGCGGAGCCGCGGCAGCAGGCCCTGGCAGACGGTGGGGACGGCCGCGAGTCGCACGGTGCCGCGCGCCGTGGCGGGCCGGACCACTGCCTCCAGGGCGTCGACCGAGGCGAGCACGCTGCGGGCGTGGGCGAGCAGGCGGTCGCCCAGGGGGGTCGGGACGGCGACCGCGCCGCGCCGGACGACCGGCCCGCCGACCTCCCGCTCGAGCCCGGCGACGGCGTGCGAGACGGCCGACTGGCCGACGCCGAGGACGGAGGCCGCGGACGTGAACGACCCGGCGTCGAGCGTGGCGACGAACGCACGGAGCTGGGGGACCGAGACGGTCATGCGTGCTCCTCATGTCGGCATGAACCCCATGCGTTTGCCGCATGGGCGTTGGTGGTTCGACACTAGGCCACATGAACGCCCTCCTCTACGGTCTCGTCGCCCTCACCTGGGGCTCGAGCTTCCTCTTCGCGAAGATCGGCCTCGACGGACTCGCACCGCAGCAGGTCGCCACCGTGCGGACCGTCCTGGGCGGCGTGACGCTCGTCGTGCTGTTGCTCGCGACCCGTCGGCGCTGGCCGCGGGAGCCCCGCGTGTGGGCGCACCTGGCGGTCGTCGCGTTCTTCCTGAACGCCCTGCCGTCGTCGCTGATGGCGTGGGCCGAGCAGACCGTGCCGTCCGGGCTCGCGAGCATCTACAACGCGACGACCCCGATCATGACGCTGGCGGCGCTCGCGGTGCTCGTGCCCTCCGAACGGCTGCGGGGCCGGCAGGTGGCCGGGATCGTGGTCGGCATCGTCGGGGTGCTGGTGCTCGTCGGTCCGTGGGACCTGCTCGGTGACCCGGCCGTCCTGGCGAGCGTCCCGGGGCAGGTCGCGTTGCTCGGCATGACCGCCTCGTACGGCATCGGGCTCGCCTACCTGCGGCGCGTGGCGGTGGGCAGCGCGTACGACCCGGTCACGATCGCGACGGTGCAGCTCACGCTCGCCTCGGGGATGCTCCTGCTGGTCGCGCCCGCCATCGCCACCGGCCCGGTACAGCTGGACGGGAGGATCGTGGCCGCGATGGTCGCGCTCGGTTGCGTCGGCACAGGGCTGGCCTACGCGTGGAACACGCGCCTGGTCCAGGCGTGGGGCGCCGGTCGGGCGTCGACGGTCACCTACCTGACGCCGGTGGTCGGCGTGGCGCTCGGCGTGCTCGTGCTCGGTGAGCGCGTGCGGTGGAACGAACCGGTCGGTGGACTGGTCGTGCTGCTCGGCATCGCGCTGGCCTCGGGGGTGCTCGGCCGCCGGAGTCTGCGTCGTCCGGCACGCCCCGCCCGTACGCTGGCCGGGTGACCTCCGGCCGGGACCCCAAAGTGGTGCGACTGCTGTTCGCCTCGTCCCACCCCGGCCCGACGGTCACCGTCACGGTGCTCGCCGCCGTCATCGCCGCGGCCGTCGAACACCCCGTGTGGCTCGTGGTCCTGGTCGCGCTGACGGTGGTCGCCGGGCAGCTGTCGATCGGCCTGGCGAACGACTGGATCGACGCCGACCGCGACCGTGCCGTCGGCCGGAGCGACAAGCCCGTCGCCCGCGGACTCATCGCGGTGGAGACGGTCCGCACGGCGGCGTTCGTGACGGCCGCAGTCGCCGTGGTCCTCTCGCTGTTCCTCGGGCCCGTCGCCGCTGTCGCGCACCTGGTGCTCGTCGCCGCCGGGTGGGCCTACGACGCCGGGCTGAAGCGCACCGTGTGGTCGGTCGTGCCGTTCGTCGTCGCGTTCGGGCTGCTGCCCGTGGTCGCGGTGTCCGCCGGTCCCGAGCAGCTGTGGCCGGCGTGGTGGGCGATCGCCACCGGCGCGGTGTTCGGCGTCGCGATCCACTGCACGAACGTCCTGCCCGACCTGGTCGACGACGCCGCCACCGGGGTCCGCGGGTTCCCGCACCGCCTCGGGCTCCGGGGAGCCGGGATCGTCGCGTTCGGGTCGCTCGTCGTCGCGGCCGGCCTGGTGCTCGGCGGACAGGTGCTCGGTGACGACCCGGTCCGCGGCGGCGGGGTCGTACTGGCCGTGGTCGGAGCGGTCGTCGTGCTGGCGCTCGCCGTGGTGGGGGTCCGGCTGGTGCTGGCGGGACGGGCATCGCGCACCCTGTTCCGGCTCGTCATCGCGTCGTCCCTGGTGCTCGTCGTCGAGCTCGGGTTCGCCGGGGCGCGACTCGTCGCCTGACGCGAGCCAGCCGCGCGCCGACGCGAGCCGTCAGGCCCAGCGCATGGCGTAGAGCCGGGCCAGGCCGTGCGCGGTCGGCAGCGACAGGACCGTCCGGAGCAGCGCCTCCCGTCCGGTGGTCGAGACGGCACCGAGCGGACGACCGAGGCCCATGTTCGCCTCGGCCTGCCGGGCCGCACGTCGGGCGGCAGCCTGGCGGCGGGCGGCGTAGCCGGGCCACGGTCCGGCCACGCCGGTCCGGACCGCACCGGCGAGCAACGGCGCGAGCTCGGCCGCGTCGAGCCAGCCGAGGTTCATGCCCTGCCCGCCGATCGGGCTGATCTCGTGGGCGGCATCGCCGACGAGCACGACCCGGCCGACCCCGACGCGGTCGGCGACGCGGCGCCGCACTCGGAAGCCGCTGAGCATCGTGCAGGAGGACGGATCCGGGACGACGCCGGTGCGTGCGGCGACGATCGCGGCCAGTCGTGCCGCCGTCTCCGGGTCGGGGGTCGCGCCGCTCGGGGCGAACGCCAGCGAGTCCGGTACGAGGGCGACGTACCGGCGCCGACCGTGCGGCAGGGGGAAGGACTCGACGACGCCTCCGGGGCCGACGTCCACCAGGGCCGCGGTCCGGGCGTCGGCGCCCTCGGGGTCGGCGAAGTCGCCCATCACGTAGCGGTCGGGGTAGTCGCGTCCGGTGGTGCCGATGCCGAGCAGATCACGGACGACGCTCCGTGCGCCGTCGGCCCCGACCACGAAGGCGGCGCGCACGGCGACCACATCGCCGTCCGGGCCGGTGCCGACCGCGTCGACGTGGTCACGGTGCCGGGACAGGGCGGTCACCGTCGTCCCGGTGCGCAGCGCTGCCCCATCGGCAGCGGCCAGCCGGTCCCGCAGCAGGGACTCGGTGCGGTGCTGGTCGAGCGTCGCGACGTACGGGTGGGTGTCCGAGGCGCGGTCGAAGGTCAGCGTGCCGAGCGTCCGCCCGCGGCTCCGCGCGACGCCGGTGCGCACGAGGGTGGCCTCGGCGAGCACCGGGACGTCGAGCCCGATCGCGGCGAAGGCATCGAGGGACGGCGGGTGGATGCCGATGGCGCGCGACCCCTCGGGTGGACCGGGGCGACGCTCCCACACCTGCACGGCGATGCCCCGCGCGGCCAGCAGCGCGGCGAGGAAGAGGCCGACGGGACCACCGCCGACGACGAGGACGTCGGTGCGCTCCGTGGTCACGGGCCGAGCCTACGGTCGGGCGGTCGAGCCGCGCACAGCTGCACTGCTCGTGCGCAGCCGGCGACGGAGCCGCTCCACGGGGACCTCGACCGCGTAGGCGGCACCGATCGACACGAGCAGCACGATGCCGACCAGACCGACCGTGCCCCACGCGCCGATCGCGAACGTGCCGAGCAGCGCGATGACGAGCGGGTGCCACAGGTAGGCCGAGTACGACACCCGTCGTCCGAACCACGCCACCGGGGTCCAGCTCAGCGCGGTGGCGACGGGCGAGCGCACCGACACCAGGCCACCGATGAGCACCGCCGAGATCACCCCGGTGACCGGCAGGACGACGCCGAAGGTCCAGGCGTGCTGGGTCCAGTCGTCGTCGATCCAGAGCAGCACACCCGCCAGGAGCCCGAGGCCGGTCCAGGTCGCGACGTGTCCGGCGACCCCGGCTGCCCGGACGCGTACCCGTTCGTCGTCGAGCAGCAGCGCGAGCGCGCACCCGATCGCGAGCGGCACGACGCCGAGCACCGGCGAGAAGTACACGTCCGGTGTGGCACCGCCGCTGGGGGTCCGGTAGCTCGCCCACGACGCCGCCGACGCTCCGACGACCAGGACGCCGAGGCCCGTCAGCAGCCAACGTCGTCGGGCCCGCAGCGCCGCGAGCAGCACGAGCACCGGTGGCCAGACCAGGTAGAACTGCTCCTCCATGGACAGGCTCCACGTGTGCGCGAACACACCCTGCGTGGTGTCCCAGAACGCGCGGAAGAGGTTGCCGGTGTAGGTCAGGGCGATGACACCGGCCTCGCCCGCCGAGAACGACGCGCCCTTGTAGTCACCGACCCAGTTCCACAGCAGCAGACCCACCGCGACGAACACGAGCAGCGCGGGGTAGAGCCGGAGCAGGCGCTTGAGCCAGAACGAGCCGAGCCGGACACGACCGGTTCGTCGGCGTTCACCGAGCAGCAGCGTGGTGATGAGGAAGCCGGACAGTACGAAGAACACCGTCACGCCGATGAAGCCGCCCTCGAACTGCGGGACGTGCAGGTGGTACAGGACGACGGCGAGGATCGCGAGGGTCCGGAGTCCGTCGAGGGCCGGTGCACGGTGGGTGAGCGGGGGCGGTGGCGTCCGGCCCGTCGGGTCGCCGTCGGTCCGGCCCCGCGCGGTCGTCGCGTGGCCGGGCGCGGTCGTCGTGCGGACCAGCTCGGGCGACAGCACGTCGGTCGTCACGGGCACCTCCTGCGCGATCGCGAGGCCACGGCAGCGGGACGCGTCGTGACCGGATCGTCACATGATGCGCGCGGCAGGTAAGAGCCGTCTCAACGCCCGGGGTGCACCAGCGTCGCCAGGGCGTCGAGTCGTTCGTGCACGATCGCAGCGAAGGGGCGGTCCTCACCCGGAGCGATCCACTGGGCGAAGGACAGGTGGAACACCGTCACGGCGGTCTCGGCGGCCATCGTCGCCGCCGGTTCGGGGACGCCGCGCTCGCGCATGACCTCGCCCAGGCGTGCCTTCAGGGTGGCGAGCTTGCCGAGCTCCCGTTCGCCGAGCGCCGCGTTCGCGTCGATGATCGTCTGCCGTGCCCGCGACCACGACCGGCGGTCCTCGGGGAAGAACCCGGCGGCGGCGTCGAGGGCGCGTCCGACCAGGTCGAATGGCGCCGCGTCGGCCGGGGCGGCCGTGATCGGGTCGACGAACATCGCGAGGAAGTCGTCCTGGCCGGCGAACAGGACCTCGCGCTTGTCCGCGAAGTGCCGGAAGAAGGTGCGCTCGGTGACCTGGGCCTCGGCGGCGATCCGCGCGACCGTGGTGCCGTCGTAGCCCTCGGACGCGAAGAGCTGCAGCGCGACCGCCTGCAGTCGTTCCCTCGTTCCGGGTTGCCATCGAGCCATGCACAGAGTCTACTGAACAGGACACCTTGATGACAGCGGCTGACATCGAGTGCTACGGTGATGTCAGTTCATGACATCACCGCCGTGGACACCTGCGAAAGGACCACTCATGCACGTGTTCGTCACCGGGGCCTCCGGCTGGATCGGCTCCCACACCGTCGACGACCTGCTCGCCGCCGGACACACCGTCACCGGGCTCGCGCGTTCCGACGCGTCGGCCACCGCGCTCGAGGCGAAGGGCGTCGCCGTCCTTCGCGGTGACCTCGACGACCTCGACGTCATCCGCCGGGGCGCTTCCGAGGCCGAGGGCGTCCTGCACCTCGCCAACAAGCACGACTGGGCGAACGCTGCCGCCACGAACGCCAGCGAGCGGGCCGCCGTCGAGACCATCGGTGCAGCGCTCGTCGGCACCGACCGCCCGTTCGTCCTCGCGTCGGGCGTCGCCGGGCTCGCCCAAGGCCGCCCCTCGACCGAAGCGGACGCCAACCCGTTCGTCGGCCCGGACAGCATGCGCGGCGGCAGCGAGAACCGCGGCTTCGACTTCGTCGGCCAGGGGGTACGCACGATCGCTGCCCGGTTCAGCCCCACCACGCACGGCACCGGTGACCACGGCTTCATCGCCGCGATCGTCGGCGCCGCTCAGGAGCGAGGCGAGTCGGGCTACGTGGGCGAGGGCACGAACAGCTGGTCCGCCGTGCACGTCACCGACGCCGCCCGGCTCGTCCGCCTCGGTCTGGAGCAGGCGCCGGCCGGCACTCGGATGCACGCCGTCGCCGAGACCGCGATCCCGACCCGGGCGATCGCCGAGGCCATCGGCGAGGTCCTCGGGCTGCCGGTGACCTCGATCGACCCGGCGGACGCGGACGCGCACTTCGGGTTCATCGGCCGGTTCTTCGGCATGGAGATGTCCGCCACGTCCGACGCCACCCGCGAGCTCCTCGGGTGGGAGCCCACCGGCCCTGGGCTGCTCGAGGACATCGCCGCTGGCGCCTACTCCGGCGTGCGGGTCGCCTAGGCGGCGCGGAGCACCCGCGGATGGTGAGCAGAAATGGTCGGGTTCAGTCACCGGACCCGACCATTTCTACTCACGAAGCGAACCGCGAAGCGACGCGCGACGCGCGAGCGCGTCGGCGCCGACTACTCGGACTTCTGCATCTGCCACGGCTCCGGCTCGCGGTCGCCGTTCGGGCGCACGGGCCGGACGTCGCCGACGATCGGGATGGCACGCTTCCGCATGAACCACAGGTAGCGGACGAAGAAGTGCGACAGCGTCGACAGCCGGTTGCCGTTGCCGAGCAGCGACGCGATGTGCACCGCCACCCACGCCAGCCACGCGACCGGACCGACGAGCGTGATGCCACCCCGCAGCTGGGCGACCGCGGCGTTCGTGCCGATGGTCGCCATCGTGCCCTTGTCGAAGTACTTGAAGTGCTCGGTGGGCTTGCCCTCGAGCAGACGCTTGATCTGCTTCGCGACGTGCCGTCCACCCTGCAGCGCCGGCTGGGCCAGCTGCGCGAGGGCATCGGACTGCGCCGCGATGTCGCCGGCCGAGAAGATCCGCTCAGCGCCGTTGACGCGCAGGTCGTCGCCGACCTGGATGCGTCCGCCGCTGGTCTGCGGCAGGCCCCAGCCCGAGACCTCCTTGTGGGCGGCGACGCCGGTGGCCCAGATGACCTGCGAGGCGGGGATGAACTTGCCGTCGGCCGTCATCACGCCGTCGGCCTTGACCTCGGAGACGCCGGTGTTCAGCCGGAGGACGACGCCGCGCTTCCGCAGGACCTTGGCCGCGTACCGGCGCAGGCGCGGGGCGAACGGCTTGAGCAGTTCGCCGCTGCGGTGCACGAGGGTGATGGTGATGGCGCCCTTGTCCAGCTCGGGGTACGCCCCCTCGAGTGCCTGGTCGCGGAGCTCCGCGAGCGCGCCGGCCATCTCGACGCCGGTCGCGCCGCCGCCGACGATGACGATCTTGATCTCGTCGGGGCCCTGGTTCGCCGCGGCTTCCTCCAAGCGGGTGAACAGCTCGTCGCGGATCCGCAGGGCCTGCGAGCGGGAGTACATCGAGTACGCGTACTCGTAGGCGCCCGGGGTGCCGAAGTAACTCGTGTTCACGCCGTTCGCCAGCACCAGGTAGTCGTAGTGCAGGTGCTCGCCGTCGGACATCTCGGCGATGCGTTCGTCGGTCCGGATGCCGGTGAGCAAGCCGTGCCGGAACTCGGCGTTGTCCTGCTTGGCGCGCAGGCTGCGCAGGAAGTACGTCACGTCGCCGGCGTTCAGCCCGCCCGTCGCCACCTGGTACATGAGGGGCTGGAACATGTTGTAGACGTGCCGGTCGACGAGCGTCACCCGGACGGGAGCGTCCGCCAGCTCGCGCATGGCAGCGACACCGGCGAATCCACCGCCGACGATGACGACGTGCGGGCGGGTGTCCTGGGGCATGCTGATCCGGCTTTCTTCGGTTCGTGAGGTGGTCACCCACGAGGGTACGCGCGCTGTGGACCGCTCCCGTCCACTGCCGACCGGGAGGCCCGGGTCGGCTCCGTCAGGCGTCGAGCCGTGCGTAGGTGCTCACGACGTTCCCCTTGCTCGTCACGGTGCTGTCGACCAGCCGCAGGCGCGTGGCCGGGTCGGTCGGCTCGAAGAGCTTCCGGCCGGCGCCGGCGATCGCCGGGTGCACCATCAGTTGGAGCTCGTCCAGGAGCCCAGCGAACAGCAGGTGCCGGACGACGCTCACGCTGCCGCACACCGCGATGTCGGCGCCGTCGCGTTCCTTGAGCTCGCGGACGAAGGTGTCGAGGTCGCCCGCGATCCTGGTGGTGTTCTGCCACGTCAGGTCGTCGTCGAGCGTCGTGGAGGCCACGTACTTCTCGATCGGGTTGATCCACTGTCCGAACGGGTCGTCGGGGTGCGCCGGCCACCACTCGGACCACTCGAGGTAGCTGTTCCTGCCGAGCAGGACGGTGTCGGTGCGGGCCATGAACGCGCCCATCCCGGCCCCGAGCTCGTCGTCGAAGCTGTCGTACTGGAACTCGTACGGGTCCTGCACCACGCCGTCGACCGACGTGAACAGCCCTGCGGTGACCTTGCGCATGGCCGGAGCGTACTGCGGATCAGCTGCCGGTGCCGCTGTCGCTGCTGCCGTCCGTGCCGCTGCCGGATCCGTACCCGGGGAGCTGCCCGGTGCCGTTGCCCGGGAACTGGTTCGTCCCGCCGTTCGTGCCGGGCACCTGCGTCGTCGACTGGGACTGGTCCCCACCGATCGCATGCCCGATGGCGAAGCCGATGCCACCGCCGACGAGCAGTGCTGCGAGTCCGACGATCGCAGCCAGGACGGGCCAGAACCACGGCGGCTTCGGTGTGCTCTTCCGGCTCGTCGGGGCCGAGGCGCCGTACCACGGGGTGGCGCCGTTCGGGTCGCCGGCGTTCCAGGATCCGGCGTCCGACCGGTAGGGCTGCTGGGCGTACTGGTTCGGTGCGGGTGCGGGTGCGTCGAGGGTCGCCGTGGAGGTCGGGGTCGGGGCCGAACCCCAGCCGGCCGGTGCCGCTGCCGAGGGAGTGCGGGCGGCGTCGCCCGGCTCGTGGCCGTTCGTGGGAGTGGTGTCGCTCATGGAAGGCAGTGCACACCGCGCCCCTATGTGCAGCCGATGACGAGCCTGACGCAGTGCTGCGAACCGCCGCGTACCCTCGGTTCGTGCGCGATGAGCTGGAGACGGACCCGACCACGTACCGCACGGAGCCGGCGCGCACGGGCCGGCCCGTGCCTCCCGGCATCCCGCTGGTGCGACGCGCGAGG
Organism: Curtobacterium sp. PhB78; assembly: GCF_003751685.1. Lineage (NCBI taxonomy): Bacteria > Bacillati > Actinomycetota > Actinomycetes > Micrococcales > Microbacteriaceae > Curtobacterium > Curtobacterium sp. PhB78. The sequence goes on from NZ_RKIA01000001.1 coordinate 143,407, forward strand.
TGGGCCGCACTCGACTGGTGGTACGCGATCTCGTGGCAGGTGCGGAGCCTCGGGCCCACCACCGCTGACGACTACCGGACCGGCGACGGCCAGCCCGTCGTCGTGATCCCCGGCGTCTACGAGACGTGGCACTTCATGCGGCCGCTCATGGACGCCCTGCACGACCGCGGGCACCCGGTGCACGTGCTGCCGGTGCTGCGGCACAACCTGCGGCCGGTGCCGGACTCGGCGCGCGACGTGTTCGCGTACCTCGAGGAGCACGACCTGCGGAACGTGCTCGTGCTCGCGCACAGCAAGGGCGGGCTCATCGGGAAGTACGCGATGACCCAGCTCGACGACCACGGCCGCATCGACCGCATGGTCGCCGTTTCGACGCCGTTCGCCGGGTCGGGCTACGCGCGACTGGCTCCGGTACGGCACCTGCGGGTGTTCCGGGCGGCCGACCCCGTGCTGGCCGGACTGGCGCGGGAGCTCGACGCGAACGCCCGCATCACCTCGGTCTACGGGGTGTTCGACACGCTCATCCCGGAGGGCAGTGAACTGTCCGGGGCGACGAACGTGCGGCTGCCGGTGGGCGGGCACTTCCGGATCCTCGGTGACGCCCGCACGCGCGCCGCGGTCCTGGCGGCCGCCGACCCGGCCTGAGGCGCGCCCGTCCCCGTCTCGTCCCCGTCCCGTCTCGTCCCCGAGGTTCCGAAATCTCGGCATGTCGGCGCTCGGATCGCCGCAGTTCGGAACCTCGGCGGCGATCACCCGGCGTGTTGTGGAACCCCGGGGCGCGGCCAACCTGTCTCAGGCCCCGGGCAGGAACAGGCAGAACGGGTGCCCGTCCGGGTCGAGCAGCACCCGGACGTCGTCCTGCGGTTGGAACGCGGCCTGTGTGGCACCGAGCTCCTCGGCGCGGGCGACGGCTGCCGGCAGGTCCTCCACCTGGAAGTCGAGGTGCAGCTGCATGCCGGGGGCATCGGCGGTGCCGGGCCAGGTCGGCGCGACGTACTCGGGCTCGTACTGCACGGACAGACCGGGGCCCTCGGCGGGGCGGATGCGGGCCCAGGTCGGGTCGTCCTCGTACACGGTCCACCCGGTCAGGGCGCCGTAGAACCGGGCGAGGGCGATCGGCTCCGGGGACTGCAGGACGGTCGCGGCGAGCGTCGGCATCGAGGCGTCTTCGCTGGTCATGCCGCGGAGCGTACGCCGATCAACGATCAGCGATCAGCGACCACCGATCAGCGACCACCGATCAGCGGTCGGCGACGCTCGCGCGCTCGACGATGCGGTGCGGCACCACCACGGTCTCGGGCGGCAGGCTCCGGTCCTTGATCCGTCGGGTCAGCAGGTCGAGTGCTGCCGTCGCGAACGCCCGCCGGTCGAACGACACCGTGCTGAGCGCGGGGATCGAGTACGCCGCTCCGTCGATGTCGTCGAACCCGATGACGCTGACGTCCTCGGGGACGCGGACACCTCGGGCGGCCAGGACGTGCAGCACGCCGAAGGCGATCGAGTCCGTGAAGGCGAACACGGCGTCGGGCAGGGGGTGCTCGTCGAGCCAGGCCGCGAACGCCGTCGCTGCCGAACTCGTCGTCCAGGACGGCAGCGGCACCCGCAGTGCGGGGTCCGGTTCGATCCCGGCGGTGGCGAGTGCGGCGAGGTACCCGCGCTCCCGCAGCTCACTGGTGGCGGTGGGCTCGGACGCCCGGGCGGCACCGGCGACCGCGATCCGGCGGTGGCCCCGGGACACCAGGTAGGCGGTGACCTGCTCGGCGGCGGCCCGGCTGTCGACGTGCACCTGGTCGACGTGCTCGGGTTCGACCTCACCGATCACGACGGTCGGTGGGAGCCCCTCGGTCGAGGCCAGGACGCTCGCGCTGAGCGACACCGGGTTGAGCACGAGGCCGTCGACGAGGTGGGCGCGGGCTCGTGAGACGAGGTCGCGCTCGCGGGCCGGGTCGTTGCCGGTCTGGTCGAGCTGGACGACCCATCCGCGCTCGCGGGCGAGTTCGACGAACCACTGCGCGAGTTCGGCGGAGTAGGCGCTGGCCATCTCGGGAAGGGTCAGGGCGATCGCACCGGAGCGGCCGTTCCGCAGCCCGCGGGCGGACAGGTTCGGCACGTAGTCGAGTTCGGCGACGGCCCGTTCGACGCGCTCGCGGGTCTCCGGGCGCACCACCACGCCGCCGTTGATGACGTTGGAGACGGTCTTCGGCGACACCCCGGCGAGGGTGGCCACGTCCCGCACGGTTGCGCGCATCGGGACGAGCGTAGCGCGGCAGGTCTCCGGCGGAGTCGTCGTGCGGGGCCGCGGGTGTGCGCTCACTGGAGCGTTACAACGATGGAAACGTTTGGCAACGGATTGCCACGTTGTAACTCCGCACGCCAGGGTCGCTGCAGGAATCCAACGGAGGAGGCCACCGAGTGACGAAGCTCGACGTCCGCGCGACGACCACCGCGCACACCGCACCACCACCCGACCCCGGGCTCCGCCGACGGAGCACGTGGCAGCGGATCCGCCGCGACCGGGTGCTGCTGCTGATGGGCCTGCCGGGAGTCGCCCTGCTGCTCGGGTTCCACTACCTGCCGCTGCTCGGGAACCTCATCGCATTCCAGGAGTACCTGCCGTTCGTGCCGCTCGGCCGCAGCCCCTGGGTCGGGTTCGAGAACTTCTCGGTGGTGTTCGACGGCAACGGCGAGTTCCTCGGCGCGCTCCGGAACACCCTCGTGATCACCCTCGTGCAGGTCGTGTTCGTGTTCCCCGCACCGATCATCCTGGCGCTCATGCTCAACTCGCTGCTGTCCGAGCGGATCAAGGGCGTCGTGCAGTCGATCCTGTACCTGCCGCACTTCCTGTCGTGGGTGATCGTCGTCGCGGTGTTCCAGCAGATCCTCGGCGGCTCCGGGCTCGTGAACAACGCGATCCGTGCCGCCGGCGGCGACGCGATCGACTTCCTCGGCAACCCCGACGGGTTCATCGCCCTGCTCACCAGCCAGGTGATCTGGAAGGACACCGGCTGGGCGACGATCCTGTTCCTCGCCGTCCTCAGCTCGATCGACGCCAGCCTGTACGAGGCGGCGAAGATGGACGGCGCCTCGCGCTGGCGCCAGCTGTGGCACGTCACCCTGCCCGGCATGCGCGGCATCATCATCCTGCTGCTCATCCTGCGGCTCGGCGACTCGCTCACCGTCGGCTTCGAGCAGATCATCCTGCAGCAGCAGGCCGTCGGTCGTGCCGCCAGCGAGGTCCTCGACACCTACGTCTACAACAACGGCGTGCTCGGTGGGCAGTGGGGTGTCGCCGCGGCCGTCGGACTCGTCAAGGGCGTCGTGGGCGTGCTGCTCGTGCTCGGCGCCAACAAGCTCGCGCACGTCTTCGGCGAAGCGGGCGTCTACCGGAAGGAGTCGCGATGACCGCCACGCACACCGTGACCGTCCCACGGGCGAAGAAGCGCAAGCGCGGTGGCCCGGACGCGGCTCCGCTGCCCGGACGGCTGCTCACCGGAGCGGTCCTGCTCGTGATCTGCCTCGTGGTGATCCTGCCGTTCGTCGGCATCGTGTCGACGAGCCTCGCACCCACCAGCCAGGTGAACGACGCCGGCGGGTTCGTGATGTGGCCGAAGGGCTTCGACCTCAGCGCCTACGAGAGCATCTTCGCCGGCGGGGTCGTCACCCGGGCCCTGGTCGTGAGCATCGGCATCACCACCGTCGGCACGCTCATCAGCCTGTTCGTGAGCGCGATGCTCGCCTACGCCCTCAGCCGTCCGGGCTCCTACGGGTCGGGCGCCGTGCTCGGCCTCGTGCTCGTCAGCCTGCTGTTCGCGCCCGGCCTCATCCCGAACTACCTCGTCGTCAAGCAGTTCGGGCTGCTCGACTCGTACTGGGCGCTCATCCTGCCCACCGCCCTGAGCGCCTTCAACGTCATCGTGATGCGGTCGTTCTTCATGGCGATCCCGCAGGAGCTCCTCGAGTCGGCACGCATCGACGGCGCCGGGGACTTCGCGGTGTTCTGGCGGATCGTGCTGCCGCTGTCGAAGGCCGTCCTCGCCGTCATCGGCCTGTTCTACGCCGTCGGGTACTGGAACGCGTTCTTCAACGCGCTGCTCTACATCAACGACACCGCGAAGTGGCCCCTGCAGCTGGTGCTCCGCACCTACGTGATCAACAACGCGCAGCTCGGCGGCGCCGACCTCGGGGCGTCCGCCGATGCCCTCCCACCCCAGGCCTCGATCCAGATGGCGATCCTCGTCGTCTCGATCGTGCCGATCCTCATCGTCTACCCGTTCCTGCAGCGGCACTTCGCCAAGGGTGTCCTGACCGGTGCGGTGAAGGGCTGACCAGCGTGACGAACAACGGAATCACCCGCCGCGCGCTCATCGCGGGCAGTCTCGGGGTCGCAGCCACGGGCCTCCTGGCCAGCTGCTCCACCGTGACCCGCTCGACCGACGTCAAGGCGATCAACCAGGCGGTCACGCTGCCGGACTACGTGCCGTGGGCCGGCGGGCCGGAGCCGGCGTTCCCGAAGACGAGCGCCCTCATGCCGAGCGCCTTCCGGAAGATCCCGGCGTCGCTCGTGCCCACCGACGGCAAGCCCGGCGACGGCTCGACCGTGCACGGCAGCGTGCCGACGAACTCGCCCGTGCCGCCCTCGAAGGGCAGCAACCCGTACTGGCAGGGGCTCGACCAGCGGATGGGGATCGACCTCGACCTCACCATCACGCCGAACGCCGACTTCGGCAACAAGTTCGCCACGCAGGTCGCCGGCGACACCCTCGGCGACGTGTTCACGGTGTTCGGGTCGTTCCCGTACCTGCCGCAGTTCCTCGAGGCCAAGGCCGCCGACCTCAGTCCGCACCTGTCCGGCAGTGGCGTCCGCGACTACCCCTACCTCGCCAACCTGCCGACCGCGTCGTGGCGCGGCACCGTCTACTCGGGCGGCATCTACGGCGTCCCCGTCCCGCGCGGACCGCTGACGTCGCAGGCCCTGTACCGCCGGCAGGACCGGTTCGAAGCCCTCGGCGTCGACTCCGCGTTCTCGAGCGTCGACGAGTTCGTGCAGGTCTGCCGCGACGTCTCGGACCCGCACAGCAACCGCTGGGCACTCGCCTCGGTGCCGACGAACATCCTCGGTCCGATGCTCGGGCTGCCGAACCAGTGGCAGGTCGAGGGTGGCCGGTTCACCCACATGTACGAGCTGGACGAGTACCAGGACCTGCTCGAGGTGTCGCGGAAGCTCATCGCCGAGGACCTCGTCCACCCGGACAGCATCACCGCCTACAACGGCAAGGTCTGGTTCGTGCAGGGCTCCGCGCTCATGCTCTCCGACACGTACAGCGCCATCCCCGGACTGCTGCAGCAGGCCACCCCGGGCAGCGGGTTCGAGCTGACCATCGCCCCCTTCGTCGGACCGTCCGGAGCGGAGTCGAAGCCGTGGCTCGGCGACCCGAACAACGCGATCGCGGCCGTCGCCGCCGGCGGTGAGGAGCGCGTGAAGATGCTCCTCGAGGTCCTGAACTGGTGCGCGTCGCCCTTCGGTACCGAGGCCTGGATGTACCGCAAGTTCGGCATCGAGGGCCGCGACTTCGAGTACCGCGACGGAGCGCCGGTCCTCACGAAGACGGGCAACAGCGAGACCGCGCTCGGCGAGTTCCCGTTGCAGTACTTCACCGAGTGCCCGCTGCCGCTGTACTACTCGGGCAACCCGACGATGACGGACACCGTCTACGAGTCGCTGTCGTCGTGGGTCGACCGCGGGCTGCCGAACCCCGCCTACGGCCTGTACTCGCCGACGAACTCGACGACCGGGCCGGCCCTCGGCACCTTCGCGACGAACGCGATCAACGACGTGCTGCTCGGGCGGGCGAAGGTGTCGTCGTGGAAGGGGACCGTGCGAGAGTGGCGTCGCCGGGGCGGTGACGCGATCCGCCGCGAGAACCAGCAGGCGTTGGCAGCGCGGTCGTCCTGAGGGGATCGTCGTCGCGTGGTGTGGCGCCCAGACGCCACGCCGTTTCGCGGCGTCTCGCGCACACGACGGCGTCCTGCGCGGCCCTGGACTCGGGGCGAGCGGACGGGAGGCCCGTGGCGGGGTCCGCCACGGGCCTCCCGTCCGTCAGCGCGGCGCGCTCACACCAGCCACGACGGATCGGCGAACAGGTCCTCGAGTTCCTGGACCAACCGCGAGGTGTGGAAACCGTCGGCCGCCGCGTGGTTGATCTGCAGCGCCATCGGCATCACCGTGCGGTCGCCCTCCGTCCGGTACCTGCCGAGCGTGACGATCGGCAACAGGTGGTCGTACCCGTCGCGGACGTGCAGCGCGAACCCCGTGAACGACGTGCGGGGGAGGGTGGAGACGTCGAACACGTTCCGGGGCCGGTCGTCCTGCGGGAACATCCGGACGTCGTCCCGGTACCGATCCATCGTGTCGACCGCGGCGGCGTGGAACCGGCCGGGGTCCTCGTCGTAGGGCACGACCAACGCCGAGAAGGTCTCCGTGTCCGGGTGGAACACCGTGAACATCGGGTGCACGACGTCCCAGACGCCGGGGGAGCCGTCGTCGAGCAGCTGCATCCGGAACTCGGCGTGGCGGTTGACGACGGTCGCGATCGCCCAGATCTGGGACGCGTAGGTCTTCGCCGCGCTCGTGCGGACCGCCGCGACGAAGGCCGTCACGTCGACGTCGACGGTCACCTCGTAGGAGCACTGCACACGCTGCCGGTAGTGCTCGAAGTGCTCGCGGCGGGGCCAGGTGGCCAGGTCGATCGGTCGGAGCTCTGTCATGGCACCAGTCTGGTCGCGAGTGCGGCGTCGAGTGCTGCCCGCTCGCCGTTGATCGTCAACGCGGCCTCGACGAGCGCCCGTCGCTTCCACAGGAGGAGCAGCACGTCCTCCGCCCGACCGGTGACGATGACGGCGGCGTCGCCACCGTCCGCGCCGTCGAGCGTGGCCTCGCCGGGTGCGTCTGAGAACGCGAACACGACGGTCCGCGCCAGCGGCGCGATGCGGCCGAGCCGCACCTGACGCGGGTACAGGTCACCGACGACCTCACGAACGCCGTCGGTCGCCAGCTCGACCGGGAGGCCCGGCCCGACTCCCAGCGCCCGCTGCGCGTCCCACAGGTGGATCGCGGTCTCGTGCGCCTGGCGACGTGCCCAGGTCGCGGCCGTGTCCGGCGGGTAGATCGCCGAGCACGGGGTGTCCGAGGAGCGTGCCCGGAGTGCCGCGACGAGTTCGTCGGCTCCCGTGCGGAAGCGGTCCGCGAGGTCGTCGTGCGCGAGCGGTGCGGGCTCCGCACCGGTCAGCTGCCCGAGCGCCCACCGGTGCACGTCGGTCAGATGGACCCCGAGGTCCTCGACGGACCAACCAGGGCACGACGGCACCGGTGCCGCGCGGTCGCCGGACCGCAGGACGTCGTCGAACCGTTGCGCTGCTCCGGCGAGGGCGGTGAGGTGGGTGCCGTACGTCGACATGGAGCCAGCATGGTCACGAGGTGCTCCCTAGGGTGGAGCCATGCCGACGCTCGAACGGGTTCCTGCCCCGACCGCCCCGGAACTGCTGGCCGCACCCGTCGCCGCGGCGCTCGCCGCGTTGCCCGCCGGCGTCGCCGCACGGATCGAGGCAGCTCCGATCGACCCTGACCTGGCCGACACCGCCGCGTTCTCGGAGGCGTACGGCTTCCCGCTCGACGGCGGGGCGAACTGCATTATCGTCGCGGGCAAGCGCGGCGAGGACGTCCGGTTCGCCGCGTGCGTGGTGCTCGCCCACACCCGCCTCGACGTGAACCGTGTCGTCCGGAAGCTGCTCGACGTGCGGAAGGCGAGCTTCGCGCCGATGGACCAGGCCGTGGAGCTGACGGGCATGGAGTACGGCGGGATCACCCCGATCGGGCTGCCCTCCGCTTGGCCGGTGTACGTCGATTCCCGCGTGCTCGATGCACCGGACGCCGTGATCGGTGCAGGCCGCCGCGGTGCGAAGGTGTTCCTGCCCGGCACCGTCCTCGGAGCGCTGCCGGGTGTGCAGGTCGTCGAGGGCCTGGCGACCGAAGGGCTCGCGACCGAAGCCTGATCAGTCGTTCGGGCGGATGAGGCAGAACGGGTGGCCCGCCGGGTCGAGGTAGACGCGGAACGTCGGGGTCGCCGAGCCCGTCGCGGTCGCACCGATCGCCAGGACCGCGGCCTCGCCGTCGTCGAGGTCCTCGACCTTCACGTCGAGGTGGCTCTGCTGCGGGACGAGCTGGCCGGGCCACTCCGGTGCGCGGTAGTCCTCGACCTGCTGGAACGCCAGGAGCGGCCGCTGGTCGGTGAAGGGGAGCGCGACCTCGGCCCAGTCCTCGTCGAAGCCGACGATCTCGCCGCCGAGCAGCTCCGCGTAGAAGCGCGCCAGGCCGCGAGGGTCTGCGCAGTCCAGGACGACCATGTCGAGTGTGCCGATCATGGCCGTCACGGTAGACCGATCAGCGCGCCGCGGTCAGGGCCTTCGTGATCCGCTGCAACGACACCGTCTCAGCGGTGCCGAGTTCCTGGGCGAACAGGCTGAGGCGGAACTCCTCGAGCATCCACCGCGCGTGCACGAGCTCGGCGTGCGAACCGACTGCCGGAGGGAAGGCCCCGCCGGCGTCGACGTAGCGGTCGGTCGCGACGGTGACCTCGCGCATCCACGTGGCATCGCGCCCGGGGTTCTGCAGCAGCTTCTGCACGCGCGCCTCGATGCCCTGCAGGTAGACCCGGATGCGCCGGAGCCGGTCGGTCCCGGCGACGGAGACGAACCCCGGGGAGACGAGACGCTCCATCTGCTGGCGCATGTCCGTCAGCGCACCGAGCAGGGACATCGAGTTCGCCTGCTTGAGTGCTCGTTCGGCGGACCGTTGGGCGAGGAGCACGGCAGCGAGCTCGGACACCGCCGTGAACATCGTGTCGACGACCGTCGCCGACACGGCGTCACGGACCGCTTCGAACGCGGCCTTCGTGAACACGAGCCCGTCCGGGTGAGCGCGACGGATCACCGCGTCGACGACGGCCGCGAGCACGTCGTCGAAGAGTGCGTTCGTGGAGGCGTACGGGCTCGCCGCGAGTGCGAGCTTCTCCTGCGCGGTCAGGTGCGACTGGATGTACGACACCGGCGACGGCACCGCGAGCATCACCAGGCGACGGACCCCGGCGGGCATGCGGACCTGCCGGTCGGACGGCGTCGCGAGCAGCTGCACGCCGACGGTCGCCTTCAGGCCGGAGCCCTCCTCCACCAGGGACGGGTACGCGCGGATGACGCCACCGGCCTGCTTGGTGTCGAGGGTCTGCGGCAAGTCCTGGGCCGGCCAGGTCGTCAGGCCGGACTGCTCCACCCCGGCTCCGCCACCGGCGGCGGCGACGCGAGCCGCGCCTCCCGGTCGTCCCGCACCTCGCACCGTGGCGGAGGCGACACTCTGCTGCGTGCGGTCCTTGAGCTTCGTCTGCAGGACCGACAGGTCCTTGCCGGCCTCGACCCGCCGACCACGTTCGTCGACGACCGCCCAGGTCGGCAGCAGGTGCGACGGCACGCGGGTCAGGTCGAAGTCGGACTCCGACACCGGCACGTAGGTCATGCGCTGGATCGCCTTGGCCAGGGTCGCGCGGAACGACTCGGTCGGCTCGGTCGGGGCATCGTCCGGCAGTTCGGCGACGATCTTCTCGGCCCAGTCGGCGGCGGGTACGACGTTCTTGCGGATCTGCTTCGGCAACGACTTGATGAGGGCGGTCACGAGCTCCTTGCGCAGGCCGCGGACCTGCCAGTCGAAGCCCTCTTCGCGCATGCGGGGGAGCAGCGCGAGCGGCACCTGCACGCTGACGCCGTCGTCCTGCGCGCCCGGCTCGAAGCGGTACTGGATCGCGAGTCGCTGGTCGCCGCTCTGCCACTGGGTCGGGTACTCGACGTCGTCCTCCGCCGCCTCGGCAGCGGATTCGTCCAGGAGGTCCGCCCGGCGCATCGTGAGCAGGTCCGGCTGGTCGCGGCGCGTCGTCCGCCACCACCCCTCGAAGTCGCGGGTCGTCGCGATGTCGGCGGGGATGCGGGCGTCGTAGAAGTCGTAGACGTTCTCGTCGTCGAGCAGGATGTCGCGCCGGCGCGTGCGCTCCTCGAGCTGCTCGAGTTCCTTGCGGAGCTTCCGGTTGGCACGGTCGAACGCCTGCTGCGACTCCCACTCGCCCTCGACCAGGGCGTGGCGGATGAAGAGCTCGCGCGAGTGCTCCGGGTCGATCCGGGCGTACTGCACGCGGCGCCGCTGCACGATCGGGACGCCGAACAGGGTCACCCGCTCGTAGGCGACGACCGCGCCCTGCTTCTTCTCCCAGTGCGGTTCGCCGTAGGTGCGCTTCAGCAGGTCACCGGCGAGGGGCTCGACCCAGGCGGGGTCGATCCGGCCGACGGTCCGTGCGAACAACCGACTGGTTTCGACGAGTTCGGCCGCCATCACCGCGTCGGGCTGCTTCTTCGCGAGCACACTGCCCGGGAACACCACGAACCGGGTGTTCCGCGAGCCGAGGTAGTCGCGCTTCTCGCGGTCGCGCAGCCCGATCTGGCTGAGCAGACCGGCGAGCAGGGACCGGTGCACCGCGTCGCCGTCGTCGGAGCGGGACTGCCCGACCCGGACGTCGACCTGCTTCGCGGCGCGGGAGAGCTGGCGGTACAGGTCCTGCCACTCGCGGATGCGCAGGTAGTTGAGGAACTCGGCCTTGCAGAGCCGGCGGAACGCGCTCGACGACAGCTCGTCCTGCTTGTCCTCGATGTAGTTCCACAGCGCGAGCAGGGTGAGGAAGTCGCTCGTCGGATCGGCGAAGCGGGCGTGCATCTGGTCGGCGTGGGCGCGCTTCTCGAGCGGGCGTTCGCGGGGGTCCTGGATGCTCAGGGCGCTGACGACGGCGACGACCTCGCGACCGACGCCCTGCCGCCCGGCCTCGAGCACCATCCGGCCGAGCCGCGGGTCGATCGGCAGCCGGGTGAGCTGCCGTCCGGACTTGGTGATCCGGCCGTCCTTGTCGACGGCGCGGAGTTCGCGCAGCAGGTCGAGGCCGTCCTTCACGCCACGGGAGTCCGGCGGCTGCAGGAACGGGAACGACTCGATGTCACCGAACCCGAGCGAGATCATCTGCAGGATCACCGCGGCGAGGTTCGTCCGCAGGATCTCGGGGTCGGTGAACTCGTCTCGACGCTCGAAGTCGTCTTCGGAGTAGAGCCGGATCGCGATGCCGGCGCTCGTGCGGCCCGCTCGACCCGAACGCTGGTTCGCGCTGGCCTGCGAGATCGCCTCGATCGGCAGCCGCTGCACCTTGGCGCGCGGGGAGTACCGCGAGATGCGGGCGGTCCCGGTGTCGATGACGTACTTGATGCCGGGCACCGTCAGCGAGGTCTCGGCGACGTTCGTGGCGAGCACCACGCGTCGGCGGATCCCCGGCGTGGTGCGTCGGTCGAACACGCGGTGCTGGTCGGCGGCGGAGAGTCGGCCGTACAGGGGCAGGACCTCGGTGCCCTGGTAGCGCTTGCCCTCGATCGCGTCCTGCGCGTCGCGGATCTCGTTCTCGCCGGACAGGAACACGAGCACGTCGCCGGGTTCTTCGCGCGCGAGTTCGTCGAGTGCGTCGGTGATCCCCTGTAGGGTGTCGCGATCGTCGGCGCCGTTCGCCCCGCCGCGGTCGGCCGTGCGCGAGTCGGTCTCGTCGTCCTCGTCGGTGTCGTCGGCGTCCTCGGACACGAGCGGGCGGTACCGGATCTCGACGGGGTAGGTCCGCCCGGAGACCTCGATGATCGGGGCGTCGCCGAAGTGCTTCGAGAAGGACTCGGGGTCGATCGTCGCGCTCGTGATGATGAGCTTGAGGTCAGGGCGCCGCACCAGGAGTCGCTTGAGGTACCCGAGCAGGAAGTCGATCGTGAGCGACCGCTCGTGCGCCTCGTCGATGATGATCGTGTCGTACCGCTTCAGGTCGCGGTCGAAGTGGATCTCGTTCAGCAGGATGCCGTCGGTCATCAGCTTGATGCGGGTGTTCGACGACACCTTGTCGGTGAACCGGACCTGGTAGCCGACCAGGTCGCCGAGGTCGCTGCCGAGCTCTTCGGACACGCGCTCGGCGATGGTGCGAGCGGCGATCCGGCGGGGCTGGGTGTGCCCGATGTGCTCACGCCCCAGCTCGAGGCAGATCTTCGGCAGCTGGGTGGTCTTGCCCGAGCCGGTGGCACCCGCGACGATGACGACCTGGTTGTCACGGATGGCGGCCGCGATGTCGTCCCGCCGCTGCGAGACCGGCAGTTCGGGCGGGTACGTGATGACTGGCGGCGTGGGAGACATGAGCATTCCAGGATACCGTCACGCCGCCGGTGCTGCGAGTCCGGCGGCCAGGTCCGCCGCGGATCGAGCGGGCAGGGCGCACACGCGGTCGTGGCAGACGTACGCAGCCGGGTCGAGGGCGTCCCGTGCCTCGAACAGTTCGAACCCCGCAGCCGCCCAATCCGCAGCCTGCGTCGGGGTCACACGAGCGATGACCGTGCCGGGTCGGCGCGCGGCGCGGACGGCGTCGCGGAGCGGGTCGTGCGGGTCCGACGTCACGACCACGACCTCGCGCGAGGGTCGTTGCAGGCCGAGTGCGACACCGAGGGCGTCGGCGTGCCCGAGCGGTCGCTCGGTACCCGTCGTCGCGCGGTCGGCCACCAACCGCGCCGCCGCTGTCCGGTACGCGGAGTCCCCGGTCAACGCCGCGAGGCCGGCTGCCGCTGCGGCCAGCGCCACCGTGCCGGAGCGCATCGCGGTCTGCGGCTGTTCCCCGGTCGCCGTGCCCGCTCCGGCGAGCACGGCGTCGACGTCGAACCGGTTCGCCAGGCCGTCGTCGACCAGGGAACGAGCTGTCACGGCGTAGGTGACCTCGCCGGTCACCAGGGCGAGCTCGAGCAGACCCTCGGCCAGCAGTCCGACGTCCTCGATGGTCGCCGGTGCTGCTGACGCGCCGCGAGGCGTGCTCGAGCGGACCACGACGTGCCCGTCACGCACGTGCGACCGCAGCAGCGCATCGGCCGCATCCCGGGCGATGCCGATCATCTCGGGGTCGTCGTGGCGGTCACCGGCGATCGCGAGTCCGCGGATCGCCAGGCCGTTCCAGCCGGTCAGGACCTGGTCGTCGAGTGGTGGCGGCTCGAGGAGCGCGCGCTCCGACAGCGGCCGTCGGTACCACTCGCCCTCCACCCGCTGGCCGTCGATCGTGGACTCGCTGTCCTGCGCGGCGACGAACGCCCCGTCGTCCTGCCGCAGGGTGTCGCGCAGGAAGTCCGCGATGCCGCGCGCCTGTTCGGCACCGGCGACCGCGAGGAGTCCGGCGTTGTCGTAGAGCATCCGCTCGTAGTGCGGCACGCTCCAGTCGCGCTTGGTGGCGTACCGGAAGACACCGCCGTCGGCATCGGTCAACTCGGAGGCCCGGATCGCGTGGAGCGACCGGTCCAGCAGGCCGTCGGCCTCGGCATCGCCGTCGCGTGCTGCGTCGGCGAGGAACTCCAGCAGCGGCGTGCTCGGGAACTTCGGAGCACCGCCGAAACCCCCGTAGGTGGTGTCCTCTGCCTGCGACAGCTGACCGGTGACGGCCCGGATGCTGTCGGCGGACGGGAGGCGCGGGTCGGCTCCGTCAGCACCCTCGGCCGCGCGGGCGGTCGCGTCCGCCTCGGCCCCCTGCCGGATCGCCGTCGCGATGGCCGCGGCGTTCGCGTCGACCTCGTGCCGCCGCTCGGTCCACGCATCGAGCACCGCCGCCAGGATCTGCCGGAACGCGGGCACCTGACCGACGGGGGTCGGCGGGAAGTAGGTGCCGGCGAAGAACACGTGGCCCTCGGGCGTCAGGAACGTCGTCAGGGGCCACCCGAGCTGCTGGGTGAACGCGCTCGCGGCGGCCATCAGGCTGGCGTCGACGTCGGGACGTTCTTCGCGGTCGACCTTGACGGCGACGAAGTCCTGGCGGAGCAGTGAACCGATGTCCGGATCGGCGAAGCTCTCACGCGCCATGACGTGGCACCAGTGGCACGTGGCGTAGCCGACCGACACCAGGACCGGGACGCCGCGCTCACGTGCCTCGGCGAAGGCTTCGGGGCCCCACTCGCGCCAGTCCACGGGGTTGTCGGCGTGCAGCCGGAGGTACGGGCTGACCGAGGTGCCGAGTCGGTTGTCGTTCATGGCTCCAGCGTGCCCCGTGGCGACTGAGCGGGCCAGCGGCGGACGCGATCTGTGGACGGATCGCGGAGTCCACAGGCCGCAGCGGGATGGTCAGCGGGGGAGCCACCCCGTCAACGCGGCGAGGCGCTGCGCGACCTGGGCGGGGGTGAGATCGTCGGTGTCCACCCGGGTGACCGTGTCCCCGGAAGCCGAGTCGAGCCTCCCGGCCGTCCGCGTGCTGTGCGCGAGCTGCGCCTGCGGGACGTCGCCACCTGCCCGTCGGGCCAGCCGCTCGGCGGTGGGACCGTCTGCCGCGCGCAGCAGGACCGTCGTGACCACGGGATCGTCGCCCATGGCGGCCGCCAGACGCTCGTGTTCCAGCACGGAAACGGTGTTCGTGTAGACCAACCGGCGGTGGCCGAGCTCGCGGTAGGACGTCCACAGGGCTGCGAGGTTCCGTTCGGCGAGCCGTGCCTCGGGGTGCTCGACGTGCGGCGCCGGGTGCGCCAGATCGAGCAGGTCGCCCTCGATCACCGCGTGGCGCACGTCCGCGGCGACGAGCAGGTCGTGCAGCGCCTCGGCAGCGGTGGACTTGCCGACACCGGACCGCCCGCCGATGAACAGGACCTCGCAGCGGGGCGTGCTCGGCACCGTCACCCGAGGCCCAGCGACAGGAGCGCGAGGGCAGCGTCCTCGGGGCCGTAGTCGAACATGCGGTCCCAGAACGGGTCGTCGGCCCACGGCACGTCGCCGTCCGCCGGTGTGGACTGCGCCGTCTCCACCAACCAGTCGAGCTCGGGCAGGACCGCGGTCGCGAAGGTCGTCGGCTGCCACCCGAGCGCGCGTGCCGCCGTCGTGTCGAGGACGAACGGTGACGGCGACGACCACGGGGTCGTGCCGACGAAGGCAGGGGCGTCCGCGTCGAGCAGGACCTCGTCGAACCGGTGGTCGAGGTGCCCAGCAATCGTCCGCACGATCTCGAGCGCGGTCGGCGCGGTCTCGTCGGCGACGTTGAGGATGCGCCGGTCCGGAGCGTCCGCGACCAGTCGGACGAGCGAGCCGATGCCGCTCGCCGCCGTCGTGTGGTCCACACCGCGGCCGTGGTCGGCGAGCAGGATCCGTTCGCGGCCGTCGAGGACCCGGCGGACCACGAACCACTCGCGTGGACGGCCGATGCCGACGCCGTACACCTTCGAGGGGCGCAGCACCGTGACCGGGGCGCCGTGGTCGAGCAGCACCTGCTCGGACGCCACCTTCGCCGCGCCGTAGCCGTCACGGCTGGTCGGGTCGCCGTCGCCCGCCGTGACGGTCGGCTGGATCTCGGTGACCGCGGCGCCGAAGACCGGCTTGTCCGTCGAGTTCGCGTGCCGACCCTGCTCGTCGACGTAGACCGCACGCGAGGAGACGAAGACGCTGGAACCGACGTCGTCGAGGAACGGCAGGAGCTGCGTCGCGTCGTCGCGGGTCAGCCCCACGGTGTCGACGAGCAGGTCCGCGCCGGGGCGGAGGAGGTCGCGCAGGGTGCTCGTGTCGCGGCGGTCACCCGCGGTGAAGGTCGCGCCGCGGGCGGTGAGGGAATCGGCTGCCGGGCCACCGCGGCGCGCCACGACGTCGACCTGCCAGTCGTCGCCGCCCCGCCCGGAGGCGTCGAGGAGCTCACGCGCGACGGCCGAACCGATCCCGCCGGTACCGCCGAGGATGACCGCGCGTCTGGAGCTCATGCGCCAACGCTAGCCGGGACGCGCGTCGTCGTCAGGACGCCAGGGCCTGGGGCTCGTGCCGCCACCAGTCCAACAGCGAGCCGTCGTACACGGTGACCTTGTCGTGGCCGAGCACGGTCAGCGCCAGGGCATCGACGCACGCGGCGCTACCGACCCCGCAGTACGTCACGATCTCGTCCTCGCCGACGACCGCGGCGAACGCCTCGGCGAGCTTCGGCCCGCGCAGGTACGCGTTGGTGTCCGGGTCGACCAGGGTGTCCACGGTGATCGGGGTGCTCCCCGGGATGATCGGCGGGTGGTCGTCGCCGAGGGCCGCTGCGGGCGCCGCGAACACCAGTGCCGCGGGCTGTTCGCCCGTCACTGCTCGGCGGACACGGGCGTGGTCGGCCCAGAGCGGGCGTTCTTCACCGGCGAGGAAGGCGCTGTCGTCGTCGGGCGCCTTCGCCGGCGATGGTGCCTGGCGCAGGGCACCGACGCGGACCGGTCGGCCCTCGTCGCGCCACTTCGTGAACCCGCCGTCGAGGACCGCGACGGAGTCGAAGCCGAACGACCGGAAGATCCACCACAGCCGCGCCGACCACTCGCCGACGCTGTCGTCGTAGACCACGACCGTCGAGGTGTTCGTGACGCCGAGGTCGCCAGCAGCTGCCTCGAACCGTTCGGCACTCGGGCGGGTGAAGGGCACCTCGGCGCCCGGCGTGGAGAACGCGTCGACGAGGTCGGCGAAGCGGGCGCCGGGGACGTGCCCGCGCTGCTCGTAGGAGTCGACCGCGGAGTGCCACATCGTCTCGAGGCCGGTCCCCACCGTGTGCACGGAGGCGTCGAGGACGACGAGCTCGTCACCACCGAGGTGGTCGGCGAGCCACTGCGTCGACACGAGCGGCGAGGTCAGGACGGGGGCCATGCCGCACACGATAATGCGGACCACTGACGGGTGACAGGGAAACCGACACACGGAGCAACCGGGGCGCGTGTGGTGGCTGGTGCGTGCGCATGTTCCGACGATCCACGAGTTGTTCGACCGGTGGTTCGTCGCAACATGCACACGCAATGACTGCGGGTGCATGTTCCGACGATCCACGCGTTGAACGACTCGTGGAACGTCGCAAAACCCGCGCGACCCGGCACACGCCCCCGCCCGCAACCGCCCCCGCCCGCGCCCCCGCCCCGCCCGCACCCCGGCCCGCACCCACACGCACGAACGGCCCGCCCCGGCAGAACCAGGACGGGCCGTTCGGACGAGCTGACGCGTCAGTGTGCGGCGGCGGGGATGCTCCCGGTCGTCGTGGACGCGGCGTGGGCGAGCCGGTCGAGCCGCACCGACTGCCGGTTGATGAGCAGGCCACCCGCGAGGGCGACGAGCACGAGCACACCGGCCGAGATGCCGAACGCCACGTGGTAGCCGTCGAGCGTGGCCTGCGCCTGCTGCAGCTTCGTGGGCGCCGCCGACAGCCCGGTCAGGCTGTTCTTCACGACGTCGGCGAAGATCGTCGACAGCAGCGCCGTGCCGATCGAGCCACCGATCTGCTGCATGGTGTTGACCGTCGCCGAGGCCACACCGGCGTCGGCGCGGGCCACCCCGGTGGTCGCGGTGTTCATCGCGGACGAGAAGATCGTGCCCATGCCGAGCCCGATGACGATCAGCGCCGGCAGGACGGTGCCCGCGTAGGAGCTGTCCAGGTCGGTGCGCAGCAGCAGGAGCAGGCCGATCGCGGCGACGAGGCCACCGGCGAAGATCAGGATCTTCGGGCCGATGCGGGGCAGCAGTCGCCCACCGATCTGCGTCGCCGAGATCATGATCGACAGCGGCATCGGCAGGAAGGCCAGACCGGTCTGCAGCGAGCTGAACCCGAGGGTCTGCTCGAGGTAGTAGGTCAGGAACAGGAAGATGCCGAACATGCCGATCGCCACCAGGCCGATCGCGATGAACGACCCACCGCGGTCACGGTCGAGCACGACCCGCAGGGGCAGCAGCGGGTGCGCCACACGGGTCTCGATGAACACGAACGCGGCGATCAGGACGACGCCACCGGCGAGCATCGCGATGGTGACGGGGGAGTCCCAGCCGTTGGTCTCGGCGTTCGAGAACCCGTAGACGACACCGACCAGACCGGCGGTGATGGTGATGACGCCGGCGACGTCGATGCGCGGGCGATCGACCTTCGGCGGCTTCTCCATGAAGACGAGCGCGCCGATCACGCCGAGCACGGCGAAGACGACGTTGACGTAGAGGCACCAGCGCCACGACGCGTACTCGGTGAGCACGCCGCCCAGGAGCAGGCCGATGGCCGCACCGGAACCGGCGATCGAGCCGAAGATGCCGAACGCACGACCGCGCTCCTTCGGGTCGCGGAACGTGGTGGTCAGCATGCCGAGCGCGGACGGTGCGAGCAGGGCGCCGAAGACACCCTGCAGGGCGCGGGCCGCGACGAGCAGGCCGAACGAGTCGGCGAGGCCGCCGAGCACGGACGCGACCGCGAAGCCGACCAGGCCGATGATGAAGGTGTTCTTGCGGCCGAACAGGTCGCCGAGGCGCCCGCCGAGCAGCAGGAGCGAGCCGAACGCCAGCGAGTACGCGGTGACGATCCACTGGCGCTGGTCGGTGCCGAACCCCAGGTCGGCCTGGGCCGAGGGGAGCGCGATGTTCACGATGGTGGCGTCGAGCACGACCATCAGCTGGGCGAGGGCGATGACCGCCAGGGCGATCCAGCGGTGGTTGCTCTTGGCGGGGGTAGTGCCAGAAGTCGTGGGTGCTGCCCCGGTGGGGGTCGGCACGGTGTGTTCTGCCGTCACGGCAGCCTCCTTCGAGAAGGTTGGAGGGGGAGCACGAAGCGCGCACCGTCGGGCGTTTCGAAGAGGAGAGGTGTCAAACGGATGCACGGCATCCGTTTGTCGACAGTGTAGACCGAAACGGAAGGTCCGCATCCACTTATTCCCAGAAAGTTCAACTAGGTTCGGCATCGTGAGCACCACCGAGTCCGCGCCCGACCTCGAGCGCCCGCTGCGCGCCGATGCGGCACGCAACCGCGAGCTGATCCTGCAGACCGCTCGCAAGTGCTTCGCGGAGCGCGGGCTGTCGGTCACCCTGAACGACATCGCGCACGAAGCGGGGGTCGGTGTCGGCACCGTGTACCGACGCTTCGCCGACAAGGACTCCTTGATCGAGGCGCTGCTCGCCACCAAGTTCGAGGCGATGAACGACGCAGCGGCCCGCGCCGCCGACGTCGTCGACCCGCGCGAGGCCCTGCGGGTCTACCTGACCGGGGTGTTCGAGTTCCGCGCCCGCGACCGTGCGCTCGCCGACGCCATCGTGCGTGCGGGCAAGGCGCGTCCGTCGATCGTGCAGGAGCGTGACCGGTTGGAACGCCAGGTCTCCGCGATCATCGGGCGGGCCGAGACTGCCGGGGTGGTCCGCCCCGGCTTCGACTACCGCGACCTCCCGATGCTCACCGCCATGGTGGGTGCCGTCGCGGACGCCACCCGCGAGCACGACCCGAACGCCTGGCGCCGGTACGCCGAACTCCTCATCGAGGGCGTCCTGCCGCAGACCCGGACCGCGCCGAGCATGGTCGGCGACCCGCTCGACCGCGAGTCGATCGAGCGCGCGCTGCACGCGCAGTCCTGACGCGTCCCCGCGGACCGCGCGCGGCTCGGGTGCCAACCGACCCCGGACGGGAGGCCCGTGGCGGGCCCGACCCGTGCCTCCTGTCCGGCGGTCTGGTCGCGACCAGTGCGCCGGGCCGGTCGCGACCAGCGCGCCGGGCCGGTGGCGAACAGCGCGCCGGGCCGACACCCGACGCGCGCTACAGCCAGCTCGGCAGCCAGTAGTGCGACCGGATGAAGTCCCACGGCACCTGGATCGCGGTCCACATCGGGTACCAGTACGCCGACGCGAGCACCACCACGACCAGGTACACGCCGACCCAGACGATCGCCCGGGTCCGTCGGGGCCGCGGATCGGTCCGTGACCCGAGCACCAACCCGATCGCCGCCGCCAGCGCCATCACCATGAAGGGCTCGAAGGCGATCGTGTAGAACTGGAAGACCGTCCGGTTGACGTACATCAGCCACGGCAGGTAGCCCGCGGCGACGCCGAGCAGGACGAAGCCGTACTGCCACTGTCGGCGCAGGATCCAGAGCACGAGCAGCGCCACGGTCGCGATGACCGCCGCGTACCAGATGAACGGGTTCGCAACGCCGGTGATCGCCTCGCCGCAGCGGCTCGCCGAGCAGCCGTCCTGGCCGGCATCGGTGCCGACGTAGAACATCGACGTGGGCCGCTGCATCACGAGCCAGAGCAGCGGGTTCGCCTGGTACGAGTGCGGCGTGTGCAGCCCGATGTTGAAGTTGTAGATCTCCGACTGGTAGTGCCACCAGTTCTGCAGACTGTCCGGCACCCACCGGAGCAATC
The DNA here is from genome assembly GCF_003751685.1 of Curtobacterium sp. PhB78. Lineage (NCBI taxonomy): Bacteria > Bacillati > Actinomycetota > Actinomycetes > Micrococcales > Microbacteriaceae > Curtobacterium > Curtobacterium sp. PhB78. Next base: position 163,676 of record NZ_RKIA01000001.1, read on the forward strand.
CGGTCCAGCGTTCGCCGCCGGAGGCCAGCCAGTTGCGGTCCCAGCCGTCCTTCGACACGAACCAGCCGGTCCACGACGCGACGTAGGTGACGGCGGCGATCGGCACGGTGAGCAGGAACGACACGGGGGCCTGCTGCAGCAGCGCGCTCGACGACCAGAACTCGACCCCGGCACGGCGGCGCATCATCATGTCGCTCAGCACGGAGTACACGGCGAAGAACGCCAGGAAGTACATCCCCGACCACTTCGTCGCGGTGGCCAACCCCATCGTCAGCCCCATCGCGAACAGCCACGGACGCCACCAGAGCACGGGCCCCCACAGGGTGTCCCGGCCGGCGGCGACGCGCTCGGCGACCCAGTCGTCGAGCCGCCGCTGACTCCGGCGCCGGTCGAGCAGGAGCGCCCCGAACCCGAGCACGACGAAGAACGTCAGGATCCCGTCGAGCAGCGTGACGCGGGACATCACGATGGCCTGGCCGTCGATCGCGAGCAGGCCGCCGGCGAGCGTGCCGACCAGGGTGGAGCGGAACAGCGACCGGGCGATCACCGCGGTGAGGAACACCGTCGCGATGCCGAGCACGGCGACCGCGAACCGCCAGCCGAACGAGTTGTCCGCCCCGAACAGGAGCATGCCGAGCCCGATCAGGTACTTGCCGAGCGGCGGGTGCGCGATGAACTCCGCGGCGCTGGTGAAGACGTCCGTCTCACCACTCGAGAACCGGTCGTCGGTCGTCGGGGCGGAGTCGCTGCTCGGGTTCGCCGGCCAGGTGCCCTCGTAGCCGAGGTGGACGATCGACCAGCCGTCCTTGACGTAGTAGGTCTCGTCGAAGACCAGCGAGTGCGGGTTCCCCAGGTTCGCCAGGCGCAGCACGGCGGCGAGCAGCGTCACCGCGATCGGTCCGGCCCAGCGCCACACCGCGACGCGCTGGGCGGTGGAGAGCACCCGCCCCCACCAGTCGTCGAGGCGCGAGCCGACCGGCCCGTCGGGCACGGCCGTGCGGTCGTCGGTCAGCTCGCTGGTCATCGCTGAGCATCCTACGGATCGACCGCATGTCCGCGCTGCGTCGGTGCTGCGACGACAACATGTCCGCGCTGCGTCGGTGCTGCGACGACAATGGGTGGCGTGATCGTCCTCGCAGCAACCCCCATCGGCAACCTCGGGGACGCCTCGCGCCGTCTCGTCGAGACCCTCTCCAACGCCACGGTGGTCGCGGCGGAGGACACCAGGACCGCCATCCACCTCATGCGCGCCCTCGGCATCGAGAACCGTCCGCGGCTCATCGCCCTGCACGAGCACAACGAGCGGGCGAAGGCGTCCGAGGTCGTCGAGCTCGCCCGTGACGAGGACGTCGTGGTCCTCACCGATGCCGGCATGCCGGCGATCAGCGACCCCGGCTTCCCGCTCGTCGAGGCAGCGGCCGCCGCAGGCGTCACGGTCACGGCACTGCCCGGCCCGTCGGCGGTGCTCATGGCGCTCGCCGTCTCCGGACTGCCGACGGACCGCTTCACGTTCGAGGGGTTCCCGACGCGCAAGGGCGGGGAGCGGCGTCGTGCGTTCCAGGCGCTCGCGGGGGAGCAGCGCACGATGGTCTTCTTCGAGTCGCCGCACCGGTTGGCCGAGACGCTCGCCGACATGGCCGTCGGGTTCGGGGGCGACCGTCGTGCCGCCGTCTGCCGCGAGCTCACGAAGCTGTACGAAGAGGTCCGTCGTGGGCCGCTCGACGAGCTCGTCACGTGGGCGTCAGAGGGCGTCCGGGGCGAGATCTGCATCGTCGTCGCCGGTGCCGCCGAGGCCACCGAGGAGGCAACGCTCGACGACGGGGTCCGCCTCGTGCTCGAGCGGGTGGCCGCCGGCATGCGCATGAAGGAGGCCGCAGCGGCGGTCGCGGACGCGACCGGCCTGTCGAAGCGGGACCTGTACGAAGGGGCGCTCGCGGCGCGCTGAGCGGGGCTCGTCACGTTCGCGTCGGCCGGTCTGGAGGCGCGGGGCGGGCCCGCTACGGGCCTCCCGGATCCGGTTTTCCACAGTCCACCGCCGCGCGCGTCATCCGGGTTCCGCGCGCCCGTAGGATGGTCCGCATGTCCGCCGGGTCCTCGTTCAGCATCACCACGCCGATCTTCTACGTGAACGACGTGCCCCACATCGGGCACGCCTACACCGAGGTCGCCGCGGACGTCCTCGCGCGCTGGCACCGGCAGCGGGGTGACGACACCTGGCTGCTCACCGGCACCGACGAGCACGGGCAGAAGATCCTGCGCACCGCCTCGGCGAACGAGGTCACGCCCCAGGAGTGGGCCGACCGACTCGTGACCGAGGCGTGGAAGCCACTGCTCGACACCGTCGACGTCGCCAACGACGACTTCATCCGCACCACCGACGAGCGCCACGAGCGCGGTGTGACGGCGTTCCTGCAGAAGCTCTACGACGACGGCTTCATCTACGCCGGCGAGTTCGAGGGCTTCTACTGCGTGGGCTGCGAGGAGTACAAGCAGCCGAGCGACCTGGTCCCCGGCACCGGTGCGTACGAGGGGCAGCAGGTCTGTGCCATCCACTCGATCCCGGTCGAGGTGCTGTCCGAGCGCAACTACTTCTTCCGCATGTCGGACTTCGAGCAGCGCCTGCTCGACCTGTACGAGTCGAACCCGCTGTTCATCCAGCCGGAGAGCGTCCGCAACGAGATCATCTCGTTCGTGAAGCAGGGCCTCCGCGACCTGTCGATCTCGCGGTCCAGCTTCGACTGGGGCATCAAGATCCCGTGGGACAGCGACCACGTCCTGTACGTGTGGTTCGACGCCCTGCTCAACTACGTCACGGCGCTGGGCTACGGCACCGAGGACGACGAGGCCTTCAAGCGCCTGTGGCCGAGCGTGCACATCGTCGGCAAGGACATCGCCCGCTTCCACGCGGTCATCTGGCCGGCGATGCTCATGGCTGCCGGCCTGCCCGTCCCCGAGCGCGTCTTCGGTCACGGCTGGTTGCTCGTCGGCGGCGAGAAGATGTCCAAGTCGAAGCTGACCGGCATCGCGCCGTCGGAGATCACCGACACCTTCGGCTCCGACGCCTTCCGCTACTACTTCCTCCGCGCCATCACCTTCGGGCAGGACGGCAACTTCAGCTGGGAGGACATCTCGGCGCGGTACCAGGCCGAGCTCGCGAACGGCTTCGGCAACCTGGCCTCGCGCCTGGTCGCGATGCTGCAGAAGTACTTCGACGGCGCAGTGCCGGCGCGCGGCTCGCTGACCGAGTCGGACCAGGCGATCGATGCCCTGGCGGTCTCGGTCACCGAGCGTGCCGACGCCGCCATCGCCGCGTTCGCCCCGCACGAGGCGATCGCTGCCGTCTGGGAGCTCGTCGATGCCCTGAACGGGTACATCACCGAGCAGCAGCCGTGGGCCCTGGCGAAGGACGACGCGAACCGCGAGCGGCTCGGCACCGTCCTGACCACCGCGCTCCGTGGGCTCGGCACCGTCGCGGTCCTGCTCTCCCCGGTGATGCCGAAGGCCACCGAGAAGCTGTGGGCGTCGATCGGTGCCGGCGGCTCGATCGCCGAGCAGCGAGTCGATCGTGCCTTCGAGTGGCAGGGTGCTTCGCACGTCGTGGCGCTCGAGAGCGGGCTGTTCCCGCGCATCGAGCAGGCGGAGCAGGGCGCCGCGTGACCGACGCCCACCTCCGCTCCCGTGGCGACGGGGACGGCTCCAAGCGCGACCTGACCTACCCGCCCCTGCCCGAGGCGCTCGTGGTCCCGGTCTACGACAACCACACGCACATGGAGATCGCCGACGGTGGCGACGGGGCGCTCGACTACCGCGAGCACCTCGGCCGTGCCTCGAGCGTCGGCGTCCGCGGTGTCGTGCAGGTCGGCACCGACCTCGCCACTTCGCAGTGGTCCGCGTCGATCGCCACCCGTGAACCCCGCGTGCTCGCAGCGGTCGCACTGCACCCGAACGAGGCGCCGTCGCTGCAGGAGCAGGGGCTGCTCGACGAGCACCTCGCCGGGATCGAGGCGCTGGCAGCGTTGCCCCGCGTCCGGGCGATCGGTGAGACCGGGCTCGACTTCTTCCGCACCGGTGAGGACGGGCGCGACGCCCAGATCCGTTCGTTCGAAGAGCACATCCGCATCGCGAAGGAGCACGGCCTCGCGCTGACCATCCACGACCGCGACGCGCACGACGCCGTGGTCGAGGTGCTCGACCGCGTCGGGGCTCCGGAGCGCACCGTGTTCCACTGCTTCTCCGGCGGACCCGACCTGGCTCGGCTCTGTGCCGAGCGCGGTTGGTACATGTCGTTCGCCGGAACCGTGACGTTCAAGAACGCGGCACTCCTCCGCGAAGCCCTCGTCGTCGCGCCGCGGCACCTGATCATGGTCGAGACGGACGCGCCGTTCCTGACCCCGACGCCGTACCGCGGCCGGCCGAACGCCCCGTACCTGATCCCGATCACCCTGCGGTCGATGGCGGAGACCCTCGGCACCGATGCCTCGATGCTCGCCGCGCAGATCGCGTCGAACACCGAGCTCGTCTACGGTGCGTGGGACGCCGAGCCCGTGACGGTGGACGAGTAGTGGGCGCGCTGCTCGGCCCGGCCGAGATCCGGGAGCTCGCCGCCGAACTCGACGTGACCCCGACGAAGAAGCTCGGGCAGAACTTCGTGCACGACGCCAACACCGTCCGGCGCATCGTGTCGGTCGCCGGCGTGAAGCCGTCGTCCCGAGTGCTCGAGATCGGGCCGGGCCTCGGCTCCCTGACGCTCGGGCTCACCGAGACCGGCGCCCACGTCACCGCCGTCGAGATCGACAAGCGGCTCGCGGCGCGGTTGCCGTCGACGGTGAGCGCGATGCAGCCGGAGGCCTCGTTGACGGTCGTGCAGCAGGACGCGATGACCGTCGCCGCATCGGACCTCGACACCGAACCGACCCACCTCGTCGCGAACCTGCCCTACAACATCTCGGTGCCCGTGCTGCTGCACCTGCTCGCGACCTTCCCGTCGATCGAGCGGTCGCTCGTGATGGTGCAGGCCGAGGTCGGGTACCGCCTCGCGGCGGGCCCGGGCAGCAAGGTCTACGGGTCGCCGAGCGTCAAGGCCGCCTGGTACGGCTCGTGGAGCACGGCCGGGCTCGTCAGCCGACAGGTGTTCTGGCCTGTCCCGAACGTCGACAGTGTGCTCGTGGCGTTCGACCGGCACGACCCCCCGGGGGACGAGCGGCTGCGGTCGCGGGTCTTCACCCTGGTCGATGCGGCGTTCCAGCAGCGTCGGAAGATGCTGCGGCAGAGCCTGTCCGGTGTGCTCGGCGGCAGTGCCCACGCCTCCGAGGTCCTGACGGCGGCGGGCATCGACCCGACAGCGCGGGGCGAGGCGATCGGCGTCGACGACTTCGTGCGGCTCGGTCGGACGGTCCTCGCGGCTGCGGAGTAGCTCGTCTCCCGCCTCGGATCGGCGAAATACGGAATGTTTGGTACCGTCCGTTCGGTGCTCCTACGGTTGATCACATCGACCAAGGAGACACCATGCAGCCGACCGAACCACGCCGACCGAACCGCCGCGGCCTGACCGAGGAACAGCTCACAGCGGGACGTCGTCGCGCCCTGCTCAGCGCGGACCCCGGTCGGCAGCGGGGGCCGAGGATCTCCACCGAAGCCGAACGGCAAGCGCTGTTCGCTCGGACGCCGCGACCTGAAGGCACGTTCGAAGAACGCCGCGAGCGCCGACGGCGCGCGATCGAGTCGATCGATCCGGACTGCCGGGCTGAACCCATCGCGCGCATCCGCCAGGTGGGCTGACCGTGTTCGAGCGGCTCGGATCCGATGAGTTCGACGAGCATCGGGTACTGGAGTTCGACGGATGCACCAGCAGGCCGGATGCTGTCCTCGTTGAGACGAGTTTCATCGAATGCGTGCTGCACCGTGCGGAGCCGCAGCATGGCGGGGCGTCAGCGTTCTGGGACCACCTCGACCTGGCCGACACGCGGATCCTGTACAGCGCGTTCACCGAGTTCGAACTGTTCGAATCGGCCCACCACAGGGGACTGCAGGCCGCACGTCGCCATGTGGCTGCATGGCGAGACCTGCTGCGGTCGACGCAACTGCACTGGGTCGGGATCGATGACGTCAGCGACGGAGTCCCGGGGCTGATCGAGGAGTTCGGCCTGACTGCCTCGGGTGCTGTGCACGTCGCCACGGCTTTCCATTGGGAAGTCGACGGCTTCGTGACGGTCGATCCTGCGTTCGGGGTCGTCGACAAGGAGCGCCTCCCGCTGATCATCGACGCCGAGGGTGCTCAGCTGGCGCGTCGCCTGCGGGCAGGTTCCCAGCGCTGATCCGCGAGGGCGGTGTCCTCCGGCCTACGATGGCGGCATGACCGACGGAACGGTTCGCTCGCACGCGCAGGGGATGGCGCCGGACCGCGTCCTCGCGGCGACGGGCAAGTCACCGGACGAGTGGCACGCGCTGATCGACACGGCGGACGGAGCCACCATCGGGCACGCTGCGATCGCGTCGTGGATCGTGGATCAGGGCGTCGAGCCGTGGTGGGCGCAGGGCATCACCATCGGGTACGAGCAGGCTCGTGGGCTCCGCGTCCCCGGGCAGCGCTCGGACGGCACCTTCGCGGTGTCGGCCTCACGGCAGGTCCCCGGTGAGCGCGAGGCGGTGCTCGATCGGATCGTGCCGGTGTTCGCGACCGCACTCGGGTCCACGCCGACGTCCGAGCGCCGCGGCGGCAAGCGCCCGTCAGCCCGGTGAACCTTCCCCGACCGCGAATCCGTGCTGCTGAACACCGAGGACGGTCCCAAGCCCGACACGGTCCGCATCTCGGTGCAGCGGGAACGGCTCACCGGCCCCGAGCGGATGCCCGACGCCAAGGCCGAACTGCAGCAACTGCTCGCCGGACTCTGAGCCCGCGAACGGGGGAGCGCGCGCAGGACCCGCGGACCCCTACGATCGGCGGGTGCGTCGCATCACCCTTTCCCAGTGGCTCGCGATCGTCGCCGTGCTCGGCGGGCTCGTCATCGAGTTCTTCGCCGTACCCGCTGTCGTGCGGGACCCGGCGAACGACGCGGCGTGGGCGGGTGCGGTCCTCGGGGTCGCATTTCCGGTGTTCGGTGTCGCGGTCTCGGCGTTCCGAGACGATCCGAGCGACGTCGATGACGACTTCCGGCCGCCGATGCGCCTCGACCGGCTGGGCCGGGTGGCCGAGGGGGCACTGGCCGTGACGGCGTTCACCGCCGCCTGGGCGGTGACACGGCTGCACCACAAGCCCCTCGACTCGGCGTTGTACAGCGCGGTGATCGCCTCGGCGCTTCCGCTCGCGAGCCGTGCCCTCGATCGGCTCGCCCGTCGCCGTGGTGAGCAGGCCGACGGCGCTGACGACTGACGCGCTCCTCGCACCGTGCGAGGCACACCACGCGTGGTGCGAGGTTCCGTGGTCGGTGCGAGCCGAAGTGCCTCGCACGGAACGCGGAACCTCGCACCGTTCGAGGCGTCGCCGCGCGTCAGTGCGCGCGCGACGCCATCGCCTCGAAGATCTGCTGGTGCGTGCCGTCGCGCTCGGCGAACCGGAGCGGCAGCACGTTCTGCACCAGGATCTCGGGCGATGCCCCCGACTCCAGCAGCGAGAGGACCTCGTCGGCGAAGGCGTTCAGCGGCATGCCACCGAAGTCCGCTCCGCCCATCAGGTCGGTCGACACTGCCGGGGGAGCGAGTTCGAGCACCGACACCGGGGTGCCGAGCAGCTGCTGACGGAGCGACTGCGTGTACGAGTGGATGCCGGCCTTGGTGGCGTTGTACGTCGGCGTCGCGGTGAGCGGGACGAACGCGAGGCCGGACGAGACCGTGACGATGGTCGAGGCGGGCTGCGCCAGCAGGTGCGGCAGGAACGCGTCGATGAGGCGGATCGTGCCGACCAGGTTGGTCTGGATGATCTCGAGCGCGTCGTGGATGTGGTCGGGGGAGCGCAGGTCCTCGTTGCGCATGATCCCCGACATGGTGACGAGGGCGTCGAGCGACGGGTACGCCTCGAGGACGGAGGCGGCGGCCTTCTCGATGGATGCGGCGTCGCTCACGTCGATCTGCACGGTGCCGAAGCCGTGCTCAGCGGCGAGCGAGTCGAGGAGCGACTGGCGACGCCCGCCGATGACGACGGTGCTGCCCGCGGCCTGCAGGCGCTGGGCGAGGGCGAGGCCGATGCCGGAGGTCGCGCCGGGGATGAAGACGGTGGAGTTCGTGATGTCCATGTCCACCACCATGCGCCTCCGTCGGCAACCCATCCAGACCTCGGTCATCGGGGGATCGGCGATCCCTGGCACGGCGGCGGGAACCCGACGACAATCGGGACCATGGACCGCGCTGCACTCGCCGACTTCCTCCGCCGTCGCCGCGAACTGCTGCGCCCCGAGGACGTCGGCCTCGGTCAGGGACCACGACGCCGGACGCCTGGTCTCCGGCGCGAAGAAGTCGCTGCGCTCGCGGGCATGTCGGTCGACTACTACACACGGCTGGAGCAGCAGCGCGGACCGCAGCCGTCGGAGCAGATGATCGCCGCGATCGCCCGGGCGCTCCGCTGCAGCCTCGACGAACGCGACCACCTGTTCCACCTGGCCGGACAGAACGCGCCGACCCGGTTGCACCGCGCCGACCACGTCGACCCCGCGATCCTGCGGGTGCTCGACCGGCTCGAGGACACCCCCGCGATCGTGGTCAGCCACCTGGGGGAGACGCTGGTCGAGAACCGGCTCGCGGCGGCGCTGCTCGGGTCGTCCGTCAGCCTGCCCGGCAACGAGCGCTACCAGGCGTGGCGGTGGTTCGTGACCGGCGACGAGCTCGCGAAGTACGCGCCGGAGCAACACGAGCGACTGGCCCGGGTCGTGGTGGCGTCGCTGCGGGCGGCGGCGGGGCTGGCCGGACCGGGGGACCGTCGGGCCACCGAGCTGATCGCCGAGCTCGAGACCCGCAGCCCCGAGTTCCGCGAGCTCTGGGCACTGCACGAGGTGACGAGTCGCTGGTCCGACAACAAGACGATCGTGCAGCCGCAGCTCGGCCGGATCACCGTCGACTGCCAGGTCCTGCACACCGACGACCAAGCCCAGGCGCTGCTGCTCTTCACCGCACCCCCAGGGTCCGAGGACGCGCAGAAGCTCGAGCTCCTCGGCGTCGTCGGTCAGCAGACGTTCGCGGGCTGACGCGGCGCACGGTGCGCGTCCGTCCGGCTCGTGCGAGGTTGGTCGAGCCCGCACGGTGCGAGGCCGATGATCCCGTGCACCGTTGACCGCTCGGTGCCGCGCTTCATCCCGCCACCGAGCGATCAACCTCGCACCGGCCGGACAAGCGCGCACCGTGCGACCCGGACCCCCCGGCTCCTCCCCCCCCCCCCGGGCGCTCCACGCGAAGCAACCGCGCGTCACACACTTGGCCGCGTGCGGTATACCGTGCCTAGGGTGGGCGGGTGAGCACTCCCCGCGTGTACGTCATCCACGAGAACCCCGAGTGGTTCCCGCCGCTCGCCGCAGCCTTCGAGGCCGAGGGCGTCCCGGTGCAGGAGATCCTGCTGACCGAGGGACAGATCGACCTCGGTGCCGAGCCGGAGCCCGGTGTGTACTGGTCCCGCATGTCGGCGTCGAGCCACACCCGCGGCCACGAGCACAGCAAGGAGTACACCCGCGCGGTCCTCGGCTGGCTCGAACGAGCGGGTCGCCAGGTTGTCGGCGGCAGCCACGTGCTCGAGCTCGAGGTCTCCAAGGTGGCCCAGCACGGGCTGCTGCAGCACGCCGGGTTCGACGTGCCCCGCACCACCGCCGTGTTCGGCACGACGACGCTCAAGCAGGCGGCACGGGACTTCACGAACGGCCAGGACGTCCCGTTCATCACGAAGCACAACCAGGGCGGCAAGGGCCTGGGCGTCCGCCGGTTCGACTCGCTCGCCGAGTTCGACGCCTACGTCGACTCGCCGGAGTTCGAGGCGCCGGTCGACGGCATCACGCTGCTGCAGGAGTTCCTGACGGCCCGTGAGCCCTTCATCACCCGCGTCGAGTTCGTCGGCGGCGAGTTCGTGTACGCCGTCCGCGTCGACACGAGCGCCGGCAGCTTCGAGCTGTGCCCGGCCGACGCGTGCGAGGTCCCCCAGGTCATCGCCGGAGCGGTCTGCGACGTGCCCGGAACCGAGACCGCCGGAGCACCGCCGGCGTTCAGCGTCCGGACCGAGGTCACGGCCGAGCACCCGCTCGTCCAGCAGCTCCGCACGTTCCTCGCCGACCAGCGCGTCACGATCGCGGGCGTCGAGTTCATGGAGACCACGGACGGCCGCACGGTCGTCTACGACATCAACACGAACACGAACTACAACCCAGCCGTCGAGGAGTCCGCGCCGGCCTCCGGCCCGCGCTCCATCGCGCGCTACCTCGGTGGCCTGCTGGAGACGCAGTACGCGGCGCAACTCACGGCCTGAGCACGCAAGAACCACCGGACTGGAGGCCCGTGGCGGGCCCCGCCACGGGCCTCCCGTCCGTTCCGCGCCCCTTCCCGGGCACTCCCCACCTCCCCAAGGAACTCACCCCGTGCGATTCGGATACTGGACCCCGCTCTTCGGCGGCTGGCTGCGCAACGTCGACAACGAGAACATGCCGGTCACCTTCGACTACGTGAAGCGGCTGGCGCAGCGCGCCGAGCGGATCGGCTTCGACCTGACGCTCGTGCCGGAGCTCAACCTCAACGACATCAAGGGCACGGCCGCGCCGTCGCTCGAGGCCTGGTCGCTCGCTGCGGCCATCGCGGCGACGACCGAGCGCCTCGAGATCATGGCGGCCATGCGCCCCGGGTACCACCTGCCCGCGGTGACGGCGAAGCAGGCGGCGACGATCGACGACATCTCGTGCGGCCGCTTCACGTTCAACGTGGTGAGCGCGTGGTGGGCGGAGGAGGCCAAGCAGTACGGCGGCATCTTCTCGGAGCACGACGACCGGTACAAGCGGACGGCGGAGTTCGTCGAGGTCATGAAGGGGATGTGGCGGGAGACGCCGTACTCGTTCTCGGGCGAGTACTACGACGTCCAGAACGCCCACCTCGAGCCGAAGCCCCGCGTGACCCCGCGCATCTACGCCGGCGGCGAGAGCGAGGCGGGCAAGGCCGCGATCACCGGGTACGCCGACGCCTACGTGACCCACGGCGGCACGGTCGAGGAACTCCGCACGAAGATCGCCGAGATGAAGCAGCGCCGGGTCGACGCCGGACTGCCGCCGTTCGAGGCGTTCGGCATGGCCGCGTACGTCATCGTCCGCGAGACCGAGGAAGAGGCGCAGGCCGAGCTCGCGCGGATCACCGACGTGCAGCACGGCAACGCGTACGAGTCGTACCAGGACTTCATCTCGAAGTCGCAGCTCGAGCACGTCCCCTCGCTCGAGGACTACTCGGTGTCGAACCGCGGCCTGCGCCCCGGGTTCGTCGGCACGCCGGCGCAGGTCGCTGCCCGGATCAAGGAGTTCGAGGACGCCGGGGTGGACACGCTGCTGCTGCAGTTCTCGCCGCAGCTCGAGGAGATGGACCGCTTCGGCGAACAGGTCATCCCGCTCGTCCGCCCGTCGGTGGTCGCGGCGTCCGAGGCGGTCGTCTGATGGGCACGACCGAGGAGGAGTGGGCGTTCGAGACCCGGCAGATCCGCGCGGGCTTCAAGGCCGACCCGGGGTTCGGTGGCAACGTCCCGCCGATCGCCCAGACCGCGGCCTTCGTCTACCCGTCCGGTGAGGACGCGGCGGACCGCTTCATGCTCAACGCCCCGGGGCACACGTACTCGCGCGTGAACAACCCGTCGGCGGCGGCGCTCGAGCGGCGCATCGCGGACCTCGAGGGCGGCGTCGGGGCGCTCGCGCTGGCGTCCGGCCAGGCGGCCACCTCGTTGGCCGTCCTCGGTGTCGCCCGGGCCGGTGACCACGTCGTGTCGAGTGCCTCGCTGTACGGCGCGACGTACACGCTGTTCGCGTCGACGCTGCACGACCTCGGCATCGCGTTCACCTTCGTGCAGGACCCCACGGACCTGGACGAGTGGGCTGCCGCGGTGCGTCCGGAGACGAAGGCGTTCTTCGGGGAGTCGATCCCGAACCCGCGCGGTGACGTCCTGGACTTCGCCGGGGTGGCCGGTGTCGCGCACGACGCCGGCGTCCCGCTCATCGTCGACAACACCATCGCGACGCCGTACCTGGTCCGGCCGATCGAGCACGGCGCCGACATTGTCGTGCACTCGGCGACGAAGTACCTGGCCGGGCACGGCAGCGCCATAGCCGGACTCATCGTGGACAGCGGCAACTTCGACTGGGCGGCTTTTCCGGAGCGGTTCCCGCAGCTCGCGACCGCCGAACAGTCCGGGTTCGCGAACACGGACTTCGCCGAGAAGTTCGGGCGGCGCGCGTTCATCCAGCGCACCCGGTCGAAGCTCTCCGCCGACCTCGGTCCGGCGATCGCCCCCTTCAACGCCTTCCTGGTGCTGCAGGGCATCCAGACGCTCTCCCTGCGGATGGAGCGGCACGTGTCGAACGCCGCCGCCGTCGCGTCGTGGCTGGACGCGCACGACCAGGTGCTCGGCGTGCACTACGCGGGGCTGCCGTCGTCGCCGTGGCACCACCTGCAGCAGCGGTACGTGCCGAAGGGGCCGTCGGCGGTCCTGGCGTTCGACCTGGACGGCGGGGTCGAGGCCGGACGGCGGTTCGTGGCCGCCCTCGAGCTGTTCGATCACGTGTCGAACATCGGTGACGTCCGGTCGCTCGTCGTGCACCCGGCGTCGACGACCCACGTGCAGATGACGTCGTCGGAACGGGCTGCGGCCGGTGTCGGCGACGGGCTCATCCGGCTGTCGATCGGCCTCGAGCACATCGACGACGTCCTCGCCGACCTGGCGCGGGGCTTCGCGGCAGCCGCAGCGGGATAGGTTGGGGGCATGACCACGTTGGCCGCCCCGACCCGCGTGCGGACGCGCGCCCCCGGCAAGATCAACGTGTTCCTGTCCGTCGGTGCGCTGCAGGACGACGGCTACCACGACGTGGCGACCGCGTACCAGGCCGTGTCGCTGTACGAAGACGTCACGGCCGAGCACGCCGACGACTTCTCGGTGACCTTCACCGGCCCGATCGACACGTCGAACGTGCCGGTCGACGAGTCGAACCTGGCGATCCGTGCGGCCCGGCTGGTGGCCGACGCCGCTGGGCATCGGGGCGGAGTCCGGTTGACGATCGACAAGCAGGTGCCGGTGGCCGGCGGCATGGGTGGTGGCTCGGCGGACGCCGCGGCCACGCTCCTCGCCGTGGACACGCTCTGGGGCACCGCCCTCGGGCGTGAGGAACTGCTCCGTCTGGCCGCGCAGCTCGGCGCGGACGTGCCGTTCGCCTTCGCCGGGGGCACCGCCGTGGGCACCGGCCGCGGCGACGAACTCAGCCCCGCGCTGGCGAAGGGCGAGTTCCACTGGGTCCTTGCCCTGAGCGACGACGGGCTGTCGACCCCGGCGGTCTACCGTGCGCTCGACGAGCACCGGGAGCGCTACCGCGCCGACATCGCACCGGCGCCGTCCCACCCGGTGGTGGAGTCGAACGTGCTGCAGGCGCTGCGTGCCGGCGACCCCGACCTGCTCGCCGACTGCGTCCACAACGACCTGCAGGCCCCGGCCATGCGGCTGCAGCCCGGACTCGCGTCGACCCTCGAACTCGGCGAGAAGGCCGGAGCGCTCGCGGGTCTGGTGTCGGGCAGCGGTCCGACGGTGGCGTTCCTGGTCGGTGACCGTGACGCCGCGCTCGAACTGCAGGTCGAGCTCAGCGCTGCCGGCCTGGTCGCGCTCCGTGCCACCGGACCGGTGCACGGCGCCCGCCTCGTGCACTGACCGCACGACAGACGCTGACCGTACGACAGACGCTGACCGTACGACAGACGCTGACCGTACGACGAACGCTGACCGGCCGTCAGCTCAGCGGCTGTACTTCCACAGGATGACCGTGTCGGTGTGCCAGTACCGCACCACGTGGTAGCCCTGGTCCTTGAGCGTCTCGGAGACCTCGGGGCGGATGTTCCGCGACTTGGCGCCGACGAACCAGACGGTGTCGATGTCGGCCAGGCGTGCCGGCACGGTCGTGGCGATGTCCCCGTTCACGTTCCAGAGCTGACCGCGCTGCGCACCCGTGCTCGCCACCGCCAGGTCCCGCATGCCGCTGAAGGCCTCGGGGTAGGCGTCGGCGATGACCTGCGCCGTCGCGGTCGGGTGCTCCCACACGCTGCCGTAGATCACCCCTTCGTCGGCGTCGGTGGTCACGTTCCGCTCGCGTTCGATGATCGCCGCCGCGTTCGCCCAGTGCGAGGACTGCTTGGCGTGCGGCAGTCGGACGATCGTCGACGTCGGCACGGACACCAGGACCATGGCCACGACGGCCATCGCGATCCAGCGTCGCGGCCGGATGGCCGTGATCGCCAGTCCGATCAGGAGCGCCACGAACGGCAGGCTGATGCTCGCGTACTTGGGGGAGTACAGGTGCTCGCCGGCGGCGGTCGCGGCGACCAGCAGCGCGGTGGGCACGATCGTCAGGGGCACGGCGACCCGGACGGCCTGCATGCGGAGCACGTCGCGGGCGGCCGGCGACGGGCGTCGGGCCGCGCGCACCGCCAGCACGACGGCGACGATCATGAGCAGCCACCCGAGGGCGGCGTACGGGTAGACGACCCCGAACCACGCGGTCGCGAACACCTGGCGCAGGGTGGCCCACCCGATGCCGGTGATCCACCCGACCTGCTTGGCCTGACCGGCGGCGAGTCCGATGAACGGCAGGACGACCACGGCTGCGGCGGAGGCGGCGACGGCCCAGCGGACGACGACGGCGCGGTCCACCATCGCCGAGGGCACCGTGCCGCTGCGATCCGTCACCGTGGCCTGGCGTCGGGCTGCCCGGTCGGCGACGCCGGTCCACGCGAGCACGACGCCGTGCGCCACGACGGCGAGGGACAGGTAGACGTTGAACAGCACGGCCACGGCCGCCAGCACGCCGTAGACGACCCACCACCGCGTCGCGTGGTGCCGCACCCGCGTGCGACGGACCGCGGTCAGGCCGACGAGCGTGAGCAGCGCGGCGAAGGTGGTGACGGTCGCGTACGGGCGGCCCTCGGTGCCGGCCCAGGCGACGCGGGGCAGCAGCAGGAAGACCAGACCGGAGACGACCCCGAGCCGGACACCGCCGAGCCGCCGGCCGAGCGCCACCACGAGGGCGGCGGCGATCCCGATCGCCAGGGCACTCGGGAAGCGGAGCGTGAACGGGGAGTAGCCGACCAGCGCGAGCCAGACGTGCATGAGCGCGTAGTACAGACCGTGCACGGCGTCGACGTTCTGCAGCTCCGCCCAGAGCGCCGGCCAACTGCGCTGCGCACTCGTCAGGGTGGCGGCTTCGTCGTACCAGACCGACGGCACCCACGTGAAGGCGGCGGCGACGACCACACCGACCACACCGACGGTGATCTCCGGCGCACGCACCAGGGTCCGCACGGTCGACAGGGCGAGTGTCCGGAGCCGTGCGCGCGTCGACGCGTCCGACGTCGTGCGTCGGACCGTGACGGTGCCGGTGCGGGGAGAACTCACGCCCGCGACCGTACCGAGCGGCACTGAGCATCCGCCGCGTCCACCCGCTGAGCATTCACATGCAGGGATTCGGCGCGACCGGCCAGAATGACGGGATGGACCCCCTCGTCGCCCCCGTCGCAGCGCTCTCCCCGTGGCGGACCCGGCTCGGCTCGCGGACCGCTGCCCTGTCCGACGTCGGCGGCATCGGGCTCCGCCGGCTGGCCGCTTCACGCGTCCTGGTGGTCGGCGCCGGCGGGCTCGGGGCGCCCGTCGTCGCGTACCTCGCGGGGGTCGGGCGGCTCACGGTCGTCGACCCCGACGTGGTCGACGCGTCGAACCTCGCACGCCAGACGCTCTTCACCGCGGCCGACGTCGGATCGTCGAAGGCCGAGGTCGCCGTCGCCCGCGCCCGCGCCGTCGACCCGGAACTCGACGCCGTCGCCGTGGTCGGGTGCTTCACCCCGGAGCTCGTCGCCGGGCACGACGTGGTCGTCGACGCGGCGGACTCCGTCCTGGTCACCCGGGCGGTCTCGGAGGCCTGCGCCGACGCGGGCGTGCCGTTCGTCTGGGGCACGGTGCTCGGTCACGACGGCCAGGTCAGCGTGTTCCGCGACGCCGGACCGGAGGGCGTCGACTTCCACGACCTGCACCCCGAGGCCCTGCCCGACGAGGGCTCCTGCGCCCTGGACGGCGTCGTGCCGGCACTGTGCGGCGCCGTCGGAGCGGTGATGGCCGGACAGGTGCTGGCCCTGGTCACCGGCACCGGCGAACCGCTGCTCGGACGCGTCCTGACCGTCGACGCGCGCCGCTGGCGGTGGAGCGAGAGCCCCGTCCGGCGCGGGCCGGCATCACGCCGACCCGTCGTGGTCGCTCCCGCTCGGACCGACCGCATCGCGCCGTCGGCGCTCGCCGCACGCCTGGCCGACCCCGCGGACCCGGTGGTCGTCGTCGACGTGCGCACCGACGCCGAACGGGCGGACGGCGTGGTCGCCGGAGCCGTTCCGGACGACGCCGACGCGGCGGACGTGGTCGTCTACTGCGCCCGTGGTCCGCGCGCGGACGCGTGGGCTGCCGCACAACCGGCCTGGAGGCACGTGGCGGTCCTCGACGGCGGGTTCGAGGCCTGGCGCCGCGAAGGGTTGCCCGTGGCGATCGGGCACACGTCCTGATCCGACACGATCGGGTCCAGAGCGCCGCTTCCGCGGCTAGGATCGTCGCATCATGACGCAACTGCGGATCCGCGATGCTGCTGCCTTCCTCGGGGTGAGTGACGACACCGTGCGCCGACTCGTCGACGGCGGCACCTTCGACCGGGCCACCGACGACGCCGGTCGCGCCGTCGTCGACGGTCGGCAGGTCGCCGAGTACGCCCGGGCACGGAGCTCCGAGCTGGCCGCACCGGACACCGGCGTGAAGAGCTCGGCACGGAACCGCTTCGTCGGCATCGTCACCGACCTGGTCGTCGACACCGTGATGGCGCAGGTCGAACTGCAGTGCGGCCCGCACCGCGTCGTCTCGCTCATGAGCGCCGAGGCGGTGCGCGACCTCGGGCTCGAGGTCGGGTCCGTCGCCGTGGCGTCCGTCAAGGCCACGATGGTCACCGTCGAGGCACCCACCCACCAGGAGGACCCCCGATGACCCGTCGTTCCCGCACGCTGCTCGTACCCCTCGCCGTCGTCGCGGCGCTCGGCCTGGCGTCGTGTTCCACCGCCGACGCTCCGGCGGGGTCGTCGTCGCCGTCGCCATCGTCGTCCTCGTCGTCGAGCGCCGATGTGTCGGGTTCGATCACCGTCTTCGCCGCAGCGTCGCTCCAGAAGACCTTCACCACGCTCGGCAAGCAGTTCGAGGCCGCCCACCCGGGCACCTCGATCGAGTTCTCGTTCGCGGGGTCGAGCGACCTGGTCACCCAGATCCAGAACGGCGCCCCCGCCGACGTGTTCGCCTCCGCCGACGAGGCGAACATGGCGAAGCTGTCCGCGACCGACCTGGCGAGCGGGTCACCGGAGGACTTCGCGACGAACGTCCTCGAGATCGCCGTCGCGCCGGGCAACCCGAAGGGCATCACGAGCCTCGACGACCTGACCGGCTCCGACGTCCAGCTCGTCACGTGCGCCGCCCCGGTGCCGTGCGGCGCCGCGACGGCGAAGGTCGAGTCCGCCTCGGGCGCCGACCTGCAGCCCGTCAGCGAGGAGCAGTCCGTCACCGACGTGCTCGGCAAGGTCGAGTCCGGTCAGGCCGACGCCGGGCTGGTCTACGTGACCGACGTGCAGGGTGCCGACGGCAAGGTCGACGGTGTCCCGTTCGACGAGTCGAGCAAGGCCGTCAACACGTACCCGATCGGCGTGCTCAAGGCGTCCGAGGACCCGGAGCTCGCGCAGGCGTTCTCCGACTACGTCCGGTCCGCCACCGGCCAGAAGGTGCTCACCGCCGCCGGGTTCGGGAAGCCGTGACCCGTGGCCTCGCGGGCTGACGGACGGCCGCCGGTCGCCTGGTGGCTCCCGCTGCCCGCGGTGCTGGGCGGCCTGTTCGTCGTCGTCCCCGTGCTCGCGATGCTCGGTCGGGTCGACTGGTCGTCGTTCGTCGCCCTCGTCACCTCGACGGCGTCGCTCACGGCCCTCGGGCTCAGCCTCGGCACCGCGCTGACCGCCACGGCCGTCGCGTTCGTGCTCGGGTACCCGCTCGCCGTGCTGTTCGCCCGGTCCCGGTCACGGTGGGTGGGGATCGCCCGCGCCGTCGTCCTGCTCCCGCTCGTGCTGCCGCCCGTCGTCGGCGGGCTCGCGCTGCTGGCGGCGTTCGGTCGCCTCGGGGTGGTCGGGGCGTTCCTCGACGACCACGGACTGCACATCGCGTTCACCACGACAGCGGTCGTCATCGCGCAGACGTTCGTCGCCATGCCGTTCCTGGTGTCCTCGATCGAGGGCGCGCTCCGCGTCGAGGGGGACCGGTACGAGCGGGTCGCCGCCACCCTCGGCGCCGGTCCCACCCGCACGTTCCTCACCGTCACGACCCCGAGGGTCCTGCCCGGCATCGTCTCCGGACTGGTGCTCTGCTTCGCGCGCGCACTCGGCGAGTTCGGTGCGACCCTGACGTTCGCGGGCAGCCTGCAGGGGGTCACCCGGACCCTGCCGCTGGAGATCTACCTGCAGCGCGAGGTCGACCCGGACACCGCCGTGGCACTGGCGGTCGTGCTCGTCGTGGTCGCCGTCGTGGTCATCGGCGCCTCGTCGCTCCGGACCCGGGGCGTGGCAGCGTGACCGGGGTCGCCGCGCGCATCGTCGTCGAGCGACGCGGGGTCGACGTCGCCCTCGAGGTCGCGGCGGGGGAGTGCGTGGCCGTCATCGGGCCGAACGGCGCGGGCAAGTCCACCGTGGTCGAGGCCCTCGCCGGCCTGCTGCCGATCGACGCCGGACAGGTGGTCCTCGGCGGCACCGTGGTGGCGGACCAGCGGCGGACCGTCCCCGCCCACCGCCGCCGCATCGGACTCGTCGCCCAACGGCCGGACCTGTTCCCGTTCGTCGACGTGATCGGCAACGTGGCGTTCGGCCCACGGGCAGCCGGTGTCCGACGAGCCGCGGCCCGTGCCCGCGCGCTCCGTGCCATGGCGGCCCTCGGCATCGACGACCTGGCGGGACGGAGCCCCGATGCGCTGTCCGGCGGGCAGGCCCAGCGCGTCGCCATCGCCCGGGCGCTCGCCACCGACCCGGCGGTCCTGCTGCTCGACGAACCGACGTCGGCGCTCGACGTCGCCGCGCGCGACGAGGTCCGTGCGGCCCTCCGGACCGCGATCGGCGGGCGTCCGAGCGTCCTGGTGACCCACGACCCGGTCGAGGTCGTCGCCCTGGCTGACCGGGTGGTCGTCGTCGAGCACGGCCGGGTCGTCGAGGACGGCACCCCAGCGGCCGTGCTCGGACAGCCGACGAGTGCCTTCGCGGCGGCGTTCTCCGGACTCGCGCTGGTGCGCGGGACCGCCACCGCGGGTGGGATCGCGACCGACGGCGGGGGCGAGTTGGCGTCGGGGACGCACGCCGTGCCTCCCGGTCGGCCCGCCCTGGGCGCCTTCCACCCGACGGCCGCCGTGCTCACGCGGGACGGCGCCGGACCGGCGCGCACCGTCACGTCGCTCGAACCGCGGGACGGTCTGGTGCGGGTCCGCGCCGGCGACCTGGTCGCGGACCTGACCCTGTCGCGCGTCACGGCACTCGGCATCGGGCCTGGCGACGCGGTCCACGTCGACGTCCCGGCGTCCGAACTGGCGGTGTACGCGCCGCGCGGTTGAGACAATGGACGGATGACCTCCTGGTTCCCCAAGGCGTGGCCCGTGGCCATCCCGATCCTGGCGGCCGTCGTGCTCGCGTTCTCGTACGGCCGCTACGGACTCGGCACCGTGGTCGTGGCGATCGTCGCGGTCGTGCTCGCCGCCACCGTGCTCGCGGCGGTGCACCACGCCGAGGTCGTCGCGCACCGGGTCGGGGAACCGTTCGGGTCACTCGTGCTCGCCGTGGCGGTCACGATCATCGAGGTCGCGCTCATCATCTCGCTGTCGAGCTCCGGCGGCGCCCAGGCCGAGACCCTGGCGCGCGACACGGTGTTCTCGGCCGTGATGATCACGATGAACGGGCTGGTCGGCCTCGCGATCCTGATCGGGACGCTCCGGCACAACACCGTGCGCTTCAACCAGGAGGGCGCGAGCGCCGCGACGATGACGGTGGCCGCGCTCGCGGTGCTGACCCTGGTGCTGCCGACGTTCACCACCGGTACCGACGACGCGTCCTTCACCGGGACGCAGCTCGTCTTCGTCGCCGTGGCGTCGATCGTGCTCTACGGGCTGTTCGTGGTGACGCAGACCGTGGCCCACCGCAACTTCTTCCTGCCCGTGAACCGGTCAGGGGGTGTGCTCGCCGAGTCCGAGGACGCCCACGCCGCCCGGCCGACCGGACGCGCGACGATGATCTCACTCGCGCTGCTCGTCGTCGCGCTCGTCGCCGTCGTCGGGCTCGCCAAGGTCGAGTCGCCCGCGATCGAGGCCGGCGTGGCCGCGGTCGGGTTCCCGCCGTCGTTCGTCGGTGTCGTGATCGCCCTGCTCATCCTGCTGCCCGAGGGCATCGCGGCGTCGAAGGCCGCCGCCCGCAACCGGATCCAGACGAGCCTGAACCTGGCGATGGGGTCGGCGATGGCGTCGATCGGTCTGACGATCCCGTCCATCGCGGTGGCGTCGCTGTTCATGCCGGGCACGCTGCTGCTCGGGCTCGGGTCGTCGCAGATCGTGCTGCTCGCGCTGACGATCGTCGCCGCGGTGCTCACCGTGCTGCCGGGTCGGGCGACGCGACTGCAGGGCGGGGTGCACCTGGTGATCTTCGCCGCGTTCATCGTGCTGTCCGTCTCGCCGTAGGGGGGGGGGGGGGGGGGCGCGGCGGCCGCGGCCGGGCGGCGCGGCGGCGGCGGCGTACCTGGTCGATTCGGGCGTACCTGGTCGGAAGTTCTGACCCGGTATGCCCGGAAACACCAGGCATCGCGGGCGTTCTGGGAAAGAACGGACACAGGGCGCGCAGGCACGGGGTCGAGTCGGGCGTACCTGGTCGTTCCGGGCGTAGCTGGTCGGATCGGGCGTACCTGGTCGGAAGTTTCGACCCAGTACGCCCGGAAACACCAGGCATCGCGGGCGTTCTGGGAAAGAACGAGCGGGGGCGCTCAGCCGCCGGCGAACGGGGGCATGACGTCGACGACCGCGACCCCGGACAGCGCGGTGGCCCGGTCGCGGGTGGTCACGCCGTCGACCAGGTACGAGCACCGCTCCTGCAGCGCACTCCATCGCGATGGGTCGGTGGCGGTGACCTCGCGCAGCGCCTCGTCGAGCGTGCCGGCCGCGGTGGTCAGCGTGTCCGCGCCGACCGCCGCCCGGGCAGCGGCGAAGAACCGGATCGTGGTCATGTCTCAGCCGCCGATCGCGCTCATGCCGCGCGTCGGGTGCACGAGCTCGTCGCTGTCGTCGCCGTGGTCGCGCGGCTTCGCCCACATCGCCCGGCGCCACAGCTCGGCCAGGTCGTCGTCGGAGACCCCCGCGCGCATCGGGCCGAGCACGTCGGTCTCCGCGTCGGAGAACAGGCAGCTCCTGACGTTGCCGTCGGCGGTCAACCGGGTGCGGGTGCAGTCGGCGCAGAAGGACTCGGTGATGCTCGCGATGATGCCCACGGTGCCGAGTGACGCACCGGAGCGCGCATCCTGCACCCGGTACCGCTCGGCCGGGGCGCCGTCACGCGGTGCCTCGTCCGGCGTCAGCACGAACGACGACGCCAGCAGCGCCCGGGTCTCGGCAGCGGTCACCATCTCGGTGCGGTCCCAGGCGTGGTCGGGGTCGAGCGGCATCTGCTCGATGAACCGCAGCTCGTAGCCGCGGTCGAGGCACCAGCGCAGCAGCTCCGGCGCGGCCTCGTCGTTGATCCCGCGCAGCAGCACCGCGTTGACCTTGATGTCGAGGCCGGCGTCGTGGGCGGCGGACAGCCCGGCGATCACCTTGTCGAGGAACGGGCGGCGGGTCACGGTGGTGAACACGTCCGGGTCGACGGTGTCGAGCGACACGTTCACGCGCCGCAGCCCGGCGTTGTACAGGGCCTGGGCGCGGTGGGCGAGACCGATGGCGTTCGTGGTGAGCGACAGTTCCGGGGCGTCGGGCAGCGCGGCGCACCGGGCTATCACGTCGACCAGGTCGTGCCGGAGCATCGGCTCGCCGCCGGTGAACCGCACCTTGCGCACGCCGAAGCGCGACGACCCGATCCGGACCAGCCGCTCGATCTCGGCGGCGGTCATCAGGGCATCGTCGGGGGCGAACGGCAGCCCGGCGGCCGGCATGCAGTACGTGCAGCGCAGGTTGCACCGTTCGGTCAGCGACACCCGCAGGTCGATCGCACGACGCCCGAAGCGGTCGACGAGCCCGGCGGACGCCGGGTCCACGGTCGTGCCGAGCAGGGTCGCGGGTGCCATGCGGCTCAGCGTACGTGTTCGACGCGCCGGAACGACAGCCGTTCCCACCAGCGCCGCCAGTCCGACCGGCTCGTGCGCAGGAGCGTGACCACCACGATGACGGCCACGGCGGCGAGCAGCCACCACCGGTAGGCGTCCGTCGACGGCCACACCCCGCGCAGCGCGATGGCGAGCCCGATCGACAGCCACTCCCACCGGCCCGACAGCACCACGAACGGGATGAGCAGCAGCGCGTACCAGGGGTAGCGCGGCGTCACGGCGAGGAACGTGACGCCGATCATCAGCACCTCGCCGGACCACGGCCGCGACGGGTCGGACAGCCGCCAGGCCACGAAGGCGGCGAGCAGCACGGCGAGCCCGACCACGACGGTCGCGGCGTCGCCCCGGAACACCAGCGACACCAGGGCGAAGCGCGAGCCGTCCTCGTAGCCCTCCTCGCTCAGGTAGCCCGGCAGGTACCCGAGCACGTCGAGCCCCGTCGTCAGCACGTAGGGCACGTAGAGCAGTCCGAACACGGCGATGCCGACCGGGATCGCCCACCAGGAACGCCACCGGCCGAGCAACGGCGGGTACACGATCGCGGGGATGAGCTTCGTCGCCGTCGCCGCACCGAGCGCTATCCCGCCCCAGATCGGTCGACCGAACGCGACGAGGACGGCACCCGCGGTCGCGAGCGCCGCGCCGAGGGCATCGACGTGCGAGTTCGTCACGGCCTCCGACGCCACGAGCGGCGACCAGGCCCAGAGCGCCGCCCACCAGGTCGGACGACCGGTCTTCCGCAGCACCACGACGAGGGCGATGGTCACCACGAGCGAGAGGAGCAGGCCCGCCACCTGGAACGGCATGTACTGCGCGGTCGCCGGCACGAACGCACGGACCGCGGCGAACCAGAGCTGCGCCATCGGCGGGTAGATCGTCGTCACGTCCGGCCGGTTGATCGCGGTGCAGTGGCCGTCCGCGCCGTCACCCAGGCCGCGGAACCGGGGCTTGAGGTCGTCGCACGTGCCGTTCACCTTGTCCGGGAACAGCCAGTCGGGCCGCAGACCGGACAGTGCCGTGGACTGGGGGGTGTGCGCGTACGGTGAGACTCCGGCATGCTGGACGATGCCGTCCCACGCGTACCGCGCCGAGTCGGTGCTCGTGCTCGGTGGGCCGGCCAGCGCCGCGAGACCGACCACCACCGCCCCGACCATGACCACGGCGGTCATCCACCGGGCGGGCACGAACCGCAGCGCGAGCACGGCGATCACGAACACCGTCCAAGCGATCAGCGTCCACGCAACGAATGACGAACGAGTGTCGGATCGGAGGAACCCCAGATGCGTGACGCCGAAGGCGATGACGCCCGCGAGGGCCAGTACCCCGACGACCGCGCCCACGACGGCGAGGCGGGCACCGGGTCCGACGGCGGAGGACGGTCGGACGGCACGCAGTCGGTCGCTCATGGTCCGTCGAGGCTAGCGGGCATGCGGCACCTGCTGTTCGAGGCGCGGGCCGCTCTGGCCTCGCCGAACCGGAACGCGCGCTCCGCGGTGGTGCTCGGACGACTGCTCGGCATCGCCTTCGTGGTGTGCTTCGGCACCGGCATCTACAGTCACCTGCTGCAGGAGCCCCTCGGCTGGATGCGGTTCCCGACCCGGCCGACGCAGCTCTACCAGTTCACCCAGGGCCTGCACATCACCACCGGCATCGCGATCATCCCGCTGCTGCTGGCCAAGCTCAACACCGTCATGCCCGCGCTGGTGCAGGTCCCGCCGGTGCGCGGCGTGCTGCACCTGTTCGAGCGGCTGTCGATCGCCGTGCTCGTGTCGGCCTCGATCATCCAGGTCACGACCGGCCTGCTCAACACGTACCAGTGGTACCCGTGGCCGTTCCCGTTCCGCCAGGTCCACAACGCGATGGCGTACGTGATCATCGGGTCGCTCATCATCCACATCGCGTCGAAGCTGCCGGTGATCGCCCGCTACTGGCGGAAGCGCGACTCCTACGACGAGCAGGGCCGGTTCATCGTGGACCCCGCGTCCGGCAGTGAGCTGCTCCCACCCGTCCTGGAGGCCCGCCCGGCGTCCGCACCGCAGGCTGCGGGTGCCGAAACGACCCAGTCCACGGCCCCCGGCCTGCTCGGCCGCGTGTTCCGCTGGATCGACGGCGTCGACGCGGTCAAGGCTGTCGAGGCGGTCGACGCAGCCCCGGACGAACCGACGGCCGATGCGCCGGAGCCGACCCGGGCCTCCCGGTCGGTCGAGGAGCGCGCGCAGGGCCGACGCCAGCGGATCGCACGACGCGGGTTCTTCGGCGGTGTGACGGCTGCGGTCGTCGGCGTCGTCGCCCTGACGGCGGGGCAGTCCTCGAAGCTCGCCGAACCGTTCAACGTGTTCGGCGCGCGCCAGCGCGGTCTCGGCGCGAACGGCCTGCCGGTCAACCGCACCGCCCGCGCGGCGGGGGTGCTCGCCAGTGCGACTGCCGCGGACTGGACGCTGACCGTCGTCGGACCCGACGTGACCCGGACCTTCGTGCGCGCGGAACTCGTCGCGCTCGGTACCACCGAGGTCGACCTGCCGATCTCGTGCGTCGAGGGGTGGAGCCAGATGGGCAGCTGGAAGGGCGTGCGGATGCGCGACCTGCTCGGCGCCGTGCAGGCCGAACCCGGATCGCACGTGCGCGTCACGAGCCTGGAACGGCACGGCGGCTACCGGATCATGGACATGGGGCCGGAGTACGCCGAGGACCCGACCACCCTGGTCGCGCTCGAGCTGAACGGTTCGACGCTCGACCTGGACCACGGGTTCCCGGCGCGGATCATCGCTCCGGGGCGACCGGGCGTGCTGCAGACCAAGTGGATCGAGAAGATCGAGGTGCTGCGGTGAAGGCCGCGCGGATCGTGCTCGTCGTGCTCGGCGTGCTGGTGATCGCGTTCGGCGCCTACGTCCTGGTGACGTCGGTCAAGCCGAACCGGATCGGCGGGCTGGCGACCTGGCTGCTCGGCGCGGTGATCCTGCACGACGCGATCCTGTCGCCGTTCGTCGTCGGCGCCGGACTGCTCCTGCGTCGGGCGGGGCGGTCGCTCCGGGCGTGGGTGCTCGTCGTGGTGCAGACGGTGATCGTGCTCGGCAGTGTGCTCGCCCTCGTGGTGCTGCCCGAGATCGCCGCGAAGCGGCACGGGCAGAAGAACCCCACGATCCTGCCGTTCGACTACGGCACGCGGTTGCTGATCGTCGAGGGGGTGCTGCTGCTCGTGGTGGTGGCGGTGCTCGTCGTCGGGGTGGTCCGTGCGCGGCGGACGGCACTGGTTAAAGCGACAACCATTCGGTAGGATGCAGACATGACCGACGAGACCCCGTGGCTCACCCGCGAGCAGCTGCGCGCGTGGATGAAGCTCGTGGCCGTCATGGAACTCCTGCCGGCGGCGCTCGACCAGCAGCTGCAGCGTGACGCGGACCTGACGCACTTCGACTACATGGTCATCGCGATGCTCTCCGAGACCGACGGTCGCACGCTGCGCATGTCGGCGCTGGCCTCGGCGACGAACGCCTCGCTGCCCCGGCTGTCGCACGTGGTGTCCCGGCTCGAGAAGCGCGGGCTCGTGACGCGCTGCCCCTCGACCTCGGACCGCCGCGCGACCGACGTCCGGCTCACCGACGCCGGGTACGCCACGATCGTCGAGGCCGCTCCGGACCACGTCCGCACCGCACGCCACGTCGTGATCGACGCCCTGAGTGACGAGCAGGTCGTCCAGCTCGACGGCATCGCGGCCGCACTGCTCACACGGCTCGACCCCGAGGGGCGGTTCGCTGCCCTGACGTACCCGCGGGACGACGACGACACCGCGATCTGCGAGGCCCGGCTGACCGGCGCCAGCACCGACTGAACGGCGCTGTGCGCCCGCGTCTGCGGGCTCGGTCGTTGCAATAGGCTCGGCCCATGACCGACCCCGCCGCGCCGTCCGACACCTACTCCTACCTCGGACCCGCCGGCACCTTCACCGAGGCGGCCCTCAAGCTCGTCGAGGCCGCGGCCGGCAAGCCCTGGCGGAGCGTCAACAACGTCGGTGAAGCGCTCGACGACGTCATGTCCGGCCGCTCGGTCGGCGCGGTCATCGCGATCGAGAACAGCGTCGACGGCGGCGTCAGCGCAACGCAGGACGCCCTCGCCCGGATCCCCGGCGTACGGATCGTGGGGGAGTACCTCGTGCCGGTCGACTTCGTGCTCGTCGCGCGCCCCGGCACCGTGCTCGCCGACGTCCGCACGGTGAACGCGCACCCGGTGGCGTACGCGCAGACCCACAACTGGCTCGAGGTGAACCTGCCCGGTCACGGCCACATCCCGGCGTCGTCGAACGTCGCCGCCGCGCTCGCCCTGCTCGAGGCGAACCCCACCGCCGACGCCGCCGTCGCACCGCCCGGCATCACCGACCACCACGACGTCGTCGTGCTCGCGTCGTCGATCGGCGACAACGCCTCGGCCGTGACCCGCTTCGTGCTCGTGTCCAAGACCTTGGCGCTGCCCGAGCCGACCGGTGCCGACAAGACGAGCGTCATCGTCGAGCTGCCCGCCGACCACCCCGGCGCCCTGGTCGACATGCTCGAGCAGTTCGCGACCCGCGGCATCAACATGGGGCTGCTGTCGTCGCGGCCGATCGGCGACGAGCTCGGCCGCTACCGGTTCGTCATCGACCTGGACGGGCACGTGCAGGACGAGCGCGTGGCCGACGCCCTGCTCGGTCTCCGTCGGTTCAGCCCGCGCGTGACGTTCCTCGGGTCGTACCCGCGTGCCGACGGCGCGCAGCCCGAGGTGCCGGCGCGCTACTCGGACGCCGCGTTCGTCGAGGCGCGGGACTGGCTACGCGCGATCGTGTCCGGCGAGCCCGACGCGGGCTGACGCGCGGCGGTGTGCTCGTCGGTCGGCGCTGCTCAGTGCGAGGTTGATCACTCCGTGCGCCCGAACAACCTCGCACCGAGTGAGCAACGCCGCACGGGCCGCACGGCCCGCCGCCGCTCAGCGCTTGCGGCCGCGCACCCAGCTCGGCCGCGGCTCCACCGTCGGCACCTTGACCGTCAGTGAACCGGGGTCGATCCGCGCGCGGAACGCCGTGATCTCGCCCACCGGGTCGCCGTCGATCTCGAACTCGTCGGGCTTCTCGAGTCGCAGCGTGAACTCCTCGCCGCGCATGTACCGCAGCGGACGCTCCTGCTTCGCTGCCGTCGTGATGCGTCGACCGATCAGGGTCTCGGACAGGGCCGAACGCCGGAACCAGCGCAGGATCCCGTTCTCCCAGAACACGCGGGCACCGATCCGCACCCAGCCGAAGAAGCCGCGCGGGCGCATCACGACGATGTCGAACACGCCGTCGTCGATCTCGGCGTCGGGCAGCAGCATCGCGTTCGCCTGCAGCATGCCGCAGTTGCCGACGATGACCGAGTGCGCGCGCACTGAACCGTTGCGGGCCGACTCGTCGAGCCGGTACTTGAACTCGAAGCCGTCGGTGTCCCGCACGGAGCGGAGCAGCGAGTCGAGGTAGGCGAGCCACCCGACGCGCTTCTTCAGCTCGGGGCGGGTGTTCGCGATCATCCGGGCGTCGAGTCCGAGGCCCGCCATCACGACGAAGCCGAACTGCTCGCGGGCGCCGTCCGGCCGCTCGATGCCGATGAGGCCGAAGTCGATCGCCCGCTCGTGGCCGGAGAAGATCGTGTGCGCGCTGCTCGCCAGGTCGTCGAGGGGGAGCTTCATGTTGCGGGCGAGCAGGTTGCCCGTCCCGCTCGGCAGCAGCGCGAGCGAGGCACCGGAGCCGTGCACGACCTCGGCGACCGCGCGCACGGTGCCGTCGCCACCCGCGGCGGCGACGACGTCGGCCCCCGCCTCGAGCGCTGCGCGGGCCATGCCTCCGCCCGGGTCTTCCTCGGTGGTCTCGAACCAGAGCGTCTCGGCCCAGCCGGCTTCCTGCTGGTGCTGTTCCACGGTGGCCTTGAGGGTCGGCAGGTGGACCTTGACCGGGTTGTAGACCACGGCAGCCGTCCGGTGCTCGGTGGGGAGGGCGTCCTGGTCCGCGGGCGCGGTCTCCGAAGGGGTCGACATGGGATCAACGGTACCGATCGGACGCTGCGAGCGGCGGGTTCCTCCCCATGTCGCCGCCTCTAGGATGGAGCGGTGATCGATCCCCAGCTGCTTCGTGACAACCCGGACGTCATCAAGGCCTCGCAGGAGTCCCGCCGCGCATCCGTCGCCGTGGTCGACGAGGCCGTCGCTGCCGACGCCGCCCGACGCAGCGCGATCACCGCGTTCGAGTCGCTCCGCGCCGAGCAGAACGCCTTCGGCAAGACCGTCGCCAAGGCCCCGAAGGACGAGAAGGCCGCGCTCGTGCAGCAGGCACAGGCGCTCTCGGCCCAGGTGAAGGAAGCCCAGGCGACCGTCACCGCGGCCGAGGAGACCTTCAACTCCGTCGTGCGCGCCATCCCGAACGTCGTGCTGCCCGGCGTCCCGGCCGGTGGCGAAGAGGACTTCGTCACCCTCCGCACCGTCGGCACGAAGCCCGAGTTCGACTTCGAGCCGAAGGACCACGCCGACCTCGGCGAGCACCTCGGCATCATCGACATCCCGCGCGGCGTGAAGGTCTCCGGCTCGCGCTTCTACTTCCTGCGCGGCCTCGGCGCCCGGCTCGAGATCGCGCTCATGTCGCTCGGCCTCGACCGCGCCATCGCTGCCGGCTTCGAGCCGCTCATCACCCCGACGCTCGTCCGCCCCGAGACCATGGCGGGCACCGGCTTCCTCGGCGAGCACGCGGCCGAGGTCTACCGGCTCGAGGCCGACGACCTGTACCTGACCGGCACGAGCGAGGTCGCACTCGCCGGCTTCCACGCCGACGAGATCCTCGACATCGAGAAGACCGCGCACCGCTACGCCGGCTGGTCGACCTGCTACCGGCGCGAAGCCGGTTCGGCGGGCAAGGACAACCGTGGCATCCTGCGCGTGCACCAGTTCAACAAGCTCGAGATGTTCGCCTACGTCCACCCGGACCAGGCCGAGGCCGAGCACGAGAAGCTGGTGTCCTACCAGGAGCAGATGCTGCAGGACCTCGGGCTGCACTACCGCGTGATCGACGTCGCCGCTGGTGACCTCGGCACGAGCGCGGCGAAGAAGTACGACATCGAGGCCTGGGTCCCGACGCAGGGCACGTTCCGCGAGCTCACCTCGACGTCGAACTGCACGACGTTCCAGGCCCGTCGCCTCGACATCCGGTACCGCACCGAGAGCGGCAAGACCGCCCCGGTCGCCACCCTGAACGGCACCCTCGCGACCACCCGCTGGATCGTCGCGATCCTCGAGACCCACCAGCAGGCCGACGGCTCCGTCGTCGTGCCCGAGGTGCTGCGCCCCTACCTCGGTGGCGTCGAGGTCATCGAGCCCCGATGAGCACGCAGGGGCGGTTCGTGGACGGCGCGGCGCAGGGCGCGGGCGCTGGTGCTCCCGCCCGCACGAAGCGGTGGCTGGTGGCGCTCGACATCGACGGCACCACGATGCGCGAGGACGGCGTCATCACGGAGGCCGTGGTCGCCGCCGTGCGCGATGCCGAGGCCGCCGGGCACGAGGTCATGCTCTCCACGGGCCGCAGCGAGGGCATGACGGTGCCGCTGCTCGAGACCCTCGGCATCGAGCCGAAGTACCTCGTCTGCGCCAACGGTGCGCTGACCCTGGCCCGCCGTCCGGACGGGTCCTACGAGCGTGTCCACGTCGAGCACTTCGACCCGAGCGACGTCCTGCAGACCATCCGTGGCGCCCTGGAGAACGCGGCCTTCGGCGTCGAGGACGAGACTGGCCACTTCCGGTTGTCCGAGAACTTCCCCGCCGACACCATGACCAACGCCGGCGAGCTGGTGCCGTTCGAGCAGCTGCTCACGGTCGAGGCCACCCGCGTCGTCGTGATCTCGCCGGAGCACGGGCTCGAGGAGTTCCTGCAGATCGTCGAGGACATGGGCCTGCACAAGGTCTCGTACACGGTCGGGTGGACCGCCTGGCTCGACATCGCACCAGAGGGCGTGACGAAGGCCACTGCGATGGAACGCGTGCGCGAGTGGCTCGACATCCCGCGCTCCCGCGTCTTCGCCGCGGGGGACGGCCGCAACGACATCGACATGCTGCGGTGGGCATCGACCTCCGGTCGCGGCGTCGTGATGGGCCAGGCGCCCGACGACGTCGTCGACGCCGGCAACGAACTCACCGGTGGCGTGTCCGACGACGGCCTGGCAGCGGCGCTCGACTCCCTGCCGCGCTGACCCCGGCATGCGCTGACGCGCACGGCGGACGGGAGGCCCGTTAGACTTCCCGGGACGCGGTCACGTCTCGCCACGTGGTCGCGTCACTGGAGGGTTGTCCGAGCGGCCGATGGAGCCTGTCTTGAAAACAGGTGGGCAGAGATGTCTCGTGGGTTCGAATCCCACACCCTCCGCCATGGACACCCGGTTGCGCCTGCTCCGCGTCGACGACGCGGCGACGCTCGCCGCCGTCATCACCGCGAGCGCCGAGCACCTACGCCCGTGGGAGCCGTCCCGGGCCCCGGCGTACTTCACCGAGCAGGGCCAGCACGACGTCATCGTGCAGTCGCTCGCCGCAGAGCGCGCCGGCACCGCGGTCCCGTTCGTGATCGAG
This sequence comes from Curtobacterium sp. PhB78, assembly GCF_003751685.1. NCBI lineage: Bacteria > Bacillati > Actinomycetota > Actinomycetes > Micrococcales > Microbacteriaceae > Curtobacterium > Curtobacterium sp. PhB78. Next base: position 194,859 of record NZ_RKIA01000001.1, read on the forward strand.
TCGGCCGACGGTGAACTCCTCGGGCGCATCACGCTGAGCGGCATCACCCGCGGGGCCCTGCAGTCCTGCGCGATGGGGTACTGGATCCGCGCCGATCGGCTGCGCCAGGGTCACGCCTCCCGCGCCGTCGCCGCTGCTGCCGCCCACGCGTTCGACGTCCTCCGACTCCACCGGGTGCAGGCCGAGACGCTGCCGGAGAACGTGGGGTCGCAGCGTGCCCTCGAGTCCGCGGGGTTCAAGCGCTACGGGTTCGCGCCGGAGTACATCAAGATCGACGGCGCCTGGCGCGACCACGTCATGTTCCAGCTCCTCGCGCCACCGCCTGCCACGCGGCGGACCCGATGATCGTCGTCGTCGAGTACCAGCCATCGTGGCCCGAGCGGTTCGCGGTGTTGCGGGACGCCTACGCCGCGGCGCTCGACGCCGCCGGCGCTCGGTACCGCAGCATCGAACACGTCGGCAGCACCTCGGTACCCGGCCTCGCGGCGAAGCCCGTCATCGACGTCGACATCGTGGTCGACGCCGGCGACGTCACGGCTGCGGTCGCAGCGCTGACCGCGATCGGCTTCGAACCTCGGGGAGACCTCGGTGTCCCCGACCGGCAGGCCTTTCGGACACCCGAGCGCTTCGCCCCGAGCAACACCTACGTCGCCACTGCCGGATCGCTCTCGCTCCGGAACCACCTCGCCGTCCGCGACGTGCTGCGCGCCGACCCGGTGCTGCGCGACGAGTACGCCGCCGTGAAGCGCCGGGCGGCTGCGGAGGCCGAGGACATCGACGACTACATCGAGCGCAAGAGCGGCGTGCTCGGTCGTGTCCTGGCTGCGGCGGGGATCTCGGTCGAGGAGCGCGCCGCGATCACCAAAGTGAACCGCGACATCACCGGCAGAGGCGCCCGCGGTTGAGTTCGCTCATTCCGCCGTGTGCGTTCGTCGTCTCCAAGCGTCAGCCCGACGGAGCGCCTCCTCGGCGATCAGCTGGACCTCGGCTGGGTCGTCCGGAAGCGTCATGCTGTGCTCGCCGTACGCTTCGCGCGCGATCGCCACGAGTTCGTCGGCGGTCCTCACGTCGAGGTCGATGATCAGACGGTTGAGGTCCGTCCGGTCCTTCGGGCGGGACGCTGCGAGCTTCATCGCCAAGAGCCGTCGTTTCGAGGCCACGACGACCGGGCGACCGTTGATGGTGGTGTGCAGCGCTTCGGTGTCGTCATTCGGCGAGAACTCCATGAACGAGAACGCGCGGGAGTTGATCCACTCGGGGTCGAGTCGGTGTTCGGCCGCCATGGCTCGCGCTTCGACGAGCACCTCGTCCATCGGTTGGAACAGTCCGTCGATGTCGGGGGTCACCTCGTCGCGGCCGAGGTGCACAGCGACAGCGGCGCCTCCGACGATGTAGGTCTCGACCTCGACGCCGCGGCCAGCCAGGCGCTCCAACAGCTCACCGAGGAGGTCGACGACCTCAGCGCCACTGAGGAGACGGTAATCCTCGGTCATGCGGCCTCGAGGTCGCCTTCGCGAAGCAAGATGTTCTTCCGCAGGAAGAGATCGGGCGTCCGTTGCCTGATGAACGAACGCCACTCGAGCGAAGCCTCGGCATCCCCGTCCCAGAGCCATTCGCGATCGAGCGGACGGAGCTCGAGCATCCACGTCGGCGGCTGGGTCCCGTGCCGGAGGAGCGCGTACGCGTACGCCGTGGTCAGGAGCGCGTCGTAGTGCTCATCGCCGACCGACGGAGCGCGCTCCGTCACACCCGGATCGACCGGTGTGTCGGGAGCGGCGTGCAGAATGCGGCTGACTGCATCGGTCAGAGCCCGGTCGGCGGCGGCGACGTGGCCGATTCGGAGCGCGTCGCGGATCAGCTCCGCTGCCCTCGACAGTGGGATCAACAGTGCGTTCCCGGCCATGGTCGAATCCTACGGGTCCGTCCGGTCGCGCCCGCACTCGATCTTGCGGGCGGGTCCGGTTCGTGAACCGCGGAGGTCCTGAACCGGAGCCGCCGAACCGATCAAGCGGTCGCGAGCGCCGGGTACAGCGCCGTCAGCGGCGCACTGAGCCCGGCGCGGACGTCACGGCTGACCTGGTCGGCCAGCACCTCGTGCTCACCGGCCTCCACGGCGTCCCAGATGAGCCGGACGATGTCGGCCGGGTCGGACTTCTCGACGTCGAGCCCCGCCGTCATGCCGGTGTCGGTGTAGCCGAGGTGTGCGCCGACGACCTGGGTGCCCTGGGGTGCGAGCTCGAGGCGGAGCGAGTTCGTGATCGACCAGAACGCTGCCTTCGACGCCGAGTACGCGCCGGCCAGAGCGACCCAGCTCAGAGCCGAGTGCACGTCGATCAGTGCGCCGCCGCCGATCGAGGGGGCGAAGGCCTTGGCGACACGGAGCGCGCCGAAGACGTTCGTCGCGAAGATGCGCTCGACCTCCGCGACCGAGGTGTCGACGAGCGGGTCGGCGCCGGCGATCCCGGCGTTGTTCACGACGATCGTGGTGTCCGCGGCGGCACGGGCTGCGGCATCGACGCTCTCCTGGCTGGTGACGTCGAGGGCGAGCGGCACGATGCGCTCGTCGTCCCAGGTGCGCGGGGTGCGGGCGGTCGCGTAGACCTTGGCGGCGCCGCGGTCCAGGGCCTGCTGGACGAACTCGGCGCCGAGGCCGCCGTTCGCTCCGGTGACGAGGACGATGGCGTTGGTGAGGTCGGTCATGAGAGGCTCCAGACGAGAGATGTTGAGTACGGAAACCGAACCTAGCACGTTGTGTCCGGAAATCGAACCCAGCTAGGATGAACGCATGCTCGGCATCCTTGGCGGCGACGAGCGCTGCCCCATCGCACGGTCCCTCGACGTCCTCGGCGAGAAGTGGACGCTCATGATCGTGCGTGACGCCCTCGCCGGTTCCACGCGCTTCAGCCAGTTCCAGCAGAGCCTCGGCGTCCCGCGCGAAGTCCTGACCGCACGACTGGCCTCCCTCGTGGACGGGGGAGTGCTCGAGCGCACGACCTACAAGCCGGAGGGTGCCCGGGCGCGCGAGGAGTACATCCTCACCGACGCCGGCCGCGATCTCTCGCTGGTGCTCCTGGCGCTCGGCGGCTGGGCGGATCGGTACCGCCCCACGGAGCTGACGTCGGACCTGCGCTTCGTCGACACCGATTCCGGCGAGCCGGTCGAAGCGGTCGCGGTGACGCAGGAGTCCCAGCAGCGTGTGCCGCTCCAGCGGCTCACCGCCGTCATGGACCCGGCCACCTGACGGACGGGAGGCCCGTGGCGGCCCCGCCCCGCGCCTCCAGGACGGTTTGGTGGTGCGTCAGCGACGCACGTCGCACCCGCAACTCGCGCCCAGGACCAACTCGGCGGGCACCAGGTCGCGGTGCCACTGGTTGTCCGCGTCGAGCCCGAGCACACGGTCGACGGCGGCGGTGGCCATCGTCTCGATCGGCTGCCGGACCGTCGTGAGCTGCGGGTTCGTGTAGTCGGCCTCGGCGCCGCCGTCGAACGACACGATCGCGACGTCCTCCGGTGCGCGCAGCCCGAGTTCCCACAGTGCCCGCAGCACACCGACGGCCTGCATGTCCGAGCTGACGAAGACGGCGCGGGGTCCCGTCCCGTCCGCGAACATGCGGAGGCCGGCCTCGTACCCGCCCCGTCGGGTGAAGTCGCAGCGCACGATCGGGCCGTCCGGCAGGCCAGCGTCGCGCAGTGCTCGCATCCAGCCCTGTTCGCGGAGTTCCATGGAGCCGGCGTGCCCCATGACGAGGCCGATCGACCCGTAGCCGTGCTCGACCAGGTGCTGGGTGCCGTCGTACGCGCCCCGCAGCGCGTCGACGCCGATGCTGGCGTACTCGGGCACCTCGAAGAAGGTGTTGAGCAGGACCATCGGGATGCCCGGGTCCGACACGGTGGACAGGTCCGGGTGGGTCATGATGCTCGTGACGATGATCCCGTCGACCTGACGGGCGGACAGGCTGCGGAGCCGCTCGCGCTCCTGGCTGGCGTCGCCGTCGCTGTTGGCGAGCAGGACGTCGTAGCCGCGGGCTGCTGCGGCGTGGGTGACCTCGACGGCGAGCTCGGACCAGAAGGGGTTGTCGAGCTCGGGGACGATGAGGCCGAGCATCTTCGACGACCCGGTGCGCAGGGCCTGGGCGCTGGCGTTCGGGCGGTAGCCGAGGACCCGGATGGCGTCACGGACCCGGGCGGCGGTGGTGGCCGCGACGGGACGGGGGCCGTCGTGCACGACGTAGCTGACGACGGAGGTGCTCACGCCGGCGTACCGGGCGACGTCGGCGCGGGTGACCGCCCTCGGGGTCGTCGGGACGCTCACGGGTGCCACCTTCGTCGGCTCGGAAGTCGCGTTCGGGTGCCGGCCCGTGCGGACCGACACCCGAACACCACTTGCTATTCGCTGGCGATACTAGACGAGGGCACCGCCGAGGTCGTCTCCGGGGCGTCCCCGAAGTCCGGCACCTCGAGGCGTGCGCCACCCTGCAGGGCCGACTGGTGGGCGATGATGCCGGGCAGCGTGAAGCGAGCGGCGGTCCAGGCGTTCACCGGCGGCAGGGTCCGGTCGACGACGGCGCGGACGAAGTCGTCGGCCAGGAACTGGTGCGAGCCCTCGTGCCCGGTCGGCACGCCGGCGTACTCGGCGGGCAGGCGGTCGGTGTCGTGCACCTCGGCGTACCCGGACACGAACGCGTCGCGCAGCGAGGGGTCGACGCCGGCGAGACGCGGGTCGTCGAGGTCCATCGTCGCCTGCGTGTTGATCTTGTCGCTGATGTCGTGCGAGTCCTCCTTGTCCTGCCAGACGCTGGTCTTCGCGAGCTGCTCGAAGCTGGCTTCGGTGCCGAAGTAGCGGAAGCGGGACTCGCGGATGTGCGACGGGTAGCCGACACGGCGCATCTCGTTGATGCGCATGACGCCGCCGTTGTCGAGCTCGAACAGGGCGGTGGCGTTCGAGAAGTCGTTGTCGAACTGGCTGACGTCCTTGTCGAAGACGCCGTCGCCCCGGTCGTCCTTGACGCCGATGCAGCTGACGCTGACCGCGTGTCCGGGGATGGCGCCGAGGACGCCGCCGACCGAGTGGGTCGGGTACAGCATGGGCGGGTAGCTGGCGGTGCGCTTCCAGTCCTCGCCACCGCTGAACTGGTACGCGGCGTAGAACCCGAGGTCCATGTCGTGCACGTAGTCGCCCTCGGAGTAGAAGACCCGGCCGAAGGCGCCGTCGGCGACCTGCTTGCGGGCGAACACCGTCGCGGGGTTGTAGTAGCTCGTCTCGCCCATCATGTAGGTGAGCCCGGTCTCGCGGACGGCCTCGATGATGTCGCGGATCTCGTCGACCGAGATCGCCATCGGCACCGCCGAGTAGACGTGCTTGCCGGCGCGGAGCGCCTTGACGACGAGCGGACCGTGCGTCCAGCGCTGCGTGAAGATCGCGACGGCGTCGACGTCCGAGGCGAGCACGGCGTCGAAGTCGGCGAACGTGCCGTCGAGGTGCTGCGACTCGACGAGCTCCGACGCGCGGTCGTCGACGAGGTCGGCCACGAAGACGCGGTCGACGTCCGGGTGGAGCTTGAACAGCTTGGCGAACTGGGGGGCGAACTGGCCCGCGCCGACCATTCCGACAGAGATCATCAGTGACCTTTCCAGGGTGAGGGATGCGTCGCCGGGCAGGTCGCGCCGATGCGATCGACCGCCATCCTGACACGATTGTCTACACGTGACAACCCCGGATTCGGAGCGTGAAAGAGCCTCTTGCCACCCGGTGTCACCACGTGTAGATTCCCGGCTCACGGACTGCTGCACGTCAGTCCACCGCAGACGAAGGAGTCGCGATGGCCACCGAGAGCCCTGTGTCGTCACCCTTGACGACCGCCAGCACGAGACGGAGGAGTCGGGCAGCCGACCTCCCGCTCGCCAGCACCACCGTCCCACGCCGCCGCCGTCCCCGGAACGACCTGTGGCTCGCGCTGCTGTTCATCGCGCCGGCCGCGATCGGCTTCGTGGTGTTCCTCGCCTGGCCGACCGTGCGGGGCATCTACCTGAGCTTCACGTCCTACAACCTCCTCACCGAGCCGGAGTTCACCGGGCTGCAGAACTACGCGCGGCTCGTGCAGGACTCGATCTTCTGGCACTCGATGGTCGTCACGATCGAGTACGTGCTCATCAACATCGTCATCCAGACGGTCGTCGCACTGTTCATCGCCGTGATGATGCACCGCCTGACGAAGTCGACCTTCGTGCGCGGCATCGTCCTGGCGCCCTACCTGGTGTCGAACGTCGTCGCGGCGCTGGTCTGGCTGTGGATCCTCGACACCCAGCTCGGCATCGGCAACGAGATGCTCGCGGCCCTCGGCCTGGACCGCATCCCGTTCCTGCAGAGCGACGTCTGGGGCATCCCGTCGATCGCGCTCATCAACGTGTGGCGGCACGTCGGCTACACGGCGCTCCTGATCTTCGCCGGCCTGCAGTCGCTGCCCGAGACGGTCTACGAAGCCGGCCGCATCGACGGTGCGAGCGAGTGGAAGATGTTCTGGCGCATCACGGTGCCGCTGCTCCGCCCGATCCTGTCGCTGGTGCTCATCATCACGGTGATCGGGTCGTTCCAGGTGTTCGACACCGTCGCCGTCACCACGCAGGGCGGCCCGGCGAACGCCACGAACGTCGTGCAGAACTACATCTACAACCTGGCGTTCGGCCGGTTCCAGTTCGGCTACGCGTCCGCGGTCTCGGTCGCGCTCCTCATCGTCCTCAGCATCATCACGATCATCCAGTACCGCCTCACCCGCTCGGGTGAGTCGGACCTGGACTGAACGGAGCGCCGCACCATGACCACGACCCTCACCCGTTCCGTCACCACGAAGCGTCCGCCCCGACCCGGAGCCGGCCACCGCCGTCGTCCGTCGGTCGGCCGCGTCCTCGCCTGGGTCGCGATGATCATCGTCATCGTCGTCACCCTGTTCCCGTTCTACTGGATCCTGCGCACCGCCCTGTCGTCGAACGGTGCGATCAACTCCGACCCCACGTCGCTGCTGCCCGTCGGGTTCAGCCTGGGTGGGTTCGAGCGGGTCCTCGGCCTGCAGTCCACCGAGGAGGCCCTCGCCCAGGGTGGCTCCGGCGCTGCCCTGAACTTCTGGCGGTACCTGCTCAACTCGGTGATCGTGTCGACGCTCGTGACGGTCGGCCAGGTGTTCTTCTCGGCCGCTGCCGCGTACGCCTTCGCCCGACTGCGCTGGCCCGGACGCGACAAGGTCTTCGGGGTGTTCCTCGCCGGCCTGATGGTGCCCGCGATCTTCACGCTGCTGCCGAACTTCACGCTCATCAAGCAGCTCGGGCTCGTCGACAACCTGCTCGGCATCGCGTTGCCGACGATGTTCATGACCCCGTTCGCGGTGTTCTTCCTGCGGCAGTTCTTCCTCGGCATCTCGAAGGAGGTCGAGGAGGCCGCGCTGATCGACGGCGCGGGCAAGGTCCGGGTGTTCTTCCGGCTCGTCATCCCGATGGCCGCTGCACCGATCGCGACGCTCGCCGTGCTGACGTACATCACGAGCTGGAACGACTACTTCTGGCCGCTCATGGTGTCGTACACGGACAGCTCGCGGGTGCTCACCGTCGCACTCGGCGTCTTCAAGTCGCAGTCCCCGCAGTCCGGCACCGACTGGGCCGGGCTGATGTCCGCGACCCTCGTGGCGGCGCTCCCGATGATCGTGCTGTTCGGCGTCTTCGCCAAGCGGATCGTCAACTCCATCGGCTTCTCCGGGATCAAGTAGCCCCGGCTCGGACAGGACCACACCATGACGAACAACCTCTCCCGCCGCGCACTGTTCGCGGGCGGCGCTTCAGCCCTCGCCCTCGGTGCGCTCGCCGCCTGCTCGTCCCCGAGCCGGGGGACCGCCTCGAAGAGCGGCGCCCGCACCGTGAGCTACTGGCTCTGGGACTCCAACCAGCTGCCCGCCTACCAGCAGGTCGCGAAGGCCTTCCACCGCGAGAACCCCGACATCACGGTGCAGATCACCCAGCTCGGGTGGGCGGACTACTGGACCAAGCTGACGGCCGGGTTCATCGCCGGCACCGCGCCGGACGTCTTCACCGACCACCTGACGAAGTTCCCGCAGTTCTCCGACCTCGACGTGCTCTACAAGCTCGACGAGCTCGACGCGACGAAGTCCATCAGCGACGACGACTACCAGTCCGGCCTCGCCGAGCTGTGGAAGGGCCAGGACGGCCACCGCTACGGCTCGCCGAAGGACTGGGACACCATCGGGATGTTCTACGACCGGAAGGCGATGCAGAAGGCCGGCGTCTCCGACGACGAGCTCGCCACGCTCGAGTGGAACCCCGAAGACGGCGGCTCGTTCGAACGGATGCTCGCGCACCTGACCATCGACTCCAAGGGTCGGCGGGGTGACGAGCCCGGCTTCGACAAGGAGAACGTCGAGGTCTACGGCATCTCGTCGAACGGGTCCGGCGGCGACGGCTTCGGCCAGACGCAGTGGTCGCCCTTCACCGGGTCGACCGACTGGTTCTACACGAACGAGAACCCGTGGGGCGACAAGTTCCGCTACGACGAGAAGACCGTGCAGGACACCCTCGCCTGGTACTACCGCCTGGCCGACAAGGGCTACATGGCGAAGTACGGCGTCTTCTCGACGACGACCGGTCCCGACGTGCAGCTCGGCGCGGGCAAGTGTGCGCTGTCGTTCAACGGTTCGTGGATGATCGGCACGTACCTGAACATGAAGGACCTCGACATCGCCGTCGCCCCGACGCCGATCGGGCCGACGGGCAAGCGGGCGTCGATGTTCAACGGGCTCGGCGACTCGATCACGAAGCAGGCGAAGGACCCGGAGGCGGCGGCGAAGTGGGTCGCGTTCCTCGGCAGCGACACCGCCCAGGAGATCGTCGGCCGCGCAGGCGTCGTGTTCCCGGCCCGTCCCGCCGGTACCGAGGCGGCGGTCGCGTCGTTCCGGAAGCGCGGGCTGGACGTGTCGGCGTTCACCCGGCAGGTCGAGGAGAAGACCACGTTCCTGTTCCCCGTCACCCGCAACCCGGCGGACGTGCAGGCGCTGCTGCAGCCGGCCTTTGATAACGTCTACGCGAACGGCAAGCCGATCTCGACGTTGACCGGCATCAACGAGCAGGTCAACAACCTGCTGGCGCTCACCTGAGCGCGCGGGTCGCCTGACGCGGTCTGACGCGACCACCCCTCGGTCTGGGCCCACGCCGCCGGTTCCGGCGCGACGCGCCAGCGGCGTGTCGGCCGTGTCGGTGGGGAGAGGCACGGGGCACGCCCGCCCCGCGCCTCCAGACCGTCAGACTGGTCACGTGGAACGACGTGAGCAGATCCTGGTGGCCGCTGCGGAGGAGTTCGACCGCGTCGGCTTCGCCGCCGCAACGATCGCGGCCATCGCCCGCGGGGCGGGCGTCTCGCAGGGGGCGCTGCACTTCCACTTCCCGACCAAGCTGGCCCTCGCGCTCGGTGTGATCGACGAGCAGAACGTCCGGACCTTCGACGTCGTGAGCCACACCGAGCAGTCACCAGCAGCTGCCCTGGTCGGCGCCTCGCGAGCCATCGCGGACCTGCTGCGGACCGACCCGATCGTGCGGGCGGGCATCCGGTTGTCACTGGAGCGCGGCGAGTTCCACGCGGCCACGGTCAGCTTCTACGAGCAGTGGATCGGCGGGATCGTCGACGTGTTCCGGCTGGCGATCGCGAGCGGCGAGCTCCGCACCGACCTGACCGCGGAACAGCTCGGCGCCACCGTCGTGCCGTACTTCACGGGCGTGCAACTGGTGTCCGACGTCCGCACCGGGCGGGCCGATCTGTTCCCCGCGGTCGCGACGATGTGGCGGGTGGTCCTGACGGCCACGGCGGACCCGGCGCACCGCGACCGGCTGCTCGGGGTCGTCGACGAGGCGTTCAGCGGTCGTGGAGTTCGCGGTCGCGGAACCACTTGAGCAGCCACGCCGCGCTCGTGCGGTCGAAGGACCGCGGGAAGTCCGTCTCGCCGGACAGGAACGGACTGAAGCCCGGCTCCGCGTGGACGTCCGCGTCGTCGAGCGAGCGGTAGGCCATCGACCAGCCGTCGAAGCGTCGTCGCTCGATGTCCTCGCGGATGAGCGACTTCACCTCGCCATGCCGCGGATCACGGCTGATCGCAGCGAACCGGTCGTCGACGCTCCACGCGGGGCCCTCGAGCAACTGCATGAAGCGGCCGCCCTTCACGACGAGCAGCCCGGAGACGCCGAGCGCCTCGTTGCGGAGCCGTGAGCCGTCCAGCAGCGTCGCGAGGTCGCCGTCGTCGAAGGGGACGACGGCACGACTCATGTAGACGATGGAGACGAGCACGGGTCCATCTTCGTGTGACGGGCCCGATTGCGCGAAACGGATGTCCGCAGAACGCCCCGGGGCTCAGTCGGCGGGGAGCTCGTGGGCCGTGACGTCCTCGTTGCGCTTCTTCCGCCACGGACGCGCGGGGGTGTTCGGGCCGTCCCAGACCAGGATCGCGCCCCACGCGGCGGCCAACAGCGGCACCGAGATGATGGCACCGGTGATGCCCGCCAGGACGGTGCCCGCGGTCAGGCCGATCAGGATGACCAGGCCGTGCAGCTTCAGGGTGCGTCCCATCAGCACCGGCTGGAGCAGGTTGCCCTCGAGCTGGTTCACCAGGATCACGATCCCGACGACGATGAGCGCCTGGACGGGACCGAGTGCGACGAGCGCCACCAGCGCGGCCAGGATGCCGGCTGCCGTCGCACCGACGATCGGGATGAAGGCCGTGATGAACACGACGACGGCCAGGGGGAGTGCCAGCGGGACGCCGACGATCGCGATGCCGACACCGATGCCGATGGCGTCGACGGCGGCGACCGTGGCGGTACCGCGGACGTACCCGCCGAGGGTCGAGACCACGCGGTCGCCCACCCGGCGTGCACGGTCGTAGCGCTCACCGGTGAACGGGCGGAGCAGGAACTCCCAGATGCTCGGGCCGTCCTTGAGGAAGAAGAACAGCACCACGATCATCAGCACGAGGCCGGTCAGGAAGTTCGCGGTGGCCGAGGCGCCGGCCAGGGCGCCGGAGCCGAACTGCGCACTCGTGATGAAGTCGGTGACGGACGCCACAGCGTCGTCGACCTGCTTGTCCGAGATCGAGATGGGCAGGTTCTTCGCGAAGTCCTGCAACTGCTGGAACCCGTCGACGGCCGACTTCTGCAACTGCGACCACTGGTTCTCGACGGCGACAACGATGAGCCACCCGATGAGCCCGAGCACCGCGAGGACGCCGATGAGCACCGCGAGGGTCGCGAGGACCGACGGCACCTTGTGCTTGCGCAACCAGGACACGATCGGGTGCATGGCCGAGGCGATGATGAGCGCGAGGAGCACCGGGATGGTGACGACGCTCAGCACGCTGCCGGCGTAGACGACGCCGGCGATGACCACGACGACGATGATCACCTGCAGGCACCGCGTGGCGAGACGACCCGTCGAGTCGGACCACGCCGCCTGGATCTTCGAGGGGGTGGTCGGCTGGGGGCTGTCGCGGAAGAACGGCATGGGATCGACCGTACTGATCCGCGGGGCGGCGCGCCCGGACCCGCGCCCGGCGTCGCGGATCAGGTGGAGACGGTCCGCCGGACGTCGACGTCGTGGGAGTCCCGTGCGGCGGGCGCGACGACGAAGGCGGCGACGAGCAGCACGAGGGGCACCAGCATCGCCGCCTGCAGCCCGAGGTGCTCGCCGACGAAGCCGAGCAGGGGCGGTCCGACCAGGAACGCGATGTAGCCGGCGGTCGCGACGACCGACACCCGGCGGTCCCCGTCGGTCGGGTGGTCACCCGCTGCCGAGATCGCGAGCGGGAACCCGAGCGCGATGCCGAGCCCCCAGACGGCGGCGGCGATCGCCGTGACGACCGGACTCGGCGAGACGACCACGAGCAGGACCCCGATCCCGCCGACCGCGGCGCAGAGCCGGACGACCGGGCCCCGCCCGAGCCGCGTGACGAGCGGGGTGCCGGCCGACCGGCCGATGAGCATGGCGAGCGCGAACCCGGTGAAGACCAGCGAGCCGACCGCTTCCGGAGCGTCGTGGTCGGTCGTCATGAGGAGCGGGAGCCAGTCGCTGGCGGCGCCCTCGGCGAAGGCCATCGCGAGCGTGATCACCGCGATGAGCGCGAGCTGCACGGTGATGACGGAGCGGCGGGTTGCCGTGGTGACGCGGGACGTGCCTGTGGCGTCCTCGGCGTCGGCCCCGTCCGTCTGCGCCGTCGCACGCGGCAGCGGCTGCAGGTTGAGCGCCGCGAACGCCGCGAGCGCTGCCATCACCGCAGCCCCCACGATCAGGTGCAAGAGCACCGGTGTCCGAGCAGCCGTCATCGCGATGCCGACGACCCCGCCGACGACGGTCCCCAGGCTGAAGCAGGCGTGCAGCACCGGCACCACCGGGTGGCCGATGCGCCGCTCGACCGCGGCGGCCTCGACGTTCAGCCCGATCTCGGCGACCCCCGACCCGAACCCGATCAGGAACAGCCCCGCCCAGACACCCGCCGGCACCTGTGCCGGGGCGAGCAGGGCGACGAGGACCATCCCCACCACGGGCAGCGCGCCACCGAGCAGGATCAAGGGTCGTGTCCCGAGCCGTCGGACGAGCGCACCGGCGCCGAGGATCCCGATCATCGACCCGATCGACAGCCCGAGGAGCACGAGCCCCATCGCCTCGATCGACGCCCCGAGTTCGTCGCGGATGGCGGGCGTCCTGGTCACCCACGTGGCGATGCCGAAGCCGGTCATCGTCGACGTGGCGAACAGGGCCCCTCGAGGGTGCCGGGTCATGTGACCATCTGATCGGTCCGCCGACGGCCCGTCAAGGGTGCGGTCGTCAGCGGAGCATGCCGAGGGCGCGGGCCTCGGAGACCGCGGCCGTGCGCGAGGACACCCCGAGCTTCGAGAACACGTGCACCAGGTGCGACTTCACGGTGGCGTCGCTGATGTGCAGGCGCGCGGCGACGGCGCCGTTCGACGCCCCCTCGGCGACGAGGCGCAGCACCTCGAGCTCCCGCGCCGACAGGCTCACCGACGGGGCGCGCATCCGCGCCATGAGCCGACCCGCGATCGTCGGCGCGAGGGCACTCTGTCCGGACGCGGCGGCGCGGACGGCCGCGACGAGTTCGTGCGGGGGCGCGTCCTTGAGCAGGTACCCGCTCGCGCCGGCCTCGACCGCACCGAGGATGTCCCCGTCGGAGTCGTAGTTCGTCAGCACGAGCACGTACGGCGCGGCGTCGAGCGCGCGGATCCGTCGCGTCGCGTCCGCCCCGGTGAGGTCCTGCCCGAACTGCAGGTCCATGAGCACGAGTTCCGGCGAGAGCCGGGCGGCGAGGTCCACGGCTTCGTCCGGGGTGGACGCCTCACCCGCGACGACGATGCCGTCCGTGCCGTCGAGGAGTGCTCGGAGCCCGGCGCGGACCACCGGGTGGTCGTCGGCGATGAGGATGCGGATCACCGGACCTCCAGGATCGCGACGAGCGTCGTCCCGCGGCCAGGGGCCGAGTCGACCTCGAGCCGGCCGCCGAACTGCTCGACGCGCTCTTCGGTGGCACGCAACCCGAACGAGTCCGTCGTGCCCGACCGGTCGTGGACGGCGACCGGGTCGAAACCGACGCCGTCGTCCGCGATGGTGAGCCGGGCCTCCTGACCGTCCACGGTGAGTGACAGTCGGACGTGGGTGGCCGCGGCGTGCTGCACCACGTTGGCGACGGCGCCCTGGGCGATGCGGAGCAGCGCGGTCTGGACGTCCATCGGCAACGAGGCCTCCGCGACGTCGACCGTGACGTCGAGGCCGTCGCGCGACCACTGGGAGCCGGCCAACCGTTCCAGCGCTGCCCCGAGTCCGCGTTCGAGCGCCGGTGGTGCGAGTTCGCGGATGAACCGCCGGGTGTCGGCGAGGCCCTCGGCAGCGGTCTCACGGGCGAGCCGGATGTGCTCCGTCCCCGGACGCTCCCCGTCCGCGCGTTCGGCCGCATGCAGCAGCATCTGGATGCTCGACAACCCCTGCGCGACGGTGTCGTGGATCTCACGGGCCAACCGGGCCCGCTCGGCGAGGACGCCCTGCTCGCGTTCGGTGACGGCCAACCGGTCGCGCGTGGCGAGGAGCTCGGCGACCAGGGCCTCGCGTTCGACCGCCTCGCGCGCGAGCGCCCGGTACCCCAGTCCGATGAGCAGTGCGACGCCCGCTCCGACGAGCGGACCGACCACACCACCGACGGTGAAGCCGCCGTGCAGTCCGAGGGCGACGACGGCGACCAGGGTCGCAGTGATGACGGCCACCGGTCCGACGATGCGCGGCAGGACGTGCAGGTACAGGAAGAAGAGCGGGAAGACGAGGTAGGCGGCCTCGGGGACGCCGACGAGCAGGGCGATCCAGACGAGGGTCAGGGCGATGAGCCAGACCGCACCGGCGACCGTCCGACGGCGGCCGTCGCCGCGCGCGACGACCGCCCCGAGCAGGTACACGCCCGCGAACACCGCAGCCAGGGCCAACCGCACCCACGTGCCGGCGCCACCGTCCACGAGCACCCGCACGACGACCAGGGCGAGCAGCGCGGCCGACAGCACGTGCAGGCCGGTCCGCAGACCGACGAAGACCGGGGTGAGGGTGCTGTGCGCCATGTGCTCCCCAGCGTACGGAGGCGTCGGCCGGTGGGGATCAACCGAAAGTTCGATCGGAGGACCGAACCCTCCGGCGATGCCGGGTGGGAGCACCGCGGCGAGGCTGGGAGTCGTGGTCGCGGAAGGTCTGCGACCCGGGAAGGGAACACCGTGTTCGTCGCTTGGCACGATCTCCGGTTCGCCCGTGGCCGGTTCGTCCTCATCGGCTCCGTCGTGGCACTCATCACCCTGCTCGTCGGGTTCCTCGCCGGGCTCACCGGCGGCCTCGCGTCGCAGAACGTCTCCGCGGTGCTCGACCTGCCCGGCGACCGCCTGGTCCTGCAGCAGCCGTCCACCGGGCAGCCGTCGTTCGGCGACTCCACCATCGGGCAGCGGGCCGTGGACGGCTGGCAGGCGGCCCCCGGGGTCGACGACGTGGTGCCGGTGGGCATCGTCCAGGGCCGGGCGACGGCACCGGGCGCGGGGTCCGGCGCTGCGGGGTCGGGCGCTGCGGGGTCGGGTGCTGCGGCGTCGGGCGCGGCCGTCGGCGTCGCGCTGGTCGGGCTGCCGACGGGAGCACGGTCGACCCCCGTCACCGATCTCGCACCCGGTCGCGACGACCAGGTCGGGCTGTCGTCCGGTGCTGCGGCCGACCTCGGCGTGCAGGTCGGCGACCGCATCACCGTCACCGGGACGGACTACCGCGTCGCCGTCGTCGGCGGTGACGCCTGGTACAGCCACACACCGGTGCTCGCCATGACCCCGGAAGCGTGGGCCGCGGCCGACCGGCGACTCGGCGGCGACGGCGCGCCGACCGTCCTGGCCGTCAGCGGCAGCCCGGACTGGGACGCTGTCGCAGCGTCCACCGGCACGTCCGCCGCGTCGCCGCTCGGGTCGCTGACCGCCCTCGAGACCTTCCGGTCCGAGATCGGGTCGCTCGGCCTGATGATCGTCATGCTCTTCGGGGTGTCCGCGCTCGTCGTCGGGGCGTTCTTCACGGTCTGGACCATGCAGCGAGCCGGCGACGTCGCCGTGCTCAAGGCCCTCGGCGCGAGCACCGGATCACTCGTCCGCGATGCGCTCGGACAGGCGCTCGTCGTGCTCGTCCTGGGGATCGGCGTCGGGATGCTGGCCGTCGTCGGACTCGGCGCGCTCGCCGGCGGTGCACTGCCGTTCCTGCTCAGCCCGGTCACCACCGTCGTGCCGGCCGCCGCGATGGCCGTCCTCGGACTCGCCGGCGCCGCCGTCGCGCTCCGCACCGTCACCTCCGCCGACCCCCTCACCGCACTCGGGAGCAACCGATGATCACCCTCGACGACGTCACCCTGACCTTCCCCGACGGCGACCGGCGGATCACCGCGGTCGACCACGTGTCCCTCGTCGCCCGGCCCGGCGTCGTGACCGGCATCACCGGCCCCTCCGGATCGGGCAAGTCGTCGCTGCTCGCGGTCGCCGCGACGCTCATCCGGCCGGACTCCGGTCGTGTGCTCATCGGCGACGTCGACGCGGCCGCGCTGTCCCGGGACGAAGCCACCGCCCTGCGGCGTGCGCACATCGGGATCGTGTTCCAGCAGTCGAACCTGCTGCCGTCGCTGACCGCACGGGAGCAGGTGCTCGTGATGGCGCACCTCGGCGGCCGGCACCCCGCCGGAGGTCGTCGCGCGGGAGGGCTCCGGGACCGGGCCGACGACCTGCTGGACGCCGTGGGGCTGTCCGACCACCTGGACAAGCGGCCGGCGCAGCTGTCCGGCGGGCAGCGGCAGCGCGTCGCGATCGCCCGGGCACTCGTGCACGAACCCGACGTCCTGCTCGTGGACGAACCGACGAGTGCGCTGGACCAGGAGCGCGGCGCGGCGATCATGGAGCTCATCGCCAAACTGACGCGCGAGCGGGACACCGCGACGATGCTGGTCACCCACGACCTGGTGCACCGCGGGACCCTCGACGAACTCGTCACGGTGGTGGACGGTCGGCTGGCCGGGGCGCCGGTGATCGCCGCCTAGGATCGGGCACATGGCGACCGTCCTCCTCGTCCGACACGGACGCACCACCGCGAACGCCACGGGCGTGCTCGCCGGACGAACCGCCGGCGTGCGACTCGACGCCGTCGGCCGGAAGCAGGCCGACCGCACCGCGGAGCGCATCGCGGCCGTGCCGGTCGTCGCCGTCGTGTCGAGTCCGCTCGAGCGATGCCGGCAGACGGCGAGGGCGATCCTCGAGCGACAGCCGGGCGACCCCGCGTCGGCCATCGAGCGGGCGATCACCGAGGCGGACTACGGCGAGTGGCAAGGGCGGAAGCTCGCCGACCTGGCGAAGGAGCCGCTGTGGCGGACGGTGCAGGCGAACCCGAGCGCCGTGGTGTTCCCCGGCGGCGAGTCCATGCAGACCATGCAGTCCCGGGCGGTGTCGGCCGTCCGGCGCATCGACGCCGAGGTCGAAGCGGAGCACGGGCCCGGAGCGGTCTGGGTCGCGGTGAGCCACGGCGACATCATCAAGTCCGTCCTGGCCGACGCGTTCGGCATGCACCTCGACCTGTTCCAACGCATCGGCGTCGGGCCCGCGTCGGTGTCGGTCGTGCGGTACGGCGAGCACCGGCCCGAGGTGGTCGCGACGAACACCGAGTCCGGCGATCTGTCGTGGCTCGCGACCGCTCCGGCGCCCAGCGGGGACGCAGCGGTCGGCGGCGGAGCCGGACATCCGGAGGCCCCGTCCGAGGCAGGCCCTGCCAGACCCTGAACGGGCGCAGGCCCGCACTCCTACAATGCGGGTATGCCCTCCATCGTCCACGGCTTCGACTGGCCGGACCGCCTCGTCGTCGGCACCATCGGCCGTCCGGGCGAGCGCGCCTTCTACCTGCAGGCCCGCTCCGGCAAGCGCGTCACGAGCGTCGCCCTCGAGAAGGAGCAGACCGCCGTGCTCGCCGAGAAGATCGACGAGCTGCTGGACGAGGTCGCCACGGTCGAGGCGAACCGCTTCAGCGTGCCGGACACCGCCCCCGTCGAGCTCCGCGACCCGGAGCCGCTCGACCAGCCGGTGGAGCCCGAGTTCCGGGCCGGTGCCCTGAGCCTGGGCTTCGACCCGTCGACGGCGCAGGTGGTCATCGAGGCGTACCCGATCGACGACGACGTCGAGATCGTGTCCGAGGAGAGCGAGGACGGCCTCGAGATCGAGGCGGTCGTCGAGATCCCCGAACCCGACGAGCTCTTCCAGGTCAAGATCCCGGTCGGCACCGCTCGCGCGTTCGTCGAGCGCACCCGCGAGATCGTCGCCGCCGGCCGTCCGCCCGGCGACGCATGAGCGACGGCTCACTGAGCATCACGGCGCGGATCCGCGAGGCCTCGAACGCGACCTTCCTGGCCGAGCTGGACGGCGAGGCGGTCGTCTACAAGCCGATCGAGGGGGAACGCCCGCTCTGGGACTTCCCGGACGGCACGCTCGCCGGCCGCGAGGTCGCGGCCCACCTGGTGTCCGAGGCGTTCGGCTGGGGCATCGTGCCACCGACGTGGCTCGGTGACGGCCCGTTCGGCCCCGGCATGGTGCAGCGCTGGCAGACGATCGACCCGGACCAGGACGCCGTCGACCTCGTCACCCCCGAGGCCGCCGAGGCGGACGGTTCGCCGTGGCTGCCCGTGCTCGAGGCGATCGACGAGCACGACCAGCCGGTGACGCTCGTGCACGAGGACTCCGAGGCGTTGCGCCGCATGGCCGTCTTCGACGTCGTGGTGAACAACGCCGACCGCAAGGGCGGGCACGTGCTGGCGATGCCCGACGGACACCGGTTCGGTGTCGACCACGGGCTGGCCTTCCACGTCGAGCACAAGCTCCGCACGGTGCTGTGGGGCTGGATCGGCGAGCCGCTCGGACCGGACGAACTCGAGGGGCTCGACCGGGTGTCGGAAGCGCTCCGCGGTGCCCTGGGTGACGAACTCGCCGAACACCTGACGCCGGAAGAGGTCGACACGGTGCGCGCGCGGTGTGCGGCGCTGCGGGCCGTCGGCATCTTCCCGCCACCGCCGGGGCACGGCCCCGCGGTGCCGTGGCCCTTGTTCTGACGCACCCGTCGTGAGCCGGCGCCCCGGCCCGGCCTGCCGTGGCGACCCCGGCCGGCCGTGGACATCCCGGTCCGGGACGGTGGGGCCCGTCGGGTCCGGACCCCACCGACCGGTCCGCGTCCGTGATCCGTGGACGCGGAGACCCGTGGCGTCCGGTGGCGTGCGCCGTTGCACTCCGGGACCCCGCGGGAGTCGACCGGTCGAGAACGGATCAGGTGCACTCGGCCGACCGCTTCCGGCGCGCCGACGAGGTCAGCGCGGGAAGAACGATCACGGCGGCCGGGGTCTGGGGCAACTGTGGTGGCGCTCAGCATACGACTGCGGAACCCCGCGCAACAGCCCCTGTCGGGATCGACTCGGCGGCTAGTCGAACAACGACTGCCCGCCGCGGCGCGACCCCAGGTACGACCCCACGACGGCGACACCGAGGTCGTCGTTCTCCGGAGCGACGACCGAGCCGTCCACCCGCTTCGCCATCGCGTCGATGAACCGTGCGAGCCCCGGGTCGTCGCCGAGGCGGAAGAACGTCGTCTGGGCGCCGAGCCGACCGGCGTTCTCGAGCTCCCGAACGGTCAGTGCGATCGTCACGGGGTCCGGCGGGTAGTCGAACCACACCTGTCCGTTCGGCTCGAGGTGCGACGTCGGTTCCCCGTCGGTGACGATGAGCAGCACGGGTTGGGCGGTCGGGTGCCTCCGGAAGTGCCGGTTGGCGAGGAGCAGCGCGTGGTGCAGGTTCGTGCCCTTGTCCCACATGGCGTCGAGACCCACGAGCTGCTCGATGTCCACGACCTCGGCCTCGCGTCCGAACGCGATCAGTTGCAGGTCGTCGCCGCGGAACCGCGTCGAGACGAGCGTGTGCAGCGCCAGGGCCGTGCGCTTCATCGGCACCCAGCGGTCCTCCATCGCCATCGAGAACGACGTGTCGACGAGCAGCGCCACGCAGGCCTGTGTGCGGGACTCGGTCTCCTGCACCTCGACGTCGTCGATGGTCAGGCGGACGCCGGGGCCGACCCGCCCGTCGGCCGCGGTCCGGGTCAGCGCGTTCGTGATCGACCGGGTGACGTCCCACGGCTCGGTGTCGCCGTACGCCCACTGCCGGGTCGCGCCCGAGGGTTCGCCGGCCGCGCCGGACTGCCGGATGTCGCGGGCACCCTGTCGGCCGGACATCCGCTCGGCGACGTCACGGAGCAGGCTCTTGCCGAGCTGCCGCATGGCCTTCGGGGTGAGCCGGAGCTGCCCGTCCGCTCCGCGGCGCATCGCCCCGGAGTTCCGCAGGGCCTTCTCGAGCTGCTGCAGGGTCCTGGCGTCCACGGCGGCCTCGGCACCGAGCTGCCGGGTCAGGGCGTCGAGGTCCAGGTCGTCGAGCTCGGAACCGGGGCCGGACTGGGCGAGTTGGTCCGCGAGGGCGTCGAGGTCGGCGATGTCATGGAAGACCCCGGTCCCGTCGCCGAGCCCGAGCCCCTGGTCGCCCTCCATGCGCTCGGATCCGCCCCAGTCCTCACCGGGGCGCAGGGACCGCAGGTTGCCGTCGAGCTGGGACAGCTGCCCCATCAGGTCGGGGGAGCCGAAGGCCTGCTGGGCGAGGGCGTCGAGTTCGTCGCGCTGCTCCTCGGTCATCGAGTTCCGCATCCGCTGGGCGGCGGCGGCCCGTGCCGCGAGGTCGTCGAGCAGCTCGTCGACGTTCGCGGGGTTCGACGGGAAGTACTCGCCATGCTCCGCCATGAACGCGTCGAACTGCTCCTGCGAGTCGGTGCCGGCGCGGTGGTCCTCGAGCAGCTGGTTGAGGTCCTGCATCATCGCGCTGACCGCGGCGCGGTCTTCGTCCGTGGCGCCCTCGAGCGCCTGCTTCATGCCCGCGAAGCGCTGGTCGAGCACCTCGCGACCGAGCAGGTCCTTGATCTCGTCGTACTTCTGCCGGGCCTCACGGCTCGTCCAGTCGTACCCGCCGAGCTCCTGCACCGCGGCGGCCGGCGACGGGGACAGGCTGTCGAGCTGCATCTCGGCCAGGGCGCGGTCGCCGTCGTCGAGCTCGACGTTGCGGGCGAGTTCGCCGCGTTCGGCGCGGAGCGCCTGGTCGAGCAGCTCGCGGACCTGCTGCAGGGTGCCGTCGAGGTTGTTCTTCGCGGTGAGTTCGCGGCGCCGTTCCGCGACCTTGCGCGCGAGGTCGTCGAGTCCGCGCTGCGTCCGGCCGCCACGGCGCAGGAACTCCCGCATCGCGCGCTCCGGTGAGGTGCCGGCCATCACGTCCTGCCCGATGGCGTCGAGCGCTTCGGCGAGGTCGGCGGGCGGCGCGAGCGGATCCGGTCCGTCGGTGTACGCCCCGTACCGGGTGTCCCGCGTCAGTCGTCGGTTCTGCCTAGCCATAGACGGCTTCGCCCCCGCCGGACTCCTTGCTGATGCGGCGGGCGAGGAAGAGCCCCTCGAGCGCGAGTTCGATCGCACCCGCGCGCTCGCCGTCGTTCGTGGCACCGAGACGCTCGCACACCTGGTCGTACAGGTCGGACTCGCCGATCGACGGCAGCCCCTCGAGGAACGCCCGCGCCCCGACCTGTTCGCCCGTCGTCACCATCGTCCCGCCGTCGAGCGCCTCGACGAGCACCCCGAAGTCGAGTCCGCGGAACCGGGCACGCACCGTCTCGGCCGTGGCGGTCCGCAGCAGGTGCTCGAGGACCTCGTCCGCGCGGTCCTCTTCGCCGTTCTCGAACTCGATCTTGCCGCCGAGCACGTCGACCGCCGTCTCGAGGTCGATCGGTCGCGCGACGGCCTCCGGCTCGCCCTGGCGTGCTGCACGGTGCACGGCCGCCGCGGCGACCGTCTCGGCGCCGGCGATCGCGAACCGGGCGCTGACACCGCTGCGCTGGTCGACCGCGCTCGATCCGCGCAGGGCACGGGTGAAGCGGGCGAGGATCTCGACGATCGCGTCCGGCACCTCGGCGGTGAGCTGCGCCTCCTGCCGGATGACCGCGATCTCGTCCTCGAGTTCGATCGGGTAATGGGTCCGGATCTCCGCGCCGAAGCGGTCCTTCAGCGGCGTGATGATCCGGCCGCGGTTCGTGTAGTCCTCCGGGTTCGCGCTGGCCACCACGAGCACGTCGAGGGGGAGTCGGAGCACGTAGCCACGGATCTGGACGTCGCGTTCCTCCATCACGTTGAGCATCGCCACCTGGATGCGTTCGGCGAGGTCGGGCAGCTCGTTGATCGCGACGATGCCGCGGTGGCCCCGGGGGACGAGTCCGAAGTGGATGGTCTCCGGGTCGCCCAGGCTGCGCCCCTCGGCGACCTTCATCGGGTCGACGTCGCCGATCAGGTCGGCGACGCTCGTGTCCGGCGTCGCGAGCTTCTCGACGTAGCGGTCGTCGCGGTGCCGCCACGAGATCGGCAGGGCGTCGCCGAGGTCGTCGGCTCGGCGGGCGCTCGCGGTGGTGATGGGCTCGTAGGGGTGCTCGCCGAGCTCGGAGCCGGTGATCACCGGGGTCCACTCGTCGAGCAGGCCCTGCAGGGTGCGGAGCAGGCGGGTCTTGCCCTGGCCGCGCTCACCGAGCAGGACGACGTCGTGTCCGGCGATGAGGGCACGTTCGAGTTGCGGGATCACGGTCGTCTCGAAGCCGTGCAGGCCGGGCCAGGGGTCGTCTCCCGCGCGCAGCGCGGTGAGCAGGTTGTCGCGGATCTCGGCGCGGACCGTCTTCTGGACGTGGCCAGAAGTGCGGAGCTCGCCGACCGTGCGGATGTCGGGTCGGGTCACGTTCTGGACGTTACGCCGTCGCGGACGGGAGGCACGGTGCCAGCTGGCACCGCGCCTCCCGTCCGCTTGTGGGTTTCCATAGCAACCGCAATGATTGAGGCTCCGGCATCGGAGCCGGATTCGATAGGGGGATCCGGCTCCGAGCCGGCCCCGTCGTACCGAATGTGAACCATCTCGCCGATCTCGGCGTAGGTTCCCCTCTCGTGAGCAGCACGAACGGGGCGATCAAGAGCCTGGTCCCCGCCAGGATGGACAGACTGCCGTGGACGAGGTTCCACTGGAGTGTCGTCGTCGGACTCGGGGTCTCCTGGATCCTGGACGGTCTGGAGATCCAGATCGTCTCCAACGCCGGCTTCCAGGCCGACCTGAACCTGTCGACGCAACAGGTGACCTCCCTCGGCACGATCTACCTGGTCGGCCAGGTGGTCGGAGCGCTGGTGTTCGGGCGCATGTCCGACCGGCTCGGGCGGCGCAAGCTCTTCATCCTGACGCTCGCGATCTACCTGATCGGCTCGGGCGTCGCCGGTCTCGCCCAGGACTTCTGGTTCCTGGCCGCGTTCCGGTTCGTCGCCGGTCTCGGCATCGGCGGCGAGTACGCGGCGATCAACTCGGCGATCGACGAACTGATCCCCGCGAAGTACCGCGGCCACGTCGACATCGCCATCAACGGCACCTACTGGGGCGGCGCCGCGCTCGGCGCCTTCGCGAACATCTACCTGCTCGACACAGCCAACTTCTCGGAGAGCATCGGCTGGCGCATCGGCTTCTTCCTCGGCCCCGTGCTCGGCATCGCGATCATCTTCCTGCGGCGGCACATCCCCGAGAGTCCGCGCTGGCTCATGACCCACGGGCGCGAGGAAGAGGCCGAAGCGACCGTCACCCAGATCGAGGAGGCGGTCGAGAAGTCCACGGGCAAGCGGCTGCCGGACGTCGACGAGTCGAAGGCCATGACCGTCACGCCGACCGACCGCGTCGGGTTCCTGACCATCGCGCGCGTGCTGCTCAAGCAGTACCCGACGCGCACCCTGGTCGGTGCGTCGATGATGATCACGCAGGCGTTCCTCTACAACGCGATCTTCTTCACCTACGCGCTCGTCCTGACGAACTTCTTCGGCCTGAAGACCGCGCAGACGTCGATCTACTTCTTCCCGTTCGCGATCGGGAACCTGCTCGGACCGATCATCCTCGGTCGGTTCTTCGACACGTGGGGCCGTCGGCAGATGATCTTCCTGACGTACCTGGTGTCGGGGCTCGTCCTGGCGACCTCGGCGTTCCTGTTCCGCGCCGACGCGATCTCCGCGACGGTGCAGGTGGCCTTCTGGTGCGTGTCGTTCTTCTTCGCGTCCGCCGGTGCCTCGAGCGCGTACCTGACGGTCAGCGAGATCTTCCCCCTCGAGCTGCGGTCGCAGGCCATCTCGTACTTCTTCGCGCTCGCGCAGATCTTCGGTGCGGTCGCACCGCTGATCTACGGTGCCTTCATCGGGGACGGGTCCTCGCGTGAACCGCTCTTCTGGGGGTACCTGCTCGGGTCCGCGGTGATGATCGGCGGTGGGGTGATAGCCCTGGTCTTCGGGGTCGATGCCGCACGGAAGGGGCTCGAGGACGTCACCCAGCCCCTGTCCGTCCTGACCGGGGACGCGGAACAGCAGCGGCGCTGAACAGCAACGGCGGCCATGCAACATTCTGTATTCAGAGTGTTTAGCACGGCCGTCGTCGTGGTGTCACGGTGCTGGCATGGCACTCCTCCACAGCGCGACACCCACCACGACGATCCACGACGGTGCCGGTGCGGTCGGCCAGGGTGACCGCCGTGCGTGAGGCTGGCGCGATGGAGCAGTCACCGATGCGTGTCGGCCGGGGCGACCGCGACCCCCACGGCCTCCGGCGCAGTCTGTTGCGCGACGCGGTCTTCCTCCGCCTGCTCGACAGCGTGCTGCGCGGCGAGTACCGCCGCGGGCAGCGCCTGCGCCTCGACACCATCGCCGAGGACATGCGGGTCTCCCGCACGCCGGTGCGCGAAGCCCTCGTCTCCCTCGAGTCCCATCAGCTCGTCACCGTGCAGCGGTACGTCGGCGTGGTGATCACGCAGTGGTCCGTCGGGCAGATGACCGAGCGCCTGCGCATCGCCCGGGCGCTGGTCGTCGACCCGCCGGTGAGCGGCACGGGCCACGACGACCGCTTCGACCCGGCCTGGCTCCGCGAGTGCTGGACCGAAGCCGGGGCCTTCGTCGAACTCGCCGCGTGGTTCCTCCGGCGGCGCGGCGCCTCGGTCAGCGCCGACTGGATGCTGTCGCAGCGCACCGTGCTCGACACGTTCTTCACCGACGACATCGCACTGGCCAACGGGATCGACGCCGTGGTCGACCGGGCGCGGCGACTCGACCTCGTCGACCAGGCCGTGCGGGCAGCGGAGCGTGACGCGCTCGACGACTGCGCCGTGGTGCTGCTCGAGCTCGCGGCGGCGCTCATCGCCCTGCCGGACCGGTTCCGGGTGGCCGTGGCCTCCTGAGCCGTCCCGGCTGCGGGTTCGTACAGGTCGGCGCCACGGCGCACGGATCCGGGGGTCGACGGTGGCCCGGTGGCCTCGCTCCGACGTCGTTCGCACTGGATCGCCAGGGACCTCCGTGGCAGCCTTGACCGGTTGCCACCCCGGCGCGTCCACCGACGACAGGAGAGCCCGTGAACGACGTCCGCGATCGCTCCCACCGTCTCAACCGAGCCGACGGGATCGCACGGCACGGACGTCTCCGTCGGTCCGGTCCCTTCCGGACCGTCGCTGCGCTGGTCGCGAGCGTCGCCGCAGTCGCGCTCGTCAGCACCGCCTCGGTCGCCGCGATCGCCGCGAAGCAGGTGACCGACGACCTCGGTGACGGCGTGCAGATCGAGGGGCAGCCCGCGCCGCGGTCGAACGGCACCAAGGCCCCGTCGCTCAGCGCGTACAAGGGCGGCTTCAACATGCTCGTCGTCGGGACGGACAACGACCCGGACCAGTCCGCGGAGTTCGGGGAGCGCGATGCCACGCTCAACGACGTCAACATCCTGCTCCACGTGTCGGCCGACCACACCAACGCGACCGCGGTGAGCATCCCCCGTGACCTCGTCACCCCGATCCCCGCGTGCAAGAAGACCGACGGCTCCGGGACCGCGTCGGCCATGGCTGCGCAGCCGATCAACACCTCGTTCAGCGACGGCGGGCTGAACTGCGTGACCCAGACCGTGCAGGGGCTCACCGGCCTGGACATCCAGTACTCGGCCGCGGTCTCGTTCAACGGCGTCATCGAGATGTCGAACGCGATCGGAGGTGTGCCGGTCTGCGTGGCGCAGCCGATCGAGGACCCCTACACCGGGCTCGACCTGCCCGCCGGCACCTCGACCCTGCAGGGCGACGAAGCCCTCGCGTTCCTCCGGACCCGGCACGGCGTCGGTGACGGCTCCGACCTCGGCCGGATCTCGAGCCAGCAGGTGTTCCTGTCGTCGCTGCTCCGGACCGTGAAGTCGAACGACACCCTCACGTCGCCGACCACCCTGTACAAGCTGGCCCGCGCCGCGGCGTCGAACATGCAGCTGTCCCAGAGCCTGAACGACATCGGGACGATGGTGCAGATGGGTCGGGCGCTGCAGGACCTCCCGCTGTCGCAGGTGAACTTCGTGCAGTACCCGGGCACGACCGGCGGCACCGGTGTCTACGAGGGCAAGGTCCAGCCGACGACGTACCTGGCCGACCAGCTGTTCGCGAAGATCAAGGCGGACCAGTCGTTCTCCCTGGGGGAGGACAGCACGGGCATCGGGTCCGAGGCGAACGCGGCGCCGTCGGCAGCGGCCTCGGCGCCGGCTGCTGCGGCGCCGTCGGCTCCGGCGTCCGCACCCGCGGCTGCTGCGCCGTCGTCGCCTGCCGCCGCTGCTCCGACGGCATCCGCGACGCCGGAGACCATCGACGGGCTCGAGGGGCAGTCCGCCGACCAGGAGACCTGCTCCAAGGCCTTCGGCTACTGACCCGGCGGCTCTGGCTCTGGCTCGCCGGGCCCCCGCCCCGCTCGTCCCGCCCCGCGTCTCGCGAAAGCGACAGTCTGCCGCCGAACATCCGCGGCACACTGTCGTGCTGACGGCACAGACCGCGGGCCGTGCCGGCACACTGTCGCTTTCGCGTACTGGTCGGACGCCGTGCCCGGACGCAGAAACGGGGGCGCGGTGGTGGACCGCGCCCCCGGAAGCCGCTCCCCGAGCGGGCGCCAGACAACCGGGCGCGCCGGGCCCGGCTCGGAGAGCGACGTCGGTGCTGTGTCGCGACTACGGGGACGAGCCCCGGAATGTGATCGCCGCGTCTCGATGATGCTATTCACCGGGGTACGTCGGGACAACCCCGAGGTGTCCCCACTTCGGGGGACCCGCGTTCTGCGACCGTGCCACGCGCGGGGTGCGGTCGGGTCGAGAGTGGCCCGGTCCTCCTGTATGGTGGTCGGAGCGCTCGCGAGAGTGCTTGGAGACGTCGCATAGTCCGGCCGAGTGCACCACCCTGCTAAGGTGGAGTCCCCTTTAGGGGACCGAGGGTTCAAATCCCTCCGTCTCCGCACTCCATGAAACCCCGGTCCGATCGGACCGGGGTTTCGTCGTCCCTGCGCCCCACTGGATCAGCCGCGCTTCCTGGTGTTCACATTTGGCGAGTGTTCAATTAAAGTGAACACGGCGGACTATTGAACGGTGGTGTCCATGGACGAGGTCCTCGCAAGCATCGGAGAATGTCTCGGCGAGTACGGGTTGGGGCTGACCGCGCGCGGCGGTCCCGACGGTGCGGGTCTGAGCGTGTGGGACGCCGAGTTGATCCGACTCGACGGACAGTGGCGGAAACCGATGACCGCCGCGTTCCTGCCTGCGATGACCTTGGGGTCGTACGACCGGGTGTCCTGGCCGTCGGACCGTCCTCGAGATCGGCTGATCCTCGGCCACCGCATGACTCCGCGGAGTGCGGCGCAGTTCCGTGCCCTGGGGGTCAGCTACGTCGACAGCGCAGGGAATGCCTTCGTCCAGGATCCGACGCTGCTGATCGACGTCCGGGGGAAGGTGCCGGTCGCGTCGGGCCGCGGAGGACCCGAGGAGGTGGGCCTCGTCAACTTGTTCAGCACGAAGCGGGCGCAGGTGCTGTTCGCGCTCCTGAGCTGGCCGGCCCTGACGGAGATGTCGACGCGCACGGTGGCGAGGTGCGCGGGAGTGTCCGTCGGGCTCGTCAGCGAGGTGCTCGAGCAGCTCAAGGCGACCGATCGGGCACCCTCCGACCTCGTTCCCGGTGGACGCTCACGAGACGCACTGATCGACCAGTGGACGGCGGCGTTCCCCACGGGGTTGGGCGCCGAGCGGCGAACACGACGATTCGAGAGCGGAGACCTCGACGTCCGGCCGGTCCCCGGCGTCGAGATGATGGTGAGCGGTGAGGCGGCGACCTCGTGGGTGCGTCACCAGACGGTTTCCCTGTGGGTCCGCCCCTGGCAGCCCGCGATCGCGTTCGCCAACAGGTGGCGAACCGGACGGGGATCGAACGTCGCCGTGCGTGACATGTTCTGGCTTGCGCCCGTGCCGAGACCCGGCGGGATCCGAGCGGCACCGCCGCTGCTCGTCTACGCCGAGCTGATGGCTGCGGGCGATGGTCGCGCGCGTGAAGCCGCGGGGCGCTTGCGTCAGGAGACGGACCTCGTCGATGCATGAGGCCGATCGGCTGGTGGTGGTCAACCACGTCGTCAGTGACCTCGTTGATCGCCGTGGCGTCGATCCGGACCGGTTGATGATCGTCGGTTCGGAAGCACGAGACCATCTGCACCACACCGTCTTCAGTCGGAAGGATCCACTCCGGGGGACGCAAGACGTCGACGTCGCCATCGCCACGGACGACTGGGCGACGTACGAGACGGTCGTCGACGAGTACCCGGCGACCGGAGCCAACGGCGTACGGTTCGTCGTCGCGAACGTCGAGGTGGACTTCATGCCGTTCGGCGGCGTCGAGGACCCGGACGGTGTCGTCGAGCCAGCGGCTCGCCGTGAGCACATGAGCGTGTACGGCATCGCGGACGTGTTCCGTTCGGCACCGTCGGTGGTGCTTCCGAGTGGTGTGGAGGTGCGGTTCCCGACGGCCGAGGGCTACACGCTGTTGAAGCTGCGCGCCTGGGTGGATCGGGCGCACTACAACGACAAGGACTCCGAAGACCTCGCGATCGCTGTCGATTGGTACTGCGGCGACGCCGCGATCCGAAACTCGCTCTGGGACGAGGTCGATGAGGCGGTGTTCGAGGCGCATTCCCACGACACCGACCTCATCGCGACCTGGTTGCTCGGAACGCGCGCCGCAGCCGTTGTCGGTCCGGAGCGGGCGCGAGAGCTCGCAGTTTTGCTCGAGCGGACCCCGGTGAGACCGCGTCGTTTCACGTTCTCACCACTCTCGTCGATGCGGAACGACGAACGGGTACGTCGGATCGAGGCACTCACGGAGGGTTTCCTCCGCGGCGCCGACCGCTGAAGCGACGGGTGACCGTCAGGCCGTCGCGACGCTCCCTGTCGAGGTCAGCTCGCCGGCCCCGCGCGAACGCCCACGCCGCACGGCACCCATGGCGACGAGCGTCAGGGCCACGGCGGCCAGGGTGATCCCGGCGCCCGCCCAGATCGGCGAGGTGTAGCCGAGCCCGGCGGCGATGGTGAGCCCACCGATCCAGGCACCGAGCGCGTTGCCGAGGTTGAACGCCGCGATGTTCGCCCCGCTCGCCAGGGTCGGCGCGTGGTCCGCGTACTGCATCACGCGCGTCTGCAGGGCCGGCACGGTCGCGAACCCGAAGGCGCCCATGAGCACGAGGGCGATGACGGTCAGCACGGGCGAGGTCGCGACGAGGGCGAACAGCCCGAGCACCACGGTGAGGGCGACGAGCACGACGAGCAGGGTCCGGTCGATCGAGCGTGCGGCGAGCTTGCCGCCGACGAAGTTCCCGACGAACAGCCCGAGGCCGAACACCACGAGCAGCCACGGCACCGCCGAGGACGGGAAGCCGGACACCGAGGTCAGCGTGTACGCGATGTAGGTGAACGCCCCGAACATCCCGCCGTAGCCGAGCACGGTCATGCCGAGCGACAGCCACACCTGGCCGGAGCGGAAGACCCCGAGCTCGCGGGCCAGTGACGGGGTCTCGGTCTGGCGGACGGCGGGGACGAGCACGAGGACGCCGACCAGGGCGACGACACCGATCGCGACGATGGCCCAGAAGGTCGAACGCCAGCCGAGCGCCTGGCCGAGGAACGTGCCGAACGGCACCCCGAGCACGTTCGACGCCGTCAGTCCCGTGAACATCAGGGCGACCGCGGAGGCACGCTTCGACCGTTCGACCATGTTCGCGGCAACGACGGAGCCGATGCCGAAGAACGCTCCGTGGCAGAGTGCCGCGATGACGCGTCCGGACATCATGACCTCGTAGGTCGGTGCGATCGCCGACAGCGTGTTGCCGATGATGAACAGCACGAGCAGCCCGAGCAGGACGGGTTTGCGGGGGAGTCGGGTGGTGGCGGCGGTCAGGCCGAGGGCGCCGACGATGACGGCGAGTGCGTAGCCGGTGACGAGCCAGCCGGCCGTGGTTTCGGTGACGCCGTAGTCGGCGGCGACCTCGGGCAGCAGGCCGGTGATGACGAACTCGGTCAGTCCGATGCCGAATCCGCCGAGTGCGAGGGCGATGAGTCCCGCGGGCATGGGGGGTCCTTCCGTTGTGCGGTGGCGCTGTGCCGCGTACGCTGGTTGTTGCAGACGCGCGGTATCGATAGTTGCACACGCGGGGTATCAGCGCAAGCAACTGCACGCGCCCGCAACGACCGCGGCGACCGACCGCAGCGACCGACCGCGCAGCCGACCAGAAGGAGCCCGATGTCCGTCGACGACACCTCCACCGCTGTCCGTGCCCACGGCTGGCGCACCCTGGCGGCACTGCACGGCCTGATCGAGACGCGACTCGAGCGCGCGCTGCGCGATGTCGACCTGTCCGTGGTCGAGTACACCGTGCTCGATGCGCTGCGCCGGCAGGACGGCTTCCACATGCGCATGCAGCAGCTCGCCCGCGCAGCGGCCCTCAGCCCGAGCGCCACGACCCGGCTGGTCAACCGACTCGAGGAACGTGCGCTGCTCACCCGCGTGCTCTGCGCCGACGACCGCCGCGGGCTCTACACGGAGCTCACCCACGCCGGTCAGCGGCTGCTGGATGCGGCCACGCCGATCCACGCCGCTGCGCTCGAGGGGGCGCTCGCCGAAGCGCGCGAGGTCCCGGAACTCGAAGAACTCGCGGTCGCGGTCGACCGGCTCGAGGGTGCCAGCGTCTGATCCGTCGGCCGGGAGGCCCGGATCACCGCCGCCCCGCGCGCTGCGGTCGCGGGGTGGTGGCGTCTCAGGCCCGCGGCGGCGCCGTCGTGGACCGCACGACGAGCGACGGCGGCACCAGGACCCGGCTCGGAGCGGGTCGTTCGGCCGCGCCGACGAGCTCCACGAGCCGGTTCGCCGCGAGCCGCCCGACCTCGTCGTTGTGCGGGTCGACCGTGGTCAGGCGCAGCAGGGGTGAGGCGGCGAGCGGGGTCTCGTCGTTGCCGACCACCGAGACGTCCTCGGGGACCCGGAGTCCGGCTTCGCGCACGGCGGCGATCGCGCCCATCGCCATGACGTCGTTCGCGGCGAACACCGCCGTCAGGTCCGGGTGGTCCCGCAGTGCGCGGCGGGTGCCCTCGTACCCGGTCGTCTCGGACGTCGGGCCGTCGCCGTAGACCAGTGGCGCGATGCCGGACGCGACCATCCGCGCGACGGTGCCCTCGCGGCGGACCGCAGCCGGGCCTCCCGAGCCGGTGACGTGGACGATGCGGCGGTGACCGAGTCCGATCAGGTGATCCGCTGCCAACCGGCCGCCGGCGGCCTCGTCCGAGGCGACGACGTCGAGCCCGCCGGGCACGTCGGCCCGGGCGCCGGCGACGACGACGGGGGTGTCGGCCGGCACGACGAGGTCGGGGAAGCCCTCGGCGGCGAGGACGACGCCGTCGACCCGCAGTGAGACGAGGTCGTCGAACGGCGAGGAGTCGAGGTGGGCG
Source organism: Curtobacterium sp. PhB78 (assembly GCF_003751685.1). NCBI lineage: Bacteria > Bacillati > Actinomycetota > Actinomycetes > Micrococcales > Microbacteriaceae > Curtobacterium > Curtobacterium sp. PhB78. Next base: position 226,368 of record NZ_RKIA01000001.1, read on the forward strand.
TTCGCACGGGTGTCCGCGAGGGTGAGTCGCAGGCCGTGCGGTGCGAGCGCGTCGCGGATGCCGTCGAGCAGCGGGACGAACCACGGGTTGCGGAAGTCGTCGACGATGACCCCGACGGTGCGGGTCCGGGTTCCGGCGAGGATCGCGGCGGCGCGGTTCGGGCGGTAGCCGAGCTCGGCGGCGGCCGCGAGCACGGCCGAGCGGCGTGCGTCGGAGACACCCGGGTCGTCGCGGAGCACCATCGAGACGAGTGACTTCGAGACGCCGGCACGGGTCGCGACGTCGATGATCGTCGGGGGTCGTGACACGCGGCTCCTTGACAGGACATGGGGTGGTCGGGCTAAAGTCTACCGACACGTTCTGGAACGTTCCAGAATCGGCACCGGACTTCTCGAAGGAGAGAACCATGAGCGACAGCATCGGCGTCGCCGTCATCGGGGCGGGCATGGCGGGCAAGGCCCACATGGCCGCGTGGCGGAACGCACCCTCACTCTTCGCCCCGACGCTGCCGCCCGTGCGGCTCGTGTCGATCGGCGACGTGTACGAGCCCCTCGCGGCCGAGGCTGCGCAGCGGTTCGGCTACGCCCGCCACGACACGGACTGGCGAGCCATCGCCGAGGCCGACGACATCGACGTCGTGAGCGTCGTCGTCGCGAACAAGCTGCACCGCGAGATCGTCGAGGGGCTGCTGGCCGCCGGCAAGCACGTCCTGTGCGAGAAGCCGCTGTCGGACTCGCTCGAGGACGCACGGGCGATGGCCACCGCGGCCACCGAGGCATCGCAGCGCGGGCTCGTCGCCCGCGTCGGGTTCACCTACCGCCGCGCCCCTGGCCTCGCCGCGATCAAGCAGCTCGTCGAGGACGGCACGCTCGGCCGCGTCCTGCACGTCTCCGCCCGCTACTGGACCGACTACGGCTCGTCGCCCGACGTGCCCTTCTCGTGGCGCTTCGCGGGTGCCCCCGGCACCGGAGCCCTCGCCGACGTCGGCTCGCACCTGGCGTACGTGGCCGAGTTCCTGGCCGGCGAGGTGCAGAGCGTCAACGGCGGCATGTTCACGACCGCCATCACGAAGCGCCCGATCGCCGCCGGGTTCGCCCTGCGCGGGCAAGCCGTCCCGCTGACGGGTGAGTTCGCCGACGTCGAGAACGACGACTACGCCACCTTCAACGCACGCTTCGGCGACGGCTCCGTGGTGGGCTCGCTCGAGGTGTCCCGGGTCGCCACGGCGCACCCGAACGGCCTGGTCATCGAGGTCTTCTGCGAGAACGGTGCAGCGCGCTGGGACCAGGAGCGTGCGTCGGAGATCGGCCTCGCGTTGCAGTCCGACGGCTCCCGCCTCGGTGGGTACCGCCAGGTCGTCCTCGGCCCGGACCACCCCTACGTCGCCGGCGGCATGGCGATGGACGCGCCCGGTGTCGGCTGGGGACAGAACCAGATGTTCGAGTACCAGGCACGCGCGTTCCTCGACGAGGTCGCCGGCGTCGCCGACCCGCTGCCCGCCAACGCCACGTTCGACGACGGCGTGCACAACATGGAGATCCTCGACGCGGTGGCACGGTCCGCCGGGGCCGGTGGGGCCTCCCTCGAGGTGCCGTCCGTCCGCACCACCGAAGGAGCGCACGCATGAAGCTCGGTCTCTACAACGCCATCTTCCACGACCGGCCGCTCGCCGAGGCCCTGACGGCCATCGCGGGCAACGGCCTGACCGGCATCGAGCTGAACACCGGCGGGTTCCTGCCGCCGGTGCACGTGCCGGACATCGACGCGATCCTCGAGGACGACGCAGCACGTGACGCCTTCCTCGCCCGGTTCGAGGGCACCGGGGTGTCCATCGCCGGCCTGAACTGCAACGGCAACCCGCTGCACCCGGACCGTGCGATCGGCCAGGCCCACGCCGAGGACATCCGGCGCAGCATCCGCCTCGCCGCACGCCTCGGCCAGGACCGCGTCGTCACGATGTCCGGGCTGCCGGCGGGCGAGCCCGGCGGCACCCGACCGAACTGGATCGTGAACGCCTGGAACTCCGCCGCGCTCGACGTCATCGAGTACCAGTGGAGCGTCGCCGTGCCGTTCTGGCAGGAGATCGATGCCCTGGCGCGGGAGCACGGGGTCAAGGTCGCACTCGAGCTGCACCCGCAGAACGTGGTGTTCAACCCGGCGACGATCCGCGAGCTCGTGCAGCGCGGTGCGCTGACGAACATCGGCGTCGAACTCGACGCGAGTCACCTGTTCTGGCAGCAGATGGACCCGGTGGCGGTCGTCCGCGACCTCGGCGACCTGGTCTTCCACGCCGCCGCGAAGGACGTCCGGATCAACCCGCACGCGGCGATCAACGGCGTGCTCGACAACTCGTTCCGTCGGCTGTCGCCGGACGAGCCGCGCACGAACCTCGGTGGCGACGAGTGGGCCAACGAGTGGCCGAAGCCGTCCGCGTGGGACTTCGTCGCGCTCGGCAAGGGTCACGACGAGGCGTACTGGTCGGCGTTCCTCGGGGCCCTGCGCGAGGTGGACCCGGACATGTGGGTCAACATCGAGCACGAGGACACCGAGCTCGGTCGCGAAGAAGGGGTCGCGGTCGCCGCGAAGGTCCTGCTCGCAGCCGACACGGCGCTCACGACGCGCGCGTGACTCGCGTCTGAGACGCACCACGTGATCCGGACGGGAGGCCCGTGGGACGTGCGCTGATCGGCGCACGCTCCACGGGCCTCCCGTCCAGTGCGCATCGGTGACACGCCCACCGGGCGCTGTCACCGGACCGATGTAGCATGCACGACACCTGTCCCGAGACGAGGAGCCCTGCGTGCCGGAGCCGACCGACCCCGCCTTCCCCCTCGAGCGCATCCGAGAGGTCGGCGACGCCATCGTCGCGTCCGTCTCGACGGTCATCGACGGCAAGACCGAGGCGATCCGCACCGCCCTCACCGTGATGCTGGCCGAGGGGCACCTGCTCGTCGAGGACGTCCCCGGCGTCGGCAAGACGGTCCTGGCGAAGGCACTCGGCGCCTCGGTGGGCGGCTCGGTGAACCGCATCCAGTTCACGTCCGACATGCTGCCGTCGGACGTCACCGGGGTGAACATCTTCGACCAGTCCTCGGGCACGTTCCGGTTCTCACCGGGGCCGGTGTTCGCGAACGTCGTCATCGGTGACGAGATCAACCGCACCAGCCCGAAGACCCAGTCCGCCCTGCTCGAGGCGATGGCCGAGTCGCAGGTCACGGTCGACGGCGTGACCCGGCTGCTCGACCGCCCCTTCATGATCGTGGCGACGCAGAACCCGATCGACATGGAGGGCACCTACCCGTTGCCCGAGGCCCAGCGTGACCGCTTCATGGCGCGCATCACGATGGGGTACCCGAGCGTCGACGCCGAACGGCAGATGCTCGCGAACCGCGGCGGCGGCGACCCGCTGTCGCACCTGCGACCGATCGTCGACGTGACCACGCTGCGCGGGATCATCGAGGCCGTGGCGAACGTCCACATCGCCCCCGACGTCGAGGCGTACGTCATCGCGATCGTCCGCTCCACCCGCACCCACCCCGACCTGGTGCTCGGCGCCAGCCCCCGCGCCACGCTGCACCTGGCCCAGGCGGCCCGTGCCCACGCGGCGTTGCTCGGCCGGCCGTTCGTCACGCCGGACGACGTCGCTGCGCTGGCACCGATCGTGCTCGCCCACCGGCTCGTGCCGGTGGCGCGCGGACTCGGTGGCACGGGCGAGGACACCGTGCGCGAGATCGTCGTCCGCATCGTCTCCGACACCGCCGTGCCGTTCACGGCGACCCCCGTCCGCTCCTGATGCCCGGCCGATCGGCACCGTCGTCGCTGCTGCGGCGCACCGGTGCCGCGCGCTCGACGCTCGGGCGCTTCGGCCGCCGTGGGCTGTCCCTGCTCCGGCGCACGCCGTTCCTCCGTCCGACCGTGCGCGGCTGGACCGTCATCGCGATCGGCATCGGGCTGATCGGGGGTGGGCTCGTGGGCACCACCAGCGTCGCCGTCTCGGCCGGGCTGCTGCTGCTCGTGCTCGTCGTGCTCGGCATCGTGATGGCGTTCGTGGTCGCCGCACCGCTCCGGGGCAGCCGGAGCACGGCCCGCGCGATCGTGCAGGTCGGAGAGGTGTACCGCGAGCGGATCACCCTCGGCAGCACCAGTCTGCCGATCGGCCCGCGGTCGACCCTGCTCGTCCGCGAACAGCTCGAGGACGCCTTCGCGAGTGCGTCCGAGGCGGAGACCTACGCGCTCGTCGGCCCGGGCCTGCCGCCAGCGGTGCTCGACGTCGAGGCACTCGCGATGCACCGGGGTCGCACGCTCGTCGGGCCCGTCACCATCCGGGTCGAGGACCCCTTCGGCCTGCTCCGCATCGACCGCCCGGTGGTGCCGGCAGAAGAGGTCGTCGTCGTCCCCGCGAGCGCACCCCTCGCCGCGATCGACACCGGCGCCCTCGCCGGGGCCGTCTCCGCCGACGAAGGACGGGTCGGGCAGGGCGGGTCCGCCGACGACAGCGAACTCCGGCCGTACCGTCCCGGCGACCCCATCCGTCGGGTGCACTGGGCGCAGAGTGCTCGCCGCGGCGAACTGCACGTCCGGCAGACCACGCAGGCGCAACCGCCCGAGGCCGTCATCGCGCTCGACGTCCGGCGCGAGTCCTACCAGGGCCTCGGGCGTGAGGACCTGGCGGAGCTGTCCGACCTGGGCGGTGACCAGGCCTTCGAACACGCGGTCGTCGTCGCCGCCAGTGTCGCCCGCGCCCTCGCCGCCCGGACCTCGCGCGTCGTCCTCGTGAGCGACGGACCGGCCGGCAGCACCCGGCACGCCGGTGACGTCGGCGGCCTCACCGACGTGCTCGTCGGACTCGCGGACGTCCGGCTCCGAAGCGACGCCCGTCCGGTCACCGAGGTCCTGCCCGAGGTGCGTGGGCGGGACGTGCACGGCATGACCGCGGTGGTCACCGGCAACTGCACCGCCGAGCAAGCGGCTGAACTCGTGACGGCGACGAGCGGATCGAGCCGCGGGATCATGGCGACGATCGTGCCGCCGGACCCGGTGGTCCGGGGGATCCTCGACCGCGGCGGTTGGCGCACCCTCGTGGTGCCGGTCGCCGGGGCGACCGCGTCCGGAGCCGCACGGTGAGCGGCACCGCTGCGTCGTCGCGCCGGCCCGTCGACGTGCGCGAGGTCCTGGACCGCGACGACGACACCCGTGACACCCCGAGCACCTGGGTCGTCGCGCTCGCCCCGGTGCCCGTGCTCATCGCCGCGCTCGCGATCCGCCCGCTCGTGCAGGGCACCGCCTGGTGGGTGTCCGGCGTCGTGGTCGTCGCGGTGCTCGTGGCCGTCATGCTCGCGGTGCGTCGCCGGGCCCCCGGGGTCCGGTTCGTGGCACTCGTCGCCACCCTCGTGCTGTGCTCGTGCGCCGCCGCCCTGGTCAACGACGTGCAACCCCTCGGCTGGCTCGACGCCGACGGGGCGCTGGGCGAGACGCTCGCCGCCATCCGCCTGAACCCCGCGCCGTTGCCGCAGACCGACGCGATCCGACTGGTCGTGACCGTGTCGATCGCCTGGGTGGCGGGCGTCTCGTTGTTCCTCGCCGCGATCGCCCGGATCCCGTCGCTCGCCGCCGCGCCGGCACTCGTCATCCTCATCGTGCCGGGGATCATCACCGGACAGCCGGCGGGCACCGCGCTCGTGATCACCACGGCCGTCGCCTTCCTCGCGCTGCTGTGGCTGTCGGTCCGACCCGTGCAACGAGCGGTCCCGGCCGCGGTCGTCGGTGCGATCGGGCTCGTCGTCGCGATCGGCCTGCCCGCGATCGTGCCGCTCAACGCGAGCTGGCTGTCCGGCGTCACCGGGGCCATCCAGTCGCCGATCCAGCCCGGGCGACCCGGCACCCTGCTCGAGCTCGGCAACGACCTGCGGCAGCCGAGCGAACTCGAGGTGCTCCGGTACCGGTCGTCCGACGGCCAGCCCGAGTACCTCAAGCTCGCCGACCTGGACGAGTTCGGCACCGGGGACTGGGTGCCGACGGTGACGAACGCCGCCGAGGCCGACACCGCCGACCAGCAGCAGTGGGCCGAGGGCGTGAACCCCCGCCTGGCGACCCGCGGCGACGTCACGGTCCGGATCACCGGGCTGTCGAGCACGTACCTGCCGGTGCCGTCCGGGGCGGTGTCGATCGAGTCGCGTTCCACCAACCTCGACCTGTCGCAATGGCGCTGGATGGGGTCCTCGAGCACCGTGCGGTCGACCGGTCCGGCCACGCCGCGCGGTGCGACGTACGAGGTCTACGGTGCCTCGACCTTCGCGAACGCGTACCTCGACGCCGTCGCGGCCTCGGGTGTCCTGTCCCGTGCCGACGGCCGGGGGTTCCGGGAGCCGAGCGGCGACCAGCTGCAGACCGACCTGACGCTGCCGAAGGACCTGCCCGCGAACATCACGTCGACCGCGGAGCGGGTGGCCGGGGCCGCGTCCGACGACTACGCCCAGGCCCGCGCCCTCGAGCAGTGGTTCCGCAGCGACCTGTTCACCTACTCCGAGACGGCCCCCGTCGAGCAGGGCTACGACGGCGACAGCATGGACGTCGTCTCGACCTTCCTGCAGGTGCGCGAGGGCTACTGCGTCCACTTCTCGTCGGCGATGGCCGTGATGGCCCGGACGCTCGGCATCCCGTCCCGGATCGCGGTGGGGTACCGGGCCGGGGCGGCGCAGCCCGACGGCGAGTACGCGGTGTCGAACCGGCAGCTGCACTCCTGGCCCGAGCTGTACATCAAGGGGGCCGGCTGGGTCGCGTTCGAGCCGACGCCGGACTCCGACGCGGCAGCGCAGCCCTCGACCGAACCCACGGAGACCCCGACCGCGGCGACGCCCGAGTCCCCGCTGCCCGCGCCCGAGCAGTCCGCCCCCGCCGAGTCCTCGGCGACGCCGACCCCCTCGGCGTCGGCGCAGCCCGGTGCGGCCGGTGCCTCGGGTGGCAGCGGTCCGGCCGGCCTGCTGTTCGGCGCGGCACTCGTCCTCGCGTTGCTCATCGCCCCCGGACTCGTCCGAGCACTCCGACGGCGGTCGCGGTTGTCGGCCGTCGCCGCTGGTCGCTCACCCGCGGTGAACGCCTGGCGTGATGCCCTCGACGACGTCGCCGACCACGGCTACGCCCCGGGGCTGGCACCACCCGGTGACGCAGGGGCTGCGGCCCGGACTGCCCGAGCCGTCCTCGGACGACTCCGTCCGGTGCTGCCGGCCTCGGCGCTCCCGCACCTCGACGCCGTGGTCGACGCCGTCGACCGTGAACGGTTCGCGGCTGACGGGGTCGCAGCGGTCGACGGCGAGGCGCTCGTGCGGCACGTGCAGCAGGCGCGGGACGCCCTCGACGCCTCGGTCTCCGGTGGACGGGTGCTGCGGTCGCGCCTGCTGCCACCGAGCCTGCTGCCGTCGTCCGCGTGGTCGCACGAGGGCCGTCGCCGCTCCCGTCGCCCTGCCTGACCCCGCCTGACCCCGGAGTCTCGGCTGGTGCGAGGTTGACGGCTCCGTGCGGCTCTACAACCGGGCACCGAGCGGTCAACGCGGCACGGGATCGCCGCCGCCGCACCGTGCGCCGCAGCGCCGCGCCGCACCGCGCGGGGGTCGCCGGGTGGTGCGAGGTTGACGGCTCCGTGCGGCTCTACAGCCTGCCACCGAGCGGTGAACGCGGCACGGGATCGCCGCCGCCGCACCGTGCGCCGCCGCGCCGGCCGCGCCGCGCCGGGCGCCGCGGACGCCGGGTCAGCGGCGGCGGATGACCGCCTCGACCAGGGCGGCGATGACCTCGCCGGGGTCGACCCCCGGCAGCGCAGGCCCGTCGAACACGACCCCGACGTTGGCGGCGACGAGCGCCGTGGCGAAGGCGTCGAGCGGCATGCCGGCGTCGACCTCCGGGTGCGCCCCGAACCACAGTCGCACCAGCTCGTGCACGCCGTCCTGCAGCACCCGTCGCTGCCGCACGAACTCGGGCAGCAGGTCGGTGTGCCGGATCGAGTAGGCACGGAACTCCGACAGCAGGGCGAACTGCGCGCGCTGGTCGTGCCGTCCGAAGGCCGCTCGCACGACGTCCGCGATGTCCGCCGCGGCGATGTCGGCGCGGATGAGCTCCTGCAGCGACCCGAGCACCAGGTTCGTCCCGCGCTGCATGACCTGCGCGAGCAGGTCCTCCTTCGACGAGAAGTTCGAGTAGACCGCGCCCTTGCTGAACCCGGCACGGGCGGCGACCTCGTCGAGACGTGCTCCGTGCACGCCCTGTTCGGCGAAGACGGCAGCGCCGGCGATGAGGAGACGTTCTCGGACCTCGGCCCGTGGCGTCCGCGGCGTGGGGGAGTCGGAGACGTCGTCGTTCATCGTTCCTGCCGGGGCGGGGCACCGGGGCTGGAACCCGGGCGGGCGAGCTGGGGGCGGGCGAGCTTGGGGTGGGCGAGCTTGGGGTGGGAGACCTGCCGCGCCGCGCGTCTGATCACGCGCGGCATCAGCGAAGCCCCCATCACCACGTCTGCGCGGAACCGCCGCGTTCGGGTCGCGTCGGTTCGGTGCGGACGACATGAGCCGGGTCGATACCCGACGGTAGGGATGCTACGCCGGAGCACTGACAGATGACACCCCTCAGTCGTCGAACGAGGAATCCGTTGCCGTGTCGTGTTCTTCGCGGACACTGCCCGCTCCCGTGCGCCGTCCGGGGCGTCGGAGCAGCCGGAGTGCGTCGGGTCGCAGGCTCCGCCCGCGCCGCAGCAGCGAGCCGAGCGTCGACTTCGGCTGCCAGTCACGACCGTTGGGCAGTCCCCAGCCGCGGCGGACCGCACCCCAGCGCAGCCCGAGCGACAGCGCGATCGCGGCCACGATCCCGATCGACGGCGACCCGAGGGCGGACGCGACGACCATGACGACCGACGCCGCGACGGCCACAGTGGCGTACAGCGCGTTCCCGCCGAACACCGCTGGCACTCGGCGGAGCAGCAGGTCCCGCATCGCGCCGCCGCCGACCGCGGTGATCGTGCCCATGATGATCGCGGCGGGCCACTCCAGGCCGGCGTCGTAGGTGCGCTGCACCCCGACCACCGCCCAGAACCCGATCACCGCGGCGTCGAGCACGGTGAACAGCCGGTCCCAGGTGATCTCGGAGAACGACACGAAGAAGGCGATGAGTGCCCCGGCCAGGGCGACCGGCACGTAGAGCGGGTCGACGAGTGCGACCGGGGGGCCGTTCTGCAGCAGGGTGTCGCGCAGCATGCCGCCGCCGAGTCCCGAGACGAAGCCGACGACCAGGAACCCGAACAGGTCGAAGTCCATCGCGCGGGCGATCGATCCACCGAGGAGGGCGGACGCGAACACCCCGGCGAGGTCGAGCACGTTCGTGACCGACGCCAGGCCATCGACGGACAGCAGGTTCATGAGAACCATCAAACCCCACGCCGAACGACTGGCGGGCCGAACGGCGGTTAGGTTAGCCTCACCTACGTCATGCTCGCCACTCTCGTCATCGGCCTCCGTGAAGGCCTCGAAGCGACGCTCATCGTCGGCATCATCGCCGCGTTCCTGCGTCGCAACCGTGTCCCCCTCGCCCCCATGTGGTTCGGCGTCGGGGTCGCCGTCGTGCTCAGCATCGGCGTCGGATTCGGCCTGCAGGTCGTCGAGCAGGCCCTGCCGCAGGCGCAGCAGGAGGGCATGGAGGCGATCATCGGCATCGTCGCCGTGGTCTTCGTCACCGGCATGATCGTCTGGATGCGCACCCACGCGCGCACCCTGACCAAGGAACTCGAGGCGAGCGCGACCGAGGCGCTCGGCCGCGGCACCGCGTGGGCACTGGCCGGCATGGCCTTCCTCGCCGTGCTCAAGGAGGGCTTCGAGACCGCGGTCTTCCTCCTCGCCACCTTCCAGGCGTCGTCGGACACCGGTCTCGCCGCCCTCGGCGCGGTCATCGGCATCGCGGGCGCCGTCGTCATCGGCTACGGCATCTACACCGGCGGCGTCCGGCTGAACCTGTCGAAGTTCTTCACCGGCACCGGCGTCTTCCTGGTGTTCGTCGCCGGCGGCCTCGTGCTGACGGTGCTCCGGCGCGCGCACGAGGCCGGGTGGATCGTCATCGGGCAGCAGCGGACCGTCGACCTGTCCTGGCTCGCCCCGAACGGGTCGGTGCAGGGTGCGCTCGTCACGGGCGTGCTCGGCATCCCACCGGACCCCCGCGTCATCGAGGTGCTCGGCTGGGTCCTCTACGTCGTGCCGGTCCTCGCCCTGACGCTCTGGCCCCGCGCTTGGCGTCCGTCGTCGGCACGCGTCCCCGCGATCCGCGCGACGGTCGCCGGTGCGCTCGCGGTCGCCGCCGCAGCGCTGGCGATCGCCGTGCCGACGGGCGGGGTCGACCTGCCGCGCACCGCTGCGGTCAGCGGGGACGCCACGTCCGTCTCGGCGGACGTCCACGGTGCGTCCGGCGTCCTGCGCGTCGCCGGCACCACCACCGGCCAGGAGGCACGGCTCACGTTGCCGACGTCGGCCCACCGCCGCGTGACCCGCGCGGGCGTGGCCGCCGACCGGTGGCGGGTGCGCACGTCGGCCACCGCAGCGAACCGCCCCACCACGCTGACGCTCGACGACCTCGTCGACCTGTTCGGCCGGATACCCGTCGGCGTCTCGCCGTCGACGAACCCCGGCCCGTTCACCGCCCGCTGGGCGGTGCGCGACACCGTGACCCTCTGGACGGTCCGTGGTGGGGTCCTGGACGCCACCCGCGACGAACGCACCGTGCTGACGCTGAGCGGTGGGGGCCTCCCGTCCGCCCGCACCACGACCCTGGACCGCTCCGTGTGGTCCGTCCCCGACCCCCGCGTCGAGCAGGCAGCCACCTCGGTGGCGGCCGCGGACACGCGGGCTGCCGAGCTGCTGCTCTGGAAGGCCTGGTTGCCGATCGCCCTCGGCGTCGCAGCCGCCGCCCAGGCGCTGCTCGCGCTCCGTGACCGCCGTCGTCGGACGGCACCCGTGAACCCCACCCCCGAAACCGTCCCGACGCGCGGCCCACCCGCCGGGGACCCTGCAAGGAGCAACGACTATGCCGTTCGGTAAGCCCGTTCGACCCCTGATCACCCTCGGCGCCCTCGGCGTCGTCACCGCCCTCGCACTGACCGGCTGCGCGAGCTCCGACGGTGCCTCCGACAGCTCCACCGACGCCGCGAAGGTCTCGCGCGTCACCATCACCCTGACGAACGACGGCTCGGACCAGTGCAAGGTCTCCGAGACGAAGGTCCCCGCCGGGCCGGTCACGTTCTCGGTGAAGAACGAGTCCTCGACCGCCATCACCGAGGTCGAACTGCTGCAGGACCAGCGGATCCTGGGCGAGAAGGAGAACCTCGCACCCGGCCTCGACGCCGTGCAGTTCACCGCGACACTGACCGGTGGGGAGTACCAGGTGTACTGCCCCGGAGCCGACACCGAGCTCACCGACTTCACGGTCACGGGCAAGGTCACCTCGACCGCGAACAGCAGCGCCGCCACCCTGCTCGACGAGGGCACGAAGGGCTACGCCGACTACGTCGACGGCCAGGTCACCGACATGGTCACCGCGGTCGAACTGCTGCAGAAGGACATCGACGCCGGCGACCTCGACGCCGCGAAGACCGACTACGCGAACGCCCGCCCGTTCTACGAGCACGTCGAGAGCGACGTCGACGGCTTCGTCAAGAAGGGCCACAAGGCGACCGACAACGCCGGCAACCTCGACTACCTGATCGACATGCGCGCCTCGAACCTCGACCCGGCCGTCGGCTGGAGCGGGTTCCACGCCGTCGAGAAGGACCTGTTCCAGGCGGGGGAGATCACCGCGTCGACCAAGAAGACCGCGGCCGACCTGACCGAGAACGTGCAGCTGCTCGCGAAGCTCGTCCCGACGCTCGACTACAAGCCCGAGGACCTGGCGAACGGTGCCGCCGGCCTGCTCGAGGAAGTCCAGTCGAACAAGGTCACCGGTGAGGAAGAGGCGTACAGCCACATCGACCTCGTCGACCTCGCCGCCAACGTCGAGGGTGCCCGTCAGGCCTTCGCGTACCTCAAGCCGGGCCTGACGAAGCTCGACCCGACCCTGACGAAGCAGATCGCGAAGCAGTTCGACGCGACGAACACGATGATGGACGGCTACCGCAACGCCGACGACCTCGGCGGCTTCGACACGTGGGACGCGGCGACCAAGAAGTCCGACGCGAACCGCATCTCGCAGCAGATCCAGGCCCTGCAGGACCCGCTGTCCCGCCTCGCCGAGAAGGTCGCCACCGCGTGACGCAGCCCGACGACGACCGCGCAGCCCGTACCGGGGTCTCCCGGCGCGGGCTGTTCGGCGCGGGACTCGCCGCGGCCGGAGCCGGGGCGGGCGCCGCGGTCGGCATCGGCGGCGCGACGGCCGCGACGGGGGTCAACCCGTTCACGGCGGCCGCCAACGGTGACGAGTCCATCGACCTGTCCCAGAGCCACCCGTTCTACGCGACCGCCGCACGGCAGCCGCAGGGCGGGGTGCAGACCGCCCCCCAGCGGTACTGCGTCTTCATGACCTTCGACCTGTCCACCAGCGTCGCGACCGAGCTGCAGGTGCTCCTCGCCCGCTGGTCCGCGGCGATCGCGCAGCTGCAGGCGGGCAAGACCGTCGGCAGCGTCGAGCCCGCGCACGGTGACGGCGTCGGCGCGGACACCGGTGAGGCGCTCGACCTCGGCCCGGCGTCCCTGACGGTCACGGTGGGGTTCGGCCCCGGCGTGTTCGACGAGCGCTTCGGTCTGGCCGACAAGCGTCCGGCTGATCTCGCCGACGTGCCTCGGCTGCCGAGCGACAACCTGCAGGCCGGACTGACCGGCGGCGACCTGTCGTTGCAGGCCTGCGCCGACGACCCGCAGGTGGCGTACCACGCGGTCCGCGACCTGGCCCGGATGGCGCGGGGGACGGCCACCGTGCGGTGGACCGTGCTCGGCTTCGGTCGTGCGTCGGCCGGCCCGCACCAGACGACGCCGCGCAACCTGATGGGCTTCAAGGACGGCACCAGGAACATCACGACGGACGAGGACCACGACCGCTTCGTGTGGGTCGACGACCCGGGCGACGGTGCGGCGTGGATGACCGGCGGCACCTACCAGGTGGTGCGGAAGATCCGGATGAACATCGAGATCTGGGACGCCGACGTCGTCAGCGACCAGCAGCGCGTGTTCGGTCGGACCAAGATCGAGGGCGCACCGTTGTCCGGTGGGACCGAGCACACGACGCCGGACTTCGCGGCCACGGGGAAGGACGGTGCAGCGAAGATCGACGTGACGTCCCACATCGCCCTGGCCGCCCACGAGGCGAACGGCGGCGTGAAGATCCTGCGTCGTCCGTACAACTACACCGACGGCCTCAACGAGTACGGCCAGCTCGACGCCGGGTTGCTGTTCCTGGCGTACATGAACGACCCGGAGCACTTCACCCGGCTGCAGCGGAAGCTCGGCGCCTCGGACCGCTTGAACGAGTACATCTCGCACATCGGGTCCGCGGTGTTCGCGATCCCGCCGGCACCGCGCAAGGGGTCGTACATCGGCGAGCAGCTGTTCCGCTGACGGTGTCCGGAGCGCGCTGACGCCGCTGGGGGAGAGGGCGCCCTCCGCCGTTTCCCTGGAGGCGGAGGGCACCCGCGCCGCGGGGTCTCGTCGAACGGAACCACCGCCGACCTGAGAGGCGACCCGGCGCGACGCGTCGCGATGCGACATCCCCGAGAGTACCCCGCCGGTCCCCGGATCCGCAGTGCGAGCGCCGCTATGGGACAGGGAGCGCGGCAGCGGATCGGCGCGCGGTGCGCGCCGGACGCGATCCGTGCCTCCCGGCGCGACGGAACGGGCCGCCTCACGGTGGTGAGACGGCCCGTTCGTGTCGGACTGGAGGCCCGGTGTCAGTCGGTCTGGACGCTCGCGTCGGTCCGTGCGCGCTTCCGGCGCACGGCGACGAGTGCGGTGATTCCCGCCAGCAGGAGCAGGCCCGCTGCGATCCCCGGCGCCGTCAGGTCCGCGCCCGTGTAGGCGAGGTCGCCGCCGGCGTTCGTGGAGTCGGCGGGGTCACCCGCCAGGTCCGTGCCCGTGCCGGTGCCGGTGCCAGTGCCAGTGCCCGTTCCCGGAGCGTTGCCGTTGCCGGCACCTGGGGCGTCCCCGTTGCCCGCGCCCGGGTCAGCCGGGTCCGTGGGGTCGGTCGGGTCCGTGGGTTCCGTCGGGTCCGTCGGGTCGACGGCCGCGGCGAGCGGGATGGTCACGGCGAGCGTGATCGTCTGGCCGCCCGGCAGGGTGACGACGAGCGGCTCGTCCGTCGTCGCGGCGGCACGGGCAGCCGTCCGGACCGTCGCTGCGTCGGCCGACGACTCGACGGTCGGCACGGCGAAGGTCAGCGTCGCACGACCCTGCTCGTCGTTCGTGTCGACGATCGTCGGGTCGATCTCGGCGGTGGCGAGCTCGACGTCACCGGCGCTCACCGACACGGTGCCGGCTGCAGCGGGGTCGTCGCTGCTGAACACGAGCGACGACAGGTCGATCGTGATCTCGTCGCCGGGCTGGAACCCGCCCTCGGGGGTCGGCGTGACCGTGGTGCCGACGGCACGCTGGTCGGACGGCGGGGTGACCGTCGGGTTGGCCAGGAAGTAGTCCACCTGCGCCTGCAGGTCGACCTGGCCCGAGTCGGCGATGTTCGCGCCGGTCGCGAAGGCGGCGAAGTTGTCGCCACCGGTCGACAGGAACGAGTTGACCGTCACCTTGAGGGTGTCGTCGAGGGCGATCGACTCGCCGTTCAAGGTCATGCCGGTGATGCGCTCGCCACGGCCCTTCGCGGGGTCGTAGGTGTACGCGAAGCCGTCCGAGACGCCGAGCTTGAGGAACGGACGCGGCAGGCCGTCCGGCTGCCACTGCTGCTCGAGGGCGTCCTTGATCTGCTGGCCGGTCATGTCCTCGGTGACGAGGGTGTTCGCGAACGGCTGGACGAGCGCGGCCTCCTTGTAGGTCACCGTGCCGTCCGGGTCGCCGGCACCGCTCGACGCGTAGACCATGTCCGTGCGCAGCCCGCCGGGGTTCATGAAGGCGATCTGCGAGCCGTTGCGCTCGGTCGCGGAGCGCTGCACCTCGGCGATGGAGTTGCCCAGGACGGACTCGCCGCCGCGGTTCTCGGTCGTGCGGTCCGACTGCACCGCACGACGCAGGTCGCCGGTGATCTCGCCGAGCTTCTTGCTGCCCTCGACGTCGGCGACGGCCTTCGCAGCCGTCACGATGTCGGCCACCGCGTCCACCGAGGTGGAGTCGGCCGGCACACGGGTCTCACCGTTGACCGACTTGACCTCGGACGTGATGCCGGTGAGCTGCTTGTCGGCGTCGACGGTGAGCTGCAGGTGTCCGTAGTTCACGCCGTAGGAACCGGTCTGGATCACCGGGCGGGTCGTACCGTCGGGACCCGCGATCTGGTGGTTGTAGGTCGCGTGGGTGTGTGCGGAGACGATCGCGGACACCTTCGACGAGACGCCCGAGGTGATCGTGCCGAACACGCCGGACCCGGTCGCGTCGGCGAGGGCGTTCGTGGGAGCACCCTCGTGCACCAGCAGGACGAGCACGTCGGCCTCGCCGTTGCTGTCGACACCGTCGGTGAGCTGGTCGGCGTACTTGTTGACCTGGCTGACGATCGGGGCCATCGCGAGGCCCTCGACACCGCCGGGGCTGACGAGCCCCGGGATGAGGTCCTCGGTGGTCGCGCCGATGAAGCCGACCTTCACGCCGCCCTTCTCCACGATGGAGTACGGCTCGAACGCGGGGTCGGTCGTGCCCTGTTTGACGATGTTCGCCGAGACGTAGGGCCAGTCGGCCCGGTCCTCGATGCGCCCGGTCAGGTCGTCCTGGCCCTTGTCGAGCTCGTGGTTGCCGATCGCGCTGACGTCGAGGTCCATGGCGTTGAGCGCATCGATCGTCGGGGCGTCCTGCTGGATCAGCGAGGTGAACGTCGAGGCACCGACGTTGTCGCCGACGCTGGCGAAGATCGTGTTCGGGTTGGCCTCGCGGTACGACTGCACGACACCGGCGAGCTTGGCGGCACCGGCCGCCTTGTCGACGGCGGTGCCCTCGGACTCGATGCGGCCGTGGAAGTCGTTGACGTCGATGATGTCGATCGTCGTGTCGCCCTCGGCGGCGACGGCGGTGGAGGGGACGGACAGTGCGACGAGCACACCCGCGGTGGCGAAGGCCGCGCCGCTGGTGATGCGCCGTCGGCGGCGCGGAGAGGAGTGGATGTTCATCGTCGGAGAACCTATGAGGACGCACAGCCGACCCGCCAGTGTCGGGTCGAAGTCGTCACACGACGTTCACATGGGCAACACCCGTCGTGCTGCGTGCTGCTCGACGTGCCGTCACTCCGCGGCGATGAGGGGGCGGAGCGTGCGGTGGGCGATGCGCAGCCCCTCGAGGACCTTCTCGTCCGTGCCACCCCAGAGCGGGTCCTCGTGCTCGACCGACAGGGTGCCGTCGAACCCCGCTTCGTACAGGCGGTCGACGACGTGCGGCCAGTCCACGACGCCACGGCCCGGCACCCGGAAGCGCCACCAGCCCATGTCCCACGGGTCGCCGCCCTTGTCGACCTTGCCGAAGAAGCCGTACTCGTTGCGCTCCCGGGGGAACAGCTCGAGGTCCTTCGCTTGGGCGTGCACGATGTGCTCGGCGAACGGCAGGATCGTCTCGACCGGGTCGATGCCGATCCAGGTCAGGTGCGACGGGTCCCAGTTCAGGCCGAAGCCGAGGCCGGTGACCCAGCCCCAGAGCTCGGGGGAGTACGCCAGGTTGCCGGGGTAGCCGTCCGGGTGCCAGCCCTCCATCACGCAGTTCTCGATGATCAACCGCACGCTGCGCTCGCCGGCGTAGTCGACGAGCTCGGGGAGGACCCGGTTCCCTTCTGCCATGTTCTCCCGCACCGACTTGCTGTTGTCACGGCCGATGAACGTGCCGACGTACGGCACGCCGAGCACCTGTGCGGCATCGATCGCGTGCTTGAGGTGGGTGCGGACCTCCTCGCGCCGGGCGAGGTCCTGGTGCAGGTTGTTCTCGTAGTACGCGAGCGCCGAGATCTCGAGGCCGGTGCGGTCGAGCAGGTCACGGGTCGCAGCGGCGTCCTCGTCGGTGAACGTCGCCACCGGCAGGTGCGCCGCCTCGAAGTCGCGGCCACCGGTGCCGGGCCACACGCCGACCTCGAGCCGCTCGTAGCCCTGACCAGTCGCGAACTCGGCGATCCGATCGAGCGACCAGCCGGGCAGGCAGGCCGTCAGCATGCCGAGCTTCACCGGATCTCCCGCCACGTGGTCTCGGCCGCGCTGGTGATCACGGCGTCGATGATGTCGGCGGAACGTGCGCCGTCCGCGAAGGTCGGCAGGCCGTCGGGGGCCACACCGGTGCGGACCGCGGTGTAGGTGTCGGCGACGAACGCGGCGAAGGCGTCGAGGTAGCCCTGCGGGTGCCCGGACGGCACGATCGCCAGACGCCGCTGGTCCGGGTACCCCTGCGACGGGTCGCGCACGACGATCTGCGCACCACGCTCGTTGCCGAACCACGCGGACTCGGGCTGTTCCTGGTCGAAGGCGGCGCTGCCCCGGGTGCCGTCGACCTCGAACCACAGGCGGTTCTTCCGACCGGACGCCACCTGCGAGATCACCACGTTGCCGATGCGCCCGGTGCCGGTGCGGAACGTCGCGACCGCGGTGTCCTCGGTGGTGACCTCGGCCCGTTCCGCGGCGTCGGCGACCGGGTCGGGGTCCGGCGAGCCGGAGAACGACGGCCCCGAGGCCGCGGGGCGGGTCGGGTAGACGATGTCGGTCGCCGCGGACACCGAGGCGAAGCGCTCGCCGGTGACGAACTCGACCAGGTCGCACCAGTGCGAGCCGATGTCGGCGAACGCGCGGGACAACCCGCTCGAGGTCGGGTCGACCCGCCAGCTCGAGGCGTCCTCGTCGAGCATCCAGTCCTGCAGGTAGTGGCCGTGCACGGCGAGTAGTCGACCGAGGTCGCCGTCGGCGATGCGCGCGCGGATCTCACGGATCATCGGGTGGTAGCGGTACACGAACGGCACCGTGGCGACGACACCGGCGTCCGCCGCCGCGGCGACGAGTTCGGCGGCCTGTGCCGGGTCGATCGCGAGGGGCTTCTCGCACACCACGTGGATGCCCGCGGCGATGACCGCCATCGCCTGCGGGTGGTGCTGGTCGTTCGGCGTGCAGATGTGCACGACGTCGGGGGCGTCCGCGATGACGTCGTCGAGCGAGGCGTACCCACGAGGCAGGTCGAGTTGCGCCGCGACCTGCTCGGAGCGCGATGCGTTCCGGCCGAGCACCCCGAGCACCTCGGCACCAGCGGCCCGGGCCGCGCGGGCGTGGACCCCCGCGATCATGCCGGTGCCGATCACGACGACGCGGAGGCGTCGTCCTTCGTACCCACTGCTCATGGTGCTCCCTCGCGCCGAACTGTCACCACCGTAGCGGCCCGGCCGTCCACCGGGGCCGATGAGTACGGTCGGAGGCATGTCGAGCCTCCAGACCAGCCTGCTCATCCTCGGAGCCAGCGGCGACCTGTCCAAGCGCCTGCTCCTGCCGGGTCTCGCGACCCTGCTCGAGGTCAAGGACGACTGGGACGTCCAGCTCATCGGGGCGGGTGTCGAGGACCTCTCCGACGCCGACTGGAAGGCGCAGGTGCGCGAGTCCTTCGAGAACGCGCAGGCGTCGAAGAACGAGGGCGACGAAGGCGCGGAGGGCGAGTCGTCGCTGTCGGAGCGGCTGCAGGCCGTGATCGACGCGTCCTCGTACCGCAAGGCCGACGTCACGAGCGCCGACGACCTGCGCGCGCTGCTCGGAGCCTGCGACCACGACCCCGCGATCTACTTCGCGCTGCCCCCGGCCGTGACCGAGAAGAGCTGCGAACAGCTCGCCCACCTCGACCTGCCGAAGCGCACCCGCCTGGCGCTCGAGAAGCCGTTCGGTACCGACGCCGCCAGCGCCGAGCACCTGAACGACCTGCTGCACTCGTTCATCCCCGAGGAGCGCATCCACCGGGTCGACCACTTCCTCGGCCGTTCGACGGTGCTCAACCTGATCGGGCTGCGCTTCGCGAACCGCATCATCGAGCCCCTGCTGTCCTCGCAGCACGTCGAACGCGTCGACATCGTGTACGACGAGACCCTCGGGCTCGAGGGTCGCGCCCGCTACTACGACAAGGCCGGCGCCCTCACCGACATGATCCAGAGCCACCTGCTGCAGGTCATGGCGGTCGTGGCGATGGAGGCGCCGGCGTCGATCGACGCCGACGACCTGCGGACCCAGAAGGAACTCGTGCTGCGTGCCGTGCGGCCGTGGGGCGGCGACGTCGTCGCCGCCGGCAAGCGTGCCCGGTACACCGCGGGCACGGTCGGCGACCGCAAGCTGCCGTCGTACGCCGACGAGGACGGCGTCGACCCCTCGCTCGGTACCGAGACCCTCGCCCAGCTGACACTGGAGATCGCGAACTGGCGATGGGCCGGCGTCCCCTTCACGCTGCGTTCCGGTAAGGCGCTCGCGAAGCAGCGCCGCGAGATCGTCATCACGTTCAAGGACTCCCCGCAGGTGCCGGTCGGCCTGTCCGGTGCCGCCCACCCGGACCGGCTCCGGATCTGGATCGCCCCGGACGAGATGCAGCTCGAGCTGAACGTCAACGGCCCCGGCGACCCGTACACGATCGACCGCACGAGTCTCGAGACGACGTTCAACCCCGGACGGCTCAGTGCCTACGGCGAGGTCCTGGCCGGTGTGCTCGAGGGCGATGCGACGCTGTCGGTCCGCGGTGACAGTGCCGTGCAGGGCTGGAAGGTCGTCGGACCGTTCCTCGAGGCGTGGAAGGCCGGCACGACGCCGCTCGACGAGTACCCGGCCGGGTCGAGCGGTCCTGAGGACTGGGACAACATCGACGCCTGAGCCGGACGGCGGCGTAGCGTCGGACGACGTGACCACCATCGACGACGTCCTGCAGACCGTTCCCGAACCCGCCGGCGCCGACATCCGTGTCGAGCCCGTCCACTACGACCACGAGGGCACCGACCTGCTCGGCGTGCTCGCGAAGGACGCGGCCGTCGCCGGTCCCCGCCCGGCCGTCCTGGTCGTGCACGACTGGCACGGCGTGAACGAGCACGTCGAGGCGCGCGTGACGATGCTCGCCCGCCTCGGCTACGTCGCCTTCGGTGCGGACATCTACGGTGCCGGCGTGCGGCCCGGTGACGACACCGCCGGCCAGGTCGCCGGGTCGTACTACCAGGACCTGCCGTTACTCCGGGCACGTGCGACCGCCGGCCTCGAGCGGCTGCGGCAGGACCCCGACGTCGACCCTGCCCGCATCGTCGTCATCGGCTACTGCTTCGGCGGCTCCACCGCGATCGAGCTCGCACGCACCGGCGCGGACCTGGTCGGAGCGGTGTCGTTCCACGGCGGCCTCATCACGCACGACCCCGCCGACGCCTCGGCGATCCGGGCGAAGTTGCTCGTGCTGACCGGGGGAGCGGACCCCGTCGTGCCCGACGACGCCGTGCACGCCTGGCAGGACGAGATGCGCACCGAGCCCGGCGTCGACTGGCAGGTCGTCACCTACGCGGGTGCCATGCACGCGTTCGCCGTGCCGGGGACCGACGCGCCCGACCACGGCGCCCAGTACCAGGAGCGCGCCGACCGCCGATCGTGGCAGGCGCTGCGGGTGTTCCTGGCCGAGGTGTTCGACGAGGAGGCCGCGGCGCTGTGACGTCGGGGGCTCGGCTGTCGCCTCGCGACACGCCGGGTGGAGCGGTCGGGCGGCCTCGATTGGCGCCCGGGCCGGAGCTGTTGTAGAGTCTTCCACGGCCGCAAGGCCACGCGCTCGTAGCTCAATGGATAGAGCATCTGACTACGGATCAGAAGGTTGGGGGTTCGAGTCCCTTCGAGCGCACAGTGCCGGTTGAACGGCATGACACCGAACAGACGAAGGGCCCCGGCGGATTCCGCCGGGGCCCTTCGTCGTTGGTGGTTCGTGCGCGAGTCGTGTTTCACCGACGCTGACGCCCGAGCAGCGCGATCCCCAGCACGACCAGCGCCACGACGACGAGCCCGACGACGACGAGCAGGGGGAGCAGGTCGATCGACGCGGTGTCGTCGTGGCAGTCGACGTTCCCGACGGCACAGGAGGCGAGGACGGTGGTCGTGGTCATGGTCATGGTCCGAGTGAAGCACGGCGAGGTTGGATGGGGAACATGACGACGACGTCCGTGTTCGAACTGGTACCACGAGCGCAGTGGGTCGCGGACGACGAGTTTGTCTTCGCGATCCTCGATGCACACCCGGTGTCACCTGGCCACACGCTCGTCATCCCGAAGCGGCGGATCACCAGCTGGTTCGATGCGACCGAGGGAGAGCTCGCCGCGATGACCCGGATGGTGGCGCTGCTGAAGGCCCGGCTCGACGAGCAGCACCACCCCGACGGCTACAACGTCGGGTTCAACGACGGATCGGCCGCTGGCCAGACCGTCTTCCACGCCCACCTGCACGTCATCCCGCGCTTCGACGGCGATGTCCCGGCGCCGGCTGGCGGGGTGCGGCACGCCGTCGTCGGGCGCGGCCACTCCTGAGCGCGGTGGCCAGTGGCCAGTGGCCAGTGGAACGACTGGGCGACGAGTCAGCCCCAGAGGTGGATCGTCGAGTCGATGACGCCGGACAGCGCGAGGGCTCCCGGGACGAGCACGCCGAACAGGGTGAGCGTCGCGCCGATCAGGATGGCCGCGAACGCCAGTCCGTCCCCGCGCTCGCCGGTCCGTCGAACCTCGTGCCGCGCGATGAACCCGACGACGACGCCGCCGATCGGGGCGACGAAGGCGAGCGCGATCGCCACGACGGCGAGCAAGCTCAGCGGCGCGAGTCCGGGCGTCCCGTCAGTGCTCGGGGCCGAGGCGGCCGGCGCGGAACGCTCGGGGGCGAGGTCGGTCACGGGTGTCTTCCGTTCAGTCGGCGCACGTGGCGAGCTGCGGGCGTACGAGGTCCGCTCAAGAGTAGAGCGACGGCGACCGGAGCGGTGGCCCGCATTCGGGGTCCAGCTGCCCGGTCGGGCGACTTCGTGAGCAGAAATGGTCGGGTTCATCGACGGGACTCGACCATTTGTGCTCACGAAACGCACGCGCTCACGAAGCGCATGGCTCACGAGGCGCACGCGCTCACGAAGCGCACGCGCGTACGCGCGTACGCGCTCAGCGCCCGAGCGCCGTGAGCTGCTTCTGCAACCCGCGCGCGAGGTACGGCTCCAACGACGTCGCCCACGTCGCCGTGATGTGGGTGGTGTCCCGGTAGACCAGCACGCCGCCGATCACCGCGGGGCAGGTCCTCTCGGTGCAGTAGTAGTCGGTCAGGTCGATCACCCCGGCTCGTCCTCCGGCGGCCTTGAACGCCCGCACGGCCTCGATCGACGAGTCGGTCTGGGCGAGCGCCTCGGAGCGGGGCCGGTCGCACGACGCGTTCGTCGGCCCGGACATCTTGCTCACACAGGCGATGACGTCGGGCCGGGGGACCGGGTTGTCACGGATCGCGATGACGGGGAGTTCGTCGCCGGCGGCCTGCTCCCAGGCGTCGACGAGGCCGTTGCGGGTCGCGATGTCGCGTGAGGCTCCGGCCGGCAGGCTGACGGGCATCTGTGTGGCGGAGTGGGTGACGACCAGGGCGTCGGCGTCGCGGTGGGCTCGGACGTAGTCGATGGCCGCGTGCTTCCACGCGTTGCAGCCGCGCAGCGCGCCGGCGTTCACCGAGTTCTGCTGCGCCGTGGTGAGGTAGCAGCCGCCGATGCCGGCCATGTCGATGCGCCACCCGTTGTCGTCGGCGATCTTCTCGTAGGCGCCGAGCAGGGCGTTGCTGTGCGAGTCGCCGATGACGATCAGGTGCTTCGACCAGCCGGTCGCCTTGCCGAGCACGCAGGTGCGGAAGGTGCCGTTCCAGCACTCGGGGCGGTTCGCGTCGTCGTCCTCCGCCGCCGCGGGGGCCGGGATCCGCGTGTCGGCGAGGGCCGGGTCGACGCAGGGGTCGGCGGAGCTGATCCGTGCGGCTGCTCCGATGCAGGACTCGTCGTCCTGTGCCCGTTCGGTCGCGAGCCGCTTCGTGAGCTGCTCGGTGGCGCCTTCGGCGTGGACCTCCTGTACGTAGACGGCGGTCAGGGTCGAGGCGCCGAGGGTCACGACCGTGAAGGTGCAGATGACGCCGAGGGCGACGACCCCGCGGGGCCGCAGGTCGCGCAGCCAGGTCGAGAAGCGGACGGGTTCCTCGAACCAGATGGTCGTGACGGCTGCCAGTCCGACCGACACCAGGAGCACCGAGGTGCTGGTCGCCCAGTCGAGCGGGCGTCCGAGCATGATCGGCAGGATCACGACGAGCGGCCAGTGCCAGAGGTACAGCGCGTACGAGATCCGTCCGGTGAACGCGACCGGTCCGAGTGCGCCGATCGACTCGAACACGGTGCGTCCTCCGAACAGCACCACGAGGGTCGCGCCGGCAACGGGGAGCAGTGCGGCAATCCCGGGGAACGGCGTCTCCGCCCCGATGACGAACAGGGACAGGACGAGGGCCACGGCGCCGACACTCGTCAGGATCATGCGCACCCGCCGGGCGACCTCGGTGCGGACCTCGGGCAGGTGCACGGTCGCGGCGAGGCCGCCGAGCGCGAACTCCCACGCGCGGGTGCCGGTGGAGAAGTACGCGACGCCGGGGTTCGTGCTGGTCTGCACGATGCTCCACACCAGGGACAGCACGACGACCGCGCCGAGCAGCAGGCGTGCGGTGGTCAGCGTCGAGAGGCGCCCGCGCACGGCGACAGCCAACCCGATCAGCAGGAGCGGCAGGACGATGTAGAACTGCTCCTCGACCGACAGCGACCAGAAGTGCTGGAACGGTGAGGGGTCGTCCGCCGAGGCCAGGTAGTCGACCGAGTTCGCCGCCAGCTCCCAGTTCTGCAGGTAGACCGTCGACGCGATGAGCTCGCGGCCGTACTGCCCCCACAGTGCGCTCGGCACGGCGACGAGCACCGCTGCGCCGGTGGTGAGGATGGTGAGGAACGCGGCCGGCAGCAGGCGTTTTGCCCGGCGGGACCAGAACCGGCCGAGGTGGATCGTGCCGGTGGCGACCTGTTCGCGCAGCAGGAGACCGGTGATGAGGAACCCGGAGATCACAAAGAAGACGTCGACCCCGACGAACCCGCCACGCAGGGCGTGCGGCCACAGGTGGTACACGACGACGGCCAGCACCGCGAACGCGCGGAGACCCTGGATGTCCCACCGCGTCGTGTCGCGCGCGCGGTGCGCGGGGCCCCGCTCGCCCGGCGTTGCAGTGTTCACTGCGACGATCCTACGAGAAGCACGTCACGCCCTGGGACGGCACGCGAGAAGACGGGAGGCCCGTGGCGGTCTCGCCACGGGCCTCCCGTCCGTCGTTCGCTCGCCCCCACCCCGTGGGGTTCCGAGATCTCGGAACCTCGCGGGCACGCACCGTCCTGATCGGAACCTCGACGGAACGCACGCGGGGTGTCGTGGAACCCCGACGCACCGCGCGCCGCGTGTCGTGGATCCGCGCGCAGCCCTAGACGCTCGCGCGCACCTCGGCCAGCGACGGGTAGTCGGTGTAGCCCTCGGCGGTCGCACCGTAGAAGAGCTCGGGGCGGGGCTCGTTCAGCTCCGCATCCTGCTCCCAGCGGTGCGCGAGGTCCGGGTTCGCGATCGCCGGACGGCCGACGGCGATCGCGTCGGCGATGTCCTGGTCGTGGACGACGGTGATCGCTTCCTCACGCGTCGTCATCGCGCTGAAGCCCGAGTTGACGATGAAGGGTGCGCCCGCGGTGCGGCGGACGTGCTGCACCAGGTCGCCGGTCGGCTCGGCGTGCAGGACGTCGATGAAGGCGAGTCCGAGCGGCGCGAGGCCCTCGGCGATCGCGGTGTAGGTCGCACGGACGTCGGCCGCGTCGTCCTCGATGACGCCCTGGATACCGTGCTCGGGCGACAGGCGGATGCCGGTGCGGTCTGCGCCGACGGCCTCGGCGACGGCGGTCGTGACCTCGATCGCGAAGCGGGCGCGGTTCTCGGGGGAGCCGCCGTACTGGTCGGTGCGGGTGTTGGACACCGGGGACATGAACTCGTGCACCAGGTAGCCGTTGGCGCCGTGGACCTCGACGCCGTCGAGTCCGGCGGCGATCGCGTTGCGGGCAGCCTGCGCGAAGCCCTGCACGGCGTCCTGCACCTCGGCGGTGGTCAGCTCGTGGGGGACGGGCATGTCGGCCTTGCCGGTCGCGGTGTGGGTCTGACCGGGAGCGGCGATGGCGCTCGGGGCGACGATGCGCGGCGTCTGCGAGATGTCGGGGTGCGAGACACGGCCACCGTGCATGAGCTGCATCACGATGGTGCCGCCCTCGGCGTGCACGGCGTCGGCGACGCGGCGCCAGCCGGCGATCTGCTCGTCGGTCTCGATGCCGGGCTGCCCGGGGTAGGAGCGGCCTTCCTGCACGGGCCAGGTGCCCTCGGTGATGATCATGCCGAGGCCCGCACGCTGACGGTAGTGCTCGACGAGCAGGTCGTTCGGGATGCCGTGCTCACCGGCGCGGGTGCGCGTGAGCGGGGCCATGACGACGCGGTTCGACAGGCGCAGGGCGCCGAAGGAGGTGGGTTCGAAGAGCTTCACGAGGGAGTGGAACGTCGTGTTGCTCGGTGCAATTCCCGCCGTCAGTCGCGCGGGCAGACCAGGGTCGACGAACGGACCTGGCCCTCGGGGCGGATCACCTGGTGCAGGGAGAGGGGCTTGCCGCAGATCGGGCAGCCGCGGTCCACTGACCGGTCGTCGACCCCCTCGGGGTGTCCGGCGCCGATCTGCGACGGTCCCATCTTGTTGATGAGCGTCGTGTTCCACCGTTCGTACCACTTGCCGAAGCGCCCCACGGTGTGTCCTTTCGTTCGTGCACGAACCATTATGGCACCATCGGCCCCGGGATCACACCTGGTCGACCCGCTCCAGCAGTTCCGTCAGGTCGTCCTTGAGCGCTTCGAGGCGTTCCAGTGGCCACCCGAGCCGGTCCGCGACCGCCAGGGGGACCGCTCGTGCGCGGTCGCGCAGGGCCCGCCCGGCCGTGGTGAGCGAGACCTCGAGCTGCCGTTCGTCGGCGGCGCTGCGGGTCCGGCGGACGTAGCCGGAGGCCTCGAGTCGCTTGAGCAATGGGCTGAGGGTGGCTGAGTCGAGCCGCAGTTCGCCGGCGATCTCGCGCACCGACCGGGGATCCTGCTCCCAGAGTGCGAGCATCACGAGGTACTGCGGATGCGTCAGGCCCATCGGCTCGAGCAGGTCGCGGTA
This sequence comes from Curtobacterium sp. PhB78, assembly GCF_003751685.1. Taxonomy (NCBI): domain Bacteria; kingdom Bacillati; phylum Actinomycetota; class Actinomycetes; order Micrococcales; family Microbacteriaceae; genus Curtobacterium; species Curtobacterium sp. PhB78. The sequence goes on from NZ_RKIA01000001.1 coordinate 252,727, forward strand.
CAGCCCGATGACGCTCCGGCTCGTGGCCGCGAGGGCGAAGCAGAGCTGCCGGTCGAGCGCGAGCGGGTCGGGTGCGGAGGTCATGCGCCCACGATACCGTTCGCCCACGAAGTGTTCCGGGGTCCTCTCACGATGCCGCGCGGGCGCTTCCATGCGTGAGCAGGATCCGACAGAACACCAGTCGATCAACGCGTGTTCTGTCGCACGTTGCGGCCGCATCAGATGCGTGCGCATGTTCCGACGTTCCACGCGTCGATCAACGGGTGGATCGTCGGAAGGTGCGGACGCATGCGTCCGGCCGCCGGGCGCGGGGTGGGCGCACGCACGGGAGGCCCGGTGCCGGTCTCGTGGACCGGCCCCGGGCCTCCAGGCTGGGTGCGTCGACTACGCGCGGTGCGCGGGCGGGTGCCCCGACTCGTGCGCGTTGGCGTCCGGCGCCACGGGGAGGGCGTGCGACCCCGTGTGGGTGTCTTCGTGGCCGGGCTGGCCCGGCTGGCCCGGCTGACCGGGCTGGCCGGGCTGGCCGGGCTGACCGGCGACCGGGTGCGACCGCTCGAGCTTCGCGCCCTCGACGTCGACGTCCGGCACGATCCGGTCGAGCCACTTCGGGAACCACCACGCGCTCTGGCCGAGCAGGTGCATCGCGGCCGGGATCAGCAGCATGCGGACGACGAACGCGTCGATGAGCACACCGAACGCCAGCCCGAAGCCGATCGGCTTGATGGTGGAGGAGTCCGAGAAGATGAAGCCCGCGAACACCGAGATCATGATGATCGCCGCTGCCGTGACCACCGCGCGACCGGCGTGCAGCCCGCGCTGGACCGCGACCTTCGCCGAGGCGCCGTGGGCGTAGGCCTCACGCATGCCGGACACCAGGAACAGCTGGTAGTCCATCGCCAGACCGAACAGGATGCCGATCTCGATGATGGGCAGGAAGCTCAGGATCGGAGCCGGGTCGTGCACGCCGAACACGGAGCCGAGCCAGCCCCACTGGTAGATCGCGGTCAGGCCACCGAACGACGCCATCACGGACAGGATGAAGCCCGCCGTCGCCGTGATCGGGACCAGGAAGGACCGGAACACGATGATCAGGATGATGAGCGACAGGCCGACGACCACCACGAGGTAGAGCGGCAGGACGTTCGACAGCTTCTCGGACACGTCGATGTTGGCGGACGCGTTGCCCGCGACACCGAGCGTGACCGTCCCGTCGTCGGTCGTGACGGTCTGCTCGCGCAGGTCCTTGACCAGGTTCTCGGTGGAGATGCTGTCGGGACCGCCGCCGGGCTTCACCTGGAGCGCGATGATGTCGCGTTCCGACGAGGTGCCGATCGGCAGGACGGCCTTGACGTCGTCGTTCTTCGCCAGGGCCTCGCCGATGGTGACCTCGGTCGCGGTGACGTCGGACTTGCTGATCGACTCCGGCAGGGTCGCGACGACGAGCAGCGGGCCGTTCTGGCCGGCACCGAACTCCTCGTCGAGGGCCTTGTACGCCTTGTACTGGCTCGAGTCGACGGACTCGGACGCACCGGTCGGCAGGCCGAGGCGCATCTGCGTCGCGGGGAGCGCGATGACACCGAGCACGGCGACACCGGCGACGAGCGTGACGATCGCGCGCCAGGTCTTCATCGGCTTGTTCGGCACCCGGGTCGAGCCGGTGTTGCCGATCTTCGCGCGCTCCTTCTTCCGCAGGATCCGCATCCCGATCAGGGACAGCAGCGCCGGGGTGAACGAGGTGGCGATGAGGATCGCGAAGAACACCGCGACCGCACCGACCGTGCCCATCAGCCCGAGGAACGGGATGCCGGTGATGTTCAGCGCGAGCAGCGCGACGATGACGGTCGCACCGGCGAACACCACGGCGTTGCCCGAGGTGCCGTTCGCGAGGCCGATGGACTCGTGCACCTGCATGCCCTGCTTCAGCTGGGTGCGGTGTCGGTTCAGGATGAAGAGCGAGTAGTCGATGCCGACCGCCAGGCCCAACATCACCCCCAGCACCGGCGTGACCGAGATGAACTCGACCAGGCCGGAGAACGACAGCGAGGCAAGTGAGGCCACGCCGACACCGAGCACGGCGCTGACGAGCGGGATCGCCGCACCGATGACGGTGCGGAGCATCAGGAAGAGCACGAGCGCGGCGATGATGACGCCGACGATCTCGCCCGGTCCGAGGATCGACGGCACGCCCTGCGCGATGTCGTTCGACACGTAGACGTTCACGCCGCTGATGTCGGCCGAGTCGGCGTCGTCCGCGATGGCGGTCTTCGTGTCGGCGGGGACCTCGTAGGTCGACTTCGTGAACTGGACCGTGCCGATGGCGGCGCTGCCGTTCGACGACACGAAGCGGACGTCCTTCGACAGGTCGAGGAGCTTCGAGCCCTGCTCCAGCTCGTCGGCGCTGTCGTCGAGCTTCTTCGTGTTGGCGTCGATCGTCTTCTGCGCGTCGGCGATCTGCTGCTCGCCGGCGTCGATCTGCGCCTGCTGGGCGTCGATCTGCGCCTGCGCCTGCTGGAGCTGCGCCGCCGCAGCCTGCGCCTGCGCTGCGGGGAGTGCTGCGCCGGCGGCCTCGGCCTGGGCCTTCTGGGCGTCGAGCTGCGCCTGGGCGTCCTCGATCTGCTGCTTGCCGGAGGTCAGCTGCGCCTTCTGAGCGTCGAGCTGGTCCTGGCCGGTCTCGAGCTTCGCGCGGCCGTCGGTGATCTCCTTGCGGCCGTCGACGATCTTCTGACGCTGCTCGTCGAGCTGGTCCTGGGTGTCGAAGCCGCTCGTCGCGCCCTTGACGCCGTCGAGCTTCTCGACCTTGGTCAGGAAGTCCGCGACCTCCGACTTCTGCGCGTCGGTGAACGCCTTGCCGTTCTTCGTCTCGAAGACGATCGTGCCGTTGCCGCCGTTGGCGGACGGGAACTTGTCGGCGAGCTCGTCCTGCACCTGACTGGTCTTGGTGTTCGGGATCGAGATCGCCGACGAGATCGTGCCCGAGAACAGGCTGTAGGTGACGCCGGCGACGGCCATGATCACCACCCAGGTGATGATCACGAGCCAGTGGCGTCGTGCGGAGAACCGTCCGAGACGGTAGAGGAGACCGGCCATGCGGTTGCCCCGTTCCTTTCGTTGCAGGTGCTGTGTGGAGCGGGGTGCGCCGGTGGACCCCTGGGGATGGAAGCGTCAGTCGGTGGGCATGTAGCCGCTGCGGACGCTGTGCACCAGTCGTGCCAGCAGGGCGTCCCAGTCGGCGACGGACTGCTCGTCGATCGCGGGGCCGGAGGTGGCCAACCAGTGTTCCGCGATCACGACGATGCCGCTCATGAGCGACTCGACGAGCAGGGCGGCGTCGAGGGGATCCGCTGCCGGGTAGCGGCGTGCGACCTCGTCGCGGAGTCGTTCGGTGACCCGCGAGAACGCCGTCTGGGTGAGGACCGCGGCCTTCGGGTCGTCCTTGCCCGGGTCACCGAGGATCCGGTACATGCTCGAGATCGCGGCTGCCAGGTCGGCTCCGCGTGCGGCGGACTCGAGCTCGTCGAACATCGAGGCCCGGCTGCCGTCGCCGACCGGGGTGCGTGCCATGTCGGCGAGGAACCGGTCGATGATCACGGACAGCTCCTGCTCGCACACGGCCAGCAGGACCTCGTCGAGGGAGGCGAAGTGGTTGAACACCGTCCGCCGCGCGATGTCGGCCCGTGCTGCCAGGTCGTCGACGCTGAACTCACGGCCGCCGCGTTCGTCGACCAGGTCGCGTGCGGCCTGCAGGATCGCCGCACGGTGCTTCGCTTTGAGGGCGGCGCGGCGGTCGGTCGTGAGGGTCACGAATGAGAACACTAGGTGCATCGATGCACTCGGTGCAACGACTACGAGTGCATCCTCAGGTTCGTACCCCGCGGTGGAAACTCGGTTCTGAACAGATGTGCGCATGGTTGACTGCACCCAGCACGACCGCCGGTGCGACCGGCGGCGCGACCGCCAGAACGACCGTTGTACGAAGGAGTACCCGATGCCCGTCCGCCTGTCCCCGGAGACCCTCGACGAGATCGCCGCGAGCGGTGTCGCCGTCCCGACCTACGACCGCAGCGGGATCACCGCCGGCATCGTGCACTTCGGCGTCGGCGGCTTCCACCGCGCGCACCAGGCGATGGTGATCGACCGGCTGCTCCAGCAGGGCGAGGCGCGCGAGTACGGCATCTGCGGCGTCGGTGTCCTCGAGCAGGACCGCCGGATGGCCACGGCGATGGCGGAGCAGGGCGGCCTCTACACGCTCGTCCTCAAGCACCCTGACGGCACGCGCGAGTCCCGCGTCGTCGGCAGCATCGTCGACTACCTGCTCGCCGTGGACGATCCGGACGCCGTCGTCGAGAAGATGGCGCACCCGGACACCAGGATCGTCAGCCTGACCATCACCGAGGGCGGCTACAACTTCGATCACGTCACCGGCGAGTTCGTCGCGGACGAGCCCGGCGTCGCGGCCGACCTGCGCGGCGACGGACCGCCCCGCACGGTGTTCGGCCTGGTCGTGGCAGCGCTGCAGCGGCGCCGGGAGCGCGGGCTGGAACCGTTCACCGTGATGTCCTGCGACAACATCCAGGGCAACGGCCACGTCGCCCGCGACATGTTCACGGCCTACGCACGCCTGCAGGACCCGGCGTTCTCCGACTGGATGGACGAGCACGTGTCGTTCCCGAACTCGATGGTCGACCGCATCACCCCGGTCACCGCCGACGAGGACCGCGCCTGGGTCCGCGACGAGCTCGGCATCGAGGATGCCTGGCCCGTCGTCGCCGAACCGTTCTTCCAGTGGGTGCTCGAGGACGACCACCCCGCCGGACGTCCGCCGTACCAGGACGCCGACGTGCAGATCGTCGAGGACGTCGAGCCGTACGAGCTGATGAAGCTCCGGTTGCTCAACGCCTCGCACCAGGGCCTGTGCTACTTCGGGTACCTCTCCGGGTACCGCTACGCGCACGAGGCCACGCAGGACCCGGCGATCGCCACGTTCCTGCGCCGCTACATGGACGACGAGGGCTCGCCGACCCTGCACCCCGTGCCCGGCATCGACCTCGAGGACTACAAGTCCACCCTCATCGAGCGCTTCCAGAACCCCGAGGTCCGCGACACCCTGGCCCGCCTCTGTGCCGAGTCGAGCGACCGGATCCCGAAGTGGCTGCTGCCGGTGGTCCGCGACAACCTCGCCGCCGGCCGGCCCGTCACGCTGTCCGCCGCCATCGTCGCGTCGTGGGCGCGCTACGACGAGGGCACGGACGAGTCCGGCGAGTCGATCCAGATCGTCGACCGGCTGGCCGAACCGCTGCACCGCATCGCCCTCACCCAGCGCGACGACCGGCTCGCCTTCATCGCGAACCGGCAGGTCTTCGGCGACCTGATCGACGACGAACGGTTCGTCGCGGCGTACCGCGACGCCCTCGACGGGCTCATCGCCGACGGCGCCCACGCCACGGTCGAACGCTTGTCGCGTTCCTGACGCGAGTCGCGCCCTGCGCGTGACCGAACGGCGGACGGGAGGCCCGGTGCCAGCTGGTGCCGCGCCTCCCGTCCGGTGCCCGGTAGCGTCACGGGCTATGGTCGCGTCGTGAACCGGACCGACCGCCTGTACTCGCTCGTCGAGGAGCTCCGCGCCGCGGCGCCCGCGCTGCGGAGCGCGCGACGACTCGCCGAGCGGTTCGGAGTCAGTGTGCGCACGGTCGAGCGGGACCTGCTGTCCCTGCAGCAAGCCGGGGTGCCGATCTGGGCCGAGCCGGGGCGGACCGGCGGGTACACGATCGACGTCCGTGCGACGCTCCCGCCGCTTGGACTGACCGCTGACGAAGCGCTCGCGGTGGCGATCGGCCTCGGCACGCTCGGCTCCAGCCCGTTCCGCGACGCGGCGCGCAGCGCTGCCCGCAAGGTCACCGCGGTGCTCGCCGAGGACGACGCCCGACGGGCAGCGCGACTCGCGAGCCGCGTGCACCTGCTCGAGTCGGGGGAGCGCACGCCGGCTCCCACGGCGCTCGCCGGTGCGCTGACGGGCGGGCGCGTCGTCCGGATGCGGTACCGCGACGCAGCGGGCGCGGAGACCGACCGCGTGGTCGAACCGCTCGGGTACATCGGGAAGGGCGAGGACTGGTACCTCGTCGCGTGGTGCCGGTTGCGCGACGGCGTCCGGGCCTTCCGCGGAGACCGGGTGCTGGCGGTCGAGGAGACCGACGAACAGGCTCCGCCCCGGGTGGTCCACCTCGACGAACTCGACATCCCGCACGGCGTCCTGCGCCCCGTGCTCGGAGACCTGCTCGGGGACTGAACCGCCAGATCCGCCTGCTCACTCGCCGAAACACCGACAGGACGGTGTCGCGGTGGTCGCGCATGCTCGACGAGTCCGGTCACGGTGGCCGGCCAGGAGGGCTTCCCATGCAGTTCGCATCCATCCGGATCATCACCGACGACCTCGACGGGATGGTGCGGTTCTACGAACGCGTCACCGGGACCGAGGCGCGGCGGCCCGCACCCGTCTTCGCCGACATCGTGACCGGCGGCGCCGTGCTCGCCCTCGCGACCCCGGCGACCGTGGCGATGCTCGGACCGGCCGCAGTGGAGCCCCGCACGAACGGCGGGGTGTTCCTCGAGTTCGTGGTGGACGACGTCGACGCCGCGTTCGCGGGATTGCGTGGCGACCTCGACGACGTGGTGCTGCCGCCGACGACGATGCCCTGGGGAAACCGGTCGGCGCTGTTCCGTGACCCGGACGGCAACCTCGTGAACCTCTTCAGCCGTCCCGCTTGACCGTGTATTCTGTCAGTCACTGACAGAATCGAGTGCACATGCAGCTCCACGTCGAGACCCACGGTCACGGCCCGGTCCGGGTCGGACTCGTGCACGGCATCCTCGGTTCGGCGCTGGTGTGGCGCGACCTCGTGTCCCACGCCGACCCGGACCGGTACACGTTCCTCGTGCCGGACCTGCGGGGTCACGGCGAGAGCGACCGCGCGGCGTCGTACACACTCGCCGCGTTCGCCGACGACCTCGCCGAGACGCTGCCGCAGGGGCTCGACGCCGTTGTCGGACACTCGCTCGGCGGGCGGGTGCTGTTCGACGCCGTCGACCGGTTGCGCCCTGCGCGGGCGGTGTACCTCGACCCCGGCTTCCACCTGCGGGCACCGGGGCGGGGCGTGCTCGGTCGGGCGTTCTGGGCGCTGCCCGGGCTGCAGCCGCTGCTCGTGAAGGCGTACGACCGCACCGATCCGCGGTGGGGTCCGGCGAACGTCGCCCGGGCCGAGGAGAGCCATCGGCACTGGGACCGCACGATGCTGCGCGACGTCCTGCGAGCGGTCGCGACGACACCGGTCGCTCCGGCGGCCCCGTGCGTGCCGTCGACGCTCGTGCTCACCGACGACGGTCGACACGTCGTGCCCGCGGCCGAGGTACCGGTCTACGAGCACCTCGGGTGGGACGTCGAACGGGTGCGCGGCGTGCACCACGACCTCGCGATGGAGGACGCCGCGCGTACGATGCGGCTCCTCGACGACGTGCTCGGCGGGGCGCACGCATGAGCGTCACCACGGTGTTCGGCGGGGTGTCCAACGTCCTCGTCTCCGACGGCACGACCTCGCTGCTCGTGGACGGCTTCTTCAGTCGTCCCTCGTTCCCACGGCTGATGCTCGGCCGGCTCCGACCGGACGTCACCCGGATCGAGGACGCACTCGCACGGTTCGACGTCGACCACCTCGATGCCGTGCTCGTCTCGCACTCGCACGCCGACCACGCCCTCGACGCGCCCGTGGTCGCGGACCGGACCGGGGCCGAACTCGGCGGCTCGACGTCCACCCGGATGATCGCCACCGGGTACGGGCTCGACCGCGTGCCCTTCCGGGAGCTCCACGACCGCGAGTCGTTCGCGGTGGGGGCCTTCACGGTCACGCCGCTGCACGCGCTGCACAGTGACGGCGACGCGGTCCCGGGCGAGATCACCGAGCCGGTCACCCTGCCGGCCCGGATGCGCGACTTCCGTACCGGCGGGTGCTCCTCGTTCCTGTTCGAGCACCCGGACGGCTCCGTACTGGTGCACCCGACGGCGAACTTCATCCCCGGAGCGTTCGCGGGGCTCCACGCCGACACCGTCTACCTGGGTGCGGGCGCCGCCGGTGCGAAGCCGACGGCCTGGATCGAGCAGTACTGGCAGGAGACCGTCGGTGCCCTGCGTCCGAGCGTCGTCCGGCCGGTGCACTGGGACGCGTTCTGGCGTCCGTTGACCCGTCCGCTCACGCCCCTGCCGAAGAAGCTCGACCGCCTCGACGTGACGATGCGCGCGTTCGCACGCCTGGCGGACGCCGACGGTGTCGACCTCCGGCTGCCGGAGCTCTGGCAGCGCGAGACCGTCTCCATGCGGTCCGCGCCGTGACCGGGGTCCGGGCGCAGAACCGCCGGGCGACGGAGTGTGCCGTCGAGGACGCCGCGGTCGCGCTGGTCGGCGCGCGCGGGTTCGACGTCGTCACCGGGGCCGAGATCGCGACCGCGGCCGGCATCACCGAGCGCACGTTCTTCCGGTACTGCGCTTCGAAGGTCGACGCGTTCTTGTTCGTCTCACGCGACGTCCACGACGCCGTCACCGCCGCCGTGACCGCCCCGGTGCCGTTCGATGCGTTGACCGAGGTGATCGCCGAGGTGCTCGCGACGTTCGAACGCGATCGCCACGACGACCTCGACCGCCTGGTCCGGGTGCGCGCGCTGCTCGTCGCCGATCCGGTGCTGCTGTCCGCCGTGCTCGAGCGGGACGCCGCGCAGACGCTGGAGCTGCAGTCGGCGTGGCAGGGCGCCGACCGGTTCGCGGTGCCGTTGGCGCTGCTCGCGCTGCGCGCCGCGTTCGACGAGTGGGCGGAGCGCGCCGCAGGGGAGTCGCTCAGCGCGGCGTTCCGGCGGACCTGCGCCGCGCTGCGCAGGGCGGCGACTGGCGGCTGATCGCGCGTCACGCCCTGGACGCATCCACCGGGCGGACGGGAGGCCCGTGGCGGGCGTGACCCGAGCCTCCCGTCCGCTCTGGACCGTGACGCGAGACGCGCCGGGCAAGCACGTTCCTCGTGTGGTGACGGTTCTGGTTCACGTTCCCCGTGGATCACGAACCAGAACCGTCAGTCGTCAGGAAGCACGTCGTCGTCCCACGGCACCGGCGTCGTCTCGCCCGTCTCCCAGTCGTGGCGCAGGATCCCGTAGCCGACCGACGCCACCGCGCGGCCGCCCTCGATCGGCCACCCCTCGCGGTAGTGCGCCTCCTTGACCCACCCGGCACGCACGAAGACCCGGCGCATGGCCGTGTTGTCCTCGCGGGTCTGGCCCTCGAAGCGGGCCACCGACGGCAGAGTGCCGAAGACGTGGTCGGTGACCGCACGCAGTGTCGGGACGCCGAGGCCGCGACCGCGGAACGCGCCGGCGATGCGCAGGTCGAACAGCGGGACCGGGTCGTCCAGGTCCGCGAGCCGGACGAACCCGATGCGGCCGTGCTCCGTGTGGTCGACCCAGTACGAGTCGTGCTCGTCGTCGCGGTAGGAGCCGGAGTCCACGGCCTGGACGGCCTCTGCACGGTTCCACGTCCGCCGCACGTGGAACGGGAAGTCCTCGGTCGACAGGAAGTCGACGAGTGCGTCGTGGTCGATCCCGGTCGGGTCGAGCCGGGTCAGCCGGACGGAGCGCTCGGTCATCCCGTCACGCTAGCGGGGGTGCAGCGTGGTGGCCCAGCGTCCGATCGCGTCGTACGCCTGCTCCCGCACGTCGGGCGCGGACAGCACCACGTCGTGCACGGCTCCCGGCAGCCGGCGGACCGTCACCTCGTTCCCGAGCGACAGGGCTCGGTGGGCCACCGTGTCGACGTTCAGCGCGACGTCGGCGTGTGCCATGCCGGGGTCCCACCGGGGTTGCAACATGCTCTTGTCGCTGAGCATGACGAGGACGGGGACCTGGATGTCGAGCCCGTGCTCGACCGTCTCCTGCCCCGCGAAGACCGCCGCGAGCCAACCGGGGTGCAGGGGGAACCCGCGTTCCGGCCGCCACTGCTGGTCGTACGTCCACGAGCCCTCGCCGGCGGCCGACACGGTGCGCGTGTAGAAGCCGGGGTCGACGGCGGGCATCGGGGCGAGGGGGTTCCGCTTGGCGCCGAGCTTGATGACGGGTGCGACGATCGCCCGGCCCACGGCGGTCGCCTGGAACTCGAGCCACGGACTGTTCAGGACGACGCCGTCGACGAGTTCGGGGTGGCGCGCAGCCCACAGCGACAGCGTCAGACCGCCGGTGGAGTGCCCCATCAGCACGAGCCGCCGCTCGCCGGGGCCGGGGTGCTCGGCGGACACCGCGTCGAGCGCTGCGGCGATGTCCTCGTCGTACACCGCCAGGGCGTCGACGTTGCCCGGGGTCTGGTGGGGGCGGAGGCTCCGGCCGTACTTCCGCAGGTCCAGCGCGTGGAAGCGGGCCCCGAGCCGTTCGATCCGCTCCGCCAGCTCGGTCTGGAAGAAGTAGTCCGACCACCCGTGCACGTACAGCACGTCAGCGCCGTGCAGCGGCCCGCGCCCGTGCAGCAGCAGGTCCGTCGGGGTGTGCCGACGACGGACGAGGGTGGCGACGACCGGCCCCTCGGGGTCGGAGCCGAGCGGCAGTTCGAGTCGCTCGTAGGGCGCTCCGAGGACGTCCTCGTGCCACCGCTGGACGACCATGACCCCACCGTATCCGGCACCGCTGCGGGTGGTACCGGGGTACCACGGTCGCTCCGCGGAGATCGTCTGCGACGGCGATGTGGTGGACCCGGTGGTCTCCGTACCGTTGCCGCATGATCGAGATCCAGAACCTCTCCAAGCGCTACGGCGAGAAGGTCGCCGTCGACGACGTGTCCTTCACGGTGCGCCCCGGCGTCGTCACCGGCTTCCTCGGTCCGAACGGCGCGGGCAAGTCCACCACGATGCGCGCCGTCGTCGGACTCGACCGGCCGACCTCGGGCACCGCCCACGTCGACGGACGCCCCTACCGCGAGCTGCGCGACCCGCTGCGTCGCGTCGGCGCACTGCTCGAGGCCAAGGCGGTCCACAAGGGACGCAGCGCCTTCGACCACCTGTCGGCGCTCGCCGCGACGCACCGGATCCCGACGGCCCGGGTGCACGAGGTCATCGGGATGACCGGTCTCGAGAACGTCGCGAAGAAGCGCGTCGGCGGGTTCTCGCTCGGCATGGGGCAGCGGCTCGGGATCGCGGCGGCACTGCTCGGTGATCCGCAGACGCTGATCCTCGACGAGCCGGTCAACGGCCTCGACCCCGAGGGCGTCGTGTGGGTGCGTCGGCTCGCCCGCAGCCTGGCCGCCGAGGGACGTGCGGTGTTCATCTCGAGCCACCTGATGAGCGAGATGGCCCTGACCGCCGACCGCATCGTCGTGATGGGTCGCGGCCGGATGCTCGCGGACACGGACATCGCGGACCTGGTCGCCGCCGCCACGGAGCGGTCAGTCACCGTGCGGACGCCGGAGCCCGAGCGGCTCCTCGACGCGATCGCCGGACCGGACGTCACCATCGGCTACGAGAGCGACGGGTCGCTGCAGGTCCGTGGCCTCGGCGCCGAGCAGATCGGCGAGGCAGCCGGTGCCGCGGGCATCGTCCTGCACCAGCTGGCCACCACCGAGGCGAGCCTGGAGCAGGCCTACCTCGAACTCACGCACGACCAGGTCGAGTACCGATCGGAGGTGGCCCGATGAGCGCGGTCACGAGCGACACCCTGCCCCGGCACGACGGAGCCGGCAGCCACACGTCCGGCGTCCACTTCTCCGGCGTCCTGCGCTCGGAGTGGATCAAGCTCCGCTCGCTGCGGTCGACGGCGTGGAGCTTCCTGCTGGTGCTCGTCCTGCCGATCGGCATCGGTGTGCTCCTGGCGTCCTTCGCGGACAACGGCGGTCAGGGGCTCTCGGGTGACGCGGCTCGGAACGCCCTCGTCCTCTACAGCACGAGCGGCACGATGCTCTCGTCGCTGATCGTCGCGGTGATCGGCGCCCTCGTCGTCACCGGCGAGTACGGCACCGGCATGATCCGCTCGTCGTTCGCGGCGGTCCCACGGCGGTCGGTCGCACTGGCGGCGAAGGCGATCGTCCTCGCCGTGGCCGTCTTCGTCACGAGTGCCGTGAGCGTCTGGGCCACCGCGTTCACCACCCTGCCGATCGCGGCGGGGCGGAACGTCGAGGCGTCGCTGGACGCGAGCGTCGCGATGCCGCTGCTCGGCGCCTCGGTCTACCTGACGCTCATCGCGCTGCTCGCCTTCGCGGTCGGTGTGGTCCTGCGTTCCACAGCCGGCGCGATCGCCGGGGTCCTCGGCCTGATGCTGGTCGCCCCGGTCGTCGTGCAGCTGGTGCAGTCGTTCACCGGAGCGGACTGGCTCGGCACGCTGACCAACCTGCTGCCGCAGAACGCCGGGCAGCCGCTCATGCAGTTCGGCACCGAGGTGACGTCGGGGTGGCACGACGGCGTCCTAGCCTTGGGGGGATGGAGCGGATTCGCGGTACTGCTGGCCTGGGTGGTCGTCGCCTCGGTGACGGCGCTCGCCCTGGTCGAGAAGCGGGACGCGTGACCCCTGCCGACCTCGCCCCCGGTGCCGTCCAGGACGGTGCCGGGGGCATCGCCCTGCCCGACGCACCCGGCCGGCTCCGGCGGTTCTGGGCACGCCACCCGGTCATGACCGACGCGCTGCTCATGGTCTTCTGGGGTGCGATCGAGGTCGTCGTCGCGTTCCGGAGTGCGTGGCAGGTCGACGGGAGCCCCGCCGCGCGGGTCACGGTCGTCGTCCTCGTGGTCATCGCCGTCTCCGGCATCCCGCTCCGGCGCACACACCCCGCGGTGACGGCGGTGCTCGGGCTCGCGTCCGTCGTCGCGATGACGTGGACGGAAGCGGGGTACTCGCCGGTGCTCTTCACCGTGTACGCCGCGACCGTGTGGTGGTCGCGTGCCGCCGGGTGGTGGACGGGCGCGGTCGCCGTCGTGCTGGCGGCGGGGGCGACGGCGCTGCGCGTCTTCGTGGTCGCGCCGGGGTCCGGAGGACTCGCGGACGTCCTGTACCCGCAGCCCACGACGTTCCTGCTGGCAGCGGTCCTGATCGGGGTCAACGTGTCGAACCGCCGTCGCTACACGCAGGCGCTCATCGACCGCGCGCACCAGCTGGCCCGGGAGCGTGACCAGCAGGCGCAGCTCGCCACTGCCGCGGAGCGGGCCCGGATCGCGCGGGAGATGCACGACATCGTGTCGCACTCGCTCACGGTGATGGTGCGGCTGGCCGAGGGCGCGGCGGCCGGGTCGGCAGCCGGTGCACCCACCGGTTCGGCGGGGTCCGCTGCCGCTGCCATGCGCGGTGTCGCCGACGTCGGCCGTGGCGCGATGGGCGACATGCGCCGCATGCTCGGGGTGCTCGGAGGCGACGGCGAACCCGCGCTCGCGCCGCAACCGGGCATCCACGACGTCCCGCAGCTCGTCGACCGGTTCCGCGCGCTGGGCACCCCCGTCGCCCTCGAACGCATCGGCGTCGTCCCCGACGACGATGCCCTGCAGCTCGCCGTGTACCGGGTCGTGCAGGAGGGCCTCACCAACACCGCCCGGCACGCGCAGCGCGTCCGATCCGTCGACGTCCGCGTGGCAGCGTCCGCCACCGAGGTCACCGTGGTCGTCACCGACGACGGACGGACAGGAGGCCCGACTCGGCCGGGCGGATCGGCCCACGCCCCAGCGGGGTCGGGTCGAGGGCTCATCGGGATCGACGAGCGCATCCGCGCGCTGGGTGGGCAGGTGCGCGCGGGCTCCCGCGACGGCACCGACGGTTGGCAGATCCGGGCGACGATCCCGGTCAGGACGGAGGACCGGTGATCCGCGTGGCGATCGTCGACGACCAGCAGCTCATCCGGACGGGGTTCCGACTGCTGCTCGAGGCACAGTCCGACATCGAGGTCGTCGGCGAAGCCGGCTACGGCGGTGCGGGAGTTCGGCTCGTGCGTGCTCTGCGTCCGGATGTCGTGCTCATGGACGTCCGGATGCCCCACGTCGACGGCGTCACGGCGACGGCCGCGATCGTCGAGCAGGTCCCCGAGACCCGGGTGCTCGTGCTGACGACCTTCGACCTGGACGAGTACGCGTTCGGTGGCCTGCGTGCCGGGGCGAGCGGGTTCCTGCTCAAGGACGTCAGCGCCGCGCAGCTCCTCGACGCTGTCCGGTCCGTGGCAGCGGGCGAGGCCGCGGTCTCACCGCGGGTGACGCAGCGGATGCTCGAGCTCTTCGGCTCCGTGCTGCCGGACGACCGGCCGGCGGGTCCGGACCCGCTGGAGCCCCTGACCCCGCGGGAGCGCGAGGTGCTGCTCGCGATGGCCCGCGGGTTGTCGAACCCCGAGATCGCCGCACACCTGGTGACGAGCGAGTCCACGGTCAAGACCCACGTCGGGCGGGTGCTCGGCAAACTGGGCCTGCGCGACCGGGTGCATGCGGTGATCTTCGCCTACGAGCACGGTCTCGTGCCGCGGTCCTGACGGGGCGCCGATCGCGTGGCGGCGCTCAGCTGCGGGGTGCGCGCGAGAAGAAGAGGGTGATCGCGCCGAGGGCGATGGACGCGACGATCAGCACCCAGGCGAGCACGGGGATCAAGCCGTCCCACGGTGTGAACAGGAGCACGATGCCGATCACCAGCACGACGGCGGCGGCGATCAGCACGAGGCGGTGCGGTCTTGCCGGGTGGGTTCTGGTCACACGTGCACCGTACGCGTCGGGACTGCGGACGGGCGCAGTCGCGCGCCGCTAGCCTGGCCGCAGTGACACGTTCTCCCGCTCTGTGACGCAGAGCCCATCCAGCGACACCGGTTCGCTCCTCGGACGAGGGGTGGTGATCTCGTGCGCCCGGAACGGGGACTCCCGACGGAGTTCCCCAGCACCCCGGCGCCCTGTCGAGACCACTCCAGAGAGACCGTTCGTCCATGTCATCGTCTTCTTCTTCATCCTCTCCTTCTTCTCCCGCCGACCGCTCGGGGCTCCGCGCTTCGTGCGGTGACTGCTTCGCCCTCTGCTGCACCGCCTTCGGGTTCCAGCGGTCCAGCGACTTCCCGATCGACAAGGCCTCAGGGACTCCGTGCCGCAACCTGGCCGACGACTTCTCCTGCACGATCCACCAGGCCCTCCGTCCACGGGGGTTCACCGGATGCACCACCTTCGACTGCTTCGGGGCCGGCCAGTACGTCTCGCAGGTCCTGTTCGACGGCACGAGCTGGGTCGACGAACCCGACTCGAAGCCCGAGATGTTCCGGGCCTTCGCCGTCGCCCGGCAGCTCCACGAGATGCTCTGGTACCTGGCCGAGGCGGTGTCCCGATCGACCGTTCTGGGGTCTGCGGAAGCACCGACCGTGCTCGGGCGCCGCATTCAGCAGGTCCTCGACGGCGAGCTGGCCGACGTCATCGCGGTGGACGTCGAGTCGCTCCGGTTCGACGTTCGTTCCGTCCTGATCGACGTCAGCGCCGAGGCTCGAGGTGGGTACCCCGCCGCCGGTGAGGCGGTCGGTGACCTGCACCCGTCGGCTGACCTGGCCGGCCGCGACCTGCGATCTCGCGTCCGGGTCGGCGCCGATCTGCGCGGTGCGGTCCTGATCGCCGCGGACCTGCGGGGAGGCGACCTGTCTGGCGTGGACCTGCTCGGGGCGGACCTGCGCGATGCCCGGCTCGGGGGAGCGGACCTGTCGAACGCGCTGTTCCTCACCCAGCCGCAGGTGAACGCCGCCCAGGGTGACGCATCCACGGTGCTGCCCGACGACCTGGACCGCCCGTCACACTGGTCGCTCCGGTGATCCGGTGATCCGGTGATCCGGGTCAGGGCAGGACGATGACCTTGCCGACGATCCTCCCGGCTGCGCCCTCGGCGTGCAGTGCGGGCAGATCGGCGAGCGGGATGCGCCGCGTGACCTCGACCGTCAGGGCCCCGGCGTCCACGAGCGCGACGAGCTCCGTCAGGCGTTCGCGGTTCGGCAGGACGAACACAGTCGCTGCACGAACGCCTCGCGACTCGTCACCCGGCGTGGCCATGAACGCCGTCGTGCTCACGACGACCCCGCCGTCACGGACCGCTGCGACGTCCGCCGCGAACTGCTCGGGCTCGATCGGCGCCAGGTTGAGCAGCACGTCGACCTGACCGTCGAGGGCGTCGAGCAGGTCGACGTCGGTGTGGTCGATGACCTGGTCGGCACCGGCCGCGCGCACGGCATCGGCACTGCGGGGGCTGGCGGTCGCGATGACGTGTGCTCCGGCGCGCTTGGCGAGCTGGACGGCGTACTTGCCGACGACCCCGCCGGCACCCAAGACAAGCAGACGCTGCCCGGCGGTGAGCCGGCCGTCGTCGAACAGGGCCTGCCATGCCGTCAGCGCGACGGACGGCAGCGCGGCTGCGTCGGCGAGCGGGACGCTCGTCGGCGCTGCGACCACGGCGTCCGCCGGCGCGACGACGTACTCGGCTGCCCCGCCGTCGCGGTCCATCGGCAGGAACGCGATGACCGCGTCGTCCACGGTCAACCCGGTCACCCCCTCGCCGATCGCGTCGACCGTGCCGGAGACGTCGTAGCCGGGGACGTGCGGCAGCTGGATCGGGATCGGCAGGAAGCCAGCCCGCATGCCGTTGTCCGCAGCGTTGTACGCGGAGGCCGCGACGCGGAGTCGCACCTGACCCGCTGCCGGGGTCGGCTGCTCGACCTCGCCGAACTGGAGGACCTCGGGTCCGCCGACTTCGTGGAACTGCACTGCCTTCATGGTGATGCCCTCTCGTAGTTGCTTCGAATTCGAAGCGCCTGTCGGAGACGCTAGCACTGCTTCGAACTCGAAGCAACAGGTAGGATGGCTCCATGAGCGACACCCCAACTGCACTGACCCCGACACAGCTCAGCGCCTACTTCGCGCTGACCGAGGTGAGTGCACTCCTGCGCCCCGCGGTCGAGAAGCAGCTCCGCGACGTCGGCGGGTTGAGCACCGTGCAGTTCCAGCTCCTGGCGCGGTTGGGGGACGCTCCGGAGGGGCACCTGCGCATGACGGACCTTGCCGACGGTGTCGTGTACAGCCGCAGCGGGCTGACCTACCAGGCGCAACTGCTCGAACAGCGCGGGCTCGTCACGAGGTCCCCGTCGCCGGACGACGAGCGCAGCACCGTCGTCGCGATCACCGACGCGGGGCGCGAGGTCCTTGCCGAGGTGTTCCCCGGCCACATCGGCACCGTGCACGGACTCCTGTTCGCACCGATCACGGACGACGACGCGACCGACCTCGGCCGGATCCTCGGACGCATCAGCGAACACCTGCGAGCGAACCCACCGCGGTCGGCGTCGCGACGATCCGTGAAGGGGGCGTCCGCGTGACCGTCGGAGCGCGCGCTGCTCGGTGGATCATCGTCGGCTCGGTCGTCGTCGGACTGGCGCTCACCGTCTACGCGACGTCGTACTGGCTGTTCCCGACGTCGTTCCAACTCCAGGAGCGGTTGCCCGACGGATCGATCAACCCGCGCACGTGGGCCGACCTGCTCGTCTCGTACGTCCTCGCGCTCGGGTGCTTCGCGGTCGCCGGATGGGTGGGCGTGCAGCGGCTCCGCGCTCGCCGCCGCTGAGGCGTCAGCTGCGCGTGCGTGACCGTCGCCGCGACACGGTGTCGACGACAAGTGTGGCGACCCCGAGCGCGATCCCGATCAGGCCGAGCAGGTAACCGAACAGCATCAGGATGCCGCCGCCGATGTTCGCACCGCCCCCGGTGTCGTTCGCGAGCGACCACCCACCGATCCCGACCGACAGGAAGGCGCCCAACAGGAACACCGTGCACATCACGTGCAGGACCCTCGTGCTCTGGGAGGTCATGGCGGCTCGCTTCCGTGGGTGGACCGGTACCGGATGGTAGCGCGACCTGCGAGGGTGGAGCGATGACCCTCGAGATGCTCTGGGAACGTGCCGATCCCGCCCAGGTGCTGCGGAGCCGCTTCGGGTTCACGGACGTCGCCGCTGCCGAGGACTGGGTCATCCGGACGCTCGACCGGTGGTGGAACGTGCACATCGTCGTGTGCGAGCGCATCGTGATGAGTGACCACAACGCGCTCGCCTGGGTGTCGACCGCTGACGGCCGGATGCTCCTGAAGTGGTCCATCGCACCGGAGGGGTTCGAGCGCTTGGCGTTCGCGACGGACCTCACGACGTGGCTCGCGGAGCGCGGCCTGCCCGTTTCCGCCCCGGTGCCGACGCCCGACGGACGGGTGCAGGTCGAGGACGACGGGGTCTCGATGGGGCTCCAGCGCGTCATCGACGGAACACTGCTGGACGTCCGTGAACCGGCAGAGGTCCGCGCCGCCGGTGCGACGCTCGCCCGCTTCCACGACGCCCTGCGCGACAGCCCCGATCGGGCGCGCGCGGCCGGTGTACGCCCGCCGCCGACCCCGCTCGTGCAGCAGGTCGAGGACTGGCTCGACGGTGGGCCGACGCACGTGCTGGACCGCGCCCGGGTGGCACTGCGACGGCTGCTTGCGGCCGCGCCGTCCGACGACCTGCCGGTCCAGATCGTGCACGGCGACTACCGGGCGGCGAACGTCTTGTTCGCCGACTCGGACGTCGTCGCCGTCATCGACTTCGAGGACCTGCGCCTCGACCACCGCATCGTCGAGCTGGCACGCTCGGCCGTCCTGCTCGGGACGCTCTTCCACGACTGGGGCCCGGTCCCCGCGGCCGTCCACCGGCAGCTGCTCGACGGCTACCGCTCGGTGAGCGCGCTCACTGCCGACGAGCTCGCGTGGTGGGACGTCCTGGTGCTCTGGAACACGATGCTGTTCGTCCCGCCGGGGGATGACCCCACCGGGTGGGGTGCTGCTGCCGAGGCGCTCGCCGGTTAGCGGCCGAAGCGCTTCGCCGCCCGGGCGACGGCCACGAGCGCGGCGACCCCGAGTGCGATCCCGGCGATACCGACGACCATGCCACCCATGTACATGAACCCCGCGGCGAAGTTCACGCCAGTGCCGTCCGGGGTGAGGATCGTCCAGACGGAACCACCGGCGGTGAGCAGGAAGCCCAGACCGAGGAAGACGATCGCGAGGGTGACGATCGAGCGGATGTGGTGCATGGCTCGAACCTACCGAACCCGCACCGGTGGCAGAGTGGCGTGATGGGGAGCATCCGGAACATCTCGGTCGGGCTGCCGGTCAAGGACGGCCACGTGCTGCTGTCCGAGTCGTTCGACAGCGTGCGGGACCTCCGCTTCCACCGTGCAGTCGGCGGCGGCATCGAGTTCGGCGAGACCGCGGTCCAGGCGCTCCGCCGGGAGTTCCGCGAGGAGCTCGACGTCGCCCTCGACGACGTCCGGCTGCTCGGTGTCCTCGAGAACCTGTTCGAGTACGAGGGGCAGCCCGGACACGAGTACGTCCACGTGTTCGCCGTCCGGTCGGCAGAGCTGGACGCGGTGCCGCTCGACGCTGAACTCGTGGTGCTGGACGAGGGCAGCCCGGTGCGCTGGGCGCCCGTCGACACGGACGTCCCGGTGTTCCCGGACGGCGTGCTCGAACTGCTCGCAGGCACCGTCCCGGCGACGCAAGGTGACCACTCGACCCGCTGACGTCACGATCCCGTCACGACGGGCGCATTCCCAGCGGACACGGCGGTGTTCCGCGGCGAAGTCCCGGCGACCGCCCGAGAACGGCTGGGACGCTCCCGAACTACCGCGCCAGATCGGTGCGGTGATGCACCACGGGGGATCCAGAGCGATGACGATGAGACGTGCAGGGGGAGCCGCGCTCGGCTTCGTGGGCGGCAGTGTGCTCGCCGGGTTGATGATCGGGGTCGGCGTGACGCCGATGATCGCGGTCGCCGGGGTGAGCACGACGTCGGCGATCGGGGTGTTCGAATCGCTGCCGGAGCACATCGAGATCGGGGATCTGCCGCAGCGCAACCAGGTCTGGGCCTACCGCGGTGGCGAACCGGTGCACCTGGCGAACGTGTGGGCGCAGGACCGGCAGGAGCTGTCGTTCGACCAGATCAGCGACCAGCTGAAGCACGCCGCGGTCGACGGTGAGGACAAGCGGTTCTACGAGACCGGTGGTGTGGACGCGACGTCGATGGTCCGCTCCCTGGTGAGCGTCGCCGCGTCGCAGGGCGAGGGCGGTTCGGGTGGCTCGACGCTCACGATGCAGCTCGTCCGCAACATCAAGATCCAGCGGGCGAGCGAGCTGCCGACGCTCGAGGAGCAGGAGGCCGGGTACAAGGAGGCGACGAAGCGGTCGCCGCAGCGGAAGCTCGCCGAGATGAAGCTCGCGATCGGCCTGGCGAAGAAGTACACCAAGGAGCAGATCCTGACGGCGTACCTGAACATCGCGTACTTCGGCGACCAGACCTACGGTGTGCAGTCGGCCGCGCAGCACTACTACGGCAAGTCCGCCACCGACCTGACCCCGGCCGAAGCGGCATCGCTCATCGCGATCGTGCAGTGGCCGGAGCGCCGCGACCTGTCCACGCCGGACCACTACCGCGACAACGCTGCGCGGCGGAACGTGATCCTCCGCTCGATGCACGAGCAGGGGCACCTGACGACCGACGAGTACCGCACGGCACGGCTGTCGCGGCTGGCCGACTCCGTCCGGATCACCGCACCGCAGCAGGGGTGCGAGGCCGTCGAGACCGGGGCGGAGTTCTTCTGCGACTACGCCAAGCGCGTCGCCGAACGTCTGCCGCAGCTCGGCGCGACGAAGCAGCAGCGCGCCGATGCTTGGCGGACGGGTGGGTACCGCATCCAGACGACGCTCGATCTCGACCTGAACGCGAAGCAGAAGGAACTGCTCGACCGGTACGACCCGAAGACCGAGACCCGGTTGGCGCTGGGCGCGACGCTGAACACCGTCGAGGCGGGCACCGGCCGGGTGCTCACGATGGCGCAGAACACCGACTACGACCGGTCGGAGCAGGCGCCACCGACGGCGACGTCGCTGAACTACGCCGTCGACCAGGCCGACGGAGATTCGACGGGCTTCCAGACCGGCTCGACCTACAAGATGTTCACCCTGCTGGCGTGGCTCGAAGCCGGCCGCAGCCCGGACACGGTCGTGAACGGCACCCCGCACCCGCAGAGCACGTGGACGGCGTGCGGCGAGCAGACGACGGCCTTCTGGCAGCCGAAGAACGACTCGCCCGGCCAGAAGGGGCCGTACTCGGTCCGCTCGGCCACGGCCCAGTCCGTGAACGCCGCCTACCAGTCGATGGCGGCGCAGCTCGACCTGTGCGACATCCGGGACGTCGCGAAGCGCCTCGGTGTGCACCTGGCCGCCGGCGGCGAGCTGCCGTGGAACCCCGCGTCGCTGCTCGGTACCGAGAGCATCGCGCCGCTGACGATGGCGGCGGCGTACGCGGGCGTCGCGAACGGTGGTCGGTACTGCGCGCCGGTCGTCATCGACCAGGTGACCGCACCGGACGGCACGGAGCTCGGCGGGCAGCCGCGCACCTGCTCGCAGGCCGTCTCGCCGCAGACTGCGGCGACGGCGTTCGAGGTCATGCAGGGCGCGTTCCGAGGCGGCACGGCGAGCGGCGGCCAGACCCCGGACGGCACCACGCTGTTCGGCAAGACCGGGACGGCCGACGCCGCCGACCAGGTGTGGTTGGTCGGCGGGAGCTCGCGTGCTGTGACCGCGTACTGGCAGGGCAACACCGACGGCGGGAAGCACAACCTGCGGTACTACTCGAACGGTCAGGGCGGCACCTACGCGGGGTCCCGCGCAGCGGTCTGGCGCGATGCGCAGACCGCTGTGAACGCCGCCTTGCCGGCGGGCTGACGACAGCAGCGGGTCACGTGCACGAGACGCACCATAGGACAGACGGGAGGCCCGTCGCCAGCTGGCAACGGGCCTCCCGTCCGATCGTTGGTTGCGTCCTAGGACAGCTTCTTGCTGTCCTCGAGCCAGCCCGCCAGCTCCGTCATGTAGCCGGCCTGCGAGGCGTAGTCGAGCGCCGGGAAGGTGAAGCTGTGCGCCTGGCCGGCCTCGAGCGCCGCGTTGTCGGCGAAGGTCGGCTGCTTCTCGAGGTCCGCGACCTGGTAGCCCTGCTGCGACAGCAGCAGCACGTCGGCCTTGATCTGGCCCGCGTTCTCCCACGAGTAGATGCCCCAGTAGAAGCCCTTCGGCTTCGGGTTCACGAAGTCGACGCCGAACGACGAGTACATCTGCAGCAGCGGCTCGTCGGTCGGGCGGGTGACGTAGGCGCCGTCACCGTCGGCGTACATGGAGACGACCGACAGGTCCTGCTCCTTCGCGACCTTCTCGAGCTCGTCACCGGCGGTGTCGAAGCGCTTCTCGGCGGCCTCGATCGTCGACTCCTTCGCACCGAGCGACTCGCTCAGGTCGGCGATCTTCTCGATGACGTCCTCGCCCTTGCCGCCCCACTTGACCTGGACGACCGGCGCGATGGCCTCGATCTGCTTCTCCTGCTCGTTGTCCTTGAAGCCGTAGCCGGGCTGCGTGTCGTCGAGCGTGCCCTTCTCGTCGGTCGGGTAGACCGAGGTCACGACGAGGTCGGGCTTCAGCGCGGCGAGCTTCTCGAGGTCGACGTCGCCGTACCCGGTGCCGAGCTGCGTGATGCCGTCGGTGTCCAGGTCGTCGAAGCGGGCGTCCTTCGCCATGGTCAGCTGGCCGAAGGTGCCGACCGGCTTCAGGCCGTACTCGATGAACGAGATCGCGATGTCGTTCAGCACGACGACGCGCTTCGGCGTGTGGTCGACCTTGACGGTCGTGCCGGTGGCGTCCTCGTAGGACCAGGCCTTCGATGCCGCGGTGTCACCGTCGGAGTCGTTCGAGTCGGTGCTCGAGCAGCCGGCGAGGAGGAGGGCCGAGACGGCCACGGAGGTCAGGAGAGTGGCTCGGAGGGAGCCGCGTCGGGAGAGCTTCACGTTAGGAGAGGCTAACCTAAGTGCGTGGCACCCGCCAGTTCGACGTCCGGTTCGGCATGCGGCGCCGGGTCGTGCTCGTCGGCCTCGGGCACGATCATCGGGGCACCGGTCACGGGGTCCGGGAACACGCGCGCGTGCAGCCCGAAGGCGTGCTCGAGCAACGCGGGGGTCAGTACCTCGTGCGGTGCGCCGTCGGCAGCGACGCCGCCGTCGTGCAGGACGACGAGCCGGTCGGAGAACCGGGCCGCGAGCGACAGGTCGTGCAGGACCATCACGATGGTGGAGTCCTGCTCGCGGTTGAGCCGGCGCACCAGGCGCAGGACCTCGAGCTGGTGCGCGAGGTCCAGGTAGGTCGTCGGTTCGTCGAGCAGCAACGTGTCGGCCTGCTGCGCCACCACCAGGGCGATCCATGCACGCTGTCGCTGGCCACCCGACAGGCTCGCGACGTCGCGGTGGGCGACGTCGGTCAGCCCGGTCGCCGCGATGGCCTGCTCCGCCACGTCGGCGTCGTCCGCGGTCCAGGGCTTCGCCCACGACTGGTGCGGGTTGCGGCCGCGCATCACGAGGTCGAGCACGCTCGTGCCCGCAGGAGCGACGGGGGACTGCGGCAGGATCGCGAGCTTCCGCGCGACCTGGCGGTTCGGTTCCTTGCGGATCGGGGCACCGTCGAGCAGGACCTCGCC
Organism: Curtobacterium sp. PhB78; assembly: GCF_003751685.1. Classification (NCBI taxonomy): domain Bacteria; kingdom Bacillati; phylum Actinomycetota; class Actinomycetes; order Micrococcales; family Microbacteriaceae; genus Curtobacterium; species Curtobacterium sp. PhB78. The sequence goes on from NZ_RKIA01000001.1 coordinate 276,299, forward strand.
GGACTGCGGCTTCAGCACGCGCCCGAAGGCCTTGAGCAGGGTCGACTTGCCGCAGCCGTTCGCGCCGAGGAACGTCGTCACGGTGCCGCGCTCGATGCGCAGGTCGAGATCGGTCAGCACGGGGTGCCGGTCGTAGCCGACGGACAGGCCGCGGGCTTCGAGGACCGGTGTGGACGGGGGTGTCGACGGGGGAGTCATCGGGACATCTCCTTGCGGTGACGGATGAGGAGCCAGATCAGGTAGGGGGCACCGATCACGGTCGTGATGATGCCGACGGGCACCTGCCACGGGAACGCCGATCGGGACAGCAGGTCCGCGGCGAGGACGAGCGCTGCGCCGAGCAGACCGGCGAGCAGCAGGGGCGGACGGTTCGTGCCGGCCAGCCGGAGTCCGACCTGCGGTACCACGAACGCGACGAAACCGACCGGTCCCGCAGCGGCGACGGCGGCGGCGGTGAGCACGACGGCCAGGGCGATCACGAGCAGGCGGTGCCGCTGGACGGCGAGCCCCACCCCGGTCGCGACCTCGTCACCGAGCTGTCCGATGCCGAGCGCCGCACTCGTCGCCAGGGCGATCGGCACCGCGACCGCGGCGACGATGAGGAGTGGCCAGACGCTCGACCACGAGGTGCTCGACAGGCTGCCGACGAGCCATTGCGACGCCGCGGTCGCGATGGTGATCTTGGCGCGGACGAGCAGGTAGCTCGTCACGGCGTCGAGGGTCGCGCTCACGCCGATGCCGACGAGGATGAGCCGGTAGCTCTGCACCCCGCCGCGCCAGCCGAGCCCGTAGACGACGGCGGCGGCGACGAGCGCACCGATCGTCGCGGCCACCGGGATCCCGCCGCTGAGCACGATCGAGGACACCGAGTAGGTGCCCCCGCCGAGCACGATGGCCGCCACGGCGCCGACACTCGCGCCCGAGGTCACGCCGATGATGTCCGGGGTGCCCAGGGGGTTCCGCGTGAAGGTCTGGGTCAGTGCGCCGGCGATGCCGAGGGTCAGCCCGACGAGCGCTCCGGTGAGGACACGGGGCAGCCGGAGTGTGGTGATGATGAAGCCGTCCGGGCCGGTCTCGAGCCCGACCAAGGAGCGGAGCACGATGCCCGGGGCGATCCAGGTCGAGCCGATCGCCACACCGAGGACGACGAGCACCAGGACCAGACCGAGCGAGGCCACCGTGTACCAGAACACCCGCGGGCGCCAGGCGAGGCCGATCGGACCGATGCGGACACCGGAACGGCCGGGCGCGCGGACCGCAGCGCCCGTCACAGGGACACCAGCGATCGGCGACGGGCGACGGCGACGAACACGGGGCCGCCGATGACGGCCAGGACGATGCCGACCTCGACCTCCGAGAACCCGCCGATCAGGCGTCCGACGACGTCGGCGAGCAGCACGAGCGCCGCTCCGACGAGCCCGGAGACCGGCAGGGTCCACCGGTGCCCGGTGCCGACGAGGGCTCGGGCGACGTGCGGCACGGTCAGGCCGACGAAGCCGATCGGCCCGGCGGCGGCGGTCGCACCGGCTGCGAGCAACGTGATGGCCCCGAGCCCGACGAGCCGCGCGACGAGCACGTTCTCGCCCAGGCCCTTGGCCAGGTCCGAGCCGAGCCCGAGTGCATCGAGTGCCCGGACGTTCAGGATCGCGAGCACCAGCCCGGCGACCAGGAACGGCCACACTGCCCCGAGGATGTCGAGTTGGCGTGCGGCGAGGGAACCGACGACCCACAGCCGGTAGGCGTCGAGCGAGTCCTGGTCGGTCAGGACGACGAACGAGGTCAACGCGCCCAACAGGGCTGAAACGGCAGCGCCCGCGAGGGCGAGGGGGACCGGGCTCGCCGTCCCGCTGCCCGCGATCGTCACCGAGAACACCACGACGCTCGCGACCAGCGCACCGCCGAGGGCGAACCACACCGTCGCGCCGGTGCTCGTGACCCCGAACACGTAGACGCCGAGGACGACGGCGAGCCCGGCACCCGACGAGACCCCGAACAGTCCGGGGTCGGCGAGCGGGTTGCGCGTGTGTCCCTGCATCAGGAGCCCCGCGATCCCCAGGGCCGCACCGACCGCGGCACCGATGAGCGTGCGCGGGACCCGGGAGCCCCAGACGATCGCCTCATCGGTGGTCGACCCGGTCCGGAACAGGCCGTCGAGCACCCGGTCGACGCCGATCCGGTTGCTGCCGAGGAGCATGCTCGCGACCGCCACCAGGACCAGCACGACGACCAGTCCGGCGATCACCAGGACGCGGCGACGGACGGCGGTGCGGTGGACACCGAGGGCTGCTGACGCATCGGCGGTGCGGGCCTCCGAGACGGAAGCCAGGGCGGGGGAGGGGGCTGGCACGGAGAACATCTTAGGTTAGCCTTGCCTCATGGCGAAGACTCCGCGGCTCCTGCCCGAGAATCCCCGGCTCTTCCGTGCCCGGGTCCTGCGCACCGAGCGCACGACGCCGTCGATGCAGCGTGTCACCGTCACCGGCGACGACCTGCACGAGTTCCCGTTCCTCGGCTTCGACCACTGGTTCCGCTTGTTCACCGGGCGTCCGGACCAGGACGCGTTCCGGATGCCGGACCTCGACGGCAAGAAGTGGTGGCCGACGTTCCTGGCCATCCCCGAGGACGTCCGTCCGCACTGCGCGAACTACACCGTCGCCGCGTTCCGCCCGATGCCCGACGGCACCGCCGAGATGGACATCGACTTCGTCGTGCACACCGACGCTGACGGCGAGCCCGAGGGCCGTGCCGCGATCTGGGCCTGCGGCGCCCGCCCAGGCGACCAGCTGGCGATGCTCGACCAGGGCTGCATCTTCGACTGCCCGGACGACACCAGCGAGATCGTGATCGCGGCCGAGGAGACCGGCCTGCCCGGCGTGCTCGGCATCGCCGCATCGCTGCCCCGGAACGCCGTCGGACGCATCATCCAAGAGGTCCCCACCGCCCGCGACGTCCGCGAGATCGACGCACCGGCCGGGGTCGCGGTCACGTGGATCGTCCGCGACGAGGTCGACCACCACGCCGTCCCGGGCCGCGCCGCGCTCGCCGAACTGCAGCGGCACGTGCCCGTCGACGACCGCGGGTACGCCTTCGTGGTCGGCGAGTCGACCCTCGCCACCGAGGGCCGCCGGCACCTGCACCGTGCGGGTCTGCCGAAGGCGCGCATCACGTTCTCGGGCTTCTGGAAGCACGAGGCCAAGGAGTCCGTCTCCGCCTGAGCGGTGCCCGTTCCTTCCCATGACGCGTGCGATGCCTGGTGCTTCCGGGCGTACCGTCACGGAACTTCTCACCAGGTACGCCCGTTTCCGCCAGGTACGCCCGGAACGCGACCAACACGACGGACGGGAGGCCCGGTGCCAGCTGGCACCGGGCCTCCCGTCCGTCGTGGGGTTGCGTCAGCCCTTGAGGCCGGAACCCGTCACGCCCTCCACGATCTGCCGCTGGAAGATCAGGTAGAGGATGATCAGCGGCAACGCCGCCAGGATCGCTCCGGCCTGGATGTCCGCGTAGCGCTGACCGAAGCTGCCCTGGACCGTGGCGAGCCCGACCGGGATCGTCATGAGGTCCGGGTTCGACAGCACGAACAGCGGCAGCAGCAGGTTGTTCCAGACACCGACGAAGGTCAGGATCGTCACCGCGGCGATCACCGGACGCGACAGCGGCAGGATGACCGACCAGTAGATCTTCCAGATGTTGGCACCGTCGATGCGAGCCGCTTCCTCCAGCTCCTTCGGGATCCCGTCGAAGAACTGCTTGAAGATGAACACCGCGATCACGGCGGGCACCTGCGGGAAGATGACCGACCAGTAGGTGTTCAGCAGGCCGACGGCGTTGAGCTCCTGGAAGATCGGGATGATCAGGACCTGCGTCGGGATCATGATCCCGAGGATGATGAGCAGGAACGCGATGTTCCGACCGCGGAACACCAGGCGGGACAGCGCGAACGCCGCCATCGAGGCGAACATGACCGTCAGGACGGCCGTGATCACGCTCGTGATGGCGCTGGCGAGGTACCAGTTCCAGATGTCGCCGGCCTGGAACAGTGCCGCGTAGGAGTGCAGCGTCGGGTTCCAGTTCGACAGGATCGAGTTCGCGCCGAGGGCGGCGACGCCGTTGTCGGACAGCGACGTCTTCAGGGCGAACAGGCTGGGGATGAGCCAGATGACCGCGAAGACGATCAGGATGATCCCGGCGACCAGGTTGAAGCCCTTGCCGGAGACGCCGATCTTGGCGGCGTTCGCGGGAGCGGCGGCCGAGACGCCGGTGCGGAGCTTGGCGCGGCCGGTGGTGATGCTCTCGGTGGCGGTCATGTCAGGCCCCGATCTCTCGCTTGGCGGCAGCGCGCTCGACGAGCTGCCGGATGACCGCGATCGCGACGATCACGATGAACAGGAGCACCGACGCTGCCGAGGCGGCACCGAGTCGGTTGTCGGTGAAGCCGACGCCCGTGATGAGCTGCAGCGAGACCTGGGTGGAGATGCCCGGTCCGCCGTTCGTCATCAGGTACACCTGGTCGAAGATCTTCAGGCTCGCGATGATCTGCAACAGGATGACCAGCGTCGTGGTGCGGCCGAGCAGCGGCAGCGTGATCGACTTGATCTGCTGCCAGTTCGACGCACCGTCGACGGCGGCCGCCTCGTACAGTTCGCGCGGGATCTCCTGCAGGCCGGCCAGGTAGAGCACGAAGTTGAAGCCGAGGGTCCACCAGACGGTGGCGATCGCGACACCGATCATCGCGGTGTTCGGGCTGGACAGCATGCCGGAGCCCGGGGTGAGGCCGATCGCCGACTGCATGCTCGCCCACAGGCCGGTCGCCGGCGTGAAGATGAACACCCAGATGAGCGAGATCGTCGCCGACGGCAGGATGAAGGGCAGGAAGAATGCCAGTCGGAAGAACCACTGGCCACGGTTCATCCGGTTCGTCAGCACGGCGAAGACGAACGCCAGGATGACGAGCGGCGGCGTCGTGTACAGCGTGAACTGCAGCGTGTGCCAGAGCGACGACCAGAAGTCGGAGCGTCCGAGCATCTCGGCGTAGTTCGCGAACCCGGCGAAGCTGCCGAGCCCCGTGCGGACGGTCGAGGTGTTGAAGAAGCTCGAGACGATCATCCAGACCGTCGGGCCGAGCAGGAAGGCCGCGTAGAACAGGCCGAACGGGGCGAGGAAGAGCCAGCCGCTGCGGCCCTGGCCGCGAGTGAGGCTGGTGCCGTAGGTGCGGTTCCGGCGCGGACGCGACGCGGTGGCCGCGTCCGTGGGCCGGTCGAGGACAGGTGCTGTGGTCACGTCATCGTGCCTTTCGCGCGGTGTTCACGGCGATCGCGTGGGTCGTGTGCCCGGAGCGTACGAGCCGGGCGGTCGTGTGCCCGGAGCGTACGAGCCGGGCGGTCGTGTGCCCGGTCACAGCGGGCTCGGGGTGTTCAGGTAGGTCGCGAGCTGCGACTTGATGGCACTGAGCGCCTGTGCGGGCGACGAGCTGCCCTGCTGCACGAGTGCCAGCTGGGCGCCGACGGTGCCCTCGAAGGTCGAGCCGGAGCCGCCGTACCAGGCGGGGTCGTCGAACACGGCGGTCTCGGCTGCGGCCGCGTAGTTCGACTGTGGCTTGAGCTCCTTGTAGGCGCTGCTGTCGAAGGTCGGGATGTAGGCGGGGACGTGCCCACCCTCGGCCCAGGTCAGGCTCTGCTCGAGCATCTGCTTGATGAAGAGCATGTGCTGCTTGCGCTGCTCCGGCGTCCGGTCCTTCTTCGGCAGCACGAAGGTGTGCGAGTCCGCCTGCGTCGCGGGCTTGTCGTAGAGCTGGGGGATCGGGGCCATGCCGAACTTCAGTCCCTTGATGGACTGCGCCGTGCTGATCTCCCACTCGCCCTGCATGAAGAAGCCGGCCTTGCCGTCGAACATCAGGGACTGCGCCGTGGCGTAGTCGAGCGCCTTGTTCATCCAGCCCTGCTTGACCCACTTCTGGGTGCGGCTGGTGACCTCGTTGTAGGCATCCTCGTTGACGGTGAGCTTCGCGCCGCCGTCGCTGATGAAGGGTGTCGCGTCGTTGATCTGGTTGTACATCGTCCAGAAGAAGCGCCACGGGGTGGCGGTCTCCGGCACGACGTTGGCGACGTTGAGCGCGGTGCCGCCGGTGACCTTCGCGACCGCGGCGAGGGCGCTCTCGAACGTGTCCATGCCGGACAGGTCCTTGAGGTTGCCGTCGCTGTCGAGCAGGCCCGCCTTCTTGCACACGTCAACGTTGTAGAAGAGCACGAAGGGGTGGGTGTCGAGCGGGATGGCGATGTTGTTGCCGTCGGTCTTCTGCGCCGTCCACGCCTTCTGGTTGAAGTCGGCGGCACTGAGGCCGACGCTCGCCAGGTCCTCGGACGTGATCGGGTCGAGCAGGTCGCCGTCCCACAGTGGCTTCGCGCGGGTCAGGTGGGCGACCGCGACGTCCGGCGGCTTGTTCCCGACGGTGGCCAGTGTCAGCTTCGAGTAGTACGGGTTGCCCCAGGCGAACGTGGTGGCCTGCAGCGAGCTCGATCCGCCGTGCTGCTTCGCGTAGCCGTCCTCCATCGCCTGCATGCGGAGGCCGTCACCGCCGCCGAAGAGGTTCCAGAAGACGAGCGTCTCGGGGTTGAGCGCACTGCCGGCCAGGCCGGCTGCGATCGGGCTCGAGCACGCGGCGAGCGGCAGCACCGTCGCGGCGGCCGCTCCTGCGGCGAGGAAGCCGCGGCGCGAGAGGCGCGACGCGGGTGTTGCTGGGCGGTTCGGCATGGCATCACTCCATCGGGATGGGCCGGGCTCGGGAGCAGGGTCGGTGCTCCCGCCGGAGCATCGCTGCTCCGTTCGCGGAACACTGCTGCTCCGTGCACGAGAGCCGTGGGTCGGTGCTCCGTGAGCGCTCACATTAGCGCTCGCGAAGATCATCCGCCACCCCTTTCGCGTCGCCGTGGAACCCGGTAGCGTTTCAGTCAGGTGAGCGCTCACTTTCGTGACGGTCCGCTTCGCTACCCCTGGCGCCGGACCGAGCACGCGCACCGCACGACCCGCAGTACCCGCTCTCGCACGATCGAAGGAGATCCATGCCCCGCACACACCTCGTCCTCGACGCCGCGTTCACCGTGGGGCCGGTGCGACGTCGCCTGTTCGGCGGGTTCGTCGAGCACCTCGGCCGCCACGTCTACGACGGCATCCACGAGCCCGCGCACGAGACCGCTGACGAGCACGGCTTCCGGAAGGACGTCGTCGAGCTCGTCAAGGAACTCGGCGTCTCCGCCATCCGCTACCCCGGCGGCAACTTCGTCTCCGGCTACAAGTGGGAGGACGGCGTCGGCCCCGTCGAGCAGCGCCCGAAGCGCCTCGACCTGGCCTGGCACTCGACCGAGACCAACGAGGTCGGCCTGCACGAGTTCCAGCACTGGCTCGACCAGGTCGGTTCGGAGCTCATGCTCGCCGTGAACCTCGGCACGCGCGGCACCGCCGAGGCGATCGAGCTGCTCGAGTACGCGAACATCGACGCCGGCACCGCACTGTCCGAGTACCGCAAGTCCAACGGCCGCCAGGAGCCCTTCGCCATCAAGATGTGGTGCCTCGGCAACGAGATGGACGGCCCGTGGCAGCTCGGCCACAAGAACGCCGAGGACTACGGCAAGCTCGCCGCCATGACCGCGAAGGCCATGCGCCAGATCCAGCCCGACCTCGAGCTGGTCGCCTGCGGTTCGTCCGGAGCGTCGATGCCGACGTTCGGCGAGTGGGAGCGCACCGTCCTCGAGCACACCTACGACGACGTGGACTACATCTCCGCGCACGCCTACTACGAAGAGGACAACGACCTGCCGTCGTTCCTCGCCGCCGGCGTCAACATGGACCACTTCATCAAGACGGTCACCACCGCTGCCGACCACGTGCAGGCGCAGAAGAAGTCCGACAAGCGCATCGACATCTCGTTCGACGAGTGGAACGTCTGGTCGATCACGAAGTGGAACGAGCAGCAGAAGACCTTCGGGCCGCAGGACTGGCCGGTCGCCCCACGCCTGCTCGAGGACGTCTACACCGTCGCCGACGCCGTCGTCGTGGGTGGACTGCTCATCTCGCTGCTCCGCCACGCGGACCGCGTCGCCTCGGCCTCGCTCGCGCAGCTCGTCAACGTCATCGGCCCGATCATGACCGAGCCCGGCGGCCCGGCCTGGCGCCAGACGACGTTCTTCCCGTTCTCGCTGACGTCGCGCCTGGCGAACGGTACGTCGCTGCAGGTCAAGGCCTCGGGTGACACCGTCGACGGCGGCAAGTACGGCGAGGTGCCGGTCGTGGACTCGGCCGCCACCGTGACCGAGGACGGCAAGGCAGCGGTCTTCCTGATCAACCGCCACCCGTCCGAGTCGACCACCATCACGATCGACCTCGCGGGCCTGGCGGCCTCGGGCGACGTCCGTGCCGAGGGCGTCTGGGACGACGACATCCACGCCGTGAACGACCTCTCGTCCACCGAGCGCGTCGGGCTCCGCACGAACGAGACGGTCAGCCGCGACGGTGACACCATCACGATCGAGCTGCCGCCCGTGTCCTGGACCGCCGTGTCGATCGGCTGAGACGCCTCGGCGTTCGCTGCGGCGGGCGTCGAGTGAGCACAGAGGACGTCGGGCGCTCGCGCCCGACGTCCTCTGCTCGTTCCCGCGCGGGTGCGGGCAAGGCACGTGTCGCGTGTCGCGTGTCGCGTGTCGCGTTTCGGTCCGGTCCGGTCCGGTCCGGTCCGCGAAAGCGACAGTCTCCCGGCATGCTGCGGCGTCCGGTCCGTGAAAGCGACAGTTCTCCGCAAATGGTTGGCGGCACACTGTCGCTTTCGCGGGTGTGCCCCGGGCGGCGGACGGGAGGCCCGTGGCGGGCTGGCACCGCGCCTCCCGTCCGCCTGTTGGTCGCGAAAGCGACAGATGTGCGGCCCGCTGCGCCGTCAGGTCCGCGAGAGCGACAGTTCTCCGCGGAAGGTTGGCGGCACAGTGTCGCTTTCGCGAACCGGGGCCGCGATCCGGCGCCCGAGCCCGGTGGCGTCAGCGCGCGGCGGGCGGCGGCGCGGTGCTCGCCCGCTCCACCAGGCGCACGGGCACCAGGTCGGGGGCGGAGGACACGGACTCGCCGTCGATCTGGGCGAGCAGGTTCGCGACGGCTCGGCGCCCGACCTCGTCGAAGGACTGGTGCACGGTGGTGAGCGGCGGCCAGAACGAGTCGGACTCGGGGGAGTCGTCGAACCCCACCACGCTGAGCGACGACGGCACGGACCGCCCGAACTCGTGCGCGGCGCGGAGCACCCCGAGCGCGGTCTGGTCGTTGGCGGCGAAGACGGCGGTGATGTCCGGGCGTGCGGCGATGGTCAGGCCGGCGCGGTAGCCGGAGTCGGTGCTCCAGCCGCCGTGGAACACCGGCGGGACGAGCCGACCGGCGCGCTCGAGGGTGTCCTGCCACGCGGCCAACCGGCGTGCGGCGGAGTACGACGAGGTCGGTCCGGCGACGTGCCAGACGGTCTCGTGGCCGAGGTCGAGCAGGTGCTGGGTGGCCTGGCGCGCGCCGTCGGTCTGGTCGGTGTCGATCGCCGGGTGGTCGGTGCTGCCGGTGGAGTCGATGATGACCATGGGCACGCCGTCGGGCAGTACCACCTCGGCCGTGTCGATGATGTGCGACTCGATGATGATCACGACGCCGTCCACGGCCTGTTCGTGCAGGCGGGAGAACGCGGAGCGCACGCCTTCTTCGGTGCGCGAGGCCATCGGCAGCAACGTGATCGTGAAGTCCGCTGCACCGGCGGCGTCGGCGATCGCCTCGAGCGTGCGCATGTTGCCGAAGGACGCGAGCGTGAACATGATCACGCCGATGGTGCGGAAGCGCCCCGATCGCAAGGCCCGTGCGGCACGGTTGGGCCGGTAGCCCAGGGTGTCCATCGCGCGCTGCACGCGGTCGCGGGTGTCCGGGCTGACGTTGTCGAACCCGCGGGCGACGCGCGAGACGGTCTGCATCGAGACCCCGGCGGCGTCGGCGACGGCGGCCATCGAGGGGGAGCGGCGGGTGCCGGCGGGGGACTCGGTCGTCATCGGCTCGAGCTCCTTCCGTTGCGGGATCACGCAGTCTGCGTTCCCGGACGCTAGCGCATGTTGACGTTGCCATGCTATCGTCCTGACGTTCGATGTTGACGTCAACATCTGCGACCGCCAGAGCGCCCGTCACCGGGCCCGGGTCGCGGCCGAGACACCGGACACCCGAACGCAGCAGACGAAGGAGTCACATGAGCACGCTCGCAGCGCGGCCCGGCGAGGCAGCCGCAGCGCAGCCGGCAGCCCCCCGCCCGGCAGGTCGCCGGACCAAGGCGCGGGGGCGCTACACCGGCTGGCTGTTCGTCGGCCCCTTCGTGGTCGTCCTGATCGCCATGCTCATCGTCCCGATCGGCTACGCCCTCTGGCTCAGCCTGTTCCGCGACCAGCTCATCGGCGGCAACCAGTTCGTCTGGTTCGCCAACTACGTCCAGCTCTTCCAGGACGCCAAGTTCTGGTCCGGCTTCGGTCGGGTCGCGATCTTCCTGGTCGTCCAGGTCCCGATCATGCTCGGGCTCGCACTCGTGGCCGCCCTCGCGCTCGACAGCGCACGGCTCTGGGGCACGTCGTTCTTCCGCATCGCGGTGTTCCTGCCCTACGCCGTCCCCGGTGTCGTCGCGGCCCTGATCTGGGGCTTCATCTACGGCAACCAGTTCGGCCTGACCGGTGCGGCGAACGACGCGTTCGGCATCGACCTGCTGCAGCCGTTCAGCCCCAGCTGGGTGCTGACCTCCATCGGCAACGTGGTCACGTGGGAGTTCCTCGGCTACAACATGCTGATCTTCTACGCCGCCCTGCGCACCGTCCCCGGTGAGCTGTACGAGGCCGCCGAGCTCGACGGCGCCGGCCCCCTGCGCACGGTCTTCTCGATCAAGCTCCCGGCCCTGCGCGGCCCGATGGTCATCGCCACCATCTTCTCGATCATCGGCAGCTTCCAGCTCTTCAACGAGCCGAACCTGCTGAAGACCCTGGCCCCGAACGTCATCGGCAGCGCCTTCACCCCGAACATGTACGCCTACTCGCTGTCCTTCAGCGGCCAGCAGTTCAACTACTCCGCCACCGTCGCGATCGTGATGGGCGTGATCACCGCGGTGATCGCCTACGTCGTCCAGGTCCGCGGAACCCGCCAGGAGAACCGATGAGCACCATCCAGCACCCCGCGACCGGCGCCGCCGGACCGGCCACGGTCACGGAGGCGACCACGACGCAGCGCGACCCGCGCACCCGCTCGACCCGGGCCTCCCGGAAGGCCGAGCGGAAGGCCGAGCAGCACGTCGACGGACGCAAGCCGAAGCGTTCCGGCCTGCTGACCGCGGTCATGGTCGTCTTCGTCGTCTACTCGTTCGCGCCGCTGTTCTACCTGCTCGTGAACAGCACGAAGACGCAGGCGTCGCTGCTCTCCACGTTCGGGCTCTGGTTCGGCGGGGACTTCAACCTCTGGCAGAACATCGTCGACACCGTCACGTACAACGACGGCATCTTCCTGCAGTGGTTCGGCAACACGTTGCTCTACGTGGTCGTCGGTGCCGGTGGCGCCACCCTGCTCGCGACCGTCGCCGGCTACGGCATGGCGAAGTTCCAGTTCCCCGGACGCCGCGCAGTGTTCGCCATCGTGCTCGGTGCCATCGCGGTCCCCGGCACGGCCCTGGCGGTCCCGACCTTCCTGCTCTTCTCGCAGGTCGGCCTGACCAACACCCCGTGGTCGATCATCCTGCCGTCGCTCATCAGCCCGTTCGGCATGTACCTGATCTGGACCTACGCGGTCGACGCGATCCCCGCCGAACTCCTTGAGGCCGCCCGCATGGACGGCGCCGGCGAGTTCCGGATCTTCTTCACCATCGCGCTCCGCCTGCTCGCTCCCGGTGTCGTCACCGTCCTGCTCTTCGCGGTCGTCGCCACCTGGAACAACTACTTCCTGCCGCTCATCATGCTGAGCGACCCGAAGTGGTACCCCCTGACGGTCGGACTGAACCAGTGGAACGCCCAGGCCACCGGGTCCGGCGCGCAGCCGATCTACAACCTCGTCGTCACGGGATCGCTCCTCACGATCATCCCGATCGTGGTCGCGTTCCTCTTCCTCCAGCGCTTCTGGCAGTCCGGCCTCGCAGCCGGGTCCGTCAAGGCCTGATCCGTCGGACGGGAGGCCCGTGGCGACCTCGCCACGCGCCCTCCGGTCCGGAACACAGCAGCCCTACCCCCCCCTCTCCACGAAGAAGTGAAAGGCACCCCCATGAACAAGCGTCTCCGGCGCGGGCTCAGCGCCCTCGCCATCGGCGTCACCGCCACGATCGCCCTCGCCGCCTGCGCGACCGGCGGCTCGTCGTCCGGTGGCTCGTCCGACGACATCACCAAGGCACTGAAGGACGGTGGCACCCTGACCTACTGGTCGTGGACCCCCTCCGCCAAGGCCCAGGTCGCCGCGTTCGAGAAGCAGTACCCCAAGGTGAAGGTCAAGCTCGTCAACGCCGGCACCGGCGCCGACCAGTACACCAAGCTGCAGAACACCGTGAAGGCCGGCTCGGGCGCCCCCGACGTCGCCCAGGTCGAGTACTTCGCGCTGCCGCAGTTCGCCCTGTCCGACTCGCTGCTCGACCTGTCCGGCTACGGCTTCGACTCGCTCGAGGACAAGTTCGCGAAGAGCACCTGGAGCTCGGTGTCGATCGACGACAAGGTCTACGGCCTGCCGCAGGACTCCGGCCCCATGGCGCTGTTCTACAACAAGACGGTCTTTGACAAGCACGACATCGCCGTGCCGAAGACCTGGGACGAGTACGTCGCCGCCGCGAAGAAGCTGCACGAGGCCGACCCGAACGCCTACATCGCGGCCGACTCCGGCGACGCCGGGTTCACCACGAGCATGATCGCCCAGGCCGGCGGCACCCCGTTCACCACCGACGGTGACAAGGTGACCATCAACCTGCAGGACGAAGGCTCGAAGAAGTGGACGAGCACCTGGAACGAGCTCGTCGAGCAGGGCCTGCTGTCGAAGACCGTCGGCTGGACCGACGACTGGTACAAGCAGCTCGGCAACGGTGAGATCGCCACGATGATCACCGGCGCCTGGATGCCCGGCAACCTGGAGTCCGGCGTCGCCCAGGCCTCGGGTGACTGGCGCGTCGCCCCGATGCCGACCTACGACGGTGGCACCGCCCAGACCGCGAACAACGGCGGCAGCGCCGAGGTCGTCATGAAGCAGTCGAAGAACCCGGCCCTCGCCGCGGGCTTCCTGAAGTGGCTGAACTCGTCGAAGGAGTCGACCGGCGTCTTCATGAAGTCCGGTGGGTTCCCCTCGACGACCGCTGACCTCGACTCGTCGGCCTTCCTCGACGAGAAGCCGTCCTACTTCGGTGGGCAGCAGATCAACAAGGTGCTCGTCGACGCGTCGAAGTCCTCGGACAACGACTTCACCTACCTGCCGTACCAGGTGTACGCGAACAGCGTCTACGCCGACACCGTCGGTCAGGCGTACGAGAACGGCACCTCGCTCGACGCCGGCCTCGAGGCCTGGCAGAAGGCCCTCGCCAAGTACGGCAAGGACCAGGGCTTCACGGTCTCGACCAAGTAGCACCGGCACCAACTCCCCGGGGTCGTGCGGACATCGTCCGCACGACCCCGCTGTCTGAAAGAGTCATCTCATGCGATTCGCCATCGGCGACACCGACTTCCTGCTCGACGGCGAGCCGCACCGCGTGCTGTCCGGTGCGATCCACTACTTCCGCGTGCACCCCGACCTGTGGGCCGACCGGATCCGCAAGGCGAAGCTGATGGGCCTCAACACCATCGAGACCTACGTCGCCTGGAACGCGCACGCGCCGTCGCCCGACGTCTTCGACCTATCGGGCGGGCTCGACCTCGGCCGGTTCCTCGACCTGGTCGCCGCCGAGGGGATGCACGCCATCGTCCGCCCCGGCCCCTACATCTGCGCGGAGTGGGCCAACGGCGGCTTGCCGTACTGGCTCTTCGCCGACGGCACCGTCGGGGTCCGCCGCGACGAGCCGGGGTTCCTCGCAGCAGTTTCCTCGTACTTGCAGGCGTTGGCGCCGGTGCTGGTCCCGCGGCAGATCGACAACGGCGGACCCATCGTCCTGGTGCAGGTCGAGAACGAGTACGGCGCGTACGGCTCCGACCCCGTGTACCTGCAGAAGCTCGAGCAGATGCACCGGGCGATCGGGCTGACCGTCCCGTTCACGAGCGTCGACCAGCCGATGGGCACGATGCTCGAGGACGGTTCGCTGCCGTCGCTGCACAAGACCGGCTCGTTCGGCTCGCGGTCCGCCGCGCGCCTCGAACGCCTGCGGCAGGCCCAGCCCACCGGCCCCCTGATGTGCTCCGAGTTCTGGGACGGCTGGTTCGACAGCTGGGGCGAGCACCACCACACCACCTCGGCCGCGGACAGCGCTGCGGACCTCGACGTCCTGCTGGCCGCCGGTGGCTCGGTCAACATCTACATGTTCCACGGTGGCACGAACTTCGGCTTCACCAACGGCGCGAACGACAAGGGCGTCTACCGTCCGATCGCGACGTCGTACGACTACGACGCCCCGCTCGACGAGGCTGGTCGGCCCACCTCGAAGTTCCACGCCTTCCGCGCGGTCATCGAGCGCTACGCGCCCGTCCCGCCGCTGCCGGCGTCCATGGAGCCGGGTGGGTCGGGTCGACTCGCGTCCGATGCGGCGGACGGAGTCGGCCTGGAGGCCCGGGTCGCCCCCGCCACGGACGTCGCCGTCCGCCTCGACCGCGTCGCGTCGCTCCGCTCCCTGCTGCCCACGCTCACGACGTGGTCGGCGCACGACGAGCCGCCGACGTTCGACGCCCTCGGTGCGGCCAGCGGCTTCGTCCTGTACCGCGCCGAGGTCGACCTGCCGACCGGCGGAGTGCTGACCATCGGGGAAGAGGTCCGCGACCGCGCGATCGTCTCCGTCGACGGTGTGGTCGTGGGCGTCCTGGAGCGCGAGCACCACGACCGTGCGATCGCCCTGCCGCCGGTGACCGGGACGCTCGAACTGCTCGTCGAGGACCAGGGGCGGGTCGACTACGGCATCCGCATCGGCGAGCCGAAGGGCCTGATCGGCGGGGTCACCGTCGACGGTGTCCCGCTGTCGCGCTGGACCGCGGCACCGTTGGCGCTCGACCCGATCGCACCGTCCGCCCTCGATGCGCTGTCCGCCGTGGAGCCGACCGACGGCGAGGCGCTCGCCGGACCGACCTTCGCCGCAGGGTCGTTCGACCTCGACGCGGTGGACGACCGCTACCTTGCGCTCGACGGCTTCCGCAAGGGTGTCGCCTGGGTGAACGGGTTCTGCCTCGGTCGGTACTGGTCGCGCGGCCCGCAGCAGACCCTGGCGGTCCCCGGCCCGGTCCTGCGCTCAGGCCGGAACGACCTCGTCGTCCTCGAGCTGCACGCGTCGGCATCCCGCACGGCGCACCTGCTCCTCGAGCCGTCCTTGGGCCACACCGAGGGCTGACGCGGCTCGCCGCGTACCTGGTCGAAACGGGCGTACCTGGTCGGAACTTCCGACCAGGTACGCCCGATTCCGCTTTCTACCGCGGGCGTCATGGGACGTTTCGGACTTCGTGAGTCGCTGCCCACGCCCGCACCTCGAGGAGCGCCTCGTGTCGCCAGCGCCAGAGCGGGGCGAACTTCGTGCCGTCGTCCGCCCAAGCCCGGGTCAGCAGCCAGATCTGCCGTCGGTGGCCGACCCCGCGATCATCGCGCCACTCGACGTACGCGTCGTCGAGCACCGCGGTGACGCCCGCACGCGGTGCGGTCCACGACGACAAGAAGCCGGAGTACCGGAGGGTTTCGTCGGACAGGTACACGGCGACGCGTCGGAGCCTGGCCGTGGCCCAGGTCCCGCCGGCGATGAAGGCGACACCGAGGACGAAGACGAACACCCGCGCCGATGCTCCGGGCACGAAGGCCACGCTCGCAAGTGCGACTCCTGTCCCGATCATCACCGGGCCGAACACGATGAGGTTCAGGATGCGGTCCAGGCGCGGCGGACGGATCGTCGTCACGGCAGGGCGTCCAGATCGGCGAGTGCCTGCTCGGCGTCGGCGATCCGATCGGCCTCGGGACGCGTCCACCACTCCGGCCCGCGCTCGCCCAGCCCGTGCTTCGCGAGGCCGTTCCGGTGCCGAGCCGCAGCCAGTGCCTCGTCGTCACCGGCATGCTTGGCCTGCTTGACGGCGTTCCGCCCACGACCGAGGTGGCTCCGGAGCGCCGCCGCGACGTCGTCCGGCAGCGCGGGGTCGGTCCGGCGCCAGCGTCGGCCGTTCACCACGAAGTAATGGTCGTCCTCGGCGGCGGTCATGGTCCGAGCGTGCCAGGTCATGCCTGGTGGCGCTCCGCCAGGGCTCGTCGGACCTGGTCACCGCGCAGGGGGCGTCCGGCCAGCGTGCCGCGCGGGACGTCTGCCGCCCGGAACCCGTCGAGCACCAGGTCCACCCAGCGTCGGTACGCCTCGGGCGCGACCCGGCCGAACGTGCGGATCGTCTCCGCGATCGACAGCTGCAGGAGTGCGACGTCGGCCAGCGTGGCGTCGGCGCGGAGGACCGCGGCCGCCTGCCCGGCTGTGAAGAGGGCGTCGATCCCGTCCTGCACGGCGATGCGGAGCCGGAGGAGTTCCGGAGCGTCGCGGTAGTCGGTGGTCATGAGTTCGCTGAACCCGGTGCGGCGCGCCTCGATCGCCGCCGTCTCGCGGACGAAGGTCGCGAAGCCCTCCCACGGGTCCGAGGCGGACAACTCGCGGCAGTGCTCGACGAGGTCGAGCACCTCGTGCATCGGCTCGACCAGGACGGCTTCCCACAGCGCCGCTCGGGTCGGGAAGTGCCGGTACAGGGTCGCGTTGCCGAGTCCCGCTGCGACCGCGATCGGTTCCAGTGCAGCCTGGAGGCCGTGGTCGGTGAACGCGGACCGGGCCGCGTTGACGAGCGCCTGACGGTTCCGGGCGACGTCTCGGCGGGTCATGCACCGAGCCTAGATCGCGTGGCCGGGAATACGGGGAGCAGTCCCCGGTTTGAAACGGGGACAACCATCCGTTTCGCCACCCGGAGTTCCCCGTGCACATCGCAGCCGTCGTCCTGTCCCTCGTCCTCGCCGTGGCCCTGCTCGGCTCGGGCGTCATGAAACTCGTGCGCAACCCGAAGATCGTCGCCTCGATGCAGGCCGTCCACGTCACTCCCTCGCAGATGACCGTCCTCGGGGTGCTCGAGGTCGCCGCTGCCGCCGGACTCGTCATCGGCATCTGGTGGGTGCCGCTCGCCATCGCCGCGGCCATCGGCGCGGTGGTCTACTTCGTCGGCGCCGTGGTGGCGCACCTCCGAGCGCACGACAAGGACCTGCAGGGCGCCGTCGTCCTGCTGGTGCTGTCGGTCGCGACGCTCGTGGTGCTCCTGCTCGCGCTGTAGCCCGCTGTCCCGGGCCGACGGCTCAGGGGATGAGTCGGTCGGCCCGGTAGCGCGCGAACAGGTCGGCGAACGCGCGTTCGGTCCGGCGGAAGGCCGTGAACCCGGCCTCGCGACTCTTCCCCATGTCGGTGACGACCTCCATCGCGCGACCGAGGTCGGCGTCGGTGTGCCACCACGAGGCGAGCCGCGTGATGTCCGCCTCTGCCAGACCGTGTCGCTCGGCGATGCTGGCCCACTCCGACTCGTACGGCGCCATCTGCTGCTCGAGCGGTCGCGGCTCGTCCTGGTACCCGACCACCCGCGCCGGGTCGACGCCGAGGTGCGCAGCGAGCCGCGGCCACATCCAGCGCCACCGGAAGACGTCACCGTTCACGATGTTGAAGGCCTCGTCGGCACCCTCGGGTGCGGTCGCTGCCCACACCATCTGCTCGGCGAGGATCCCCGCCTCGGTCATGTCGGTCAGGCCGTTCCACTGCGCCTCGCTGCCCGGGAACACGAAGTCCAGGTCGAGCTCCTTCGCCAGGGTGGCCTGCACCGCGATCGTCAGGCCCATGTTCATGGCGTTGCCGACGGCGTGTCCGATCACGGTGTGCGAGCGGTGCACCGACCACGTGAAGCCCTGGCGCTCGGCGGCGGCGAACAGCTCGTCCTCCTGCGCGTAGTAGAAGTTCGGGGTGTCCAGGCGGGGTTCTTCCTCGTGGAAGGGCGTGTCCGGCATCTCGCCCGCGGCGTAGGCCTCGAACGGGCCGAGGTAGTGCTTCAGGCCGGTCACCAGTGCGACGTGCGCCAGTGGAGCGTGCGCGAGTGCGGCGAGCAGGTCGCGGACCATGCCGCCGTTCACGCGGATGTTCTCGGCTTCGGTCTCCTGGCGCTGCCACGCGGTGAAGAACACGTGCGTGGGACGCTCGTCGGCCAGCGCGGCGCCGAGGCTGTCGGGATCGCGGAGGTCCGCGGCGGCCGTCCGGACGTCCTGCTGGGGGAGCGGTCGGCGGGACAGTGCGGTCACGTCCCAGCCGAGGTCGAGCAGGTGGCTCACCAGGGCGGAGCCGGTGATGCCGCTCGCTCCCACGACGAGGGCTCGGGGCTGGACGGGGGTCGGTTCGGTCGATCCGGTTGCAGTCATCCCCATCCCCAACCGAGGTTGGACGACACGTGTTCCCTCACCGCGGGCGACGACCGGGTGGTGTACACAAATCCGCCCCACGTGGACTCAAAATCGGTACACTGCTTCCGGAGGCCAGCATGCAACTCGTGAAACCACTCGCCACACTCCTCGGTACCACCCAGGCAGACGCACTCCGAGTGCTCGCCCGGACCGATTCCGGCATGACCGGCCGCCAGGTGGCGCGAGTCGCCGGCGCCGCACAGCACACCGGCATCAAGCGGGCGCTCGACAAACTGGAGCAAGCGGGCCTCGTCTGCGTGGATCGTGGCCTCCAGCACTCGGCGTACCGGGTGAACCGTGAGCACCTGCTCTGGCCAGCGGTCGAACTCGGCCTCGATGCTGGTGACGAACTCGAGCGCCGGATAGCAGCGTTCGTCGAGTCTGCGGGCGCGGGGGTGCTCTCGGTGTCGATCTTCGGCTCCGTCGCTCGCGGCACCGCCACTCCGGCATCCGATCTCGATCTGCTCGTCGTGTTCGCCGATGCCGTCGACACCGAAGTGGTGGTCCGCCTCGGTGATCTGGTCCGGCGATGGACCGGGAACGAGTGTCAGGTCTTCGATGTCACCCGTGCAGACCTCCGCCGATTCGTTGCCGAGGGGGATCCGCTGGTCGGCTCGTGGCGTGACGAGGCCCGGACTGTCTTCGGCGAGGAGATCAGGACACTCATCTGATGGCCGGCCGAGTGCGGGCGGTCGATCGGCGTGCCGTCGAGATGCGACGGGACGAAGCGGCGTCCTACTTCGAAGTCGCGCAGATGTACGCCGAGTCGGCCAGCCACGCTGACTGGAAGACCGCCGGCGCGAATGCCGTACTGGGAGGCATCGCAGCATCCGATGCGATCTGTGGCGCCGTGCTCGGGTACCACCACATCGGCGACGACCACGCGGCGGCGCGGCGGCTGCTCGACGAAGCCTGCGCCCCGGACACCCGGCCGGGGTTGCACTTCAAGCGTCTGACCGACGAGAAGACCCACTTCCAGTACTCGTCGTCACGAGTGACCCAGGAGAAGACCCGTGCACTCGTCACGGCGCTCGAACGGCTCGTTCGCACGCTGCACGAGCGCCTCTGAGGGCCTGCGGCTCACCGCGGGCGGCGGATGCGGATCGGGCCCTTCGCGGTCGACGGGTCCACGACGGAGCCGCCCTGGGTGATCTCGACCTCGCCGCGCGCCATCATGCGCTGGGCTGCTCGACGGGCGGGTTCCATGAGCGGGCGCCAGTCGTCCGGTTCGAGCGACCGAGCGACCTCGGACTGGCAGATGCTCGAGGTGCGTGCCCGTGCGGCGAGCAGCTCGTCGATGCGCTGTTCGAGTGCGAGGTCAGTCCGGTCCACTCCGTGGCGACGGCAGGCGCGGGAACACCACTTGGTTTCGGGTGCCGCCGTCGACGGCATCCGACGGCCGCACGACGCACAGGTCCGATCGGCCTGTGCCGACTCCGCCGCCGCAGCGTCCGCTTCCGTCCTGATCGCACGTCCCATGCCCACATCCTCGTCCCGCCGCCCCTGTCCGTTCCCAGCACCGGCGCACCCGGCTCAGGTCCGGCTGGCAGCATCGGAGCGGTGAGCACCGACACCGCACCGATCCGTCCGCCCGAGCCCGCGTGGGTCCCGCACGTCATGTGGTGGCACGTGTACCCGCTCGGGTTCGTCGGGGCGGACGTCCGCCCGGGGGTGCCGGTCGAGGAGCGCGCGGTCGAGCACCGTCTCGGCCGCATCGAACCCTGGCTCGACCACGTGGTGGACCTCGGCCTGAACGGCCTGGTGCTCGGGCCGGTGTTCGCGAGCTCCACCCATGGCTACGACACCGTGGACCACTTCCGGATCGACCCCCGGCTCGGCGACGACGCCGACTTCGACCGCCTGGTGTCCGCGGCGCACGAGCGGGGGATCCGGGTCCTGCTCGACGGTGTCTTCAACCACGTCGGTCGTGAACACCCGGCGTTCCGGGCGCTCGGAGAAGAGGGACCGGACGCGGCGGCCGCTGACCTGTTCGCGATCGACTGGTCGGGGTGGACGCCGGGGCAGCCGGTTCCCGTCGGGTTGTTCGAGGGACACGACATCCTCGTGGCGCTGGACCACGACAGCCGAGCGACCGAGGACCTCGTCGTCCAGGTGATGACGCACTGGCTGGAGCGCGGGATCGACGGCTGGCGCCTCGATGCTGCGTACGCGGTGCCACCGGCGTTCTGGGCGAGGGTGCTGCCGCGGGTGCGCGAGCGGTTCCCGGACGCGTGGTTCAGCGGTGAGGTGATCCACGGCGACGCGGCGGCGATCGCGCGGGAGTCGACCATGGACTCGTTGACGCAGTACGAACTGTGGCAGGGCATCTGGCACGGCATCGCGGACGGCAACGGCCACGAGCTGGCGCACGCGATCGAGCGGCACGACGCCCTGCTCGAGACGTTCGCCCCGACGACCTTCATCGGCAACCACGACGTCACCCGCATCGCGAGCGCCGTGGGGGAGCAGTTCGCCGGGCACGCGGCCGCGGTGTTGTTCACCGTCGCCGGCACCCCGATCGTCTACGCGGGCGACGAGTACGGCTGGACCGGGGTGAAGGAGGAACGCGAGGGTGGCGACGACGCGGTCCGACCGGAGTTCCCGGACACACCACCCGCAGCGGGCGATCTGACGCACGCGTACGAGGCCCTGATCGCCCTGCGCCGCCGCAACCCGTGGTTGCACCGGGCGCACACCGACGTGGTGCACTTGACGAACACGGCGGTCGTCCTGCGGACCGCGACGTCGGACGCGGCCGTGGTGACCGCCCTGAACCTGTCGGCCGATCCCGTCGAGGTGCCCGCGGCGGATGCGACGCAGGTGGAGGCGGGCGGCGCGGATCTCGGGGACGGAACCCTGCGCCTCCCGGCCAGGGGGTGGGCCGTCCTGTCCCGCTGACGCACGAAAGCGACAGAAGTGCGCGGATGTTCCGCAGCACTCTGTCGCTTTCGCGGAGGTGACCCCGGAAGGCCGCCCCTACTTGCGCGCGGCAGCCGCCCGACGCTTGTTGAACACGTCGAACGCGACGGCGGCGAGCAGGACCAAGCCCTTGATGAGCGACTGGTACTCGGTGCCGACGCCGAGGATCGACATGCCGTTGTTGAGCAGCCCGATGATGAGACCACCGACGATGGCGCCGGGCACCGTGCCGATGCCGCCGGTGACCGCTGCGCCACCGATGAACACCGCGGCGATGGCGTCGAGTTCGAAGCCGTTGCCCGCACCGGGTGCCGCCAGGTTGAGCTGACCGGTGAAGACCACGCCGGCCAGGGCCGAGATGACTCCCATGTTGACGAACAGCATGAACGTGACGCGCTTGGTCTTCACGCCGGACAGCTGCGCGGCCAGGGCGTTGCCGCCGATGGCGTAGACGTGGCGGCCGAACACCGCGCTCCGCATGATGACCGAGTAGATCACCACGAGTGCGCCGAGGATGACGAGCACGATCGGGGTGCCGTTGTAGCTCGCGAGCAGCAGGGCCACGTAGACGACCAGCACGACGCCGAAGACGAGCTTCACGATGAACCAGGCGAACGGTTCGCTCTCGAGCTGGTACTTGCGGCGGGTGGCCCGGCCGCGGAACGCCGTGACGGCCATGACCGCCGCGGCGGCGAAGCCGAGGATCATCGTGAGCGGCTCGTACCCGGTGGTGCCGAACGACGGCAGGAAGCCGGACCCGAGGGCACGGAACCCGTCCGGGAACGGCGAGATCTGCTGGTTGTGCAGCACGATCTGCGCCGCACCGCGGAAGGCGAGCATGCCGGCCAGGGTGACGATGAACGCCGGGATCCCGAAGTAGGCGATCCAGAACCCCTGCCAGGCGCCGACGAGCGCACCGACGACCAGGCAGAGCACGACGGCGATCGGCCACGGGATGTGCCACTGCGTGATCATCACGCCGGCCATGGCGCCGGTGAAGGCGACGACCGACCCGACGGACAGGTCGATGTGCCCGGCGATGATGACCATCACCATGCCGATGGCGAGGATGAGGATGTAGCTGTTCTGGACGATCAGGTTCGAGACGTTGATCGGGGCCAGGGTGATGCCGTTGGTCGTCACCTGGAAGAAGACGACGATGACGATCAGCGCGATGAACAGGCCGATCTGTCGGAGCTGCCCGGTGAGGTAGCCGGCGGCGGACTTAAGCGCGTTCATTGACAGGGGTCTCCCGTTCCTGGGTCATGTACTGCATGAGGACCTCTGGGGTGGCCTCGGAGCGGGGCACATCGGCGGTGATGGTGCCCTCGGAGAGTGTGTAGATGCGGTCGCAGATGCCGAGGAGCTCCGGGAGCTCCGAGGAGATCACGATGACCCCCTTGCCCTGGTCCGCGAGGCTGTTGATGATCGTGTAGATCTCGTACTTCGCACCGACGTCGATGCCGCGGGTGGGCTCGTCGAGGATGAGCACGTCCGGATCGGTGTACATCCACTTCGACAGGACGACCTTCTGCTGGTTGCCGCCGGAGAGCTTGCCCGTGATGACGTCGACGTTCGGTGCCTTGATGTTGAGGTTCTTCAGGAACTGCCCGGCGACCGTGGTCTCCTCGGACGCGTTCACGAAGCCCCAGCTGGCGAGCTTGCCGAGCGCCGACCCGGAGATGTTCCGTTTGATGTCGTCGATCAGGTTCAGGCCGTAGCGCTTGCGGTCCTCGGTGACGTACGCGATGCCGTGGTCGATCGCCTGCGACACCGTGTGGGTCTTGATCGGTTCGCCGCGCTTGTAGACGGTGCCGCTGATGCCGGATCCGTACGACCGGCCGAACACGCTCATCGCGAGTTCGGTCCGCCCGGCGCCCATGAGTCCGGCGATGCCGACGATCTCGCCGGCGCGCACGTTCAGGTCGACCTGGTGGATGATCTCGCGCGACCCGTCGAGCGGGTGGTGGACCGTCCAGTCCTCGATCCGCAGGAGTTCCTCGCCGATCTTCGGCTCGTGCTCGGGGTACCGGTTCGACAGGTCGCGGCCGACCATCCCGCGGATGATGCGGTCCTCGGAGACGTCGTCGGCGTGCATGTCGAGCGTCTCGATGGTCTTGCCGTCGCGGATGATCGTGACCTTGTCGGCGATCGCCTTGATCTCGTTGAGCTTGTGGCTGATGATGATCGCCGTCATGCCCTCGGCCTGCAGCGAGCGGATGAGCTCGAGCAGGTGCGCGGAGTCGTCGTCGTTCAGGGCGGCGGTGGGCTCGTCGAGGATGAGGAGCTTGACCTTCTTCGACAGTGCCTTCGCGATCTCGACGAGCTGCTGCTTGCCGACGCCGATGTCCACGATCTTCGTGACCGGGTTGTCCTTGAGGCCGACGCGCTGCAGGAGCTCGGCGGCTGCCAGGTTCGTCTTGTTCCAGTCGATGAAGCCGCCCTTGGACCGCTCGTTGCCGAGGAAGATGTTCTCGGCGATCGACAGGAACGGGCTCAGCGCGAGCTCCTGGTGGATGATGACGACGCCAGCGGCTTCGGAGCTGTTGATGTCGTGGAACGCGACGGGCGACCCGTCGAGCAGGATCTCGCCCTCGAAGGAGCCGTGCGGGTAGACGCCCGACAACACCTTCATGAGGGTCGACTTGCCGGCGCCGTTCTCGCCGCAGATGGCGTGGACCTGTCCACGCTCGACCTCGATCGAGACGCCCTGCAGGGCCTTCACGCCGGGGAACGTCTTGGTGATGTCACGCATCTCGAGGATCGTGTCCGTCACGTCGACCGCCTTCCGTGGTGCGCGCCGTGGCGCGCGGATGGGGCGAACGGGAGGCACGGGGCGGGGTCGACCCGTGCCTCCTGTCCGACAGGTGGGTTGCGACTACTTCAGGTCGGCTTCGGTGTAGTAGCCGGAGTCGATGAGGACTTCCTTGTAGTTGTCCTTGGTGACGACCGTCGGCTGGAACAGGAAGGTCGGGACGACCTTGACCTTGTTGTCGTAGCTCTTCGTGTCGTTGACCTCGGGCTTGTCACCGGTGAGCAGGTCCTCGGCCATGGTGACCGACTGCTTGGCGAGCTTGCGGGTGTCCTTGTAGATGGTCGAGTACTGCTGACCGGCGATGATCGACTTGACCGAGGCCGCCTCGGCGTCCTGGCCCGTCACGATCGGCAGCGGACGGTCGCTGGTGCCGTAGCCGGCACCCTGCAGCGCCGAGATGATGCCGATCGAGATGCCGTCGTACGGCGAGAGCACGCCGTCGAGCGTGGTGCCGCCCGAGTACGACTTCGCGACGAGGTTCTGCATGCGGGCCTTGGCGGTCGCCGGGTCCCACTGCTGCGTGGCGGCCTGCGAGAGCTGGTCCTGACCGGACTGGATCTTCAGCGTGCCGTCCTCGAGGTACGGCTTGAGGGTCTTCATGGCGCCGTTGAAGAAGAAGCTGGCGTTGTTGTCGTCGAGCGAGCCGGCGAAGACCTCGATGTTGAACGGGCCCTTCTCGCCGGTCTTCTCGCCCTTGTCGTCGAGGACGCCGAGGCCGGTGAGCAGGCTCGTCGCCTGGTCGACGCCGACCTTCTCGTTGTCGAACGACACGTAGTAGTCGACGTTCTTGTTGCCCGTCAGCAGACGGTCGTAGGAGATCACCTTGATGCCGGCCTTGGCGGCGGCGTCGAGCTGGTCGGAGAGGGCTCCGCCGTCGATCGACGCGATGATGAGGACCTTCGCGCCCTTCGTGATCATGTTGCTGACCTGCTGGGCCTGCTGCTGGACCTTGTTGTCGCCGTACTCGAGGTCGACCTTGTAACCGGCCTTCTCGAGGTCGCTCTTGACGGCGTCGCCGTCCTTGATCCAGCGTTCCGAGACCTTGGTCGGCATGGCGACGCCGACGAGGGCGCCCTTGTTGTCACTGCTGCTGCCGCCGCCGTCGGTGGACGCGCGGCCACCGGCCGAGCAGCCGGCGAGTGCGATCGCGATGCCGAGGGCTGCAACGCCCGCGATGATCCTGCGCTTCGTCATCGAAGTACCTCTGTTCCTCTCGCGTCGTCCTCGACGCGCTCAGGTGCCGGGGCTGCTGTGCCCCGAGGGATGTGCTCGTGTGAGCGCTCACATACTGGGGCTTTCGTAACGGGGTGTCAACTCGACCTGACCGTTTCGCGATCTTGCCGCGCGGGCCGGACTGCGCGGTACGGTTGGCCTCGTGACGACCACGACCGCCCCAGGGGGCACGGGCGGCAAACGCCGGAAGGCTCCGACGATCTTCGACGTCGCCGAGCGCGCGGGCGTCTCCCACCAGACCGTCTCGCGCGTGATCAACGGCGACCCGACGGTCCGCGACGCCTTCCGCACGCAGGTCACCGACGCCGTCCACGACCTCGGCTACCGACCCCGCGCCGCCGCCCGAGCACTCGCCGGGGGGCGGAGCCGCGCGCTCGGCATCATCACCGCTGGCGACGCGCTGTACGGTCCGTCGAGCACCGCGATCGGCTTCGAACGCGCGGCCCGGTCGGCCGGGTACCACGTGCTGCTCTCCACTCTGCCCGAGGACCCGACGCCGTCCGACCTGTCCGGTGCACTCACGACGCTGCTCGCGCAGGACGTCGCCGCGATCGTGCTCGTCGCCGCGGACAACCGGGTGCTCGACGCCCTCGGGTCGCTCACCGTGCCGGTCACCGTGCCGGTCGTCGTGTCGAACGCCGTGCAGCGCGACGCCGTGCGGACCCCGGCGGCGTCGACCGTCGCCGCGGTCGCGATCGACCAGGCCGCCGGGACGTCGCTCGTGATGGAACACCTGTTCGGGCGCGGGTACCGGCGGATCGTGCACATCGCCGGCCCGCCCGTCTCGCAGGAGTCCGAGGTGCGTCGCGCCACGTACGTCCGGATCATGCAGGACGCCGGCCTCGAGCCCGTCGTGCTCGACGGCGACTGGACCCCGGGGAGCGGGTTCGCGGCCGCGCGGCACATCGACGTGACGGCCGTCGACGCGGTGTTCGCCGGCAACGACCAGATGGCGCTCGGGGTGCTCCACGCCTTCGCCGACGAGGGCCTGCGCGTGCCCGACGACATCGCGGTGGTCGGGTTCGACGACGTGCCCGAGGCCGCGCACTTCACGCCGCCGCTGACCACCGTGCGGCAGGACTTCCGGGCGATGGGGGAGCGGGTGCTCGACACCGTGCGGGCCCTGGTCGAGGGCGAGCCGCGCGACGAGACGCTGCTGGCGCCCGAGCTCGTGGTGCGCCGCAGCGCCTAGCTCGGCGGACCTCGCACGGTGCGAGGGGTGGTGTCGAACGGTGCGAGGTTCCGTGCTCCGTGCGAGCCACCGGGCCTGGCACGGAGTACGGAACCTCGCACCGGAGCGGACCCTCGCACGGTGCGGGGCCGTGCCTTCCTCGCACCGGCCGGGCTGACCCGACCGTCAGCCCTTCAGCGCGCCCGACGACAGGCCTGCGACGTAGAACCGCTGCAGCCCGACGTAGAGCGCGATGCACGGGATCATCGCCACCACCGACCCGGCGACGAGGTTGCCGTACGACACCTGCCCGTACGCCCCGGTCTGCAGGTTGAGCAGCGCCACCGGCAGCGTGTAGAGCGAGTCCTTCGTCAGGAACGTCAGCGCTCCGAGGAACTCCGTCCACGACGCCAGGAACGCGTACAGCGCAGCGGTGGCCGCACCGGGCAGCAGGAGCGGGCGGAGCACCGACACGACGACCCGGAAGCGTGAGGCACCGTCGACGAACGCCGAGTCCTCGAGCTCGGTCGGGATCGACTCGAACGCGTTCCGCATCACGAACACCCCGAACGGCAGGTTCACCGTCGTGTAGAACAGCACGAGCCCGAGCAGCGAGTTCGTGAGTTTCATGGCGTTCATCTCGAGGTACAGCGGGGTGAGGATCGCCTGGAACGGCACCATCATCGTCAGCAGCACCAGACCGAACACGATGCCCGACCCGCGGAACCGGAAGCGGGCGAACCCGTACCCGGCCATCGTGGCGATCACCGCGGTCAGCACCGCCGTGGCGATCGACACGATCAACGAGTTGAACACGCCGGTCAGCAGGTGCGACGACGAACTGAAGACGGCGGCGAAGTTCTGCCAGCCGAGCTGGAAGAAGGTCGCGGGGTCGGCGGCCTGCGTGATGACGGCCTCGGACTGGAACGCCCGCAGGATCGACCACAGCAGCGGGACGCCGAAGACGAGCACCGACCCGACGCCGGCGATCACGTACAGGGTGCGCTTGACGGCGGTGTCGCGGGGGTGCCGGACGCTGCCCTGGTGGTGGCGTCGACGGCGTCCGTCGCCGGTGGTGGTCAGCGTGCGTGTGGACAGGTCCGGCGCCGCGAGTCCGGCACGGGAGGTCGTGGTGCTCATGGCTCAGTCCTTCTCTCGCAGTGCCCAGAACTGGAACACCGTGACGGCGGCGATGACGACGACCAGGGCGATCGACTCGGCGGTCGCGGCGCCGAGCTGCAGGTTGACGAAGCCACGGTTGTAGATCGCGTTGACGATCGTCGTGGTCTCGGTCCCCGGCCCGCCCTGGGTCAGGATGTAGAACTGGTTGAACGCGAGCAGCGAGCCGATCACCGAGATGATGGCGCTGAGGGCGATGGTCGACCGGATCATCGGCAGGGTGATGAGCCGTTCGGTCTGCCACCAGGACGCGCCCTCGAGCTGCGCCGACTCGTACACCTCGTCGGGGATGCCCTGCATGGCCGACATCAGCAGCACCATCGTCAGGCCGGACACCGCCCAGACCACGAGCACGCAGATGAGCAACGTGGCGAGGGGGCCGTTGACGAGCCAGGCGGTGCTGCCGTCGGTGATGCCGAGCCAGCGGAGCACCATGTTGACGGCTCCGGAGTTCGGCTGCGCCTCGAGCACGAGCATGAACGAGAGCGTGGTCAGGCCGACGACGTACGGCAGGAAGAACACCGTCCGCAGCAGGGTGCTGCCCCGTCGCCGTGCCCGGATGAGCACCGCCAGGAAGTAGCCGAGCACCAGGATCGGCACCGTCACGATCGCGGTGTACAGCAGCGTGTACCCGATGGCGTGCACGAACGTCGGGTCCTGGAACAGCGTCAGGTAGTTCTGCAGCCCGATGAACCGGTACGGACCGATCAGGGGCCAGTTCGTGAACGAGATGTAGAGCGCGAACACGAGCGGGGCGAGGACGAACACCGCGACGAAGACGATCGCCGGGGTGACGAGCACGGCGCCGGCGCGCGGCGGGTGTGTGAGCGACCCGCGGGACGGACCCGGGCGGCCCGGGCGGCCCGAGCGGCCCGGGCGGCCGGCGCCGCGGCCGACGGTCGGGCGGCCGGCGCCGGTCCGTCGGTTGGAGATGGTGGTCATGTCTGCACCTCTCTGTGCAACGAGCGAGCGAACGAGCGAGCGAACGAACGAACAGGCGAGCGAGCGACGGTCAGGCCTGGACCTGGTCGAGGATGCGGGTGTAGTCCGCCTGCGCCGTCTTCATCGCGGCAGCGGTGCCCGAGCCGAACACGGCCTCGCGGAACATCGCGAAGTACGGTGACGACGGCTGGTTGTTGAGCAGGTTGTACGCCAGGGTCTGGGGCGCGTAGCCCTTGTCGATGGCGTCGAGCGGGCCGAACGCCAACGGGAACCGCTTCCGGTACTCGGGCGTCGCGGCGTCGGAGCGGGTGGGGAAGTACCCGCCGTCGGGCAGGGCCTGCTGTTGCTGCAGGCCGTTCGCGTACTGCATGAACGCCCAGCCGCCGGACGGGTTCGCTGCCCCGTTCGGGATGCACATGTTGTCGCCGCCGTCGAAGAACGACCGCTGGCCGTCCCACGACGGGATGAGCACCGTTTGCATCTTCGCCCGCATCGCCTTGGTGGCCGCGGGCACGGTGGCGCCGTACGAGGTCGGGAAGATCCCGACCTTGCCGGCCCGGAAGTCCGCGCCCCACGTGGTGCCGGCGTCCGAGTAGGTCGCCTTCGACAGCGCGCCGTCCTTCCAGAGCTGTCGGTAGAACTCGAGCATCCGCTCCAGCGCCTCGTTGCCGGTGATGTTCGCCGTCTGGGAGCCGACCTCGCCGGACATCATGTCGACACCCGTTGCCCAGACGTGCGGCTGGGTGACGAAGCCGATGATGCCGGCGGCGTTGCCGGAGATCGACCACCCGTAGACGTCGTCGTCGAGCTTCCGGATGGCCTTCGCCGCGTCGAGCAGCGTGGAGAGGTCCTTCGTCGACTCCTCGACGTCGAGGCCGGCCCGGTCGAACAGCTCGGTGTTGACGAACAGCTGCGAGTTGTCCGCCAGGTAGGGCAGCCCGTAGTACCGGTCGCGGTACTCGAGCAGCCGCAGGTGGCCCGGTGAGATCGCGTCGAAGTAGTCGAGGCCCTTGACGACGTCGGTCAGGTCGGCGAACGCCTCGCGGAAGATGAACAGCTGCGAGTTGATGTCGTCGATGTCCACGACGTCCGGCGGTTCACCACCGCGGATGGCCGTCGCGAGCTTCGTCACGTACTGACCGTCCGGCACCGGGGTCAGCTCGACCTGCAGCTTCGGGTTCGCCTTGTTGAACCCGGCCACGGCCGACGTCAGCCCTGCCTGGGTCGCGGACCGGCACCAGACGTGCACGGTGCCGGTCGCGTCCTTCCCGAAGCTCGCCACCTTCGCGTCGACCTTCGGCAGGGTGCCGGAGCACCCTGCCAGGGCGAGTGCTGCGCCAGCGGCGACACCGCCGACCAGGAACGCTCTGCGGTCCATCACGTCACCGCGCCAGCGGGAGCCACACGCGCATCGGCGCCGCGCCCCGGTTCGCCCAGGCGTAGTAGGGAACCGCGGTCGCGGTGACCGACGGGAGGCCCGTGGTGGCGCCCTGCGAGCCGGCCGCGTCGTCGACGCTGGTCGCGTCCACGGCGTGATCCGCTCCTCCAGACCGGCTCGCGTCCAGCCGCTGGTACGGCCACGATGCCTGCTCGTGTCCGGCAGGGGCGTGTCCGGGCACGCGCAGCGTGACGATGCCGTCGAGCAGGTCGTCGCGACGTTCCTCGGTGATCGGGGCGACCGCGTCGACCGTCAGGTCGTCGACCGTGAAGCCCTGCTGGTCCGCCTGCTCCACCGCGTACACGAGGGGGCCACGCTCGATGGCGACCTGACCGCGGGCGGCGTCGATGCGGGTGTCGGCCACGTACCGGTGCGGCGTCGTGTCGAAGACGAGCTCGACCGTGTCCCCGGCCGTCCAGTGCCGGTCGACGACGTGCAGCGTGCCCGGCTCAGGGTGCGCGGCACCGTCGGGTCCCTGCACCGTCGTCGTGTCCGACCAGACCGGGATCCGCAGGCCGAGGGCGAGCGGGCCGTCCTCGGTGACCGTGACGACCACGCGGCCGTCGTGCGGGTACCCGGTCTCGACCGACACCGGCCCGAGGTCCGCGGTCGCGTACTGGTGGATCTGCAGGCCGCCGTCGGTCGCGGTCGCCAGGTAGCCGTCCAGGCTCGCGAACGTGCGCATGATGTTGGGCGGGCAGCAGGCGCAGTCGAACCAGCCTCGGCGCCCGTGAGCGGGGGAGCGGTTCTCGTCCTGGTGCGCGTGGTCCCGCTGCTGCAGGGGGTTAACGTAGAAGTACTCGGTGCCCGCCAGGCTCACGCCGGCCAGGAACGCGTTGTAGAGCAGGCGCTCGATCGCGTCGGCGTAGACCGGCTTGCCGGTGGCGAGCAGCAGGCGCCACGCCCACTGCACACCGCCGATGGCCGCGCAGGTCTCGGCGTAGCCACGGTCGGTCGGCAGCTCGTAGGGGTCGCCGAACGCCTCCCAGTCCCAGCGCGCCCCGAGGCCGCCGGTGATGAACGCCTTCGTCGCCATCATGTCCGCGAACTGCCGCTCGCTCGCGGCCAGCAGCTCGGTGTCGCCGGTCTCGATCGCGACGTCGACGGCACCCGCTGCCAGGTACACGGCGCGGACGGCGTGGCCCTCGACGGTCGTGGCCTGCCGGCTCGGCACCCGGTCGGAGAAGTACGTCGGCTCACCGCCGGCGCGCTCGATGATGCCGGTGCCGCGGGCGTCGACGAACCAGTGCGCCAGATCGAGGTACTCACGGTTGCCGGTCTCGCGGTACAGCTCGACGAGGCCCATCTCGACGACGGGGTGGCCGTCGACGTCGCGGGTCTTCGGCGTGCCGTCCGGGGCGGTGCCGTCGCCGAACGTGCGGACCAGGTGGTCGGCGTTCTTGATCGCGACCTCGAGCAGGCCGGTGTCGCCCGTCGCGCGGTGCTGCGCCACGGCCGCCTGGTACAGGTGGCCGGCGCAGTACATCTCGTGGCTCCACTTGAGGTCCGTGTACCGCTCACCCTTCCCACGGATCTGCTGCACGGAGTCGAGGTAGCCGTCGTCGGCCTGCGCCTGGGCGTACAGGGCGGTGACCTCGCGCTGCAGTTCGAGCAGGTCCTCGGACGGGGCGCGGCCGTACTCCCACGCCACCGCCTCGAGCCACTTCGTCACGTCCGAGTCCATGAAGATCGGGCCGGTGGCCTCGCCCTCCTCGAGCCCGGCGGCGATGCGCAGGTTCCGGAAGTTGCCGGCGGTCTCGAGCAAGGCGTACCCGCCGCGGACCGCGTCACGGCCGTTGCGCTCCTGCCGGAGTGCCCAGAACCCGCCGGTGATCCGGGCGTCGCCCGTCGGCAGGGGCCGGAGCGTGAGGTGCGCGTCGGCGGTCGGGAGGACCGGGGTCGCGGTGTGCGCACGGCTGTCGGTCGCGAGCGTGGTGGTCATGTCGCCTCCTTGCGATGTGACTGGGACCGTCCCGGTGCCGCCGTTCGTGCAGCGTTCCGGAAAACGGTTTCTGCGGTGGACGTTACGACACTGGTCTTCGCCACGCAAGAGGAGTGGTGGGTTTTCTGCGTATGCTCATCGTCACGTCCCGCGATCCGGAAAGGAACTTGCCGTGACCCTCGAGCGCACCGGTGCCGACCGCAGCACGCAGCCCGTCCGGATCACCGACGTCGCCGCGCTCGCCGGGGTGTCGATCGGCACGGCGTCGAAGGCGCTCAACGGCACCGGACAGCTCCGCGACTCCACCCGGGCACGGGTCAAGGACGCCGCCGAGAAGCTCGGGTTCGTCGGCGACGCCCGGGCCCGTGCGCTGTCCTCCGGTCGGACCTACACGGTCGGCATGATCACCACCGACTCCTTCGGTCGGTTCTCGATCCCCGTGCTCCTCGGTGCCGAGGACGCCCTGTCCGCCGGGCAGATGGCGGTCCTGCTCTGCGACACCCGCGACGACCACGTCCGCGAGGCCCACTACCTCCGCTCCCTCGCAGCCCGCGGCGTCGACGGGATCATCGTGACCGGACGCTCCGCCGACCCGCGACCG
Organism: Curtobacterium sp. PhB78; assembly: GCF_003751685.1. Taxonomy (NCBI): domain Bacteria; kingdom Bacillati; phylum Actinomycetota; class Actinomycetes; order Micrococcales; family Microbacteriaceae; genus Curtobacterium; species Curtobacterium sp. PhB78. The sequence continues at coordinate 309,166 of NZ_RKIA01000001.1, forward strand.
CCGATCGACGTGGCGATCCCGGTCGTGTACGCGTTCACGCCGTCGACCTCGGCCGACGACGTGTCGATCACCCTCGACGACTCCGCCGGGTCCGCGCTCGTCGCCTCGCACGTGCTGACGCTCGGGCGGCAGCGGGTCGCCGTCGTCACCGGGCCCGCGCGGCATCGTTCCGCCGAACGCCGGGTGGCGGGAGCGGCCTCCGTGCTCGGGTCACGACTGGTCACGCCGCCGCTGTTCGGCGAGTGGTCGGAGCGGTGGGGGCGCCAGGCCGTCGACGTGCTCGCGCGGCAGTCGCCCGACGTCGACGCGATCGTGTGCGGCAGCGATCAGATCGCCCGCGGCGTGTGCGATCGGCTGCGGGAGCTCGGGCGGTCCATCCCCGAGGACGTCGCCGTCACCGGGTACGACGACTGGGACGTGATGGCGCTCGCCTCGAGGCCGCCGCTGACGACGGTGGACCTGCGGCTCGAGGAGCTCGGGCGCGTGGCCGGGCAGGCGTTGCTCGGTCTGATCGACGGCGGTGCGGCGGCCTCGGCGACGGTCACCCCGGCCCTCGTCATCCGCGAGAGCACCGCCGGCGCGTAGGGCGGTCGTCCGTCGCGCCGATGCCGGTGCCGATGCCGGTGCCGGTTCCGGTTCCGGTGCCGGGTCCGGTTCCGGTTCGCGTTGCGGTTCGCGTTGCGGTCTGCACTGAGCGGTCACGACACCCCGTCCTCCATGCCCAAGTGGTCACGAACCGGCGCCCGGGGTGCCTCCAGCTGACAGTTCGTGACCGCGCCGCGGCGAGGCAACGGGGTGTCGTGACCGCACCGGGCGCGGCCGTTCGGGGTGACACGGTCCGGCGAGCCGGCATGCGCGGGTGCAGGGCAGTGGGTGGTCAGGACACGCGTGGGTACAGGGCAGCGGGTGGTCAGGACACGCGCGAGTGTGGGGCGGTGGGTGGTCGGGACGTGCGCGGGTGTGGGGCGCCGATGGATCGCACGTCGTCGTCGCCCTCGTTCGTCGCACGGTCACGACCTGTCGTGCGTAGGACGTCGACCGGTCAGGAATGGTCGGCTGTAGTTGCTCCGGACGACAGTTTGTGACCGGCCGGGAGAACTGAGCGGGGTGTCTCGACTGGTGGGGCGGGCGAGACCGGCGGCGCGCCCGGACGTTGCGAGAGTGAGCGCTCACGTGCCAGGATGTGAGCGCTCACGGAGGACGACGGAGTTCTGGAGGAACGCATGGGCGACGACCCCACCCAGCAGGTCGCGAACGGCCGCACGACACTCGGGATCGAGCTCGGCTCCACCCGCATCAAGGCATGCCTGGTGGACGAGGACCTCGTGCCCATCGCCGCCGGCTCCCACGAGTGGGAGAACGAGTTCGTCGACGGCCGCTGGACCTACTCGCTCGACGCCGTCGAGACCGGCCTCCGGGCCGCGTACGCCGCGCTCGTCGCCGACGTCGAAGCGCAGTTCGGCGTGCGTCCGACCACGTTCCGCGCGGTCGGCGTGAGCGCGATGATGCACGGCTACCTGGCGTTCGACGCCGCGGGTGACCTGCTCGTGCCGTTCCGGACCTGGCGGAACACCTCGACCGGGCCCGCAGCCGAACAGCTCAGTGAGGCACTGGCCTTCAACGTGCCACTCCGCTGGTCGATCGCACACCTGTACCAGGCGGTCCTCGACGAGGAACCGCACGTGGCCGAGGTCGCGGGCATCACGACGCTCGCGGGCTACGTGCACCGACGACTCACCGGACGCAACGTGCTCGGCGTCGGGGATGCCTCTGGTGTGTTCCCGATCGAGGGCGGTCCCGTCGACAGCGGCCCTGGAGACCCGGGCGCGAAGGACTTCGACCATGCCATGCTCGCCACCGCGCAGGACCTGATCGGCGTGCCGGACCTGCGGTCCCTGCTGCCCGAGGTCCTCGTCGCCGGTGCCGAAGCCGGTGAGCTGACCCCCGAGGGCGCCGCGTGGCTCGACCCCACCGGCACGCTCGAACCGGGCGCGCCGCTCTGCCCGCCCGAGGGTGACGCCGGCACCGGCATGGTCGCGACGAACGCCGTCGCACCCCGCACCGGCAACGTCAGCGTCGGCACGAGCATCTTCGCGATGGTGGTCCTCGAGCACCCGCTCAGCACCCCCCACGAGGAACTCGACGTCGTGACCACCCCGGCGGGCGACGCCGTGGCGATGGTGCACTGCAACAACGGCGCGAGCGAGATCGCGAGCTGGGCGAAGGTCTTCGGACGGTTCGCCGAAGCGGCCGGGCAGCCGCTCGACGTCGACACCGTCTACGCGACACTGCTCACCGAATCGATCGCGGACAGCACCGACCCCGACGCCGGCGGCCTGCTCTCGTTCAACTACCTGGCCGGTGAACCGGTCACCCACGTCGAGGACGGCCGGCCCCTGCTGCTCCGCACCCCCGGCGCTCGCTTCACGCTCGGCAACCTGGTGCGCTCCGAGGTGCACGGCGCCTTCGCGACCCTGGCGATCGGCATGGACGTGCTGCACGGCGAGCAGGTGCACGTCGACCGGATGACCGCGCACGGCGGGCTCTTCCGCACGCCGGGTGCCCCGCAGCGACTGCTCGCCGCGGCTCTGCGGGTGCCGATCGCCCTCGAGGAGACCGCGGGCGAGGGCGGGGCCTGGGGCATCGCCGTCCTGGCCGCCTACCTCGAGCACACCGACCAACAGCTCGCCGACTTCCTGTCGGACACCGTGTTCGGCGGGGACGCCGTGCACGTGGCCGAGCCCGAGCCGGCCGACGTCGACGGCTTCCAGACCTACCTGGGCCGCTACCGGGCCGCACTGCCCGTGCAGGACGTGGCGGCGGCGGCGACCCGCCCCAGCGCGACCACGCGCCCGACCGAGCAGACCGACGGCGCCGACCCGCGCCTCCAGACAGAGGAAGTGACCCGATGACGGACGCGATCGACGAGACCACGCGCCAGGCGGTGGCGAGGACGCGGGAACGCATCGCCCGCCTGCACGGCGAACTCGTCCGCTACGGCCTGGTGATCTGGACCGGCGGCAACGTCTCCGAGCGTGTGCCCGGCACCGACCTGTTCGTGATCAAGCCGAGCGGCGTCTCGAGCGACGACCTGACGCCGGAGAACCAGGTCGTCTGCACCCTCGACGGCGAGCCGGCCGACGGTTGGGGCAACGCGCACGGGCCGTCCTCCGACACCGCCGCGCACGCCCACGTGTACCGGAACATGCCCGAGGTCGGCGGTGTCGTGCACACCCACTCGACGTACGCGACGGCGTGGGCCGCACGAGCGGAACCCATCCCGTGCGTGATCACCGCGATGGCGGACGAGTTCGGCGGGCCGATCCCCGTCGGGCCGTTCGCGATCATCGGCGACGACTCCATCGGCCACGGCATCGTCGAGACGCTGACCGGCCACCGATCCCGCGCGGTCCTCATGCAGAACCACGGCGTCTTCACCATCGGCAAGGACGCGAAGGACGCCGTCAAGGCCGCCGTGATGTGCGAGGACGTCGCCCGCACCGTGCACATCGCGAAGCAGGGCGGGGACGTGGTCCCGATCGCGCAAGCAGACATCGATCGACTCTTCGATCGCTACCAGAACGTCTACGGACAGAACCCCGAAGGAGCCATGCGATGACGCAGGACACCCCGACGCACGACACCACCGTCGACCCCCAGGCCACTCTCGACGGCTACGAGGTCTGGTTCCTCACCGGCTCCCAGGGGCTGTACGGCGAGGAGACGCTGCGCCAGGTCGAGGAACAGAGCAAGGCCGTGCACGCCGAGCTGGCCGGCGCCCTGCCGGTCAAGCTGGTCTGGAAGCCGGTCCTGAAGGACGCCGACGGCATCCGGCGCGCCCTGATCGAGGCCAGCGCCGACGACAAGGTCATCGGCGTCACCACCTGGATGCACACCTTCAGCCCCGCGAAGATGTGGATCGGCGGCCTGCAGGCGCTGACGAAGCCGCTGCTGCACCTGCACACGCAGGCGAACGTCACGCTGCCGTGGGCGGACATCGACTTCGACTTCATGAACCTCAACCAGGCAGCGCACGGCGACCGTGAGTTCGGCTACGCCCTGGCGCGCCTCGGCGTCCGGCACGCCACCGCGGTGGGCCACGTCTCGGACCCCTGGGTGCAGCAGCGCGTGTCGAACTGGACCCGCGCCGCAGCCGGCGCCGCAGCAGTCCGTGAGCTGAAGCTCACCCGCTTCGGCGACAACATGCGCTACGTCGCCGTCACCGAGGGCGACAAGACCGAGGCGGAGATCGAGCTCGGCGTGCAGGTGAACACCTGGGCGGTGAACGAGCTGGCAGCGGCCGTGTCCGCCGCGTCGGACCACGAGATCGACGCGCTGCTCGCCACCTACGACGCGTCCTACGACCTCGTACCGGAACTCCAAGAGGGGGGCGAACGCAGGAGCGCGCTCCGCGACGGCGCCGCCATCGAGATCGGCCTCCGCACCCTGCTCGCGCAGAACGGGTCCGCCGCCTTCACGACCAACTTCGAGGACCTCGGCTCGCTCAAGCAGCTGCCCGGCCTCGCGGTCCAGCGCCTGATGGCGGACGGCTACGGCTTCGGCGCCGAGGGCGACTGGAAGACGGCCGTCCTGGTCCGTGCGATGAACGTCGCCGGCGCCGGACTGCCCGGTGGCGCGAGCCTGATGGAGGACTACACCTACGACCTCACGCCCGGAGCCGAGAAGATCCTCGGTGCCCACATGCTCGAGGTCTCGCCCACGCTCACCACCACGAAGCCGACGCTGGAGATCCACCCGCTCGGCATCGGCGGCAAGGACGACCCGGTCCGCCTGGTCTTCACCGCCGACTCCGGCGAGGCCGTGGTGGTCGCGCTCTCCGACACCCGCGACGGCTTCCGCTTGACGGCGAACGTCGTCGACGTCGTGCCGCCGACCGAAGCACTGCCGAAGCTCCCCGTCGGCCGTGCCGTCTGGGAGCCGCGCCCGTCGTTCCCCGTCGCCGCCGAGGCCTGGCTCACCGCGGGCGCCGCCCACCACACCGTGATGACGACGGCCGTCGGTCTGCAGGTGGTCGAGGACCTCGCCACCATGGTCGGCACCGAGTTCCTGGTCATCGACGAGCACACCACCGCCCGCGGCTTCCGTGACGAGCTGCGTCTCCAGCAGACGTGGCACCGTCTCGACCGCGGCTTCTGAGGGACGCGGACCGTACGATGAGCGACGTGATCGCAGAGCAGCGCACGCGGACGAACTGGGCGGGCAACGTCACCTACCGGGCGTCCGGTCTGGCGCGTCCGACGTCGGTGGCCGCGTTGCAGGAACTGGTCGCGTCGACCCCGCGCCTGACGGCGCTCGGCTCACGGCACTCCTTCAACACGATCGCCGACACCGACGCCGTGCAGGTGTCGTTGCAGGACCTGCCACCGGTGCTCGACATCGACACGTCGCGTCGTGTGGTCCGCGTGGCCGCCGGCATGACGCACAGTCAGGTCGCGGCCGGTCTGGAGGCCCGTGGCTGGGCACTCGGGAACCTCGCGTCCCTGCCGCACATCTCCACGGCCGGGGCCGTCGCCACGGGCACGCACGGCTCCGGCGTCCGCAACCCGTCGCTCGCGCAGGCGGTGGTCGGGCTCGACGTCGTCCGCGCTTCCGGCGCGATCGAGCACGTCGATGCGTCCTCGCCGGACGGGGCCCTCGACGCCCACCGGGTGGCCATCGGCGCGCTCGGGGTCGTCACCACGGTGGAGCTCGCGATCGAGCCGACGTTCGAGGTCGCCACGACGGTGCACCTCGACCTGCCGTGGGACGCGGTGTCCGCCCACTTCGACCAGGTCATGTCCGACGCCTACTCGGTGTCGATGTTCACCTCGTTCGACGACCGCGGTGCCCGGCAGGTCTGGGTGAAGCACCGCGTGGACGACCCCTCGCCCACCGTCGACCTCGTCGGCCTCGGAGCGCGGCCAGCCACCGGCCCCGTGCACCCGGGGGAGAACGACCCCGCCGGCGTCACCGAGCAGGGCGGCGTCCCCGGGCCGTGGGCCGAGCGGCTGCCGCACTTCCGGTCCTCGTTCACGCCGTCGACCGGTGCCGAGATCCAGGCCGAGTACTTGATCCCGGCAGCGTCGGCAGTGTCCGCGCTCGAGGCCCTCCGTCCGCTCGAGTCGGTGTTCGCGCCGATCCTCATCGCCGCCGAGATCCGCACGATCGCACCCGACACCGCCTGGCTCGCGCCGTCGTCCGGTCGGCAGTCGGTCGGCATCCACTTCACCTTCCGCCGGGACGCCGCTGCCGTGGCGGCCGCGGTGACGCGGATCGAGGAAGCGCTCGCGCCCTTCGACCCGCGGCCGCACTGGGGCAAGGTGTCCGGCGTGAGCGTCGAGCGGCTGCACGAGGCGTACCCGCGGCTGTCGGACTTCGCTGCGGTCGCCCGCGATGTCGACCCCACGGGCCGGTTCCGCAACGCGTACCTGGCGCGCGTCCTGTCCTGACGGGGCGTGCCGCGTGGCACCACGACTGGGGCGTGCGCGTGACGACACCGGCTCCGTAGCCTCCTCGGAGGCAACGGAGGGGAGCACAGTGACGCTGCCGATCGCCGGGTGGTACCCGGACCCGCAAGACTCGAACCGCACACGGTGGTGGGACGGAGCACGTTGGGGAGCACTCGCACCCCAACCTGCTGTAGCTGTCCCCGCGCCACAGTGGGAGCCGGCACCGCGCCCGCCCGCGCCGTCGGAGTACCGCGCGGCCGTCACCGAGCAACCGCTCCGAGGGCGGAAGGCCCGGATCGCCAAGGACCGGGCGACCCGTGCAGCGAATCCGTTCGGGTACGCCGGGCTGGTCCTCGCGCTGCTCGGGTTCATCGTCAACGTGTTCGCGATCCCCGGGATCCTGGGGATCGTCTTCGGCGCGATCGGTCTGGCACGCGCCGGGCAGCTCACCGGGCAACGGATCACCGGGTTCGGAGTATCACTCGCAGCGGTCATCCTCGGGCTGGCGGCGTCGGCTGCCTTCGTCGTGCGAGCGGCACAGCTGCTCGCGTGACGACAGGTGTCCCGCACCGTTGAGCGCGATGCGGGACACCCGGGTCCTCAGTCCCTGCGGGACAGGTCGATCAGGAGCCTGACCACGGTCACGAGCAAGCTCGCGATCCCCAGCCAGGGCACCCGACGCCTGGACCGATCATCGGTGTCGTTCGACATCGGTGACCTCCTGGTGTCGTCGCCGGCTGACACGAGGAGCTTCGACCAAGGGATGCGTCGCCGAGCGTGCTCGGCTACCATCGGTTCCGAGCGTTGGACTCGGGATGGTTGGTTCATCCCTTGGCTTTCCACTCGGAAGGCAAATCGAAGCCCGGAACTGTTGTCGCAGTCCCGGGCTTCGTGCTTTCGCCCGGATCGCGCTCCGGCGGTGGCGCGACCGGGTCAAGCCTACGACGAACTGTCCGGTGACATTCCGGTCGTTGCTCACAGCGGTTTCCCGCCGGATGTGCGGGCGACCCGCCGGTTCGTCGCTGGGAGCGCACATGTGCATCCACAAAGGTCGGGGGATGGCGAACTTCAACCGCATCCTCGGCATGGCCTCGAAGGTCATCGACAAGCAGCTCCAGAAGCGTGGGCAGGGGGACGGTGCGCCCGGCAACGGAGCGCAGCGCGCTGGCGGGACCGACTGGCGTGACGTCGTCCGCGGTGCAGCGGACCGGCTGACGGGCGACGACCGGAGCCAGCAGCAGCGGCCCCAGCAGCAGTACGGCCAGCAGCAGCAGCACGGGCAGGCACCCCGGCAGCAGTACGAGCAGGCACCCCGGCAGCAGTACGGCCAGCCGCAGCCGCACGGTCCGGCCGACTCGGACAAGGTCGCACTCGCGAAGTACGACTACCTGCTCCGCACCTCGTCACCGGACCAGCTCGAGCAGGTCCACCACGACGCCTTCGCCCGCCTCACCCCGGCGCAGCGGCAGCAGGTGCGCAACCGCCTGAACTCCGAACTCCCGCCGCACGAGCACCTGCGCGACGACTCGGCGGGCGGCATGGCGCGCGCGATGACCCGCGGCGAGGTCCGCCGTCCGGGCCTGATCCGCCGCGTCCTCGGCGGCTCGAGCAACGGCAACGGCAACGGCCGCGGGCGTGGTGGTGCCTTCGCCGGCGGTGCCGCGGTCGGCGCCGGCGCGATGGCGCTCGGCGGCATCGGTGTCGCGGTCGCCGGGGGAGCGGTGCTGAGCGCCGCAGCCGGGCCCGTGCTCGCCGAGGCCGCGAACCTCGGCGTCGACTTCGACGGCATCGCCTCGGGCATCGGCGACCTCGGACTGGCCGACCTCGGTGCCGACCTCGGCGGCGGCTTCGAGGGGATCGCGGGCGAGGGCGAGCAGCTCCTCGGCGGCCTCGGCGAGCAGGCGTCGGGCCTCGGCGAGCAGGCCTCGAACCTGGGCAACGACTTCCTCGGGGGCCTGTTCGACCGCTGACCCACGCCCCTCGGGTGGACTCGGTGCAGATCCATCGGGAATAGACGGACGTCGCACGGGACTTGGATTGTTTCGTCGTACGACGTCTGTCGCACGTGTGATTCGGACGGGCGACCGCCGCGGTGTCAGGATGGACGCCGCCCGGCGACCCGGTCCGTGCAACCACAGCGGCTGCAGCACGGTCGCCACCACCCTTCCCACGAGGAGCACCACCGTCATGAGACGCCCGAACCGCTTGACGATCACCGCGGCCGTCGCCGCAGCAGCAGCCCTGGTCCTGACCGGCTGCTCGGGTGGGAGCTCGTCCGACGACGGTGACGGCACGGCCAAGGGCGGCACGCTCAACATCCTGACGACGGCCACCGCGGTGCACCTCGACCCGGCGACGAGCCAGAACCTGAACATCACCACCTTGGGTCTGGTGCTCCGCCGGCTGACGGCGTGGGACGTCGAGCCCGGCAAGGCCGCCAAGGTCGTGCCGGACCTGGCGACGAACACCGGCGACTCGAGCGACGGCGGCAAGACCTGGACGTACCACCTGAAGGACGGGCTGAAGTTCCAGGACGGCACGCCGATCACCACGAAGGACATCAAGTGGGGCATCGAGCGCTCGTTCGCGCCGACCCTGACCGGTGGCCTGAGCTACCACAAGTCGCTCCTGGTCGGTGGCGAGGACTACAAGGGCCCGTTCGACGGCAAGACCCTCGACAGTATCGAGACGCCTGACGACTCGACCATCGTCTTCAAGCTCAACGCCGCGTACGGCGACTGGCCGTGGCTCGTGTCGATGCCGGCGTTCGCTCCGGTTCCCGACGGCGACGGCACGGACACGGGTGCGTACGACAGCAAGCCGGTCGCGTCCGGGCCGTACCAGGTGCAGTCGAACACCCAGGGCTCGCAGATCACCCTCGTCCGGAACAAGGAGTGGAGCGCGAAGACCGACGACGTCCGCACCGCCGGCCCGTCGAAGGTCGTGTTCAAGGAGAGCCAGGATCCGTCGACCGTCACGCAGACGCTGATCGCCGACAACGGTGACGCGAAGGACTCCTTCGGCGCGAGCTACCTCGGCGCAGCCGAGCTGAACCAGGTGCGGAGCAACCCCGCCGCCCAGGACCGCCTCGCCACGTCGAAGGCCGGCCCGATCAACTACATGGCGATCAACACCCAGAAGGGATCGCTCAAGGACCTCAAGGTCCGTCAGGCCCTGCAGTACGCCGTCGACAAGAAGTCGTACCGGATCGCTGCGGGCGGCGCGCTCGCCGGTTCGTACGCCACGACCCTCATCACCCCGGGCATCGCGGGCCGCGAGGACCACGACCTGTACAAGCCCGGCGCGAACGGTGACGTCGCGAAGGCGAAGCAGCTCCTCAAGGACGCGGGCGTGTCCGACCTCAAGCTGACCCTGGCGACCCAGAACGACCCGACCTACCTCGCCCAGGCGCAGGCGCTGCAGTCCGGCCTCAAGCGCGCCGGCATCACCGTCACGCTGAAGCCGCTCGACGCGGACTCGTTCTACACCGCGACGACCGACGGCACCGACTTCGACCTGGCGCTGTTCAGCTGGCAGCCGGACTTCCCGAGCGCGAACGCCAACATCCAGCCGCTCTACGACTCGTCGCAGATCGGTGGCGGCGGCTACAACGTCTCGAAGTACAGCAACCCCGAGGTCGACGCGCTGATCAAGAAGGCCAGCGCCACCGTCGACCAGCAGGACGCGCAGAAGCTGTGGGTCGAAGCGGACAAGAAGATCATGGCCGACGCGCCGATCGTCCCGCTGACCTACGCGAAGCAGTCGTTCCTGGCCGGTTCGAACGTGCAGAACTTCCAGATCGCGGACTTCCCGGCGTACCCGAACTACCTCAAGGTCTCGCTCGCGAAGTGAGTTCGCCGCTGCTCGAGGTCGAGGGGCTCCACGTCGCGTTCGGCGACGCGGAGCCCGTCGTCCGTGACGTCTCCTTCACCCTGACCCCCGGTCGTGTGCTCGCCCTCGTGGGGGAGTCCGGCTCCGGCAAGTCCGTCAGCGCCATGAGCGTGCTCGGCCTGCTGCCGCCCGAGGCGCGGGTCTCCGGCAGCGTCCGGTTCCGTGGCGAGGAGCTCGTCGGCGCCTCCGACGACACGCTCCGTGCCGTTCGCGGCGCCGGCATCGGCGTCGTGTTCCAGGAACCGATGAACTCGTTCACGCCGGTGCTGTCCATCGGCACGCAGGTCGCCGAGGCGATCCGGGCGCACCCGACGGACCTCGACCGTGCAGCGGTCTCCGCGCGCGTCGACGAGCTGCTGCGTGCCGCAGGCCTCACCGACCCCGAGCGGATCCGCAAGGCCTACCCGCACGAACTGTCCGGCGGGCAGTTGCAGCGCGCCATGATCGCGATGGCCCTGGCCGGGGACCCGGTCGCGCTGATCGCCGACGAGCCGACGACCGCGCTGGACGTCACGGTGCAGGCCGGGATCCTCGACCTGCTCCGCCGACTCGGTCGCGAGCGCTCCTTGGCCGTCCTGCTCATCACGCACGACATGGGTGTGGTGGCGGACGTCGCGGACGAACTCCTGGTGATGCGCCGCGGCGACCCCGTCGAGCACGGCACGGTCGCCGAGGTCTTCGCGCACCCGTCCGCCGACTACACGCGCGAGCTCCTCGCCGCCGTGCCATCCCTGGAGGCCCGTCCCGCTTCCGCCACGCCGGCTGCGGACCCCGAGACTCGGCCTGGACGACAGGACGCGGCCCCCGGGACGCACGCCGTGTCGTCGAACGCGAGTTTCGGTCCGACCGAAGCGAGTCTCGCGGAGGCGAGTCGCGCCTCCCGGATGCCGGTCGCGCAGCTGCGCGACGTCGCCGTGCGGTACTCGCGCCGCGGCGGACCGACCGTGTCGGGCATCGACCTGGACCTGCGCGCCGGCGAGACCGTCGGGCTGGTCGGGGAGTCCGGGTCCGGCAAGTCGACCATCGGACGTGCGCTGGCGGGCCTGGTGCCCGTCGTCGAGGGCTCGGTCGAGGTCGACGGCAGCGACCTGCGGACCGCCAGGGGCCGACGGCTCCGCGAGCTCCGCAGCCGCGTCGGCATCGTCTTCCAGGACCCGGCGTCGTCGCTCAACCCGCGGCAGACCATCGGCTGGAGCACCGCCGAGCCGTTGCTCGTGCACGGGACGGCCTCGGCGGCCGATCGTGCGGAACGCGTCCGTGAACTGCTGACCGCCGTGCAGCTCGACCCGTCGTGGGCCGAGCGGTTCCCGCACCAGCTCTCCGGCGGGCAGCGCCAGCGCGTCGCCGTCGCGCGGGCCTTGGCGCTCCGTCCGGCGCTCGTCATCGCCGACGAGCCCACATCGGCACTCGACGTGACCGTGCAGGCGGCCGTGCTCGACCTGCTCGCGCAGCTGCAGGACGAGTTCGGGTTCGGCATGCTCCTCATCAGCCACGACCTCGCGGTCGTCCGGCAGCTCGCTGACGAGGTCGTCGTCCTGCACCACGGTCGCGTGGTCGAGCGAGGGACCACGGACGCCGTGCTCGACGACCCGCAGCAGGACTACACGCGCATGCTGCTCGCAGCGGCGCCCGTCGCCGATCCCGTGCGACAGGCGGCCCGCCGCGAAGCCTGGCGCGCCTGGGAAGGAGTGGCCTCGTGACCGCCAACGTCGTCGAGCGCCCCGTGGCCTCGTCCGGACGCACCACCGGCTTCCGCGCCGTGGTGCGCCGCATCCGGCAGGACCGATGGGCCGTGACCTCGGCCGTCGTCATCGTCGTGTTCCTCGTGGTCGCCGTCGCGGCGCCGCTCATCAGTGCCGTCACCGGGCAGGACCCGTACGGGTACGACATCGACGCGCTCAACTCGTTCGGGGCGCCGAAGGGCTTCGGCGGGGGGATCAGCGCCGAGCACTGGTTCGGCGTCGAGCCGCTGACGGGTCGCGACCTGTTCGCGATCGTGACGTACGGTGCCCGGACGTCGCTCGGCATCGGACTCGCCGCGACCTTCCTGTCGATCGTCATCGGGGTGCTCGTCGGCGTCACCACCGGCTTCTTCGGCGGCTGGTACGACCGCGTGCTCTCCCGGGTGGTCGACGTGATCTTCGGCTTCCCGTCGCTCGTCTTCATGATCGCCCTGACCGCGATCGTGCCGACGTCGTTCCCGAAGCCCGTCCTGGTCGTGCTCGTCATCGGGTTCTTCGGCTGGCCGTCCGTCGCCCGCGTGGTCCGCGGCCAGACACTGTCGCTCGTCAGTCGGAACTACGTCGTCGCCTCCACGGCGATGGGCGCTGGCCGGTGGCACGTCATCCGCACCCAGCTGCTGCCGAACCTGGCGGCGACGATCACCGTCTACGCGACGATCTCGATCCCGTCGATGATCGGCGCCGAAGCCGCGCTGTCGTTCCTGGCGGTCGGCGTGACCCCGCCGACGCCCTCGTGGGGCCGCAGCATCGGCGACGCCGTCGGTTGGGTGCAGACCGACCCGATGTACCTCGTGTTCCCCGGAGTGGCACTGTTCCTCATCACCCTCGCGTTCAACGTGCTCGGCGACGCCCTGCGTGACGCCCTCGACCCGAGAGGAGCACGCCGATGAGCACCTTCCGCTTCATCGCGATCCGAGTCCTCGGTGCAGCCGTCGTGCTGCTCGTCGTCGCCGCGATCACCTACGCACTGTTCATGCTGCTGCCGACGAACCCCGCGCGGGCGATCTGCGACAAGCCCTGCACGCCGGACCGGCTGCGTGAGGTGCAGGCGTTCCTGGGCACCGACAAGCCGTGGCTGGCGCAGTTCGGCGCCTACCTGGCGGGGATCTTCACCGGCCGCACGTTCGGCAGCGGCGCATCCGTGATCACCTGCGCCGCACCGTGCTTCGGGTACTCGTTCCAGCTGCACGAGAGCGTCACCGACCTGATCCTGTCCCGGCTGCCCGTCACCGCGTCGATCGCCGTCGGCGCCGCCGTGCTGTGGCTCGTCGCCGGGGTGTTCGGCGGAGCGGTCTCGGCGCTCCGTCGCGGCACGTTCGTCGACCGGGCCGTGATGACCGTCGCGGTCGCCGGGGTCTCGTCGCCGGCGTACCTGATCGGGTTGCTCGGCATCCTGCTGTTCGGGTTCGTGCTCGGGGTCCTGCCGACGAGCGGGTACGTCGCGTTCACCGACGACCCGGTCGGGTGGTTCACCCACCTGATCCTGCCGTGGTGCGTGCTCGCGTTCATCAGCGCCGCGATCTACGCGCGCCTGACCCGTGGCGAGATGCTCGAGTCGATGTCGCAGGACTTCGTCCGGACCGCTCGGGCCAAGGGCCTGCGCGAGCGCCAGGTCGTCGTGCGGCACGGACTGCGCACCGCGATCCTGCCGGTGGTGACGCTGTTCGGGCTCGACCTCGGGTCGCTGCTCGGCGGTGCGGTCATCACCGAGAAGGTGTTCTCGATGCAGGGCCTCGGCGCGCTGCTCATCGACGCCGTGCACACCCTCGACCTGCAGGTCGTCGTCGGCTTCACGTTGTTCTCGGCGCTGTTGATCGTCACGGCGAACGTGATCGTCGACGTGGTCTACGCGTTCGTCGACCCGCGGGTGCGGCGCCGGGCGTAGCTCAGGTGGCGTCCCACCAGCGCAGCACGCGGGTGCCGTGGAGCGTGAGCCACTTCGACGGCTCGCCCTCGGGGACGTCGACCTCGAACCACTGCCGACCCGGCGGCCGCGTTCCCTGGGTCCACGTCCCGTCGTCGTTCCTGGCGGCACGGACGACCTCGATCGCCTCGGCCGCCCGGGCGTCCGGCGCGGTACCGTCCTGCAGCGCAGCAACCCGCAGGTGGTCGGTGACCCGGAGCGCCGAGTAGATCCAGCGCAGCGGGTACGCGAACCGGGTCGCCCACGGCCCGACGAGCTCGCCGTCGTGCTTCCGGAACAGCAGCCGTCGTTCGAGCAGGTACTCGGTGCCGCGGAGTCGAGCCGCTCGGAGTTCCGCCGCGCGGGGGTGGGTGCCGCCGGTCAGCTGCTCGTGCTGCAGGAGCCCCTCGATCACGTTGAGGGTCGAGTGGAACGACGACACCGTCGACCCCTCGATCCACTCGCAGTTCCAGCCGCCGTCGTCGAGCTGGTGGTCGAGGAACCAGTCCGCCAGCTGCCCGACGTCGGCACCGAGCCAGGCGCCGTTCGCCAGGGTGAAGGCGTTGATGCAGCAGTCGACCTCGCCGCTCCAGTAGGGCAGGTCCTCGTACTCCCAGCGGCTGTTCGTCGCGAGCCGGGCGGCCGTGTCCCCGAGGACCGCGGAGTCGAGCCCCCAGTCGCGCAGGGCGTTCAGCGACCAGGTCGTCGCCGTGTAGGGCTGCCCGGGCTCGCCCGCCTCGGGACCGTCGAAGTCGAAGTCCGCCGGGAAGTACGCGCCGCCGGCCCACTGCCCGTCAGGGTCCTGGTGTGCGAGCATCGCCGCCCCGAGGCCCTCGGTCGCGACCCGTGCCCGGGTCTGCTGCCACACCGACGGCGGCGCACCGGTCAGGTCACGCTCGACCTGCCACCGGACCGCCGGGTCCGAGTCGAGCAGCCACTCGACCACCGCGTCGTCGCTCATGGCGCGGAGGCTACGCCGTGCGGCGCACGCGCGGTGGATCAGAAGTAGGTGATGCCGTGCGGGGTCCGAGGGGGCAGGAGCATCGCGCGCAGCAGCTCGATCGACGCGGTGTCCGCAGCGCGGACCAGGCCGGCGGCCGCCAGGGTGACGGGCGAGACCGACCCGATGAGCAGGGCACCGAGCTCTGCCACGTCGAGCTGGACGTCGGAACCGGCCGCGTCGGCGTCGTCGGCGATGCGGGTGACGCTGCCACGGGCCTCCTGGACGTCCAGCCGGTACGTGCCGGTCGTGTGGCCGAGCGCATCGGTGACCGCGAGTGTCAGCGAGCCGTCGACGGCGAACGGCCGCGACTCGAGCACCGCGGCCACGTCGAGGACGCGCAGCCAGACGTGGTCCTCTTCGTGATCGACGTCGTAGGCACGGTTGTCGCCGAGGGCCGCGACGATCGGGTCATCGAGCCGCGAGCGGTTGTACTTCACGACGTCGTTCAGGTCGATCGACAGCAGGAACTCCCACAGCGCCGTGTACGCCTGGTCGTTCGCGTAGACCAGGTCGACGATCTCGAGTGCGGTGTCGGAACCCCGGTCCTCCTTGACACGCCAGGTGACGTAGCCGTCGACCTCGTCGGAGCCGTCGGCACGGTGCACCGCCGCACGGACGTCCTTCGCCTTCTGGCCGTCGTTGCCGAGCAGCCCGAAGACGATCGGCCAGGTGCCGGCGTTGCGGACCATCGAGCCGGGCGTGCGGGTGTGGAAGCGCTCGAAGACCGTCTTGCCGGGGCCGTCGGCGAGCCACTGCGGCGTGACGACGGACACCGAGCCCGACGTCGGGGCGAGGAGGGGGAGTGCGCGTTCGCGACGCACGCGCACCGCGCGCTCGCGGATCGCGCTGCCGAAGCCGAAGCGGCGGTAGATCGTGCCCTCGGATGCGGTCAGCGACGCCACGGCGTAGCCCTCGGCGACACCGCGCTCGAGCGCGTGCGTCATCATGCGGCGCAGGATGCCGCGGCGACGCTCGGTGGGCCGGACCGTGACCGCGGAGATGGCCTGCGTGTCGACGGACGACCCGTCGCCCCAGCTCAGCGCCTTGCGGAACCACGTGAAGGTGCCTGCGGGCCAGGTCTCGTCGACGGAACCGGGGAAGGGCTTCCGGACGTAGACGCCCAGGAAGGTCTCCTCGTCGGCGATGAAGTGGGACGCCATGCGCGCTGCACCTTCGGCGTCTGGATCGGCTTCGTGGAAGCCGAGGCCGACGGCCTGCATCCACGATCCGGTCTCGGCGTTCGGTGCCCCCTCGTCATCCGTCCCGGGCGCGAACTCGCGCAGCTCGTAGCGGTCGTCGAATGCCTCGTTGCTCACGCTCACGACCCTATCGGGACCGGGTGACGTCACGGCGTGGTGCGACGAGCCTCCTGCGCGACGACCTCGTCGAGGTCCGCCAGCGACCGCATCTGCTGCAGCGGACGGGCCATCCGGTGGTTGTCGCGGAGCGCCGGTTCGACGCGCGACAGGAACGCCCAGTACCCGGCCGTGAACGGGCACGCGTCGTCGCCGACCCGCTTCGTCGGGTCGAACCGGCAGCCCCCGCAGTGGTCCGACATCCGGTCGATGTAGCGACCGCCCGACGTGTACGGCTTCGTGGCGACCATGCCGCCGTCGGCGTGCTGGGACATGCCGATGATGTTCGCCGGCATCACCCAGTCGGTGCCGTCGACGAACACGTCGGTGAACCACTCGGTCAGGTGCACCGGGTCGTAGCCGCGCTGCAGTGCCCAGTTGCCGAGCACCATGAGGCGCTGGATGTGGTGCAGCCAGCCGTGGTCGTGCAGGCCCTCGATCGCGGTCCGCACGCAGACGGCGTCGATCTCCGACGCGTCGAGTTCCCGCCACCAGTCGGGGAGTCGTCCGTGCGCGCCGAGGGCGTTCTCCGATGCGCCGTAGTCGTCGCCGAACCACCAGTAGAGGTGCCAGACGTAGTCGCGCCACCCAGCGACCTGGCGGACGAAGCCCTCGACGCTGGCGAGCGGGGCGGCCTCGGTGCGGTGCGCTTCGAGGGCGGCGTCGATCGCCTGCCGCGGATCGAGCACCCCGAGGTTCATCGGCACGCTGAGGAGCGAGTGCGCCATCGTCCAGTCGTTCGTCAACGTGGCGTCCTCGAACGGCCCGAAGTCGCCGAGGCGCACCGCGACGAAGTCGTCGAGCGCACGCTGGGCCTCGTCCGCCGTCACCGCGAACCGCCGGGTGTCGTCCCGGCCGACGAACCGGGCGGTGCCGTCCCGCTCCCACCGGTCCAGGTCGTGCCGCACCTGGTCGTCGACGTCGTCCTCGTCCGGCCACCAGGGCTCGGGCAGCCCGAGGATCGTCGCGCCCTTCGGCGGCGGCTGACGGTTCTGGTCGTCGAGGCTGAACTTCCCACCGATCGGCTTGCCGTCGCGCAGCAGCCAGCCCTCACGGCGCCGGACACGCTCGTAGTGGTCCTCCATGCGGAACCGACCCGTGCCCTGCGCCGCCCACTCCGCGAACTCGTCCTCGTCGGTCACGAACCCGCGGCTCGGAAGGATCACGGTGCCCCGGCCCCAGTGCCGGATCTGCGCGCGGAGGGTACGGGACGGTGGATCGATCGCCTCGAGGTCGTCGCGGCCGGTCAACGCCTCGCGGAGGGTGTCGACCTGGACGTGCTCGGCACGGTCACCGAGTTCGTGGACGCGGTGGCGCAGGGCACTCAACCAGAGGTGGGCCTTCGCCCGGTGGACGGGGCGAGCGTTGAAGAACTCGCGTGCCTCGACGACGAGCGCGGGACCGCCGTCGTCGAACAGGGGGCCGTACTGGCCGGGGAGGACCAGGCGACGACGTTCGGAGGGCATGGGTGGACCGTACCCAGCGAGTGGGGTGGAGCTGTCAGTCAGGGGCGTTCGTCGACGAGGGCGATGAACCGGCTGCCGATGCCCTCGACCTCACGCCGGGTGAGCCCCGCAGTCGGTTCCGGCGCCTGGTACGGCTCGTGGTAGTCGCACATCAGGTAGTCCCACTCGGGCCACCACTTCTTCGGCCGTGCTTCTTCCGCGAACGCGCAGACGACGCACTCGAGACGGACCCAGACCTTCTTGGCGCCCGTGCGGTTCGCTCGGGACTGCACGAGCCACGCGGGCGGATCCTGTTCGATCGCGTCGAGTTCGGCTTCGCTGAGACGCGAGGGGATTCCGTGGTGGGTCGCCATCTCGAGGGTGATGTCGAGTCGAACGGCGGCGTCGCGTCGGGAGAGCATCCGACAAGATTAGGTTCTGTCGGGGCTCAGTTCCGTCGGCGATGGGGACGAGCCCGGTCGCGCGACAGTTCCGCTCTGCGGCATCTGCCACAAGCGGAGCCCGATGTGCGGGTGTGAGCTCGTAGACTCCTCGTGATGGCTGGGATCACCGTGGCGTCGCGGACTCGGCGAGGGCGCCGTACAGGCCGTGGCATTGCGGCGGACAGCACGCGGTGGGACGTGCAGGGGCTCCGCGCGTTCGCGGTCCTCGCCGTGCTGCTGTACCACCTGTGGCCGACGAGGCTTCCCGGCGGTTTCATCGGTGTCGATGTCTTCTTCGTGATCTCGGGCTTCCTGATCACCGGGCACCTGCTCCGCGAGGTCTCCGCGACCGGCCGGATCGCTCTCGCCGGGTTCTGGGCTCGTCGTGCGAAACGACTGCTCCCCGGCGCCTTCCTCACGCTCGTCGCCACTGGGGTCGCGGTCCTCCTCTGGGTGCCGAGCGCGCTCTGGGGGCAGTACGGCCGGGAGCTCATCGCCTCGGCCGTCTACGTCCAGAACTGGCAGCTCGCGGCCGATTCGGTGGACTACCTCGCCGAGGGCAACGGCGCGTCCCCGTTCCAGCATTTCTGGTCACTGTCGGTCGAGGAGCAGTTCTACATCGCGCTGCCCCTGCTGCTGCTCGGGGTCCTGTGGTTCGCGCACCGCGCACGCCGAGCACAAGCCGACCCGGTCGTCGTGACCCGCGTCGTGCTCGGCGTCGTCGTGGTGCTCTCGCTGACGTGGAGCATCGTGCAGACCGGGACCGCGTCCGGGATTGCCTACTTCTCGACGGCGACGCGAGCGTGGGAGTTCGCACTCGGCGGACTCGCCGCGACGATTCCCCTGGGCGTGCCGCGGTCGAGTGGGACGCGGACGACCCGGGCGATCGTTGCCTGGGTCGGTGCCGGCGGGCTGGTCGTCTCGCTGTTCGCCATCACCGCTGCGACGCCGTTCCCGGGCATCGCGGCGGTGCTGCCGGTCGTGTCCGCGACGCTGGTCGTGCTTCTCGGTTCGCATTCGGGACTCGAGTTGGTCGGTCATGTCGCCCCTGTCCGTTTCACCGGTCGGATCTCGTACGCCGTCTACCTCTGGCACTGGCCCGCGATCGTCCTCCTGCCGATCGTCACGCGCCACGAAGCGACCACGCTGGACAAGGTCGTGATCGTCGTCGGTGCGCTGACCCTCGGCGCGGCCACCACCCTGCTCGTCGAGGAGCCGCTCCGGTTCTCCGCGCGCGTCCGGCGCCTCCGACCCCGCCGGGTTGCGGTCTACGGGGTGCTGAGCACCCTGGTCGTGGTGGCGCTGGGCGCGACCTCGCTCACGGCCCTCCACGTCCAGCAGGTCCGGACAGCGCTGCTGGCGGAGCGCCTCGGCTCCGGCAACGTCGCGTGCTTCGGAGCCGCGGCGGAGATCGCTTCGGCCGACCCGTGCGTGAACCCAGCCCTCGCCGACGTCCGCGTGCCGTCCGCAGCGAACGCGGTCGCCGACGACGCCAACCGATCAGCCTGCTGGTCGAACGACTCGAGCACGTTCCGAGTGTGTTCCCTCGGTCCGACCACCGGGTACTCGAAGCACCTCATCGCGATCGGTGACTCGCACAACAACGTGCTGGTGGACGCCTACGCGCGGATCGCGGAGCAGCGCAACTGGCGCATCGACGTCGCCGGTCACCAGAGCTGCTACCTGACGACTGCCGAGCAGCAGGCGGGGTCCAGACGCCAGGTCAACGCGTGCACCGGCTGGAAGCAGAACGCCATGGACCACCTCCGGTCACACCCCGACCTGGACGGCGTGATCGTGACGCACTCGAGCGGTAACGGCCCGGTCGTGGTGCCGGAGGGGAGCACGGACGAGCAGACGGTCGTCGACGGACTCGTCACAGGATGGAGCGCCGCCGCCGAAGCCGGTATCCCGATCATCGCGCTCCGCGACAACCCTGCAGCACGCCCCGATGTCGTTGCGTGCGTCGGTCAGATGTCGGGACCGACCACCCCAGCCTGCGACTCTTCGCGTGCCGACGCCCTCGCACGGTTCGACGGATCCGCGGAGGCCGTCGACCGCGTGCACGGCGCTGCCCGTCTCGTCGACCTCACGGACTCGTACTGCACCGACACGGTCTGCCCCGCCGTGATCGGCGGCGTACTCGTCTACCGCGACCAGACACACCTGACGAACACGTTCGCGACGACACTCGCGCCGTACCTCGGCGACGAGATCGACGCCGCGTTGACGGCGATGCGATCTTGATCGGAACCGCCGGCGGAGGAAGCCCCGTTCTTGCCGACGGCTTGCCCCTGAGCGTCAACGGCGCTTCGCAATGGTTGCACCCGCGATCGGTCGCACCTACGCTGCCCGCATGTGGTGGTGGATCGGAACCGGCGTGGTCCTGGCTGTGCTCCTCGTGCTGTGGTTCGTCATGCACCGGTACACCAACTTCGGCTCTCGGGCGGCGCGGTACGAGGGGAGCGACCCCGAAGTCGCTGAAGCCCTTCGGCAGGCTGAGTCCGACATCGCGCGGGGGCGCATGTACTTCTGAGGCTCTCGCAGGCGAGCGAGCGAAGCGAAGGAGGACGTCCCCGGCTACAAGGGGCGTCAGGCCCCGGGGCTCGTGTAGTGCCGGGACTGCCGCATGAAGAACCACCATCCGAATGCGAGCATCAGCGGCCCGGCCATGGGTGCGATGTCAGCGAGCCACGTCGGGACCAGCAGCTCGTCGGTCTTGCCGAGCACGACGGTCGCAGGCAGGTACGCGATGAACGCCAGCGGCAGCGCGAACGTCAGCGCGAAGACGCCCGCGGGACCGAACACGGGAAGCGGGTAGGCCCCGAAGTCGGTGAGCGTGTTGTCGACGCTGACCTTGAGGTCACGGGTGGATCCCAGCCGGAACGACAGCCCTGCGAGACCGATCTGCAGCCCGGCCTCGAGCAGACCGCCACCGATCGCGGCCGCCACGGTGAGTGCGACCAGCCAGGGCGTCCAGTCGATCGGCGCGAGCGTGATGGCGGCCACGAGGATCCCGAGCCCGAGCACCAGGTCGCCGAGGGTGCCCAGGTTGAACCACCTGGTCAGCAGCTGGATCAGCGGTGGTACGGGGCGGAGCAGGAAGCGGTCGTACTCGCCCTCGCGGATCACCATGTCGGTCGCCAGGTGCTGTCCGAAGAACACCGTCCCGACGCCGTGTGCAGTGAGCCGCAGCCCGTACAGGAAAGCGATCTGCGCCGTCGACCAGCCGGCGATGACGCCGAACCGGTCGAGCAGGACGCCGATGAACAGCAGCTGCGTCCCTTGCAGGGCCGCACTGCCCGCCATCATCAGGATCAGGTTGCCCTTGTAGATGAGGGACTGCCGGAACGCCGCGGCGAGCAGGATCCGCCACTGGCGGAACCAGCCGGGAGGCTCGGTGGCGGTCCCCGGGGCGACCGTGCGTCCGATGTTAGCCACCGTTGATCACCGTCCTCCGCAGGGCGCGCAACCACACCAGGTGGGCGGCGAACGCGAGCGCGACGATCCAACCGGCCTGCAGGGCGAGCTCACCGAGGACGTTCCAGCCCGGCGTCCGCTCGAACCAGATCGAGAGCGGGGTGAAGATCTGCGCACTGAACGGCAGCACACGGAGCACCGCGGCGAGGCCGTCCGGCATGAACCACAGCGGGATGAGCGAGCCTGAGCAGAACGCCGCCGCCATGCTGTAGATCATGTAGGCGCCGCCGACGTCGGTGGTCCAGAACGCGGTCAGCCCGACGATGAGGTTGCACTGGATCGCGATGACCAGACCGAGGACGGCGCTGAGCACGAACACGAGGGTCTGCCACCAGGTGCTCGGAGCGGGAACCGCTCCGAGCAGCAGCGCCAGGGCGAGCCCGACGATCGCCTTCGGCACGTTGGCGAGGGAGCTGCCGAGCTGCGCGGCGACGGTCTGCGTGATCAGCCCGACCGGCCGCATGATGTCGAACACCACATTGCCGTCGCGCACCCGTCGGTTCAGCGACGAGAACTGCCACGGCTGGAACACGACGGCGAACAGGGCGCCGAGGACCGCGTACCCGACGGCGTCGGCACGGTCGACGCCGCTCACCGAGGTGCGGTCGCCGTAGACCGCGTTCCACACGAGCATCACGAGGACGACCCGCATCACCGTGCTCACCGTGCCGACGAGGACATCGGCGCGGAAGACAAGGACGGAGCGCAGCCCTTGCCCGACCAACGCGAGGCGGACCGCGAGCGGGCCGGCGGGCCGGTCGCGGGCCTCCAGGACGTCAGCCGACACGGCGCACCGAGCGTGCCGTGTAGATCTCGGTGATCACGTCCTCGAGTTCCGGCTCGTGGACCGTGAGGTCCGCGATCGGCAGCGCGGCCGTGGTCCGGGCGATCGCGGTCGAGGTGGACACCTCGGTCGGGTCGTACCGGAGGTCGAGGAGGTGCGCATCACCGTGCTCGTGCGTCCCTGCTCGCTCGACGCCCTCACCCCACCAATCGCGCGGCTCCGGCCCGGACAGTTCGACGCGCAGGGTTCGGTGTGGCAGGTACGCCCGGCGGAGCGCGTCGATGTCACCGTCGAACAGGATCCGACCGTCGTCGATGATCACCACACGACGGCACAACTGCTCCACGTCACCGATGTCGTGGGTGGTCAGCATGACCGTCGTGCCAGCGGTGCGGTTGCGCTCCCGGACGAATTCGCGGATGCGTGCCTTGGCGACCACGTCGAGCCCGACGGTCGGCTCGTCGAGGTACAGCACCGGCGGCTCGTGCAGCATCGCCGCGACGAGGTCCCCACGCATCCGCTGTCCGAGGGAGAGCGTCCGGACCGGCCGGTCGATGAAGGACCCGAGGTCGAGCAGGTCCACGAACTCGTCGAGCGTGCGTCTGTACGCCGACGGGGCGACGCCGTAGAGCTTCGCGAGGACGTCGAACGAGTCTCGGAGCGGCAGGTCGAACCACAACTGCGTGCGTTGCCCGAACACCGCACCGATGGTGCGTGCGTTCGCCGAACGGTCCTTCCACGGCACGACACCGTTCACTCGGACCTCGGACCTCGCCACTCGTGGGGACGAGCACACCTGTCAGCATCTTGATCGTCGTCGACTTCCCGGCGCCGTTCGGGCCGAGGTAGCCCACGATCTCGCCCGGCTCGATCGACAGCGAGACGCCGTCAACGGCCCGGTTCGTGATCGTCTTCGTGGTGAACAGGTTCCGCAAACCCGAGAACGCACCCTGCACCCGGACGGGGCGTGAGAACTCCTTGACCAGACTGTCGGCGACGATGAGCGACATTCGTCCAACGTATCGAAGAAAGCCCCCAGTGGCGAGGAACCGACATCGCCCGACGCCGCTGTGAGAGCATCACCGGATGCACGACGATGTTGCGAACGACGTGCGGAGCGAACCGTTCCGCGCCGGTGAATCCGTGGTCCTCCGCAGTCTGCACACGCTCGGTTCGCACGGTCGGACCGTCGCCTTCGCCGTCGCGGGTCGAGTCCTCGTGGACGACGACGACGTCGCGGTGGTCGCGAGTCCGCTCGGGTCCGCGGTCCGTCGCCGGGCCGGTACCGGCAGCGGACCGAACGCGCGGCTCGTCCTCCCCTCGGACTGGGACGGCTCCTACGTCGAGGACAGCTGGTTCGGAGCGACCGTGGTCCGCGTGCACCCGAGGGGCGCAGCGTGGTCGGTGTGGCGCTGGCACGACGGGACGCAGTGGCTGCCGGACTGGTACGTCAACCTCGAGCTGCCATGGGTGCGTACCTCCGTCGGCTTCGACAGCCAGGACTGGACCCTCGACGTCATCGCGACCCGAGACGATGCGGGCCGCTGGTCGATTCGGAACAAGGACGAAGACGAACTCGCGTTCTACACGGACGAGGGCCTGGTCACGGAAGCGGACCGCGCGATGATCGAACGCACCGGCGAGGATGCCACCGCGGCCGTGCACGCGGGTTCGTTCCCGTTCGAGACCGACTGGTCGCGGTGGGTGCCGGACCCGAACTGGTCTGCCCCGCAGGTGCACGCAGGGTGGGATGCCGTCCGCTAGCTCCGCTCAGTGCGTCTGCGCCGCGAGGTCGGCGTAGGCGGCGGCGTACCAGCTGACGGTCGAGTCGCCCGACGTGGGCCCGATGGTGATCGAGTCGGCCGAGGTCACGACGTAGAGGTCTTCGTCGTGGCCGCACTGGACCGAGCGCGCCGCGAGCTCCCTGCCGGTGTCAGCGCCGTCGGCGATGCGACCGCCCCAGACGGCCATGCGGATGGTTCCGTGTCCCTGGCAGGCGACGGACACGCGGACGTGTGCGCGCTCGCCGCCGTCTGCGACGCCCAGGGACAGCCGACTCGACGCGTCGTTGGTCCCGGCACCAGCGCCGAGTTCGCCGGGCTGGTCCGCCCACCGATCCTGGACGTTCTCCATCCAGGCGGAAGCGACCTCGACGTCGTCAACCGGCGTCGCACGGCCGGAGCAGGCGGTGAGCGACACCACGATCACGAGCGTCAGCCCGATGATGCTGCTCCATCGGCGGCGGCGAAGGTGGTCGTGCACAGACGAGGCAATCATGTCGATCACAGTGTCGTGCACGCCGACCGCTCCCGCACCCTCCCGTTCTGGCGTCGTGCTCGTGACGGGGTGCGACGCATCGGAGCCGTACCTTCACGACGAGTTCGTCTGAGGCTGACGCCGTCCCGGTCCAGGAAGGCGCTCTGACAGTCCCTACGGTGGTGGGATGCGTTCTCTCGCCAAGCTCGATGACTGGTCTCCGTCCGACGTCCATGCGGTCTTCGAGCTTGCTGACGCGTACCAGCACGGCCGGGGACCGGTGACGGCGGGGTCGGCAGCCATGTTCTTCCCGCCGACCAGTCTGCGAACCAGGGTGACGTTCGAGCAGGGTGCTTCGCTGATGGGGCTCGGTCCGATCGTGTTCCCGGACACGACGCTCGACAAGCCAGAGGCGCTGGCAGACGTCGCCCGGTACCTCGTCAACTGGGTCGACATCATCGTGGTGCGTCACCGTGACCTCGCCGTCATCGAGGGACTGGTTGCCGCGCATGCGCTGCCTGTCGTGAACGCCATGACCGACGAGAACCACCCGTGCGAGGTCCTCTCCGACCTCTACGCACTGCGGCAGCGTGGGGAGATCTCGTCGCTCCGCTTCCTCTTCGTCGGGGCGGACGGCAACATCGCCAGGGCATGGCAGGAAGCTGCTCGAGTCCTGCGACTCGACCTGGTCCAATGCTGCCCGGCCGGCCTCGCAACGCCGGGCGCTGCATGGACCGACGACCTCGAGACTGCCGTGCGGTCGGCGGACGTGATCCTGACGGACGGCCCCGGAGCGCACGCCGACGCCCTCGAGTCGTACCGGATCACCGCGGCGCTCCTCGACCTCGCGCCGACGGGAGCCCGCTTCGACCCGTGTCCGCCGTTCGTGCGTGGCCGTGAGGTCAGCGCCGATGCCGTGGAACACCCCGCGTTCGTCGGGCACGGGTTCAAGGCCGCACTGCTCCCGGTGCAGCAAGCAGTGATGGCGTTCTGCCTCGGTCTCGGACCGTCGGGCGGCTCCGCCAGCCGTCAGTAGTCGGGGTCCTGGCGATCCTGGTCCTGCCAGGGCAGCATCCGGCCGGCGACCAGCGACAGCACGCCCCCGAACATGAAGACGAGCAGCACCGCCCACCAGGGGTTGCTTCGTTCGCGCGGCTGCTGTCCGTCCATGCCGTCACGATAGCGGGTCAGTCGGTCGCACCCCGTGGCGGTTCGACGAGCAATCCGACGCGATCGGCCAGGTAGTCGGCGAGCGGGACGGCGGAACCCGCGGCCGGTGACCAGCGGACGAGCGGCACGTCGTCCTCGATGAAGAGCACCCCGGTCGAGCCGACGAGCGTCCCGTCCAACGCGATCGCGGTGGCGCCGTGGTTGACGGTGTCGCCGGCCGTGAAGTGTCCCTTCGCCGCAGCCGCGCGGTAGGCCCGACGGACCTCGGCGGAGACCGACTGGAACTGCGCCCGGCCCGGATCGGTGACCCGGGTGATCGCCCCGGTGGCCCAGACCCGACCGCCGGACTCGAGCGACGAGCCGATCAGCAGCGCACCGACCCGCCACACACGGCCGAGGGGCCGCATGGTCGCTTCGCGGCGGATGCCGAGCACCGCCTTCGGCTGCACGTACTCGCCGAGCGCTTCGTCCGGCACCCCGGCGGCGCGGAGCCGGCGTGCGGCGTCGTCGAGCAGTTTGCGCGCTCGCTGCACTCCGTCGGTCACGTCCACCGAGCCTAGACCGGGGCCTGCCCCGAGCCCCGGTGCGATGCGCTGCGGCGCCCGTGACCGGTCGTCGCACGTCGCCCGTGCTCGGCCGTCGACCGTCGTCGGCGGGCGGCCGTGACGGTCCCGATGGTGATCATCACACCGCCGTAGGCCAGCAGGACCCCGGCGACGGTCGGGATGAGCCAGCTCCGCGACCCGTTGACGAGCTGGTTGACGACTCCGATCTCGGGGATGCTGTACCAGACGACGCCCCGGATCTGCGCGGCGGTGACGGGGTGCGGGTCCGCCTTCGCGTTGTTGTCGCCCTTGAGCACGAAGGTGCGTTCGCCGTTCGACGACGAGGACACCGAGGTCACGCGGTGGCTGATGACGGCCGGCTGGCCGGAGACGATCTGGTAGGTGACGACGTCGCCCACCTCGATGTCGTCGACGGCGGTCGGGCGGACGACGAGCAGGGTGCCCGGGGGCAGCGTCGGCTCCATCGACTGGGTCAGGACCGTCAGCGGCATCGACCCGGTGGCCTTGGGGACGACGATGAGCACGACGGCGAGGGCCGCGACGAGCAGGAGCAGCCCGGTGCTGAGACCGAGGACGACGGCGTGCACGACCGCACGCCCACCGGAGCGCTCCGCACGTTCGGGACGAGCCGCCGCGCGGGTCACGCGCCGCACCGGATCGCCGCGCCGTTGTTCTGCGTGAAGAGCGTGACCGGGCCGCTCCCGGCGACGGTCGAGGTCGGGTTGCCGGCGCTGTCGAGGACCTTGACGGTGACGGTG
Source organism: Curtobacterium sp. PhB78 (assembly GCF_003751685.1). Classification (NCBI taxonomy): domain Bacteria; kingdom Bacillati; phylum Actinomycetota; class Actinomycetes; order Micrococcales; family Microbacteriaceae; genus Curtobacterium; species Curtobacterium sp. PhB78. The sequence continues at coordinate 336,411 of NZ_RKIA01000001.1, forward strand.
AGCGTGCCGGAGGTACCCGCGCTCGCCGGGATGTCGCTCGGGGCGATGGTGATGAACGCCGAGTAGTCCTGGGCCTTCTGTCCGACCGGCGTGGTCCCGACGTAGGCGGCGTACCAGGTCTCCTTGGGGCGGCCTGCGGCGTCCCAGGTGACGTCGACGTAGTTGCCGCTGTGGTCGTTGCAGGTCAGCGCTGCTTCCGCTGCGGAGGTGTTCAAGTAGAAGCCTCCCTGCACGACGCCCGACGTCCAACTGCCGCTCGCCACGGTGAGGTTCACGTTCACGTTGGCCGTGGCGGATGCCGGCGCCGAGGACTTGGGCGTGCTGCGGGTGCACCAGATGGCCGAGGCGCCGGCGGCGAGCTTGGACGTCATGCTCGGCAGTGACGCCCAGGTGCCGGTGACCGAGCCGCTGCCGACCGCGGTGTTCGTCGTGCACGCCGCGGTCGTGGCGACGGGCCACGCGACGACGGTGACCGCCTGCGCGAGCGCCGTCGAGCTGCCGGAGACGACGGACACGGTGGTCATCGCGGTGCCGGCGATGGAGCCCGAGTTGGTGAGCGTGATCGGCTTCGTGACCGACGTCACCGTGGACGAGAAGGTGGTGGTCAGCGCGCTCGTGCCGGCGATCGACGCGGAGACCTTGCCGATCGTGACGCTCGAGGCCGTGGTGCCGGACGCACTCCACAGTGCCCAGGCGGCGCTCGACCCACCGCCGACGAACACGGCGGTGAGCAGCACGGCGACGACGAGCCGGAGACGGCGGTTCATGCGGAGACCTGCGTTCCGGTGACGGTGAGGGTGAAGTCGGTGACGGCGCCGGACACGCTCTGCGGCGCGTCGGCGTCGAGGACCAGCTCGACACAGCCGACGGTGCTCGCACCGGGCTGGAGCGTGAACGAACCGCTACCGGTGTCGAAGGCGGCGAGACGGCCGCTCGCGCCGGACAGCCCGGCGGTGCAGGCCGCAGCCGATGACACGTTGGTCAGACGGAGCGTCAGCTCGCCGAGGACGGCCGCCGACGACGCGTTCGTCGCGTAGGCGACGTTCGTGGACGTCGTGGCGACGCGCATCGACAGTGGGATCGAACCGGTGTTCTTCACGGCGAAGGTGCCGGTGACTCCGGTACCCGGTCCGAGGACGGTGGTGTTCATCGTCGACAGGGTGCCGACGGTGATCGTCGCGGTCGCGGACTTCACGGTGGTGGCCGCGGTGCTGGCGGTGCCGTTCCAGAGGGCGTAGGTCCCGCCGACGCCGAGGAGCGCCGTAGCGACGGCGACGACCAGGGCGAGCGCGACGGGCAGGATCCACCGGTGGCGTCGTGCCGCGCGGTGGCGGCCCGTCGTCCTCGGTGTCCCGGTCATGTGCGTCCCCTGGTGCTCGTGAGCCTCTGCTGGTGCGGGCCACAAGGGCCCAGGCGGGCCACAAGGGCCCAGACGGGCCACAAGGGCCCAGCACGGGCCACGACCGGCGGATCAGGGGCCGGTCGTGGCCCGCGTCAGTGCGATCGGTGGATCAGGAACCGATCGCGGTCTGGGTGAGCGTGAAGGCCAGGGCGCCGACGTTGATCGACCCGTTCTGCCCGGTCGTCGCCGAGGACGGCAGCGTGATCGTGAAGACGACCTTGACGGTCGAGGTCGACGCCGACGGCGAGACGACGAAGGTGTTCGCGTTCGACGTGGACTGCACGACGGTGGCGCTCGAGGACGTCACGGCGAGGGTCTTCTGCGTCGCGGCGAGGAGTGCGGAGTCACCGGTGATCGACTGGCTGGCGTAGGTCAGGTTCGCCTTGAGGTCCTGGCCGGTCGCACCGATGTTCAGCGTCTGCGTGAACTGGAACGTGTTGCCCGGCACCATCAGGGCGGTGGTGGGGTTGATCGCGGTCGAGCGGCCGTTCGTGATGTCCGTCCAGGCGCCGTCGTTGTTCGCGCTGAGGGTCAGCGTGCCGGAGCTCACCGAGGACGCGGCGCTGGAGGCACTGGCGTTCCAGAGGGCGAAGGTGCCTGCTCCACCGAGGAGGAGGGCGATGCCGGCTGCGCCGGCGATGGCGCCAGTGACGATCTTGTGCATGGTGGCGGGTCCGTTCTGTGCGTTCGGGGCGCACTGGATTCCACCGGCTCGTGATTCGGGTCGTCGTGCCGGTGGGACGGTGTCATCGACCTCGCGGGTGAGGGGTCGCGGCTGACCTTTGCCGAGAGCGGTCGCCGGGCTCCGGAGCGCAGATCTGCTGCTCGGGCGGGCTGGACTCGCTCTGATGACGACGGTACTCGTCCCCCAAAGTGCGGACAAGTAGGAACATGCTTTCGCATGGACCCAAAACGGGGGTGATTTTTGTCCACCCTGTGGAGGACATGTTTGTACCCCGATCACCACCGGAATGCCGGACGTCCCCCGACCGTTGCACCGACCGGAAACGAGGAGGGCCCATGGGCATCGTGCGCTGGCTGTTCGACGCGCAGATCGTCATCGGCGACCAGACGGTGCTCTGGCGCGAGGTGATCGGCAACGTCTTCGGGCTGCTCAGCGCGCTCGGCGGGATGCGCCGCAAGGTCTGGGCCTGGCCCGTCGGGCTGGTCGGCAACGCGCTCCTGTTCACCGTCTTCATGGGCGCACTGTTCGACACCCCGAACCCCGTCAACCTGCTCGGCCAGGCCGGCCGCCAGGTGATGTTCATCATCGTGAGCATCTACGGCTGGTACCGCTGGACCCACCGGCCCGACGACACGTCCACCGTGATCGAACCGCACTGGGCGTCGTGGCGGACGCGCGTCCTGCTGGTCGTCGGCATGGTCGGCGGGACCGCCCTGCTCACCCCGGTGTTCCGCGCCCTCGGGTCGTACGAGCCGGTGTGGAGTGACGCGTGGATCTTCGTCGGCTCGCTGCTCGCCACCTACGGCATGGCGAAGGGCTGGGTCGAGTTCTGGCTCATCTGGGTCGCGGTCGACCTGGTCGGTGTCCCGCTTTTGTTCTCGGCCGGGTACTACGCGTCGGGTCTCATGTACGTCTTCTACGGCGTCTTCACGCTGACCGGCTTCTTCGTCTGGGCGAAGCAGCGGGTGAAGCCCCCGGCAGCCCCCGTCACCGTCGGCTGACGACCCGGCTGAACGGCCCGCCCACGCCGAGCCGGTCCACGCCGACCCGGCGTGGATGTGACGGCCCCCGGTCTGGGACGAGACAATGGGGTACCGCACACGATGGGATGGTCGGATGGAACCCCTGCACGGCGAACGCGTCGAGGACGATGAGTCCCTCGCCGAGCGCACCGTCCGCGGAGCGATCCGCGCCTACCGGCTGCACTCCTTCGACGCGGTCGACGCCTCGGTGGTGGCCGAGGTCGCGGGCATCCCGCTCGAGACCGTGGAGCGGTTGTTCCCCGCGTGGGAAGCCCTGTTGCTGGTGACGTACGACCGGTGGACGCAGCTGCGTGGCACCCGTCGGAAGACCCCGCCGGCGTGCACGATCGACCACGTCCGGCTGACCCTGGCCGAGGACGTCGCCGACCCGGGGCTCGTCCGCGTCCTCGCGGGCGTGATCACGGTCGCGAGTTCCGAGTCCGGCTTCGCCGAGCTGTTCCGCAAGCGCTTCGACGAGTACGTCGAGCAGCTCAGCAACGGTCTGCAGCGCGACTTCGACAACGGTGCCGAGGAATCGGCGATCCCGTCGTACCAGGCGGCCACCCAGCTGCTCGCGGTGTACGAGGGACTGCAGATCCAGATGCTCGTCCGGCCCCACATCGACGTCATGGTGGAGTTCGACCGGTCGGTCCGGACGCTCCGCCAGGGCTGGAAGCAGCACGAGTTGCCGTCGTGGGACCTCGACGCCGACGTCCCCGAGCGCGAGACGCCGCAGCGCCAGCGACCGGCGGAACACCAGCAGACTGCACGCGAAGCCGAGCGGGAACCCCAGAGCCGTCCCTAACGGGAGACCGACCGCCGCCGCCACGACACGATCTGCCGCAGCGTCACCTTCGATCCGTACTGCGCGACCGAGTGCCGGAACAGGTACTCGGCGAACCAGAGCAGCAGGCCGGCGGCGACGAACACCTCGACGATGCAGACCACCGACTCGGTGACGCTCAGCGAGCCGACGGCGTTCCGCACCATGGCGGTGACGGGCGTGAACGTCGGGAAGTACGTGAAGAACGCGGCGACGGGCGACGTCGGGGTGGTCATCACGAAGAACGCCGCGTAGAGCGGGATGATCAGGGCGAAGATCGCCGCGGACTGCAGCGCCGAGGCGTCCTTGATCGACGGCACCGCGGCACCGACAGCGACGAACAGCCCGGACGCCAGCAGCACGCCGCCGACGAGCAGCAGGGCACCGACGAGCATCCGCCACGGGTCGATCGTCAGCCCGCCGAGCTGCGAGGCGACGAGTGGCAGGACGGCGAGCATCCCGACCAGCCCCGGGATGACGAACACCCCGACCTGCACGAACCCGACGAGCAGCATCGCGATCACCTTGCCGCGGATCAGGTCGCCGGCGGTGACGGCGGTCAGGATCATCTCGGAGATGCGGTTCTCCTTCTCCTCGACCACGACGGTCACCATGCGTGCCGCGAGCAGGATGACGAGTCCGAAGAAGGCGGCGACGTACAGGAACGGCGGAACGATCGACAGCCAACCCGGCGCGACCTGCCCGTCGGCGTAGGTCGTGACGTCGGTGGCCGGTGGGGAACGCAGGAGCTCGACGGTCTCGGGGTCGTCGACGGTCGCGGCGACGCTCTGCTCGAGCACCCGTTCGGCGAGCGACGAGTAGCCACCGTTCGCGAACAGGCCGCGGTCGGCGGCGTCGACGGTGATCGGCGAGGTCGAGGGGGAGGACGGGAACGAGATGAAGGCGTCGAGGTCCCCGGAGCGCACGGCGGCGCGGTCGGCGTCGGCGTCGGTGGACGGCGACCCGCCCCACTTCGCCGCGACGGACTCGGACACCAGCCCGGAGTGGTCGACGTAGCGGAACGGGGTCTTCGTGGCCGACGAGCCCGAGACGACCGAGTCGGTGCCGGCTGCCTGTCCGATGCCGACGAGCAGGGACACGATGACGATGACGACCGGCAGCGCGAGCGTGCCGATCCAGAACGCGGGCTTCTTGACCGCGCGGACGAACTCGAACCGGACGACGGTGCCGAGGCGGCTCACGCTGCTGCCCCCGCGGCGGCGAGCGCGTCGTGGCCGTAGACCTGCACGAAGATCTCGTCGAGGGGGATCCGACGCATCTCGAACGCGGTGACGCGGACACCGTCCGCCACCAGCGCCGCGAGGATGTCGGCACCGTCCGGTGCTGCGGCCGACGTCGGCACGAGGTAGGCGACGTGGCCCTCGTGCCGCGCGAGCTTGTACAGCGGCGAGCGTGGGACCGGCCCGTCGAGGCCGACCCGGGCGACGGCACCGCCGAAGGCGTCCTGCACGTCGGGGATCGACCCGTAGGCGGCGGCGGTACCGTCCTTGAGCAGCAGGATCCGGTCGCAGAGCCGCTCGACCTCGTCCATGTGGTGGGTCACGAGGATGACGGTCGCACCGTCGGCCTTCCGTTCGTCGACCAGGTCGAGCAGCAGCCGTCGGTTCACGGGGTCGAGGCCCTTCGTGGGTTCGTCGAGGATGAGCAGCCGCGGCCGGTCCATGATCGTGATGCCGAGCTGCACCTTCTGCTGCTGCCCGCCGGAGAGCTTGTCGACGCGGAGCTTGGCGCGGTCGGCCAGGCCCACGCGTGCCAGGTAGTCCATGCTCCAGGCCGTCGCCTCTGGACCCCGGAGCCCGCGGAGCCGTCCGAAGTAGGACATCACGTCGATGACGGATTCCTTGCGGTAGAGCCCGCGCTCTTCGGGCAGGTACCCGATGCCACCGGTGGCGGGCCGGTAGGGCTGGCCGTCGATGGTCAGGGTACCGGCGGTCGGGGTGGTGATCCCGAGCAGGGCACGGATCGTCGTGGTCTTGCCGGAGCCGTTGCTGCCGAGCAGGCCGAACGTCTCGCCGGCGGCGACGTCGAACGACAGTCCGTCGACCACGTTCCGGTCCCCGAACCGCATGACGAACTCCTGCACGCTGATCGTCGCCCCGCTCATGCGGCGACCCTACCGGCAGCGGCTGACGTCTCGGATGCCGGTCGCGGCCCGAGATGGTGACCCCACGGCGGACGGGAGGCCCGGTGCCTGCCTGCACCGTCCTCCCTCGCAAGCTCGGTCGGCGCGCCCCGCGCAATGCTTCGCATTGCCGCCGAGCGGGGCGCGCCCGTCCGTCACCTGGTCGCGTCCACGACGCGCACCCTGCGTCAGGAACGCAACCAGGCCGTCCCCACGCCCGTGAGGGCACCGTCTGCCACCGGTGCCGAGGCGAGCAGCAGCTCGCCGGCGGGGAGTTCGTAGGGCTCGTCACCGAACACCGTCACGCTCGTCCAGCCGTTCGGGCGTCGGAACGCGAGCACGTCGTCGCGGCCGGTCTCGAGCCACTCCAGGTGCTCCTCGGACTGCAGCTGGCCGCGCAGCCCGAGGGCCTTCCGGTACAGGTTCAGGGTCGAGTCGGGGTCGGTGTCCTCGGCCTCGACGCTGGCGTTCGCGAACCACGCCGGCTGCGGCAGGTGCGCGGAGCCGTCGCCGAAGCCGAACGACGGGCCGGACCGGGTCCACGGGATCGGGACACGGCAGCCGTCGCGGCCGACGTCGACGCCCGGGTTCCGGAAGAACGCGGGGTCCTGGCGGTCGGCGTCGGGGATGTCGCCGACCTCGTGCAGACCGAGCTCCTCGCCCTGGTACAGGTAGGCGGAGCCGGGCAGTGCGAGCTCGAGCAGGGTCGCCGCCTGCGCGCGGCGCAGCCCGAGCGAGCGGTCCAGCGCGTCCTGCGACCCACCGGCGAGCAGCCACTTGCCGCCCTGCTTGTCGGGGGAGCCGTTCCGCGCAGGCAGCGCGTAGCGGGTGGCGTGCCGGACGACGTCGTGGTTCGAGAACACCCACGTGGTCGACGAGCCGGACTGCTCGGCCAGGCCGAGGTTGAACTCGATGATCTCCTTGAACGAACCGGCGTCGAAGTCGGCCTCGAGCAGGTCGAAGTTGAACGCCTGCCCCAGACCGTCGGCGCTGGCGTACCGGGCGCGGCGGTCGGCGGCGACCCAGGCCTCGGCGACCGCGGTGCGGGCGGGGGTGTACTCGTTGAACACGGTCCGCCACTCGGCGTAGATCTCGTGCACGTCATCGCGGTCCCACAGCGGGTGCGAGCCGTCCTTCGGGATCTCGGCGAGCTCCGCCCAGGTCGGCAGGGCGCCGGAGGGCAGGTCCTTCGCGAGCCCGTGGGCGACGTCGATGCGGAAGCCGTCGACGCCACGGTCCGACCAGAAGCGCAGGGTGTGCAGGAAGTCGTCGCGGACCTCGCGGTTCGCCCAGTTCAGGTCGGGCTGCTCCTTGGCGAAGGAGTGCAAGTACCACTGGCCGTCGCCGACCGCGGTCCACGCCGGGCCGCCGAAGATCGAGATCCAGTCGGCCGGAGCCTGTTCGCCGGACGGTCCGGTGCCGTCGCGGAAGACGTACCGGTCGCGGGCGGGGGAGCCCTTCGGTGCGGCGAGCGCCTCGCGGAACCACTCGTGCCGGTCGCTCGTGTGGTTCGGCACCACGTCGACGATCACCCGGATGCCGGCGGCGTGCAGCGCCTCGACCATCCGGTCGAAGTCGTCGAGCGTGCCGAGCTTCGGGTCGACGTCGCGGTAGTCGTCGACGTCGTAGCCGCCGTCGGCGAGGGCGGACGGGTAGAACGGGCTGAGCCAGACGGCCTCGACACCGAGCGACGCCAGGTACGGCACGCGCTCGGTGATGCCGGGCAGGTCGCCGATGCCGTCGCCGTTCGCGTCCGCGAAGGAGCGGGGGTAGATCTGGTAGACGCTCGCCTGGCGCCACCAGGTCTCGTCGGCGCTGGTGGTGGCGGGCTGGGCGAGGGTGTCGGTCACGACGGGCCTTTCGTGGTTCGTGGTGGTGTCGGTCGGTTCGGTCGTGCCGGCCGGGTCGGTCGTCTTGCTCACTTGATGGCGCCCTGGGTCACACCGGCCATCACCCATCGCTGCGTGACGAGGTAGACGATGATCGCCGGGGCCATCGCCATCAGGTACGAGGCGAACGACACGTTGTAGTTGTTGCTGAACTGGGTCTGGAACATCTGCTGCAGCACCGGCAGGGTCTGCAACGCCGGGTCCGAGGTGATCAGCGACGGCATCACGAAGTCGTTCCACGACGCCAGGAACGCGAAGATGCCGACGGTCGCGCTCATCGGTGCCAGCAGCGGGAACACGAGCCGCCAGAACACCTGGCCGGTGCTCGCGCCGTCGATGCGGGCGCTCTCCTCGAGCTCGGCCGGGATCGACCGCAGGAACGCGGTGAACAGCAGCACGCTGAACGACAGCTGGAACATGACGTGCAGCAGCGCGACGCCGAACGGGTTGTCCAGGTGTGCGAGGCCGGTGAGCTTCACCTGCGACAGCGCGAGCACCGGGAACGGCAGGAACATGGCGGCGAGCAGGTAGAAGAACGACCAGCGGAACAGCCGACGGTCCCAGTTCCGGGCGATCGCGAACGCCGTGAACGACGCGAGCAGGATCGTGCCGACGACGGTGATCGCGGCGACGAGCACCGAGACGCCGAACGCCCGCGGGAAGTCGGTGAGCTCCCACGCCTGCACGAAGCCGTCGACGCTGAACGGTGCCGGCAGCGAGAACGCGTTGCCGTCGACGGCCTGGCCGGTCGTCTTGAACGCCATCGTCAGGGTGACGTAGAGCGGCACCAGGATCGAGAGCGCGCAGAGCACGAGGACGACGGTGACGGGCCAGTTGGCGTTGCCGCCGCGGCGGCCGGCGGTCCGGTCGGCGTCGACCGATCTGATGCTGCCCGTCTTCGTCGTCCCCGGACGGAGGGGTGTCTGGATGGTCATCAGAGCGCTGCCTTCCCGCGGGTCGCCCGCAGCTGGATCACGGCGATGACGACCGCGATGATGAAGAAGATCGTGGCGTTGGCCATCTGGTAGGCGTAGTCGCCGCCGTTGAAGCCCTTGAAGATCGACATCGCGACGCTCGTGGTCGAGGTGCCGGGGCCACCGTCGGTCAGGCCGACGATGATGTCGTACGAGTTCAGGAAGTTCTTGAACCCGATCACCAGGTTGATCAGGATGTAGCCGGCCGTCAGCGGTGCGGTGATCGAGATCAGCTGCCGCCACGCGCTCGCGCCGTCGAGGGCAGCTGCCTCGTAGACCTCGCCGGGGATGGACAGCACCCCGGCGATGTAGATGAGGAGCGTCGACGGGATCGCCTGCCACGCGGTGACGATCACGATGGCGACCCACGCCAGGTCGGGGTTCGCCAGGATGCTCTGCTCGAGCGGACCGAAGCCGATCGCACTGGCCAGGGCCGGCAGGCTGTTCGCGAACAGGAACGAGAACACGTACGCGATGACGATGCCCGAGATGACCATCGGCAGCACGAACACCGCGCGGAGGGCGATCTTGCCGCGGATCTTCGACGTCAGCGCGATGGCGAGCAGGAACGCGATCGCGTTGACGACGATCACGGTGACGAGCGAGAACCCGAGGGTGAACAGGTACGCCTGCAGGATCGCGGGGTCGGAGAACACCGCGACGTAGTTCGTGAGCCCGATGAAGCGGAACTCACCGAACCCGACGGAGTTCGTGAAGCTGAGCACGATGCCCATCACGGCCGGCAGCGTGATGGCGAGCGTGAAGAGCAGCAGGGTGGGGAGCAGGAAGGCGAGGAAGAGCGGTTCGATCCGCTTCCGCTTGTGGGTGACGGACGGGAGGCCCGGGGCGGCTCCGCCACGTCGGCGGCGGTCCGCCGTCGTGATGGCTTCGGTGGTCGTGGTTGCCATGGGACGTCTCCTTACGCGGCCGTGCGGAGCGCGAGACGCGCCCAGTCGGCGTCGAGGGTGCGGAGCTGGCGCTGCGGGTCGCCGCCGAAGGCGATCGACTGCGCGTAGTTCGCGACCGGGATCTCGGCGGGGATGAGCTGCGACGCACCGAGGTAGAAGGCGGCGTCGTCGTAGTACGACTGCATGCCGGTCAGCGCCGGGTTCGACGCCGGGGGAGCGTCCTTTCGGACACCGAAGCCGTTGTTGTCGGCGTTGTACTTGTCGTTGACCTTCGACTGCATCAGGAACGTCAGGAACTCGCGGGCGGCCTCCTGCTTGCGGGACGCCTCCGGGATCCAGAGCGCCAGGTCGACGTTCACCCGCACCTTGTTGTCCGCGGCGTCGTCGGTGACGGGCAGCGGGAACGTGCCGAGGTCCATGTCCTTGTTCGTCTTGGCGATCTCGCCGAGCGCCCACGGCCCCTGCAGGTACATCGCGGCCTTGCCCTGTGCGAACGCGAGGTTGCCGTCGCCGTAGCCGCGGCTGGCGGCACCGTCCTGGTGCCATGCGCGCAGCTGGGTCATGCGCTCCATCGGCGTCCGCAGGTCCTTCTCGAACGACACCGACGAGTCCTTGCCGACGCTCGTGCCCTCGCGTCGCAGTGCGTCGAACGTCTTCGGGGTGTCGATCGCACCGCCGACCGTGTAGTCGAACATGCCCTGCGCGATCGTCCAGTTGTCCTTGAACGTCCCGTAGATCGGGGCGATGCCGGCCTGCTGCAGGCGCCCGCAGAGATCGGCGAACTCGCTCCAGGTGGTGGGTACCTCGAGTCCCTGCTCGGCGAACAGTGCCTTGTTGTAGATCACCGAGGCGGCGGTCACCGAGTACGGCAGCGCGCTCTTGCGACCCGGGTAGTCGGCGGTCTGCTGCATGAGCGGCCACAGGTCCGGGTTGATCGTGTCGGCCTGCGACAGGTCGGAGAGGTCCGTCAGGGCTCCGTGCTCGACGAACGGCACGACCGAGAAGTTGTAGTTCCAGCAGCCGAGGTCCGGCGGCCGGTTCCGGACGAAGTTCGCGGACATGCTCGAGGTCGAGTCGCGGACGACCCGCACCTTCGACTGGCTGTCGTGGAACTGCGCGATGACGCCGTCGAAGTACCCGATGACCTCGGGCTTCGAGACGTAGAACGTGATGGTCTCCGGCTTGGCGCTCGAGGACCCGATCGGGGCGCACCCGGCGAGCGCGAGGCCCGCTCCGATGCCGCCGGCTCCGAGCAGGAACGAGCGTCGGCTCACCGATGCCGCCGTCCTGGTCGTGGCGTGTGGTTGCACGTCGTCTCCGTCCGTCCGGACCCGGCAGCCCTGCCGTTCCGTCCTGCGATCGGCTCCGATGCCGACCGCGAGACTAAATCTAGCGACAAAATCTAATTACGCAAGGAACTCGTTGCGCGATAAGGTCACGGCATGCCGCCACCCCGTCGAACGAGCGCCGAGACACTGCTCGCGCACGCCTTCGACGCTGGCGCCTTCACCGCGACCGAGGCCATCGACGCCACCGGCCTGACCCGCTCGACCGTGCTGGCCGCGTGCGAGGAACTCGTCCGGCTCGGCTGGCTCCACGAGCTCGACGACGCCCGTGCCGCCGGGGAGTACCGGATCGGTCGGCCCGCCCGGCGCTACGAACTCGACACCGCCGCCGGGGTCGTCGTCGGCGTGGACGCCGGACAGCACCGGGTCACCGCCATCGTCGCCGACCTGCGCGGCACCGTGCTCGGTCGCGCCGAGGGGGCCCTCGGTGAGTCGGGACTCGAGGTCCCCGTCCGGCTCGCAGTCCTCGCCGACACCGTGGACGACGCGCTCGCCGCCGCCGGAGCCGACCGCTCCCGCGTCCTGGTCACCGTCGTTGGCATCCCCGCGCCGGTCGACGCCGGCGGGGCATCGCCGGGCGACGGCGGCTTCTGGGATCGGATGAACCCGGGCTTCGCCGACGCCGTCCCGCACGGCCGCGTCGTCGTCGAGAACGACGCGAACCTCGCCGCGCTCGCCGAGCGGCCGTCATCGGGGGACGCCTCGTTCGCCGCACTGCTCTCCGGCGAGCGGTTCGGCAGCGGTCTCGTGGTCGACGGTGTGCTGCTCCGCGGTGCGCACGGCGGCGCGGGGGAGATGCGCGTGCTCGACATCGTCCAGGGCGTCGGGTCGTCGGACGGCATCGGCGCGACGGCGCGGACGCTGGTCGCCGAGGCCGTCGCTGCGGGCGAGGTCCGGCCGGGCAGTCCGCTCGCGGTGGACGCCGGTGCCTCCGCCGTGTTCCGCGCGGCGCAGGACGGCGACACCGTGGCGCTGGCGATCGTCGACCGCCTCGGCGACCGACTGGCCCGCGTCTGCGTCCTGCTCGCCAGCCTGCTCGACATCGACCGCGTGGTGGTCGCCGGTGCGATCGCCCAGCCTGCGGTCGCCGTCATCGACCGTGCCCGCGCGCTGCTCGACGGCTGGCACTTCGACCCAGTGCCCGACCTGGTGGCGTCGACGCTCGGGGGCGACGTCGTCGTCATCGGGGCCATCGCCCACGCGGTGGACGCGGTCCGTGCCGACCCGCTGTCGTTCCCGCTGGGCGGTGTCGACCGGATCAGTACCGACGGTCGAGCGGCAGTTCCCGCTCCCGATCCCAGTCCTCGGTCCACCCGAGCCGGTCGAACAGCGCATCCAGCAGCATCGCGGTGAACCCCCACACCAGGTGGTCGTCGTGGTGGTCGTCGTCGTGGTGGTCGCCGTGCTCCGCATCGACGGTGAAGCCCGGCCCGCGCCACTCCTGACCACCGCGTCGGATCACCGTGACCCCGCGGTTCGCCGGGTCGAGCAGGTCCGCCACGGGGACCCGGAACACCGCGGCCGACTCGCGCTCGTCGACGACCCGGATCGGGGACGGCTCGCGCCACCACCCCAGCACCGGGCGCACCAGGTGGTTCGAGAACGCCAGCGGCACCGCGGGCAGCGTGCCGAGGACCTCGACGCCCGTCGGGTCGAGCCCGGTCTCCTCACGCGCTTCGCGGAGGGCTGCGGCGACGGCGTCGACATCGCCCGGGTCGATCCGTCCGCCGGGGAACGCGACCTCGCCCGGGTGCGCGCGCAGGGTCGTGGCACGCGCGAGCAGCAGGACGTCGAGGTCGCGTGGGACGTCGGTGGCGACGGCCGGGCGGTCGCTGGGAGTGCGGTCGAGCGTGCCGAAGAGCATCAGGACGGCGGCGTGCCGCGGGGTGGTCGTGCCGCCGGGTTCGACGGGAGGCTCGGCGTCGCCCCACCCGTTCGCTGCGACGGTCGCGAGTGCCGCCCGTGCTCGCCCCTCGTCGCCCATCACCCGCCCACCCTAGGCGTGCGGCGCTGGTGGCCGTGCGCCGTGCGCCGTGCTTCGTGAGCAGAAATGGTCGGGTCGGGAATCGACACTCGACCATTCCTGCTCACGAAGTCGCCGGAGGTGCCCGAACGCAGTCAGCCGGACCGGCCCGCGCGCCAGTACCCGGTGAAGGCGATCCGCTCCTTCGGGATGCCCGCGCCGACCCAGTGGCGTCGCGCTCCGCCGGCGAGGGACTGCTCGCCGGCGACCCAGGCAGCGTGCTCGGGGCTCACCGACGATCGGGTGACCGCGTCGAGCGCCGCGGCTCCGGGACGTCGACCGGGTTCGCGGGTGATCCACGTCACGTCGATGCCGGTCGGGGCATCGATGGTCCGCACGTCGGCGTCCGTCGGGACCTCGAGGATCGCGGTGCCCTTGGTCGAACGGGGGAGCGACTCGAGGATCCCGGCTGCAGCGGGCAGGGCGCTCTCGTCCGCGACGATCACGATCGGACGACCGAGGGCGTCCCGGTCGAAGCCGATGCCCTCGTCGATGAGCCCGGCCACGTCGCCGGGCTGTGCGCCGAGTGCCCACCCAGCCGCGGTCGGCCCGGTCGGTGCGTGGTCGTCGCCACTGCCGTGCACCACGAAGTCGACGTCGAGCTCGTCGCCGTGGTGCAGTCGGCGGAGGCTCCGCACGGTGTAGCTGCGGAGGATCGGTCGGCTCGCCTTCGCCACCGTCAGGAACCTCAGGTAGCTCACCGTGTCGAGCTTCTGCGGGGCCCGCGTGAGGTCACCGCCGTCCACCGGCAGGAACAGACGGAACCACTGGTCGTAACCCATGCGGGTGAATCGGCTCAGGTCGTCGCCGCCGAACACCACGCGGATGAAGGACGGCGAGATCCGTTCGGTCCGCACGACGTGCAGGGTGAGGAGCTCGACGCGTTCCGGCTTCGTGCGGGTCGCCTGCATGTTCGTCCGTACCATGTAGGTAAGGCTAACCTAACCAAGTCTCCGGTGGGATGGTTCAGTCGACTCCCGGGAGTCGTCGGCATGGTGGAGGAACCGAGGAGCACTCGAACATTCGATGAGGAGACACCGTGGACCGCTTCCGAAGGCTGCCGCTGCCGGCGCTGCTGCCCATCCTGTTCGTGCTGGTCGGCGGACTGTACTTCGCCATCGGTTTGGTTTCGAACCCCGACGGTGCCGGTCTGGCCGCCCGCGCGATCGGATCGCTCTTCTACGCCGTCTTGATGACGGTGTTCTTCGGCTTCCTCATCGCCTACCGTCGCCGCCGAGCGGGTGGCACCGAGGGTGCTGCCGCGATCCAGCGAGCGGTGCGCTCCGGAGACCTGCCGGACGACGTCGACCACGTCGTGTGGACCCGCGAGCTCGAGTCGACCCGCAAGCGGTACCGGAACAACCGGGTCATCGTCCCGATCATGGTCGTCGTCTTCGCGGCCTTCTCGGTCTGGGCAGCTCTGACGGTCAGTCCGTTCTGGTGGGCGATCCTGGTGCTGTTCGTGGGGATGTGCGCGTACTCCGTCTGGGAGACCCGACGGGCACTGCGGAACATCGACCACGTGCTGACCACCCTGCGCGGAACCTGGACTGTCCCGCAGTCCAGCAGCACGTGACCCAGGACGTCCCGAGTCCGGAGCGGCCATGGAACCACAACACGCACTTCCACGCCCGGGTGCTCGATGCCGTGCCGGACGGGGCGCACACCGCCCTGGACGTCGGGACCGGCAACGGTCTGCTCGCCCGTGACCTGTACGACGCGGGGCTCGACGTCACGGCGATCGACCTGGATGCGGACGTCCTGCGCGCCACCCGCACCGCGAACGCCGACACCGGGATCCACTGGCTGCACGGTGACGTGATGGGACACGACTTCGGTCGGCAGTTCGACGTGGTGGCCTCGGTCGCGACGGTGCACCACCTGCCGGACCTGTCAGCCGGGCTCGCTCGCCTCGCAGACCTCACGGCGCCAGGCGGCACCCTGGTGGTCGTCGGACTCGCGAAGCCCACCCGGCTGCGTGATCACGTGCTCGGGTTGGCTGGTGTCGCGCAGCATCGTTGGTTCTCATGGCGGCGCGGCTACTGGGAACACTCCGCGCCGACGTGCTGGCCACCACCGCACTCGTACGCCCAGGTCCAGCACATCGCGCGAGCAGTCCTGATGGGCTCCGAGTACCGCCGACACCCGCTGTGGCGGTACGTGATCACGTGGCGCCGGCCGCGCTGACGCACGACTATCGGTCGCGCTTCGCCGATCGACGCGCGAACCGCCACAACATCACGCCCACGATGAGCAGCAGGATCCCGTACAGCGCATTCAGCAGGATGAGCGCGACGTCGGAGTCCGCTCGCACAATCCGCACGACCGAGGTCACGACGAAGACCGCGCCGCCCAGCAGTGCGAGCGTTCCGAGTACCTTCGCGCTGACGACGTCCATCGCCCGAACGTACCTCGGCACAGTCACCGAGTGAGCAGAAGACGTCGGGTCCCTGGTGGGAACCCGACGTCTTCTGCTCACTCTGTGGGCCGAACGCTCACTCCGTGGTGGAGACCCAGTCGATGAGCAGGTTGCCCTGGTCGCCCCAGTTGCCGACCTGGAACATGAAGCGGTGCGGGGTCGTCGGCACGTCGTGCGTGATCGTGTCGAGGACCTTGCCGTCGACGCTGTAGGTGACCGACTCTCCGGGCACCCAGTCCACCGTGTAGGTGTGCCAGTCGCGCCACGAGACGCCGGTACCGATCTGCACGCGGTCGGCTTCCTTGCCCGGGGTCATCGAGTGGTGGAAGGCCGAGGGGCTGTCCTCGAAGTTGCCCTCGGGGAAGTCGATCTCGCCGTCGGACCAGGTGCCCGACGTCGGCCACAGCATGAACGCCGCGCCGTTGCCGTCGCCACCGGTCGCCTTGGCGCGGACGGAGAACGAGCCGCCGACGTGGTCCCAGGCTCCGGCGGAGGAGCCGAACGTGCCGGCCGCCCCCGCTCCGGTGCCGAGGGCGACGTCCATCACGCCGTCGTGCACCGAGACGGTCTTGCTCGGCGCGTAGATGCCGGAGGTGCCGTCGGGGTAGGGCTGCCACGACTGCGGGTAGAGCCGCGAGACGAGGCCGGTGACGGCGTCGGTGGTGAAGTCCTCGACGA
The DNA here is from genome assembly GCF_003751685.1 of Curtobacterium sp. PhB78. Classification (NCBI taxonomy): domain Bacteria; kingdom Bacillati; phylum Actinomycetota; class Actinomycetes; order Micrococcales; family Microbacteriaceae; genus Curtobacterium; species Curtobacterium sp. PhB78. The sequence goes on from NZ_RKIA01000001.1 coordinate 352,723, forward strand.
ACGAGGCGGCCGGCGCAGCGGAGGTGTCGGCGACCTCGTCCTGCGGTTCGGCCGCGTCGTCGGCGTCCGACTCCGCGGCTTCGGCGTCGTCGGTGGGCGCAGCCGCCTCGGGTTCCGCGGTCGGGGTGGTGTCCTCGATCGGCGCGGCCTCGGCGGTCGGCGCGGGCGTCTCCGTCGGCGTCGTGTCCGACTCCTCGTCGTCCGACGGGGTCGGGGTCGCAGTATCCGAGGGGGTGGGTGTGGGGGTCACCGGGGCGTGCTGCCCGTGGCGGTGTCCGCCCCAGCCCCACCAGCTGTCAGCGGAGGCGGCGGAGGCGGTGGGGACTCCGAGTGCCAGGCAACCGGCGGTCGCTGCCGCCAGGATCGCGCGACGGCGGCTCATCGGGTGTGCCGTTCGGTGGTGGTGGGCGTGGTGGTCGCGGGGGTCGTGCCGCGCATGGGCGTGCACGTGCTTCGGGTCGAGATGTCGGGCTCCTCGTGGTGCTCGGGCGCAGGATGCGGGGAGGGGACGGCGCGCCAGGGGGCAGGATGCCGAGGGGTTCGGTGACGCGTCCACGGACATCTTGCATCATTTGTGCCCCGTTCGGGGGTAATCGCCCGAATCGGCACTCGAACGCGCGGTGAACGGCGGGCAGCCCGCTGCCCGCCGCCTCAGCCGCGCGGCACCGGCTGCAAGCGCTGCAGCTGCGTCACGTGCCCGGGCTCGAGCTCGTCGAGCGACGTGACCCCGAGCAGCCGCATCGTGCGCTCGATCTGCTCCGACAGGATCTGGATCATCCGGTCGACACCGGCCTCGCCGCCCGCCATCAGCCCGTACAGGTACGCCCGGCCGACCATGGTGAACTTCGCACCGAGCGCCACGGCGGCGACGATGTCCGCGCCGGACATGATGCCGGTGTCGAGGTGCACCTCGGTGTCCATGCCGACCTCCTTCACCACGGAGGGCAGCAGGTGGAACGGCACGGGTGCCCGGTCGAGCTGGCGTCCGCCGTGGTTCGACAGCGTGATCCCGTCGACGCCCATGTCCGCCAGACGACGCGCGTCGGCCAGGGACTGCACGCCCTTGACGACGACCTTGCCCTTCCACTGGTCGCGGATCCAGGCGAGGTCCTCGTAGGTGACGGTCGGGTCGAACATGTGGTCGAGGAGCTCCCCGACGGTGCCGGACCACCGGTCGAGCGACGCGAACGCCAGCGGCTCGGTGGTCAGGAAGTCGAACCACCACCACGGCCGCGGGATGGCGTTCAGCACGGTCCGCGCGCTGAGCTGCGGCGGGATCGAGAAGCCGTTGCGCTTGTCCCGCAGTCGCGCGCCAGCGACGGGCACGTCCACGGTGACGAGCAGTGTGTCGAACCCGGCCTTCTCGGCGCGGGAGACCAGCGCCATCGACTTCTCGCGGTCCTTCCACATGTACAGCTGGAACCAGTTGCGGCCGTTCGGGTTGGCGTCGCGGACGTCCTCGATGGCGGTGGTGCCCATGGTGGAGAGCGAGAACGGGATGCCCGCGCGTCCGGCTGCCCGGGCACCGGCACGCTCACCCTCGGTCTGCATCATGCGCGTGAACCCGGTGGGGGCGATGCCGAACGGGTACGCGACCGGCGCACCCAGCACGTCCCGCGACGTCGACACCGTCGACACGTCGCGCAGGATCGCGGGCGTGAACTCGATGTCCTCGAACGCCTGGCGGGCGCGCGCGAGCGAGATCTCGGCCTCGGCGGCGCCCTCCGTGTAGTCGAACGCGGCCTTCGGCGTGCGGCGGGCGGCGATGTCGCGCAGGTCCCAGATCGTCAGGGCCTGTTCGAGGCGCTGACGCCGACCGGGCAGCGAAGGCTTCTTGAACTGCATGAGCGGCGCGAGGTCACGCACGGTCGGCAGCTGCCGCTTGATCGGGGTCCGCCGGGCCGACGGTGTGCCCGGGGTGGCTGCCGGTGCGCCCGTGGCGGGGTCGACGCGGTGCTGGTCGTCGGTCGAGGTCATACAGACATCCTACGTCTCGAGGTGGATTGGCGGAGGGAAGCGTCGGAGGAACGCGGGGTGTACCGGACGGGCTCGACGGTGCGGGCGATCGTCGCGCGCAGGGCATCGAGCGAGGCGCCGCGCAGGCCGCCGAGTCCGGCTGCCCGCGCCTGCACCAGGATGTTGCCGAGTGCCGTCGCCTCGACGGGCCCGGCCAGGACGGGCAGCCCGGTGCGGTCGGCCGTCAGCTGGCAGAGCAGCCGGTTCTGCGATCCGCCGCCGACGATGTGCACCTGTCGGACGTCTTTGCCCGTGATGGTGCTGATCGTCGCAAGTGTCTCCGCGTACGCGGCGGCCAGCGACTCGAGGATCGAGCGCACGAACTCGGCCCGCGACGCGGGCGCGCTCAGCCCGTGGTCGCCGCACCAGGCGGCGATGCGCGCGGGCATGTCGCCGGGCGCCGTGAACGACTCGTCGGCGGGGTCGAAGACGGGGACCGGGGCCGTGACGGCCGCGGCGGAGGCGAGCAGGGCCTCCAGGTCGATGCTCGCGCCACCACGCTCCCAGGTGCGGACGCTCTCGGACAGCAACCACAGTCCGGACACGTTCTTCAGGAACCGGACACGGCCGTCGACCCCGCCCTCGTTGGTGCAGTTCGCGTCGCGCGCCGCGTCCGACAGGACGGGTGCGTCGAGCTCGACGCCGACGAGCGACCAGGTGCCGGAGGAGATGTACGCGAAGTCCGGCTCGGTCGCGGGGACCGCGACGACGGCGGAGGCCGTGTCGTGCGAGCCGACGAGCGTGACGGGTGCCTGCCCGCCGACGGCGTCGGCGACGGACGGCAGCAGGGGCCCGAGTCGGTCGCCCGGGTCACGCAGGGTGGGCAGGAGGCCGGCCGGGAGGCCCGCAGCAGCCCGCAACGCCGGGTCCCACCCGCGGGTCGTCGCGTTCAGGACCCCGGTCGTCGACGCGTTCGTGCGCTCGGCCGCCTCGACACCGGTGAGCCAGTAGCCGAGCAGGTCGGGGACGAGCAGCGCCCGCTGCGCGAGCTGCAGCGACGGGTCGGCAGCGAACTGGAACACCGTGTTGAAGGGCAGGTGCTGCAGACCGTTCCGGGCGTACAGCTCGGCCGCGTCCATCCGTCGGTGCACGCGGTCGACGCCGCCCTCGTGCCGCTCGTCGCGGTAGTGGTACGGCAGCCCGAGCAGCCGACCGTCGCGCAGCAGGCCGTAGTCCACCGCCCACGAGTCGATGCCGATGCTGACGATCGCCGGGTGCGAGGCGAACGCCTGACGGAGGCCGTCGGTCACCTGTCGGTGGAGCTCGACGACGTCCCAATGCAGGGCCTCGCGGTCGTGCTCGTGCAGGGTCACGGGGCCGTTCGGGAACCGGGCGACGTGCTCCATCCGGACGCCGTCGGCGTCGACGTGCCCGAGGATCACGCGGCCGCTGGTGGCCCCGAGGTCGACGGCGGCGACGGTGCCGCTGGTGGACATGCTCTTACCTCTTGTCGGACATCAGCTTGTCCTGCATCAGCTTGTCGTTCATCAGCGCAGGAACGCGGCGGCGACACCCGCGTCGACGGGCACGTGCAACCCGGTCGTGTGCGAGAAGTCGTCGGTGCAGATGGCGTAGACGGCGTTCGCGACGTTCTCCGGCACGACCTCGCGCTTGAGGATGGTGCGCTGGGCGTAGAACGCGCCGAGGTCCTGCTCCTCGATGCCGTAGGTCTTCGCGCGGTTCGCTCCCCAGCCGCTCGCGAAGATCCCCGAGCCACGGACGACGCCGTCGGGGTTGATCCCGTTGACGCGGACGCCGTGCTCACCGAGCTCCGCCGCCAACAACCGGACCTGGTGCGCCTGGTCGGCCTTCGTCGCCGAGTACGCGATGTTGTTCGGACCGGCGAACACCGAGTTCTTCGACGAGATGTAGACGATGTCGCCGCCGAGGCCCTGCTCGATGAGGACCTTCGCCGCCGCCTTGGACACCAGGAACGACCCCTTCGCCATGACGTCGTGCTGCAGGTCCCAGTCCTGTTCGGTGGTCTCGAGCAGGCTCTTGCTGAGGGAGAGTCCGGCGTTGTTGACGACGAGGTCGAGGCCGCCGAAGTGCAGCAGCGTCTCTTGGATGGCCTGCTCGATCTCCGCTGCGGACGTCACGTTCGCCGCGACGCCGATGGCCCTGTCCGTGTTCCCGATCTCCGCGGCAGCGTCTTGCGCCTTCGCCAGGTCGAGGTCGGCGATGACGACCGCGGCACCCTCGGCGGCCAGGCGCTTCGCGATCGCCTTGCCGATGCCGCTCGCGGCTCCGGTGACCAGGGCGATGCGGGTGGCGAGCTTCTTGGGGGCCGGCATCCGCTGCAGCTTCGCCTCTTCGAGGGCCCAGTACTCGATGCGGAACTTCTCGGCCTCGTCGATGGGGGCGTAGGTGCTGAGCGACTCGGCACCGCGCATGACGTTGATCGCGTTGACGTAGAACTCGCCGGCGACGCGGGCGGTCTGGGCGTCCTTGCCGTACGAGAACATCCCGACGCCGGGCACCAGCACGATGAGCGGGTCGGCTCCGCGGATCGCGGGGGAGTCCGGGTTCGCGTGACGGTCGTAGTAGGCCTGGTAGTCCGCGCGGTACTGCTCGTGGAGTTCGTGCAGGCGGGCGGTCTGCTCGTCGACGCTCGCGGTGGCGGGCAGGTCGAGGATGAGGGGCTTGACCTTGGTGCGCAGGAAGTGGTCCGGGCAGCTCGTGCCGAGCGCGGCGAGCTCCTCGGCGCGCGACGACGCCAGGAAGTCGAGCACGACGTCGCTGTCGGTGAAGTGCCCCACCACCGGCTTGTCGTGCCCGGCGATGCCGCGGATCGTCGGTGCGAGGGCGGCGGCGCGTGCGTGGCGTTCGTCGGTCGGCAGCGCCTCGAAGCCTGCTCGGGTCCCGCCGAACGGGTCGGCCTTCCCGTGCTCCGCGATGTACTGCTCGGCGGTGTCGATGATCCAGCGCGAGTTCGCCTCGGCCTCCTCGCTCGTCTCGCCCCAAGCCGTGATCCCGTGGCCGCCGAGGATCGTGCCGATCGCCTGGGGGTTGTCCCGCTTGATCGCGGCGATGTCGAGCCCGAGCTGGAACCCCGGTCGGCGCCACGGCACCCACACCACCGTGTCGCCGAAGATCGTCGACGTCAGGGCCGGTCCGTCCGCCGCCGTCGCGATGGCGATGCCGGCGTCCGGGTGCAGGTGGTCGACGTGCGCGGCGTCGACCAGGGCGTGCATCGCCGTGTCGATGGACGGGGCGGCACCGCCCTTGCCGTGCAGCGTGTAGTCGAACGCGGCGACCATCTCGTCCTCGCGCTCCACCCCCGGGCCTGTGTCTGATGCGTACATGTCCTGGAGGGCACGGACGCGGTCGACGCGCAGGACTGCGAGGCCCGCCGGGGTGAGGGTGCCGAGGTCGCCCCCGGAGCCCTTCACCCAGAGCAGCTCCACCGGCTCGCCCGTGACCGGGTCGGTGTCGGTGCCCTTCGCCGAGGTGTTCCCGCCGGCGTAGTTCGTGATCCGCGGATCCGAGCCGAGCGCGTTCGAGCGCGCGATGAGCGCACTGATCGTGGTGTCTGCATCCGTGAGCTGCGTTGCGGGGTCCACCCGAGCCTCCAGTGTGTGTGCCATGTGTCTACGCGCCCCAACCGGCCTGGACGCCGCCGACGCGGTCCTCGGCGATCGACTGCTGGTACCCGGAGTCCAGGTACGCGCGCATCGGGTTCGCCGGCAGACCGCGGGATTCGCGCCACGCGGCGAGGTCCGCCCGGACGTCGGTCTGGTACGCGTCCATGAAGACCTCGTTCGCGCCGAGGACGTCGTGGGCCTCCTGCGCTGCGGTCAGGGCCACGCGGTCGAGGAGCAGTGCCCGGGCCGTCATCTCCTGCACGTTGAGCACGGAGCGGATCTGACCGGGGATCTTGTCCTCGATGTTGTGGCACTGGTCGAGCATGAACGCGACGTCGTGGTTGTCGTAGCCGCCGCCGCGGATGACCTCGACCAGGATGCGGAACAGCTGGAACGGGTCCGCTGCGCCCACGATCAGGTCGTCGTCGGCGTAGAACCGCGAGTTGAAGTCGAAGCTGCCGAGCTTGCCGAGGCGCAGGAGCTGCATCACGATGAACTCGATGTTCGTGCCGGGGGCGTGGTGGCCGGTGTCCAGGCAGACCATCGCCTTGTCGCCGAGCGCGGCCGTCTGCACGTAGCTCGTGCCCCAGTCCGGCACGTCGGTGTGGTAGAACGACGGCTCGAAGAACTTGTACTCGAGCACCAGGCGCTGGTCGGCACCGAGGCGGTCGTAGATCGTGCTGAGCGACTCGTGCAGGCGGTCCTGGCGTGAGCGCATGTCCTCCTGCCCGGGGTAGTTCGATCCCTCGGCGAGCCAGATCTTCAGGTCGCGGCTGCCGGTGGCGTCCATCACGTCGATGCAGCGCAGGTGGTGGTCGATCGCCTTCTGCCGGATCGTCTCGTCGACGTGGGTCAGGGCGCCGAACTTGTAGTCGTCGTCCTGGAACGTGTTCGAGTTCACGGTGCCGAGCGACACCCCGTGCTCTTCGGCGTGCCGCTTGAGGTCGCTGAAGTCGTCGACGAGGTCCCACGGGATGTGCAGTGCCACGGTCGGTGCGAGGCCCGTGTACTTGTGCACCTGGGCGGCGTCGGCGATCTTCTCGTACGGGTCGCGCGGGGTGCCGGGCGTGCTGAACACCTTGAAGCGGGTGCCGGAGTTGCCGAAGGCCCAGCTGGGCAGCTCGATCTGCTGTCGTGCGAGCTGGTCGGCGATGCCGGTGAAGGTCGGGGTCGATGTCATCGTGTCACTTCCTCGTGTGCGATTGAATCGTTTCATACAGTACGGGTCGCGGCGGGCTGCCGCAACCGTGTGGTGCCGTTCCCCGCCGCACCACCAAAGTGCATTCGAGCCGCGTGATCGTGCGGCTCGAAGTCACTTTGGTTGTGCGGCGGACGACAAGGCCCTACGCCGCGGGCACCGCAGCCGGCGCGCGCAGCTCGTGCGAGCCAGCGCCGAGCCGCTGCTCCGCAGCACCCGGCAAGCGCACCACGGCCGAGACCCCCTCGGGGACCGTCGCACGGACGAGCAGCTCGCCGTCGACGTGCTCCCACCGCACCGCGATGTGCCCGTGCACGGAGTCGAGCGACGTCGACGCCCACGTCAGTCCGCCGCCCGGCTGGGGTGCGATGAGCACGGAGGAGTACCCCGGCTCGAGCGCTGACAGACCGCCGACCACCCGGTGCATCCAGTCCGCCACGGCACCGAGTGCGTAGTGGTTGAACGAGGTCATCTCACCCGGGTTGATCGTGCCGTCCGGCAGCATCGAGTCCCAACGCTCCCAGACCGTCGTCGCACCCATCGTCACCGGGTACAACCACGACGGGCACTCCGTCTGCAGCAGCAGCCGGTACGCGTCGTCGAGGTGGCCGGTCTGCGTCAGTGCGTCGGTGATGAACGGCGTCCCCGCGAAGCCCGTCGAGATCCGGTACCCGGACTGCTCGGCGAGCTCCGCCAGGCGGTCGCCCGCACGGCGCTCGTCGTCCTCGTCGAGGATGCCGAACACGATCGCGAGCGCGTAGACGGTGGTGCAGTCGCTCCGGATGCGGCCGTCGGTCACGTAGTGCTGACGGAACGCGGCCTGGAGGCCCGTGGCGAGCTCCTCGGCTTCCGTCGCCTCCGCCTCGTGGCCCGTCAACCGCGCCGCCTGCGCCACCAGGGTCGCGCTGCGGTACGCGCACGCCGTCGCGACGACGCCCGGGTCGGCCTTCGCCTTGGCGGCGTCCTCCGGCGGGGCGTCCGGGTCGAGCCAGTCGCCGAACTGGAAGACGGTGTCCCACAGGCCCTCGGGTGACAGGTGGCCCTTGATGCGGCGGAGGTGCGCCGTCATCGAGTCGAGCTGCTCCTCGAGCACCGCGGTGTCGCCGTACGCCTGGTACAGGGTCCACGGCACCCAGACACCGGCGTCCGACCAGATGGCGGTGGCGTCGGGGGTGCCGAAGTCCTCGGCGGGGGAGTACTTGAGCACGTCCGGCACCACGAACGGGATGACACCGTCGGCGTGCTGCTGCTCGAGCCACACGTCGCGGAGCCAGTCGCCCAGGAACGCGCGAGTGTCGAACAGGTACGACGCCGTCGGGGCGAACGCCGCGATGTCGCCCGTCCACCCGAGGCGCTCGTCACGCTGCGGGCAGTCGGTCGGGACGCTCAGGAAGTTGCCCTGCATGCCCCGGATGACGTTGTCGTGGAACGTGTTGAGCAGCTCGTGGCTGGACTCGAACGTGCCCGTCCGGGTCAGGTCGGAGCCGACCTGCACCGCGGTGACGGCCGCGCGGAGTTCGTCGAGCGTGCCGGTCCACCCGTCGACCTGGGCGTACCGGAAGCCGTGGAAGGTGAAGCGGGGCTCGAAGTGGTCCTCGCTGCCGCTCAGGGTGAAGTGGTCCGTCGCCTTCGCGGTGCGCAGCGGGCGGGTGCCGAGCTCGTCGTGTTCGAGCACCTCGGCGTGCTTCAGGGTCAGCACCGTGCCCGCGGGCCCAGAGGCGACCACGCGGAGCCAGCCCACCAGGTTGACCCCGAAGTCGATCAGCGTCGCGCCGGACGGGCTCGTCCAGACCTCGACGGGGGCGATCTCGGCGAGGGGTCGGACCGGCGGCACGGTGTCGGCGACGAGTTCGCGATCGCCGATGTCGACGGTGCGCACGGCGCTGGTGCGTCCCTCGTGGCCGTCGACGCTCGGTGTGGTGACCTCGCCGGGCGTCAGGAAGGAGCCGTCGCGGAGCCGGGCGTCGATGTCCTCACCGTCGTACAGCTGATCGGCGGTGATCGCGCTGGACAGGGCTTGCCAGTCCGTGTCGGTGGCGACGAGCTGCTCGTGGCCGTCGGCGAAGGTGATGCGGAGCTCGGCGAACCCGGCGGGCTCGTCGGCGTACCAGCCGCCGCCACCACCCCAGGCGAGCCGACCGGCGGCCCAGCCCTTGCCGAGCACGAGTGCCAGCACGGCGGCACTGCCCGCGGCCGTCTCGGTCAGGTGCGCCGTGACGTCGTGCGAGACGACGCGGATGCGCCACTCGTAGCTCGTCCACCCCGGTTCGAGCAGGTGGTCGGAGACGCGTTCGCCACCGAGCCACGCCTCGACGACGCCGAGGGCGCTGACGTCGAGGGTCGCGCTCGTGACCGCGCCGTGGCCGTCGTCGAGGGTGAACTCACGGCGCAGGATCGGTGCGCTCCCGAGGTCGGCGTCGCTCGTGATGAACGGTGCTGTCCAGGCGGTCATGTGGTGTGTCCTTTCACGCGACCGGTCGTCGTCGACCGGTGCGGGGGTCCGGGGCCCGGCCGCCCGCCCGGGTGGGCGGTGCGGCGGAGGCGGGTCGCGCCTCCAGGCCGGGGTCGGGCGTCAGCCCTTGACGGCGCCGCTGGTCATGCCGGCGACGATCTGGCGGTTGAAGAAGATGTACAGGATCAGCGGCGGGATCGTGATGAGCAGGACGTCGGTGAACAGCAGGTTGAGCTGGCTGACCGACTGGCTCTGGAAGGAGTAGAGCGTCTGCTGCACCGTGGCGTTCTCGGACCCCGGCAGGAAGTACAGCGGGTTCGTGAAGTCGTTGAACACCGTGACGGACTGCACGAGCACGACCGTGATGATGACCGGCTTGAGCAGCGGCAGCACGACGCCGAAGAACAGACGGATCGGTCCGGCTCCGTCGAGGACGGCGGCCTCGTCGAGCTCCTTCGGGATCGTCGCCACGAACGCCCGGAAGAGCAGGATGCAGAACGACAGGCCGAAGGTCGCCTCGATGAGGATCATCCCGCCCATGGTCTTGAACAGGTTGAGCCCCTGGAGCACCCAGATCGTCGGGACGATCGCGGGCGGGACGATGAGGCCCGCCAGGACGAAGAAGTTGATCACGCCGTTCCACTTGCTCGGACGACGCTGCAGCACGTACCCGACCATCGCGGAGAACACGACCATCACAATCACGCTGCCCACGGTCAGGACCGCACTGTTCAGGAACGCGCGGACGATCACGCCGTCACCGGACCCGAACACGGCCTGCAGGTTCTGCCAGAGCTGCCACTCGGTCGGCAGGCTGAAGCCGAGCTGGTTCGCCTCGGCCGGGTTCTTCATGGCCTGCAGCAGGACGAAGACGAACGGCACCAGGAACACTACGAAGCTGACGACGATGGCGATCGAGCCGATGACCCACCGGCGGGTCCGGCCCGGGTGGCGGTTCCGGCTCGCCGGCGTCGGCGCACGGCCGGCGGTCCGGCGGGGGCTGGTGACGGCGGTCACAGGTCCGCCTCCTTGCGGTTGAGGAGCCACGAGATCGGGACCATGATCGCCGTGACGACCACGAACAGGACCACGTTGCCGGCGGTGGACAGGCCGTAGAACCCGGCCTGGTACTGCTTGTAGATGACGCTCGCGATGACGTCACTGGTGAACCCTGGCCCACCGCCGGTCATCGCCCAGATGAGGTCGAAGGACCGCAGCCCGCCGATCAGCGACAGGATGATGACGGTGCCCATCGCGGGACGCGACAGCGGGAGGGTGATGTTCCGGAAGATCGACCACGCGCTTGCGCCGTCGACCCGTGCGGCCTCGAAGTACTCCTGCGGGATCGCCACGATGCCGGCGATGAAGATGAGCGTCGCGATGCCGACGCCCTTCCAGACGTCCACCGCGGCGACGCTCCACAGGGCGAGTGCCGGGTCGGTCAGCCACCCCGGAGTGGGGAGGCCGACCGAGCCGAGGACGCCGTTGATGATCCCGTGGAACGGGTCCATCAGCGCCTTGAACGTGATGCCGATGCCGATCGTCGACACGAGCACCGGGAAGAACACGACCGCCCGCAGGTAGCCGCGCCCCAGCACGGGCGACGTGAGGAGCAGGGCGAGGGCGAGTCCGATGACCACCTTCGCCGCGCTCGTCACGAAGCCGTACTGGAACGTGTGCACGAACCCGGAGACGAGCTGCGGGTCCTGGAAGAACCGGACGAAGTTGTCGAAACCGATGAAGGTCTGGTCGAACAGCGTCCAGCGGGTGAGGGAGAAGTAGAACCCGGCGAATGTGGGGACCGCGAAGAACACGACGTACAGCGCGATCGCGGGGATGAAGAACCACGCGGGGTAGAACGAGCGCATCCGCTTGCGCGCGGGACCGGTCCCGCCGGAACCCGCTCGGGTCTTCGCCGGCTCGAGTGCCGTCGTGAGTGTCGCGGTCACCGTGTCACCAGCCCTTGATGCCGAGCTGCTGGGCCTGCTGGACGACGTCGTCGTCGTACTGGTCAGCACCCTTGGCCGCGTTGGTGATGCCGGAGCCGACCTGCACGCAGATCTTCTCGAGGTTCGGGCCCTTGATCGGGGACAGGAACTCGAGCGCCGGGCTCGCCTTGCCGTCGTCCAGGTACTTCTGCAGGTCGTCGATCATCGGGGGCACGTCGTCCGGCAGCGAGCAGGTCGAGATGACGTACGGGCCACCGGGGGTTCCGGTGTCGTTCTGCACCTTGCAGCCGTCGGCCGAGTTCGCGAAGGCGATGAACTTCTTCGCGGCGGCGAGCTCGTCACCTTCGGTGGTCTTCGGGATGTACAGGCCGTTCGGCTCCCAGATGGTCAGGTTCGTGTCGTCGGCGTCCTCGGCCGGCAGCGCGAACGCTCCGATGTCCGCGACCGCGTCGGGGCTGTCCTGCTGCAGGGTCGAGATCGCGTTCGTCAGCATCGGGTACTGCGCCCCGGTGCCGTCGGCGAGCATCTTCAGGCCGTTCGCCTGCGTGGCCGAGGCGTAGTCCTCGTTGTAGAGGTCCTTGTCCTTGCCCTCGGCGAGGTGGTCGAAGCCGGCGAGTGCGGGGTCCTTGGCGTAGGACTCCATGTTCGCGGTGTAGTTGTCCGCCCAGTCCTTGTCCTGCGCCGTGATGTTGGCGAAGTCGCCGAGCACGAACAGCTGGCTGGTCCAGGTGTCGCCGTACGTCTGGATGATCGGGGCGACCTTGCCGGCGTCCTTGATCTTCTCGCTGTTGCTGATGAACTCGTCCCACGTGGTGGGGACGCTGAGTCCGAGGTCGGCGTAGACCTTCTTGTTGTACATGACGCCGCCGCCGAAGCTCGTGCCGAAGGGAGCGCCGTAGACGCCCTTGTCGGTGCTGACGACCTTGGTGAACTGCTCGTCGACGTCCTTCGTCCAGCTCTCGTCGGACAGGTCCACCAGGGTGTTGTCCGGGTTGAGGGCCTGCATGAGCGAACCGGAGTTGTAGTTGAAGACGTCGGCCATCTCGCCGGTCGACAGCTGGGTCTTCACCAGGTTGTCGCCGTCGGTGCCCTGCGGGCGGGTGTCGAACTTGACCGTGATGTCGGGGTTGGCCTTCTCGAACGCCTCGATGAGCGGCTTCGCGGTGGCTGCGGTCGCGGGTGAGTTGTCGGCCTGGTAGGTGATCTGCACCTTGCCGCCGCCTTCGTCGGCGGAACCGCCGGACGAACACGCCGCGAGCCCGCCGATCAGGACCGTGGCGCCGCCGATGGCGACGAGCCGTTTGACGACGGCGCGCTTGGTGAGCGTCCTCGTGGTCAGGGAACGAGCTGACATTCCTTACCTCCTCGTAAGGCCCGGGGCGGGGTACCCCGGGTGAAACGGACCCGGATCCCGCGTCGTCGTGGGCTCCGGTTGCTGCTGTTTAGAACGTTTCAATCAGGATGGAACCACGTGGATTGAAGCGTGTCAATCGCTGTGTCGATTTCGTTACGGGAACGCGCATGCCTGGTGCGCGCGGTCCGCGTTGCCGGGCCTGCCCGCCCCGCCTTGCTTCGCCCGCCCTGCCTCCGCCGCACCCGCGAAAGCGACCCTGTGCCGCGAACTGTTCGCGTGGATCTGTCGCTTTGCCGGACCAGACGGCGTCCCGTGCCGCAGGACTGTCGCTTTCGGGCGCTCAGGCCTCGGTGCGGCGCGGGTCGCTCGGCGCCGTGGCCCGCGCGGCCGCTGCACCGGCGCGGCCGAGCGTGCTCTCGCGGGGCACGAGCTCGCTGCCGAGCACCACGGTGCGGTGGACGTGCATCGGGTCGGAGAGCTCCTCGAGCAGCAGGGCCACGGCGGTGGCGCCCATCTCCTCGCCGTGCATGGTGACCGAGGTCAACGGCACCGCGCCGCCCCACGCCACCGAGTTGTGGTCGCACCCCGACACCGGGATGTCCTCCGGCACGCGGATGCCGGCGGCTCGGAGCTCGGAGACGACCGCCATGGCGAGCAGGTCGGTGACGCCCAGGACGCCGTCGGGCCGTTCGGCGACCGGCATCGCGGCGATCCGCGCGCCGGCGTCGGTGCCGCCGGGCGGGTCGATGTCACCGGCGTCGACGTCGACGAGTTCGACTCCCGGGTGTTCCGCGATCGCGCGGAGGAGCCCCGCGCGGCGACGGGCCACCGGCTGCAGGTCGGGCCGGGCACTCACGAAGCCGATGCGTCGGCAGCCCTGCTCGATGAGGTGCTGCGCGGCGACGTACCCGGCCCGCTCGTTGTCGACGACCACCGAGCAGGCGTCCACCTCGGTCGGTTCGTAGTTGACGTAGACGACGGGTAGGCCGTGCTGCTTCGCCGCCTCGACCTGTGCGCGGGACTCCGTCATCGAGGCCAGCAGGATGCCGGACACCCGGGTGCTCTCGAGGAACGCGAGGTGTTCGCCCTGCGCCTCGAGGTCGTTCTCGCTGCTGGCGACGAGCAGGGTGCGCCGGCGTTCGCGGGCGGTCGTGTGCGCGCCGCTGACCACGTCGGTGAACAGCGAGTTGCGGAGCGAGGCGACCACGAGACCGATCGCCCGGGTGCTGCCGGACACCAGTGCCCGGGCGTTGCGGTTCGGCGTGTACCCGAGTTCGGCGATCGCGTCGTGCACGCGTGCGGCCGTGGACTCGGCGACCCGCTCGGGGTGGTTCAGGACGTTCGAGACCGTCGCCAGCGAGACGCCGGCGCGAGCTGCGACGTGGTGCACGCTCGGCGGGCCGTCGCGCCGGGGGACATGCACCATGCTCCGATCGTAGGCCGCAGCGGCGGCCGATCCGTGCCGCAGAGCCGGTCAGGCTGGTGGGCAGACGCGAGGCGGTCGGCTACGCGTCGGCGACGGAGGACTGCCGGACCACGAGCTCCGGCGTGAACTCGACGTGCTCGAGGTCGATGCCCTGCCCGAGCTCGACCTGCTTCGTCAACAGCTCGATCGCCTGGCGCCCGAGGTCCTGTGCAGGCTGGCGCACCGAGGTCAACGGGACGACGGCTGCCTCGGCGAAGGCGATGTCGTCGTAGCCCACGATCGCGATCTCGTCCGGCACTGCGATCGTGCCGCGCATGATGAACGCCTGTTCGAGACCGACCGCGAGCAGGTCGTTCGCCGCGAACACAGCGTCCGGCCGTTCACCGCGGGGGCGTGCCTGGAGTTCTTCGCCGATGCGACGCCCTTCGAGCACCGACAGTGACGCGGTCGGCAGGACCTCGAGCTCGATACCAGCTGCCCGAGCCGCCGACAGTGCCCCGGCGTGCCGGTCGGCAACCTGCCGGATGCTGGACGGGCCGCCGACGAACGCGATGCGCGTCCGCCCGATGGCCGCGAGGTGCTCGACCGCGATGCGACCGCCCGCGACGTCGTCCACCGACACCGAGGCGAAGTGCTCGTCGTCGGCGCGGCGGTCGACGAGCACGACGGCGGTGCCCTGGTCGCGCAGGCGGGCGAGGCGGGACAGGTCGTCACCGGCGGGGGAGATGAGCAGGCCGGCGACGCGGCGTTCCTCGAACAGGTCGACGTAGGTGCGCTCGCGGTCGGTGGACTCGTCGGAGTTGCCGATCAGGACGGCCAGGCCCTTGTCCATCGCGGCGTCTTCGGCGCCGCGCGCGACGTCGGTGAAGAACGGGTTGCCGCCGTCGAGCACGATCAGGCCGACGGTGGAGCTGCGGCCGGCCCGGAGCTGGCGTGCGGAGTCGTTGCGGACGAACCCGAGCGCGGCGATGGCGGACTGCACCCGGTCGACGGTGGTCGGGGCCACCTTGTCGGGACGGTTCAGGACGTTCGACACCGTCCCCAGGGACACGCCGGCGAGTGCTGCCACCTCTCGCACACTGACCGCCATGTGGCCATCCTGGCATCGCACCTGCGCTTCCGGGTGGTGCGCGCCGTGATCTGTGGAAAACGGCGGACGGGAGGCGCGGTGCGGGCCGGACCCGGGCCTCCCGTCCGGTGGGTGGGCAGGTCCACCGCACGGTGCGAGATTGTGGGTGCGGCCGGGCCCCGTGCGTGCTCCGTTCCGGCGTCGCACCGTGCGTGCTGCGCCGCCACGTGCGAGGTTGGCCGCTCGGTGCGCGCTTGCAGCGCCGCACGGAGCGGGCAACCTCGCACCGAGTGAGCGACCGCGCACCGTGCGGACGCGGGCGCGCCGCACGCGGACGCGCACAGCCCGGACTTGCCAACGCCCACCGGGTCGCACTATCGTCTCGCCGTCCCGTTGAAACGATTCACTGACGAACACGCGAACGGAGGACCAATGGCGGTCCGAATCGGAGCCCGGAGCACCACGGGCTGGAAGGCGACCGTCTCGGTCGCCATGTCGAACTACATCGAGTCGGGGTCGATCATCGCGATCGCCACGAGCCTCAGTCTGTGGCAGGCGCAGTTCCACGTCGGCGACCTCGAGGTCGGCCTCCTGGCGAGCCTGTCGGCGAACGCGTTCGGCGCCGCCACCGGCGCCATCATCGGCGGGCCCCTGTGCGACCGCTACGGCCGGAAGTTCATCTACACCTACGACCTGCTGCTCTACATGCTCGGCATCCTGCTCGCGGTCTTCGCCGGCAGCTACGGCATGCTGCTGGTCGGCTTCATCCTGACCGGCATCGCGGTCGGCGCCGGGGTGCCGGCGAGCTGGACCTACATCGCCGAGCAGGCACCAGCGGACAAGCGCGCCGCCCACGTCGGCACCGCGCAGCTCGCCTGGTCGATCGGCCCGATGGTCGGCTTCGGGTTGGCCATCGCCGCCGCACCCCTCGGGCTGCTCGGCAGCCGGCTCATCTTCGCGCACCTGTTCGTCGTCGCCGCAGTCGTCTGGTGGCTCCGCCGGGGGCTGCCGGAGTCGGCGATCTGGAAGGACGAGCGCGCCGCGACCGGCACCGCGAACTTCTTCCACGGGATCACCCAGCTGTTCAGCCGTCGCCGGAACCTGACTGCGATGCTGTTCCTGTTCGGCGTCTACGCGCTCTGGAACACCGTCGCCGGGCAGGCCGGCATCTTCCAGCCGCGGGTGTACTCGGCCACCGGGGTCACGAGCGTCACCGAGCAGTACGGCCTGCAGATCCTGGTGTGGGGCTGCACCGTCGCCGCGACCTACTTCGGCTTCATGCGCTACGGCGACCGGGTCAGTCGACGGTTGCTGTTCGCCCTCGGCGCGGTGCTGGCGATCGTCGCCTGGGCCGTCCTGATCTACGCACCGGCGAACCTCGGCACGCTGCTGTTCTTCGCCGTGGCGTGGGGGGTCTCGTCGGGTATCGGTGCCCAGGCGTTCTACGGCCTCTGGACGAGCGAGCTCTTCGCCACCCGGTACCGGGCCAGTGCGCAGGGCGTGCTCTTCCTCGCCGCGCGGGTCATGGTCGGTCTGCTGAGCATCTGGTTCCCGCTGCTGCTGTCGGACATCGGACTCCGTGCGCTCGGCGGACTCATCCTGGGGCTCCTCGCGATGTCGTTCCTGGTCGGCACCATCTGGGCCCCACGCACACAGGGCAAGACGCTCGAGGCGATCGAGGCCGAGCGGTACGGCACCGTGACCACCGTCACCGGTACCGTGCGCACCGCCGACGAGCGCGCCGTGCAGGACGCCGAACAGCGTCGCCGCGCCGAGGCCGACCGGTGACCCGCGTCTGCTTCCGACTGCAGGTCCAGGCCGAGCACCTGGACGCCTACCGCGAGCGGCACGCCGCCGTCTGGCCGGCGATGCTCCGGGCGATCGCCACGGCGGGGCGGCGGAACTACTCCCTGTTCCTCGACGACGACGGCCTGCTGATCGGCTACTACGAGACCGACTCGGTGGCCGATGCCGACGCGTCGCTCGCGGCCTCCGAGGTCGCGACCGCATGGGAGGCGCACATGCAGGACCTGTTCGACGGCGCCACGGGCCGGGCGGACCAGACCGCGCGGGTGCTGCCCGAGGTGTTCAACCTGGAGGACCAGCTGGCGGCCGCCGCCGAGTGAGGAGCGCTGGACACCTCGAACGGGGAGTCGTGCGCCGTCGGTCCGCGGCCCTACGGTGGCGGGATGCGATTCCTGCGTGGCCGAAACCCGTTCCAGTTCGCCCTCGGTGCCCTCGCGATCCTGGGTGCGGTGATCCTCGTCGTGCGGTGGATCACGAGCTTCGTCGCGCCGCACACGTACAGCTACGCCTACATCGCGGGCGCCGGTGTCTCGATCGACCTGCCGTTCATCGTGGTCGTCGAGCTCGTCACGATCCTGTCGTTCGTCGGGTGGCTCGTCGTCGGCGCGCTGCACTGGGGGCCGCGGCGCACCGACGGCTGAACACCACGGGTAGCGTCCGGTCCATGGCCGACGTGACCCACGCCGCGGACCTCGGGATCGACCTGTCCGACGGCAAGCCCCAACAGCTCTACCGGTGGTTCCTCGCGAGCATGCTCTTCGGCCGGCCCATCCGGCAGGAGCAGGCGGCGGCGACCTACCGCGTCCTCATCGACCACGGGTTCACCAGCCCGGGGAAGTTCGCGGGCGCCGGACGCGAGCAGCTGCGGAGGGTTCTGGACGAGGGCGGCTACGCGCGGTTCGACTACCAGATGACCGATGCCCTGCACGAGACGATGCACACGCTCGACGCCGACGAGGGCTCCGTGTCGCACCTGGTGAAGACCGCGGCGTCGCGGAAGGACCTGCGCGAGCGACTCGCCGCGCTCAAGGGGATCGGTCCGAAGACGATCGAGATCTTCCTGCGGGACATCCCGGACGCGGTGCTGCCGGACTGAGCACGGGTGCTCACGAACCGCTCCCGACCCGCCCAGCCCGCCCATCGCCCCCGTGGCTACCGTGGACCCCATGCAGCCGCCCGCAGCAGGAACCCTCCGCGTCCTCCACCTCTCCGACACCCACCTGACCGGCGACGGCGCCCTGCACCAGGGGTCCGTCGACACCACCGCAGCGCTGGACGGCGTGCTCGCCCACGTCGACGGAGTGCCCGGCATCGGCCTCGTCGTCATCTCGGGCGACGTGTCCGAGGACGGCACCCCCGAGTCGTACGCCGCCGTCCTCGAGCGGGTCGGCGGATGGGCCGAACGCCACGGAGCCGCCCTCGTCGCGGTCCCGGGCAACCACGACCTGCGCGAGGGCTTCCGCCAGGTGCTGTCCAACGGCCACGTCCTCGGCGAGGGCGGCCGCCCCGTCATGCACACGATGGAGTACCACCCGCCGACCGTGCCGGTGTGGGGGCAGTCGCTCGTCGCCGGCCGGAGGATCGTCACGGTCGACACGAGCGTGCCGGGTGCCGGCTACGGCGAGCTCAGTGACGCCAGCCTCGAACGGCTCCGCACCGCGCTCGCCGGGGACCACGCCCCGCATGGCACGGTCGTCGTCCTGCACCACCCGCCCCTGCCGGCCCCGACCGAGCTGCACGAGGCGCTCCGGCTGCAGAACCCCGAGGCGCTCGCCGACGTGATCCGGGGGTCCGACGTGCGCGTGGTCCTGGGCGGGCACTACCACCACCACTTCGCCGGATCGCTGGCCGGCGTCCCGGTCCTCGTCGCCCCCGGGGTCGCGAACGACACGGACGTCACCGGCGCCTACGACGAGGAATCCGCGTACGCCGACAGCGGCGCCCTCGTCGTGGACGTCGCCGAGGACGGCTCCGTCTGGTCGACGCCGCTGCGCGTCCCACGCCCCGACACCGACCCGCTCGCGTTCCACCTCGACGCCGAGACCGTCGCGTCCGTCGTCGCGGCAGCCGGCAAGCACTGAGCGGCAGCAGGAAAGCACCGAGCGGCCGGCGTGCAGTGAGCGCGCGACGCGCACCGAGCGCGCGAGGCGCACTGGACGTGCGCGACGGACGGACGGGAGGCCCGTGGCGACGCCGCCACGGGCCTCCCGTCCGCTCGTCGGTACCGCCCACGGCCGGTACCCCGCCTGCTCGGGCTGCACGCGGGGAAACCGAGTAGGCCGGAGGCACACGCCAGCGAAGGAGCACCCATGCGGAACGGCAAGGCAGTCCAGTACGACCGGTACGGCGACTTCAGCGTGGTCGAGCTCGTCCCCCAGGAGAAGCCGACGGCCGGCCCCGGCGAGATCGTCGTCGAGATCGTCGCCGCCGGGCTGAACCACATCGAGCGCTTCCTGCGCGAGGGGAAGCTCCGGGGCCACATCGAGCTCGAGTTCCCGGCACGGCAGGGCGTCGACTTCGCCGGCATCGTCCGGGCGCGGGGCGACGGCGTGAAGGACCTGCGGGTGGGAGACGAGGTCATGGGGCACGCGCCCCAGGGCGGCTCGCACGCGAACTGGATCGCGGTGCCGCGTGGTGCCGTCATCAAGAAGCCCGAGTACGTCGGGTGGGAGGTCGCCGGTGGCCTGTACCTGGCCGGGTGCACGGCGGTGTCGGTGGTGCGATCGCTCCGCCTCGGGCCGGACGACACCGTCGTCATCACGGCTGCTGCGGGCGGTGTCGGCCACATCGAGAGCCAGCTGGCGCACGACGCCGGTGCGACCGTGATCACCCTCGGCAGTGCGCGCAACCACGACTACCTACGGCAGATCGGCACGCTGCCGGTCGTGTACGGCGAGGGCGAGGAGGACCGCATCCGAGCGATCGCGGACGGCCGACCGATCACCGCCTTCATCGACAACCACGGGGAGAGCAACGCCGAGCTCCTGGCCGAACGCCTCGGGGTCAGGGACGAGCGCTTCGTGTCCTCGGAGGAACGGCGCGACATCGAGCTGCGGTTCCTGCGCGCCCCGGCAGATGACGAGGAGACCCGGGAACTCCTGACCCTGCTGGCGAAGGCCCTGCAGGAACGTCGCTTCCAGGTGCTCATCTCGGGCTTCTACCCGTTCGAGTACATCGTCGAGGCGTACGAGGACCTGGCCGAGATGAAGTCACGCGGCAAGGTCGTCATCGGGATGCAGACGGTCGAGACCGGAGCACGGCTCGACTGGTACCGCTCCGAGAAGGCCCGCGACCTGCGGGACCGTTACGCGGATGCGCGCGGCTCGGAGGCGGAGACGATGGCGGGCGGCTCAGCGAGTCCGGCGAGCTGACGGCGGTCGGGCTCGGCGGCCGGACCTGGCGGCCGGACCCGGCGGCCGGACCCGGCGGTCGGCCTCAGCTCAGGATGTCCTTCGAGGCGAACCGGCTGTACGCCAGCGCGCCGAACACGACCACGTAGCCGAGCTGCAGCAGTGCGTTCGACCCGAACGAGTCGAACGAGATCGGGTCGCGGAGCAGGTCGCCGAACCCCAGCCACCGGTGCGAGAACAGGTACGGGTGCAGCCAGTCGAGCTGGGGCAGCTGGTCGAGGACCTGGGAGGCCCCGGCCAACACCACCGTCGCGGCCATCGCCCCGACCGGCACGTTCGTCAGTGTCGAGGCGAACATGCCGATCGCCACGAGTCCGAGCATCGACATCGCCACGTACAGGGCGAGGAGCAGTGCCCGACCGGCGTACGACGCTCCGCCGACCTGGGTACCGGACAGCAGGGTGACCGGACCGATCGGGAACAGCACGGCACCGATCGCCGCACCGACGAGCACCACGAGCAACGTGGCCGCCAGGCAGAACGCGACCGCGCCGGCGAACTTGACCAGGATGAACCGCACCCGGCCGGTCGGTGCGACGAGCAGGTAGCGGATGGTGCCGTGGCTGGCCTCGCCCGCGACGGTGTCGCCCGCGACGACGCCGACCGTGAGCGGCAGGAACAGCGGGATCGACACCGTCAACGCGGTGAACGCCACGAACAGGCCGTTGTTGGTGATGTCGCCGAGGAACGCCGGGCCGCCGTCGTCACCGTCGGTCGTCAGCTTCACGGCGACCGCGATCAGGACGGGGACGAGCGCGAGGGCCCCGAGCATCGCCCACGTGCGGCGGCGGCGGAACACCAGCGCGAGTTCGGAGCCGAGCAGGGCGAAGGGACGCTGGCGGCGCGGGGCCTCGGCATCGGCCTCGGCGTCGGGCAGTGCACGGGCAGTGTCAGGCAGCGACATCGAAGCCCTCTCCGGTGAGCGCGACGAACAGGTCCTCGAGCGTGCCGCCGCCCACCGTCAGCCCACGGACGCGGACGTCGGCGCGGACGAGTTCGGCGGTGATGGTCTCGGGCAGCAGCTCGTGCGGCAGGTCGGCGACCAGGACGTCCGCGCCGCCGTCGTGCCGGGGGACGAGCCCGAGCCGGGTCAGCACGCTGCCGGCCTGCCCGATGTCGGGCGTGCGGACGGTCACGGTGCGGGCTCCGGCGGACCGCAGTTCGTCGAGTTCGCCCTGTGCCACGAGCTTGCCGGTGCGCATCACCGCGGCGTGGGTGCAGACCTGCTCGATCTCGGCGAGCAGGTGGCTCGACACGAACACCGTCGTGCCGTCGTCCGCCAGGGACCGGATGAGGTTGCGGACCTCGCGCGTGCCCTGCGGGTCGAGGCCGTTCGTCGGTTCGTCGAGCACCAGCAGGTCGCGCGGGGAGAGCAGTGCGTTCGCCAGGCCCAATCGCTGCTTCATGCCGAGCGAGTACGCGTGCGCCTTCTTGTCCGCCGCGTGCGTCAGGCCGACACGGTCGAGGGCGCTGGCCACGCGGGCCTTGCGGGTGCGCGGGTCCGACGTGGGGTCGGCCGCGTCGAAGCGCTGCAGGTTCGCGCGCCCGGACAGGTACGGGTAGAAGGCCGGACCCTCGACTAGGGCACCGACGCGCGGCAGCACCTGGTGGAGCGCCTTCGGCATCGACTGGCCGAGCACCTCGATCGTGCCGCCGGTCGCGCTCGACAGCCCGAGCAGCATCCGGATCGTCGTCGTCTTGCCGGAGCCGTTCGGCCCGAGGAACCCGAACACCGCGCCGCGCGGCACCGACAGGTCGATGCCGTCGACGGCGCGCTGCTTGCGGAAGACCTTCTGGAGGCCCGTGGTGCGGATCGCGAGGTCGGTGCCCGTGGTCGGACGGGTCGCGTCCACGGCGGCCGGTTCCGTCGTGTGCGCGGGTTCCGGTGTGCTCACTTCGCGGCGGCGACCAGCGACGACACCGGCACGGCGCCGGCGAGGACCCGGCCGTCGTCGGTCAGGTAGACCGACACGAGCGAGGTCTGGACGGCACGGCCGCCGTCGACGGCCTTCGTGAGCTGGCCGAGCAGGCCCGATGCCTCGTCGCCGAGGGACGACTGGTCCACCGTGCCGGCGGGGAGCTCGGCGATCGTGCCCCAGCCCTCGCCCGTGAAGGTCGGCTCGTCACCGTCGTGCGCACCGCGGGCGTGGTCGCCCTTCGCGTGCGCACCGTGCTCGGCGTCGGACAGGTCCTTCTCGGTGACCTTCGCGTTCGACGGGGGAGTGAAGTCGAAGAGCCGTGCGGCCGGGGCGCCGTAGTCGAGGCTCGTGAACCCGACCTGCACCGCGGGGTCGTCCTGCCCGGCGGCCTGGATCGTCGCGCGCAGCGGGAGCCCGGTCTGCTGGTCGACCGCCAGTCGGACGGTGCCGACCAGGGTGTCGGAGGACTTCGGCGTCAGCGTGATCTGCCAGGCGTCGTGACCCGCGACGCTGACCTCGGTCGGCTTCGAGACCGTGGTGCTGGGGGTGATGGCGTCGATGGCCTGCTCGGCGATGTCGGTCGGCGTGGTGGCGCCGTCCTGCAGGTCCTTCGCGGTGTCGGAGGGCAGGGTCACGTGCGTGGCCGTGCGCTCCTTCGAGTCCCAGGTCCAGACCTCGGACCCGTTGCGGACCACGTCCTGCTCGGCGAGCTGCTGCGTCAACTGCACGCGCTGCTTGTCGGCGCCGTCGACGTACACGCGGGCGGTGTGCGACGAGGTGAGCAGCCCGAGCACGTCCGAGGCGTCGCCCTCGAGCGAGGAGCCGCCGGAACCGGTCGGCAGTTCGGGGAGCCCGAGGTCGCTCGACTGCGAGAGCTTGCCGGAGTACTGCGCGTCCGAGGACTTCGCGATGCTGGCGATGACGTCGGCCGCGGTCGGGTTCGTCCCCGCGATCGGGTCGTTCGCCGCGTTCGCGATCATCGGGGCGGCGACGGCGCCGGCGACGACCACCGGCGCGATGACTGCTGGCAGCCAGGCTGACTTCTTCATCGGGTTCCCCTCGTGGAGCATCGGAGTCGTGAGTACGGTACGTCCGGCCCCCGACAGGACGCTGGGCGTCGACGGATCGCGATCGTTCGTAGACTCGGGACGCGACCGACGGCGGTCGCGTGGCGGCGAAGGAGGCGGCATGCGGGCGGTGCTCGGTCTGGACATCGGGACGTCGAGCACGAAGGCGCTGCTGGCCCGGTTCGACGGCACCGTGATCGCCGAGGTGAGCCGTCGGCACGACGTCGACCGTCCTGCCCAGGGACTGGTCGAGATGGACGCGGCCGTGTGGTGGGACGAGTTCACGACGTTGACGCACGAGCTCCTCGCGCTCGTCCCCGATGCCGACGTGCAGGCCGTGGGCGTGAGCGGCATCGGCCCCTGCGTCCTGCTGACCGACGACGCGGGTGATCCGCTGCGCCCGGCGGTCCTGTACGGCATCGACACCCGGACGGCCGACCTGCTCGACGAGGTCACGGCCGAGCTCGGGGGCGAGGACACGATCCGCGCCCGGTGTGGCTCTGCGCTGAGCACCCAGGCCGCCGGCGCGAAGCTCGCGTGGGTCGCCCGGCACGAGCCCGACGTCTGGGAACGGGCGGTCCGGTTCACGATGCCGGCGTCCCGCGTGGTGGAGCTGCTGACGGGGGAGTACGTCCTCGACCACCACTCGGCCAGCCAGACCACCCCGCTCTACGACGTCCACGAGAACACCTGGATCACCGAGTGGTGCGAGCAGCTCGCGCCCGGCCTGCCCCTGCCGCGGCTGCTGTGGTCCGGCGACCAGGCGGGCGTGGTGACGCGCGAGGCGGCCGCGGCCACGGGCCTCCCGGTCGGTATCCCCGTGACGGCCGGCACCATCGACGCATGGGCGGAGGGCGTGAGCGTCGGGGAGTCCGTGCCGGGCCGGATGTTCCTGCAGTACGGCACCACGATGTTCATGATCGCGCCGACCGCCGAGCCGACGCCGGTGCCGGGCATGTGGACGACGGTCGGGACGCACCCGGGACAGCCGAGCGTGTCGGGTGGGATGGCGACCTCCGGGGCGATCACCGACTGGCTGCGTCGGCTGGTCGACGGCGAGTGGCCGACGATGCTCGAAGAGGCACGGTGCGCCGGGATCGGCGCGAACGGGCTGCTGATGCTGCCGTACTTCGCGGGTGAGCGGACGCCCATCGCCGATCCGGACGCGCGCGGGGTGATCGCCGGGCTGACGGTGCGGCACACGCGTGGGGACATCTACCGGGCGACGCTCGAGGCGACGGCCTACGCGGTCCGGCACAACATCGAGGTGCTGCGTGCGGCCGGGGTCGAGGTCCGCGAGCTCGTGGGGGCGGGCGGCGGGTTGCTCGGACGGCTCTGGCCGACGATCGTGTCGGACGTCACCGGGCTGCGGCAGACGGTGCCGTCGGTGACCGTGGGAGCGTCGTACGGGTCGGCGTTCTTGGCGGCAGCGCTCGTGGCCGACGTCGACATCCGGCAGTGGAACCCGCCGGCCACCGTCATCGAGCCCGACCCCGTCGCGACGGCGGCCTACGAGCCCGGGTACCGCGACTACCGCGAGCTCTACGCGGCGACGAAGGCCGTCGTGCACCGCTTGGCCGCGCGCAGCTGAGGTGGCGACCGCGGCGCGCACAACCAAAGTGAGCCCGAACCACACGATCACGTGGTTCGGGCTCACTTTGGTTGTGCAGAACGGTTGCGCGCCGCGCCGCGCCTACGCCGCCGCGCCTACGACTGGGCGTCGACGCCGGCGGGCGCGCTGCCGTCGTACTCGCAGATGGCCTGGACCTTCGAGGCGCTCGCGCTCGACTGGTCGAAGGTGTAGCCCAACCACTCCTTCGCCATCCGGCGTGCGACCTCGACGCCGACGACCCGCTGGCCCATGCAGAGGACCTGGGCGTCGTTCGACAGGACCGAACGCTCGACGCTGAACGAGTCGTGCGCGGTGACGGCACGGATGCCCGGGACCTTGTTCGCCGCGATCGCCACACCGAGTCCGGTGCCGCAGATCAGGATCGCGCGGTCCGCTTCACCCGACGCGACGAGTCGCGCTGCGTCGACCGCCACGTGCGGGTACGCGGTGTGCCCGTCCGCGTCCACGCCGACATCGACGACCGACGCCACCCGCGGGTCGGCCTGCAGGTCCTGCTTGATGATCTCCTTGTAGTCGAACCCGGCATCGTCCGAGCCGATCACGAGACGGTACGTCATGCGTGTGTTCCTTCCAGTTCGTTCGCACGGGCAGCGAGGACCTCGCCGACCCGCGTGAGGATCATCCCCATCGAGGTGGCACCCGCGTCGGGTGTCCCCAGGCTCTTCTCCGCCAGCGGCCGGGCACGCCCGACCTTCGGCGTGAGGTCGGCGGTCTTGTCGGCCTCGTCACGAGCGACTTCCGCTGCAGCCTGCCACGCGTCGGTGAGCGAGGAGCCAGCCGACACCGAGGTCCGCAGCGCATCCACGAACGGCAGCAGTGCGTCGAGCAGCGTCTTGTCCCCGCGGGACGCCCCGCCCAGGTGGACGATCGAGTCGGCGAAGGCCTGCGCGGCATCCACGACGTCGGACGCCTCGTACGCGGAGCGGTCGTCGCGCAGCGACCGTCCGAAGGCCTCGAGTGCCGCACCCCACAGGACTCCCGAGGTGCCGCCCGCGAACTCGGCCCACGCGTCACCGGCGCGTCCGAGGACGAAGGCGACCCCTGCCTCCTGGCCGACCCGGTCGACCGCCTTCCGAGCCGCGCCGATCCCCTTGACCATGCCGCGTCCGTGGTCGCCGTCGCCGGCGACGGCGTCGATGCGGCCGAGCTCCTCCTCGTGCTCCCGCAGGAGCGCGTCGATCGCCTCGATCGCGTCGCGTGCCGTCTGCGCGGCCTGCCGGGAGGCATCACTCGCGTCCGGCACGGCCGTCGCCTCGTCCTCGGCGTCGTCCACGGCGTCGGCCGGCAGCAACGCTGCGATCGGCGCGGCCGCCTTGCGGTACGCGGGCGTGTAGGTGTCGGCGCGCCACAGGGGGTCGAGTTCGTCGTCGAGCCACTGCAGGGTCAGCGAACAGCCGCCCATGTCGAGGCTCGTGACGAGCTCGCCGACCTCGGGTTCGACGATCTCGAGGCCGGCGTCCTGCAGCAGCGGGAGGACGCGTCCCCAGAGCAGGAACAGTTCCTCGTACTTCGTGTCGCCGAGGCCGTTGAGGATCGGGGCGACCCGGGTACCCGCGTTCGCCGGTCGGTCGGCGAGCAGCCGTTCGACGAGCAGCGCCGCGAGGTCGGTCGCGCGGAGCAGTGGGACGTCCTCGATGCCGGGTTCACCGTGGATGCCGAGCCCGAGTCCGAGGTGGCCGTCGGGCACGGTGAAGAGCGGCTCGGTGGCGCCGGGCATGGTGCACCCGGAGAACGCGACACCGATCGTGCGGGTGGCGGCGTTCGATGCGTTGCCGAGGCGCTCGACCTCGTCGAGGTCCGCGCCCGCGGCGGCCGCGGCACCCATCGCCTTGAAGACCGAGAAGTCCCCGGCGATGCCACGGCGCTTCGACTCCTCGTCGGCGCTCGCGATGTCGTCCGTGACCACGACGATCCGGGTGTCGATGCCCTCGGCACGCAGCCGCTCGGCGGCGAGCCCGAAGTTCATCGTGTCACCGGCGTAGTTGCCGAACGACAGCACGACGCCCTTCCCCTGGTCGGCCGCCTTGGCGACCGAGTACACCTGCGCGGTGGACGGCGAGGTGAAGACGTTGCCGACGACGGCGCCGGTGGCGAACCCCGGGCCGACGATCCCGCAGAACGCGGGGTAGTGGCCGGAGCCGCCGCCGACGACCACCGCGACCTGGGGGTCGGCGCCGTCGGTGGGCAGGGTGACGACGCCGCCGTGGACGCCGCGGACGCGGTCGGCGTAGAGCGCGAGCCAGCCGGCGAGCTGGTCCTCGGCGAACTCGTCGGGAGCGTCGTGGATCGTGGTCATGCTGGAGTCCTTCAGTGGGAGGTGCGGGTGCCCTGCGGCACCTTGAGGAAGTGGATCATCACGAACGCGCAGGCGTACAGGCCGACGAACGTCCAGGTCGCGGCCTGACCGCCACCGCCGAGCGCGAAGACCGCGGCGACCACACCGGTGCCGAGGAACGCCGCGCCACCGGCCGCTGTCGTGTACATCGCCATCGCGGCGCCCTTGTGCTCGGGGGCGAGCGCCGGCATGATCGCGCCCATCGGCACGAAGCCGGCGAGCAGGCACCCGAACACGCAACCGGCGACGACGGAGAGCACGTAGCCCCAGTCCGAGCCGGCGGGGACGAGCTGCGGGACGTACCACCAGGCGATGAGGCCGAGGGCGGACCCGACGATGCCGAACCACTTGACGGTGCGCTGCCAGCCGATCTTGTCGCCGACCCAGCCGAACAGCGCGTTCACCAGGATGTTCGTCGCGTAGACGCACACGGTCATGAGCAGCCAACGGCTCTGGCCCCACCCGCGCTCGTTCGCGATCACGGCGGGCAGGACGACGAACATGCCGAACTCGGGCGCGGTGTTGATCAGGCGGACCAGGAAGCCCATCAGGATCTTCGGCCGGGTGACGGTCAGGCGGATGCCGCTCGTCAGCACCTGCCAGGCGCTCTCTCCGGCCGGGGCGATGCGGGAGAACCCGTTCGGCAGCCGCACGCCGAACAGCATGATGAGGAAGCCGATCACGACCAGGCCGATCGAGGCGACCATCGCGCCGGTCTCACCGATCGTGCCGCCGCCGAACACCGGGATGGCGCCGATCGCGAAGAGGGAACCGAGCGTCGGCAGGCCACCCGTGAAGGCGACGTAGAACCAGCCGACCGCCGAACCGTTCCGCTCCACCGGGGTGGTGATGTTCACCCAGACCAGGAACGCGAAGGCGAAGAGCGGGTAGCCGAAGCCCCGGACGGCGTAGGCGACGGCCGCGAACGGCACGCTGCCGATGTTCAGCGCGAGCAGGAAGAGCACCTCGAAGACGACCCAGACGGCGAACCCGAGGATCATCACCCGGCGCGGCCCGATCAGGTCGGAAAGGGCGCCGGAGACGTAGCTGCCGATCAGGGCGGCGAGGCTGTAGAAGGTCACGATCGTCGCGACGGTGGCCTCGGGACTGCCGAGGACCGCGACCATGTGCGGGGTGATGAAGTTCGACTCGACGCCGTTCCCGGTCATGAAGACCAGGACGGCGACGAACCCGAGGGCGAGCGGGCGGGGGATCCCCATCCGGTCGAGGCGGCCCTCGGCGCGAGGGGTCGTGGGCGCACCGGTGGCGCGCTGTGTCGTCGTTGACATGCTTGCTGACTCCAGGGGTCGGCGGGCTCAGGCCCGCAGGGACGGGAGGATCGAGACCTTGACGCTCGCGCCGGCGGAGTCGCCGACCAGGTCGAGGGCCTCTTGGAACCGCTCGAGCGGGAACTGGTGCGTGCAGATCTCCGACATCGGCAGGGTCTCGGCCTCGAGCAGCTTGATCGCCGCCGGCCAGGTGTGCGGGCCGAGGTGGGCACCCCGGACGTCGAGCTCCTTGTCGTCCGAGATGATCGACCAGTCGACGGAGACGGCGTCCTTGAACACCGAGTACTCGACGAAGGTGCCGAGCTTGCGCAGCAGGTTGAGGCCCTGGGGCACCGCCGACGGGTGGCCGGTCGCCTCGATGTAGACGTCGGCGCCGTAGCCGTCGGTCAGTTCCTTGACCCGGGCGACGGCGTCGTCCTCGGCGATGTTGATCGTCAGGTCCGCGCCGACCTTGCGGGCTAGCTCGAGCTTCGCCTCGACCACGTCGAGGGCGATGATCCGGAGCGGGTTCTTCTGTCGAGCACCAGCGATCGCGGAGAGGCCGATCGGTCCGGCGCCGGCGATCACGACGGTGTCGCCGAACTTGATGTCGCCCCGCTCGACGGCGTGGAACGCGCAGGACAGCGGCTCGGCGAAGGCGGCGACCTGACCGGGCAGGGCGCTCGACACCGGGTGGGTCAGGGCCTTGGCGGGGACGAGGACGTACTCGGCCATCGCGCCGTCGTAGCCCTTGAAGCCGAACATGTCGTGGACGTTGCACATCCAGTACGCGCCTTCGAGGCAGTAGCGGCACTCCCAGCACGGCACGATCTGCTCGCACGCGATGCGGTCCCCGAGCGAGACCTTCCGCTTCGCCAGGGTGTCGTCGTCGCCGGAGACGATCGTGCCGACGAACTCGTGCCCGGGGATGCGGTCCGTCTCGGCCCAGGCGGCGCGGTTCTCGTCACCCCAGAACTTCGCGGCGCCGTGGTAGCACTTCAGGTCGCTCGCGCAGATGCCGACGGCGTCGGTGCGGAGCAGGAGCTCGCCGGGGCCAGGCGTCGGCACGGGGCGTTCCTCGAGCCGGTAGTCGCCCGGGCCGTGGACGACGACGGCTCGCATCGTCGTGGGGATGGTCGTGGTGGCGGTCGTGGCCGCGTTCTCGGTCGTCGTCGACATGCGCTGCTCCTTCGTTGGATGGCTTCGGCGACGACTGTACACCTCGCAGAACGTTTGTCCAGAACACAATTTCTGCTAGGTTCGATCCGACGCAAAGGAGCGAACATGACGACCAGCACCACCACCGACTTCGCCGCAGCCCTGCGCCCGGGCCCGGACACCGTCGACCTGACGAACGACTTCACCGGCCGCACCGCAGTGGTGACCGGAGGCGCCTCGGGCATCGGGCACGCCATCGCCCGGGCACTCGCCGCGCGGGGTGCGCGGGTCGCGATCGTCGACGTCCGTGCGGACGGCGCAACGACGGCGGCGGCCGACCTGCCGGCCGCCGCCGATGCACCGGCCGCGGCCGACCTGCCGGCTGCGACCGATGCGCCGGCCGCGGCCGCGGGCCTCCATGCTGGGTTCGGCTGCGACGTGACGGACGAGACGTCCGTGGCGCGCACCGTCGCCGACGTCGTCGCGCACTTCGGTCGCGTCGACGTGCTCGTCAACTGCGCCGGGATCGCCGCACTCGCTCCGGCGGACGAACTGTCCGCCGAGACCTGGTCGAGGACGATCGACGTCAACCTGACCGGCACCTTCCGCGTCGCCCAGGCCGTCGGTCGGCACATGCTCGCTGCCGGGTACGGGCGCGTGGTGAACATCGCCTCGCAGGCCGCGCACGTCGGCATCGATGGGCACGCCGCCTACTGCGCCTCGAAGGCGGGCGTCATCGGACTCACCCGTGTGCTCGCGCTCGAGTGGGGCGGTCGCGGCGTCACCGTCAACACCGTGTCGCCGACCGTCGTCCTCACCGACCTCGGCCGTGCCGCGTGGGCGAACGAGAACGGCATCCGGCACCAGGACGAGATCCCCACCGGCCGCTTCGCCACCCCCGACGAGATCGCCGCCGCGGTGCTGTTCCTGGCGGGGGAGTCGAGCGCGATGGTGAACGGCGCCGACCTCCGGGTGGACGGCGGGTTCACGATCCGCTGAGGTGTGCCGGGGATACGATCGGCGCATGTCCGCCGAGAACCCTGCCGCCGAGGGTGCCCGGACCC
Source organism: Curtobacterium sp. PhB78 (assembly GCF_003751685.1). Classification (NCBI taxonomy): domain Bacteria; kingdom Bacillati; phylum Actinomycetota; class Actinomycetes; order Micrococcales; family Microbacteriaceae; genus Curtobacterium; species Curtobacterium sp. PhB78. The sequence goes on from NZ_RKIA01000001.1 coordinate 383,431, forward strand.
GGTTCCCGCTCGACACCGTGTACCAGGCGGCGCGGATGTACTACCTCGAGGACGCCACCCAGGTCGAGATCGCCTCGCGCCTCGGTGTCTCGCGTCCGACGGTGTCGCGGCTCGTGGCCGAGGCGCGCAAGGCCGGACTCGTCCGCATCGAGGTCGTCGACCCGTTCCAGGACGAAACCGTCGCGCTCGCCGAACGGCTGCAGGTCGTGCTCGGCATCCGAGCGGTGCACCTGGCCGCCGTCACGCACACCGCCACGCTCGGCGCCGACCTCGCCGCGCCCCTGGCCGCTGCGGTCGAGGGCATGGGACTCGTCCCGGGTGACGCCGTCCTGATGTCGTCGGGCCGCACGGTGTACGACGTTGCACACGCCGGCATGCCGAGCCTGCCCGGCGTGCAGCTCGTCCCGACGGTGGGCGGCCAGGCCGACCCGATGCCGTGGTTCCAGACGAACGAGATCACCCGGACCGCTGCGGAGCACTCCGGAGCGATCCCCGCCTTCCTGTTCGCGCAGGCGCTGCCGTCGCCCGCGATGCGGTCCTCGCTCGACGAGGACCCGGCCTTCCAGCACGTCGTCGGGCTCTGGGGCCGGGCGAAGGGCGCGATCCTCGGCATCGGGGCGCCGACCCCGACGCGCGACGCCCTGGCGCGGGGCGTCCCCGTCGAGGACGCCGCGTTCGACCACGCTGCTGGTGACGTCTGCCTCAACTTCTACGCCGCGGACGGTTCGCCCATCGAGTTCCCCGGCAGCGACCGGATGGTCCGGACCTCGCGCGAGGTCCTGTCCGGTGTGCCGCACGCCGTCGGCGTCGCCGTCGGCAGTGCCAAGGTCGGCAGCATCGTCGGCGCGGTGCGCGGGGGGCTCGTCAACGAGCTGGTGTCGGACGCCGCGACGGCCCGCGCCCTGCTCGACGCGCTCGCCTGAGCGGTCTGCTCGGCGCCTGGCAGGTGCGCGTTCCTTCCCAGAACGGGCGCGATGGAAGGCGCTTTCGGGCATACCTGGTCGTTTCTTCGTGGCAGGTACGCCCGATTCGGGCAGGTACGCCCGAACCTAGTGCGTGCGCCGCACGTCCCACAGGTGGTGGACGGGGTCGTGCGCGTAGTACGTCGCGAGGCTCGCGACGGTGAAGGCGCTGCCGTCCGACCGCAGCCCCGTGCGCTCGAGCTGGTCGTCACGGACCTCGTCGAACGCCCGCGCTGCCCGGTGTGCGGCCTCGCCGAGCTCCCGGACGACGACGGCCGGGTCCTGCTCGCCGTACTGGTCCTGGACCGCGGTGGCGTCCTGGTCCCAGTTCGGGAACGTCGGGGCGTCCTCGGCGAGCATCAGGGCGAGCCGCTCGGTCATCTTCCGGTGCACGTCGCGCACGTGGGCGCCGTACTCGAGTGCCGACCAGGTGTGGTCGTCGGGACGCTCGCGCACGTCATCCCGGCCGAGTTCGGTCGGCCACGCGGTCGTGTTCGCGTCGATGATCCCCGGCACGTCGCGGATCGACACCGTGGTGCCGTCGTAGCCGCACTCGGGGCAGGTGCCCTCGATGACCCAGGTCCAGCTCTTCGTCTCGGGTTCGATCGCCATGCGCCGATGTTATGTCCTCGTTACTCAGCCTTCCGGATCCGCAGGCGCATGCGGATCGGGCCCTCCCCCCGTTCGGGTGACACGCCGCTGCCTGGGAATCACCGGCCAATGACATTTCGGTCGCTCGGTAACGTCGCTCGCTGTTCCTGAGCCGGTCTCCACCGGCCCGAGCCGGTCCCTGCCGGCTCGTCACGATCCTCGAGGAGAGACATGGGCTCCGATCCCTGCCATACCCCGACCCGGCCGCACCGACGTCTGCGCGAGAGCGACGTCACCGTGGTCGACAAGAGCATGATGCGCCGCGCGGTGAGCGGCATGGTCGTCGGCAACACGATGGAGTGGTACGACGTCGGCGTCTACGGCTACCTGGCGGTCACGATGGGGAAGGTCTTCCTGCCGACCGCCGAGCCCGCCGTGCAGATCCTGTTCAGCCTCGGTGTCTTCGCTGCGACGTACATCGCCCGTCCGCTCGGCGGCATCGTCTTCGGCCGTCTCGGCGACCGCATCGGGCGCCAGAAGGTGCTCGCGACGACGCTCATCATGATGGCGGCGTCGACGTTCCTCATCGGAGCGCTGCCCGCCTACGCGACGATCGGGGTGTTCGCACCGATCGTGCTGGTCGTGCTGAAGCTGGCGCAGGGGTTCTCCACCGGCGGTGAGTACGCCGGTGCGACGACCTTCGTGACCGAGTACGCCCCGGACCGTCGCCGCGGGTTCTTCGCGAGCATCCTGGACTTCGGCAGCTACCTGGGCTTCGCGCTCGGCGCGACCGTGGTCTCGGTGCTGCAGATCACCCTCGGCGAGGACGCGATGGTCGCCTACGGCTGGCGCTTCCCGTTCCTGGCGGCCGGTGTGATCGGCGTCGTCGCGATCTGGTTCCGTCTGCGCATCGAGGAGTCGCCGGTGTTCCAGGCGACCCAGGCCGCGCAGGAGGCCGCGTCCGAGACCCGCGCGTCCTTCGACGGAGAGCGTCCCGCGAACGTGCTCGTGATGGTCCGAGACCACTGGCGGCCGATCGTCATCGCGATCATGCTCGTAGCGGCGTCGAACACCGTCGGGTACGCCCTGACCTCGTACATGCCGACCTACCTGACCGACTCGCTCGGGTACTCGCCGCTCGACGGCACACTGCTGACGATCCCGGTGCTCCTGCTGCTGGCGGTCATGCTCCCGCTCACCGGCAAGCTGTCCGACAAGCTCGGTCGACGCGTCGTGATGTGGATCGGTGCCGCGACGACCGTGGTGCTCGTCGTGCCGGCGTTCATGCTGATCGGGCACGGTGCGCAGTGGTCCACGCTGGCCGGGCTCGGGCTGCTCGCACTGATGACCGCGCTGTGGGTGTCGAACCAGGCGGCGTCGCTGCCGGCGCTGTTCCCGACCTCGACGCGGTACGGCGGCATGGGCTTCGCCTACAACATCGCCATCGCGGTCTTCGGTGGGACCACGCCCCTGATCGTGCAGGCGCTGCTGACCGTGACCGGGGACGAGCTCGCTCCGGCCTACTTCCTGATGGCGATGAGCGTCGTCGGTGCGATCGGTGTCTTCTGCATGAAGGAGTCCTCGCGCCGTCCGCTGCCGGGTTCGATGCCGGCGGTGGAGACCGAGGCTGAGGCGAAGGAGCTCGTGCTCACGCAGGACACGAACCCGAACCTGGATCTGGGGGACCTGCCGTTCGCCGCGCAGGACGCTGCCGCCCGGGCCGCGGGCGACGCCGCCGAGGCCGAGGCCGTGCCGGCGCGCTGACGCTGGGGGCGCTCGCGACGCGACCACGGGCGGGAGGCGCGGTGCAGGTCCGACCTGCACCGCGCCTCCCGTCTGTGCGTGCGCATGCTGCGACGTTCCACGCGTCGATCGACTCGTGTTCTGTCGGAAGATGCGCACGCACCGGATGCGTGCACATGCTGCGACGATCCACGCGTCGATCGACTCGTGTCCTGTCGGAAGATGCGCACGCACGCACCCGCGCGCACTCGCCTCACTCGTGCCGGTGCTCCGACGCTGGGTCCACCGCCGGCCACACGGGGAACGGGTCCGCCCACCCGCGCCACAGATCCGGCCCGGCCAGCAGCTCCGGCGGCGTGAGCAGCGCCCCGTCGAGGGCCCGTTCGATCGCCCGCACGTCGAGCCGCTCGCCGACGAACCACAGCGCCTGCCCGATCGGGGCGTCGGCGTCCCACGACGGGTTCGCGGTGGGGTCGAGCGCGAGCATCGCCCCGAAGCTCGACCACGAGCCGACGTGGTCCGGGCGTGACGCCAGCCGGAAGAACCCCTTCGAGCGGAGCACCCGGCCCGAGGTCCCGGCGGCCAGGTCCCGCTCGATCACGGTGGCCAGCCGCCCGGGGTGGAACGGCAGCGGCTCCCGGTAGCGCATCGCGACCAGGTCGTCGCGGGCGTCCCGGCCGGTGTCGGCTCCGCTCGACAGGGCGCGCATCCACCCGGCGCCCGAGGCCAGGACCCGAGCGGCTCCGCCGTTCGACGCGGGCAGGTCGCGCGCGGTCCGGAGTGCGGGCAGCGCCACGATCACGGCCTGCGGCGCGAGCCGGTGGAGCAGTGCGACCAGTGCGCGACGGCGGCGCAGGGACAGTGGCGCGAGACGGTCGAGCGCGATGACGGTCGCGTACTCGACGAGGGACGCCACCCGGTCGGCGGCCACGAACGCGTCGTCGACGTCGGACCACAGCAGGTGTGCGACGTCGTCGGCGCGCAGTACCCCGACCACGTGTCGGAGCACCCGGTCGTCACCGGTCTCGCTCCGGGCGGCGTTCGCGAGCATCATGCCCACGGCGCGCGCGTCGGAGCCGGGCTGCAGCGTGACGACGAGGCCGTGGTCGGCGTCGGGGCCGCAGGCGCGGTCGAGGTGGTCGGCCCGCTCGGCGACCGCGCGGGCCGCGGCGAACGCACTCCCGTCCACGTGCATCCGGTGCCCGGTGGTGATCCGGGCGGCGACGCGGTCGGCGTCGGCCTCGTGGAGGGCGGTGACGAGGGTGATGGCAGCAGCACGCATGTCGGGTACCCTACCTGAAAATCGTTCTCAACAAGAGAGCGCCGACGGAGGAGAACCATGAAGGTCCGCAACTCGCTCAAGGCACTGAAGAAGATCCCCGGCTCGCAGGTCGTCCGTCGCCGCGGCCGGGTCTACGTCATCAACAAGCAGAACCCCCGCTGGAACACCCGCCAGGGCTGACGTCGGCGGTGGTCCGTAGGGTGGATCCATGCGACTGCTGCTCATCCGCCACGGCCAGACCCCCGCGAACGTGAACGGTGTCCTCGACGCCGTGGTGCCCGGACCCGGACTGACCGAGCTCGGCCAGCAGCAGGCGGACGCCCTGCCGGCAGCCCTGGCCGACCGGGGGATCGAGCGGCTCTTCGCCTCCACCATGGTCCGGACGCAGATCACCGCGGCACCCCTGGCGGCGTCGCTCGGACTCGAGCCCGTCGTGCTGCCCGGTCTGCGTGAGATCGAGGCCGGGCACACCCAGGGCAAGAGCGACACGGTGTCCGTGCAGCTGTACATCTCGACGGTGCACGGCTGGTCCGGCGGGGACCGCACGACCCGGATGCCCGGGGCGGAGAGCGGGCTCGAGTTCTTCGAGCGGTACGACGACGCCGTGCGGCAGATCGAGGCCACCGGCGTCGGCGTGGCGGCGGCGGTGAGTCACGGCGCGGCGATCCGTACCTGGGCGAGCGCGGCCGCCGACAACACCCCTGACCACTTCGGCACCAAGCGCCACCTGGAGAACACCGGCATCGTCGAGCTCGAGGGGTCCTTCGCCGACGGCTGGCACCTGGTCGACTGGGAGGGCGAGCCGATCGGTGGTGACCAGCTCATCGACCGCACCGCGCTGGACCCGACCGGCGAGCGGTTCTGAAGCGCGATCGCGACCGGGCGAACGGAACGAGACCAGACGAACGACGGGAGGCCCGGTACCAGCTGGTACCGGGCCTCCCGTCCGTTCGTGGTCGCGTCGACTACGCGAGCTGCGACGCCGACGCCTGTGCCGTTGCGGACGCCTGTGCCGTTGCGGACGTCAGCGGCACGATCACGCGGTGCGCCTCTCGCAGCACGTCGAGCGTGCGCTGGACCTCGTCCGCGCGCTCCTCGGGCGTCCAGTCGAGCGCCCCGGCGAGCACGTCGGCCAGCTCGTCGAGCAGGTCGATCGTGACACCTCCGACGAACGCGAGGTTCGTGCGGCGCAGCACCACGTCGACCAGGTGGACGGCCTGCTCGTGCTCGGCGAAGTACGCGACCTCGGCGCGGGTGAGCGACGGGTCGGACTCGAGCGCCTCGACGGGGCCGTCGGTCAGGACGTCCACGACCTCGGCGGCACGGGTGCCGTAGCGCTCCAGCAGGCCTTCGACCAGGGACTCGTCCAGACCGTCACGGTGCGAGGTGATCCACAGGGCGCGCTGCGCGTCGGTGGTCGGGAACTCCTTGCCACCGCCGATCGCCATGCCGGTGGTGTCGACCTTGCGGGTCATCCCGAGCTTCGTGGTGGCCTCGGTCGACAGGTGCGCGGCGAGGGCGCGGAACGTCGTCCACTTGCCGCCGACGAGCGACAGCACGGTCGACTTCGGCAGCCCGGCGATCTGGGTGTCCACGATCCGGTAGTCACGCGACACGAAGCCGGGGGCGGTGTCCTCGTGGCGGGGGAGCGGGCGGATGCCGGAGTAGCTGTAGACGATGTGGTCGCGGGTGACGTCGATCTGCGGGAACACGTGCTTCACGAGCCCGAAGAAGTAGTCGATCTCCTCGTCGGTCGTCGTGACCGGCTTCGAGGGGTCGGCGTCGATGTCGGTCGTGCCGATGAGGACCCGGCCCTTGAGCGGGTAGATGAGGACAATGCGTCCGTCGTCGTTCTCGAAGAACAGCTCGCGGCCCTTGGTGGCCTCGAGCAGCTCGTCGTTCTGGACGACGATGTGGGAGCCCTTCGTGCCGCCCATGAACTTCGTCTCGCCGCCGAACGCCTCGTTCGTCAGGTCGGTCCAGGGGCCGGACGCGTTGACGACGACCTCGGCGGTGAACACGAACTCCTCGCCGGTCTCGCGGTCGCGCAGCAGCACGCCGCCGTCGCGGGTGCCAGCTGCCTCGACGTAGTTCGTCGCGCGGGCGGTCGCGGCGGAGCCGGTTCCGGTGCCCGCGGCGATGCCGTCCTTGAGGACGTCGAGGGCCAGGCGCTCGGGCTCGTGCACGCTCGCGTCGTAGTAGGTGCCCGTGTACTTCAGGTCCTTGTTGAGGGCGGGCATGTCCTCGAGCGCGGCCTTCTTGGTGCGGAAGACGTGCTTCGGGACGGAGCCGCCGTCGCGCGAGAAGGAGTCGTAGATCGTCATGCCGATCTTGATGAGCATCGCGCCGCGCTCCTTGGTGGAGCGCTGCTTGTGCGTCAGCATGCGCAGCGGGGCGTTCATGATGCCGGAGAACGTCGAGAAGATCGGCATCGTCGTCTGCAGCGGCTTGACGTAGTGCGGGGCGATGCGGATGAGGCCGTTGCGCTCCTGGACGCTCTCGCGCACCAGGCGGAACTCGCCGTTCTCGAGGTAGCGGATGCCGCCGTGGATCATGTGGCTCGACGCGGCGGACGCACCGGAGGCGTAGTCGCCGCGCTCGACCAGGGCGACGTCGACGCCCTGCAGCGCGAGGTCGCGGAACGTGGCGATGCCGTTGATGCCGCCGCCGACGACGAGGACCTGCGCGTTCGGGCGCTCGGTGAGGGCGGTCACCGTGTTCCGGGGCTGTGTCTTCTTCGACATGGTTCGTCGCTTCCTTCGTCTGTTCTCGTGGTCAGGATCGATCGTGCGCCGGTTTGGGAGGTCGGGCAACTTGCGTGCACGAACGTGCAGCACACGTGTCGTGCGCTCCGATCCGGGGGCCGGGAGGCACGACAGGGGTTGCAGAGGCCGTGCACGTCCGTGCATGGTTGCGTTCGACAGATCGGAGCACCATGAGCGATGCGGCTCAGCCCATGCGCACGCAGCAGGCGCTGCGCGCCGCCCACCTGTACTACCTGCAGGACCTGACGATGGACGCCATCGCGGACGAACTCGCGACCTCGCGGTCCTCGGTGTCGCGCCTGCTGAAGTACGCCAGGGACACCGGTCTCGTCGACATCCAGATCCGCTCACCCCTCGACCAGGCCGCCGCGCTGAGCCGCAGCATCCGCTCGCGGTTCGGGGTGCACGCGCACGTCGTCCCGGTGCCGGACCACACGAGCGACGTCGACCGCCTGGAACGGGTCGCCCTGTCCGCCGCCCGGATCCTGACGCAGTACGTCGAGTCGAACATGGTGATCGGGATCTCGTGGGGCTCGACGGTGAGCGCGGTCAGCCGGTACCTCGTGCCGAAGACCACGCACGGGTCGACGATCGTGCAGATCAACGGCGCCGCGAACACCCGGACCACGGGCATCGTCTACGCCTCGGAGATCCTGCGGCGGTTCGGCGAGGCGTACGGCGCGTTCGTGCAGCAGTTCCCGGTGCCCGCGTTCTTCGACGACCCCGCCACGAAGGAGGCGCTGTTCCGCGAGCGCTCGATCCGCCGTGTGCTCGACCTGCACGAGCGGATGGACCTGGTCGTGTTCGGTGTCGGCGCCCCGCAGGCCCCGGTGCCGTCGCACGTGTACTCCGGCGGCTACCTCGACCCCGCGGACCGCGACGAGCTGACGAAGGCCCAGGTCGTCGGCGACGTCTCGACCGTGTTCTACCGGGCCGACGGGTCGTGGCGGGACATCGGCGTGAACGCGCGCGCGGGCGGCCCGGACCTCGACACCATCAAGCGCGCTCCGCGTCGGGTCTGCGTCGTCGCGGGCCGGTCGAAGGCCGCGTCGTTGCGGGGTGCGCTGGCGTCCGGGCTCGTCACGGACCTGATCCTGGACGAGAGCGTCGGGCAGGCGATCCTGCAGCCCTGAGTCAGGATGTGACCCGGTTCTGTCGGGGGTGCCGGGTACGTTCTCGGCCATGGTGATCTCGATGGACCGACCGGGCGGCCGGTACTCCCGTCGCGTGGTCGGCACTGACGTCGACCAGGCGCTCGCGTTCTTCGGGCGCGACTACGACTTCCGGGCACCCGCGGTCCGGCGCACCCGCCCCACCGCGCACTGGGACTTCGCCGGCGTCGGCGACGACCGGATGTCGCTGCGGTCGTCGCGGTTCATGGTCGACCTGCGCAGCGAGAGCCAGGTCGACGACGAGTTCCTGGTGGCCTGGATGCGGAGCGGTTCCAGCCGGATCACCTGCGGCGGCGACACCTGGGCGCTCGAAGCCGGCGTGCCCGTCGTGCTGCCGTTCGCCGAGCCGTACTCCCTGCACCACCGCGACATCGCGCTGAACCTCGTGCACCTGGACCGCGACTTCGTCCGGGCGATCGTCGGCGAGGACGACTTCGCCTTCGAGCCGATGCAGCGCCCGACGGCTGCGGGCACGGCCGCGTGGCAGGACGTGGTCCGGACGCACTCGTCGACGTGGCTCAACGTCGACCACGACCTCGACCCGATCGCGCAGCGCGACATCGCCGAGGCCTTCGCGACCGCTGCGATCCGCGCGTTCCCGCAGCGCGATCGCTGGCGCTCGACCGTGGCCGGCGGCGGTCCGGAGCACGGCCGCGTCCGCCGGGCGCTCGACTTCGTGCACGAGCACGCCCGCGAACCCATCGGCACACCCGAGATCGCCGCGGCGGCGGGGCTCAGCCCGCGCGGGCTGCAGCAGTCCCTGCGACGGCACCTCGACCAGACGCCCGGCGACCTGCTGCGCGAGGTGCGGCTCGACGGTGCGCGGGCGGACCTGCTCGGGGGTGCGCGCGACGAGACCTCGGTCGCCGAGATCGCCCGGTCGTGGGGCTTCGGGCACCTCGGGCGGTTCTCGGCGACGTACCGTGCCCGCTTCGGCGAGCTGCCGAGCGAGTCGCTCCGTACGCGCTGACCGCCGTGGGGGCACCGAGCCGGGGAGTCCACCCGGCGGCGGTAGCGTGACGACATGGACACCGTCGTCACCGAGCTCCGCTCCGCCCTGCACGACCCCGACGGCACCGTCGTCCGGACCGAACCGGGCGTGCTCGACGCCGCGCGGACCGACAAGTCCGGCTGGATCGCACCCGGCGGTCCGGTCGCCGTCGTCGAGGCCCGCACCGTCGAACACGTGCAGGCGACGCTCCGGACCTGCTCGGCCCTGGGCGTCCCCGTCGTCCCGCGCGGCGCCGGCACCGGTCTGGCGGGTGGCGCGAACGGCACCGAGGGCACGGTGGTGCTCAGCGTCGCGCGGATGGACCGCATCGTCGAGGTGTCCGTCGAGGACGAACTCGCCGTCGTCGAACCCGGGGTGCTCAACGGTGCGCTGAACGCCGCCGTCGCCGAGCACGGGCTGCGCTTCGCACCGGACCCCGCGAGTGCGGCGATCGCGAGCGTCGGCGGGAACATCGCCACGAACGCCGGTGGTCTGCGGTGCGTGAAGTACGGCGTCACGCGCGAGGCCGTACTCGGACTCGACGTCGTGCTGGCGGACGGTCGGCTCGTGTCGACCGGCCACCGCACCGTGAAGGGGGTGACCGGCCTCGACCTGACGGCGTTGCTCGTCGGGTCCGAGGGCACGCTCGGCGTCATCGTCGGCGCCACGGTCCGACTCGTCCCGATCCCGGCGGGGGAGCCCGCGACCCTCGGGGCCGTCTACCCGTCCGTGCAGCAGGCGGCGGCCGCGGCAGCGGCCGTCGTGGCGGGAGCGGATCGGCCGTCGACGGTCGAGCTGCTGGACGTCCTCGCCCTCGAGGGGATCGCGGCGTACCTGGGACCCGAGGTGATCGTGGAGACGGTGGGGAGCACCGCGGCGGGCGGGGTCTTCCTGCTCGTGGAGTTCGACGGCCCGGGCGCGACCGAGGCCGCGCTGGGAGCCGTGCCGCGCCTCCAGGCCGAGGGCGGGACCGTGCACCTGGCCGGGTCGGCGGCGGAACGCGAGCGCCTGCTGACGATCCGTCGGTCCTTCCACGCCGCGATGGAGTCGCGAGGCCGGGTGCTCATCGAGGACGTCGCGGTGCCGCGCAGCCGGCTCGCCGAGATGTTCGCCCGTGTCGAGGCCATCGGCCGCGAACACGGCGTCCCGATCCCGACCGTGGCGCACGCCGGTGACGGCAACCTGCACCCGAACTTCGTCTTCGACGGCGACGAGGTGCCGGCTCAGGTCTGGGACGCCGCTGATGCGATGTTCCGTGCCGCGATCGAGTTGGGCGGCACCCTGACGGGCGAGCACGGCGTGGGGGTGTTGAAGCGTCGGTGGATCGGTGACGAGCTCGGGGACGACGTGCTCGAGCTGCAGCGGGGGATCCGACGGGTGTTCGACCCGGCAGGCATCCTGAACCCGGGCAAGGTCTTCTGAGCGGCTGATCGCCGAATCTCATCGCACGGATGCGCCGTGTGTCGTCAGGATCTTCGGCCGTAACGTCACCGCAACGAATCCGGCGCTGAATGGTGTGGACGAGAGCACCACCCACGAAGGAGTCTGCGATGCGCATCGGCGTCCCCACCGAGATCAAGAACAACGAGTACCGCGTGGCGGCCACCCCGGCGGGTGTCGCGGAGCTGGCGCTGCACGGCCACCAGGTCCTGGTGCAGGCCGGCGCCGGCACCGGGTCGGCGTTCCCCGACGACGAGTACCGCACCGCGGGCGCCGAGATCGTCGACACCGCCGCCGAGGTCTGGGCGCGCGCCGAGCTGATCCTGAAGGTCAAGGAGCCGGTGGCGTCCGAGTACCCGCTCATCCGTCCGGGACAGGTGCTCTTCACGTACCTGCACCTGGCGGCCGACCGCCCGCTGACCGATGCACTCATCGACTCCGGGGCCACCGCGATCGCCTACGAGACCGTGCAGCTGCCGGACCGCTCGCTGCCCCTGCTGTCGCCGATGTCCGAGGTCGCCGGACGGCTGTCCGCCCAGGTCGGCGCCTACAACCTGATGCGCACGAACGGCGGACGCGGACTGCTGCTCGGTGGGGTGCCCGGCACGCCGAAGGGCCGCGTCGTCGTGATCGGCGGCGGGGTCGCGGGCGAGCACGCGGCGACGATGGCGCTCGGCATGGGGGCCGACGTGACGGTCTTCGACATCAGCCTGCCCCGGCTGCGCGCGCTCGACGCCCGGTTCGACGGGCGGATCACGACGCTGCGGTCGTCGGCGCACGCCATCGCGGAAGCCCTGCGGGACGCCGACCTGGTGATCGGTTCCGTGCTCATCCCCGGGGCGTCCGCGCCGAAGCTCGTCACCGATGCCATGGTCGCGGACATGCGGCCGGGATCGGTGCTCGTCGACATCGCGATCGACCAGGGCGGCTGCTTCGAGGGCTCGCACCCGACCACCCACGACGACCCGACGTTCGCGGTGCACGACACCGTGTACTACTGCGTGGCGAACATGCCCGGTGCCGTCCCGCGCACGAGCACGATCTCGCTGACGAACGCGACGCTGCCGTACGCCGTCGCGATCGCCGACCGCGGGTGGGAGGCCGCGCTGGCCGCCGACCCGTCGCTCGCCCTCGGCCTGAACGTGCACGCCGGCGAGGTCACGAACGAGGCCGTGGCGTCCGCGCACGGGCTCGTGGCGTCCGCGCGGTAGGCCCCGGCCGCCTGCGGGCCCGGCGCTGGCGCGCGTTGTTTCGCGCTCAGCGACAGTTCACGCAGCCTCGCGGCCGTGAACTGTCGCTGAGCGCGAATGTTGGCTAGGCCGTGCGCGCCGCCAAGCCACGCGCGCCGGACCAACCCGCACGCGCCCGCACGGCGACCGTCACCACCACGACCGCGGCGGCTGCGACCACCGCGGCCACGGCGGTCGGCGTCGACACCAGCGGACCGTCGAGCCGCGCGACCGCCACCCAGGCCAGCCCCCAGGCCAGGGAGAGCATCGGCGCCAGGCGACCCCGACCCCACACCGCCAGCAGCAGCCCGACGAGCCCGGCCACCGCTGCGACGAGCACACCCCACACGTCCTGCCCGAGGTCGAAGCCCCGGAAGCCCGCTGCCGTCAGCACCGCGGCCGTGTTCGCCGCCGTCGCGACGCACACCCACCCGAGGTAGAGGCCGAACGTGCCGTCGGTGACGATCGCCTCGACGACGCCGGAGGGCTTCGTCCGCCGCAGGATCGTGAACGTCCAGACCAGCACCGCGAGCAGGGCCACGATGATCGGCTCGCTCGCCCACAGGAACCCGAACTGCACCGACAGGATCCACGCCGCGTTGAGCAGCAGGGACAGGATCGCCGGCACCGCCAGCTTCGCGTGCCGGTCATCGTCCGACGTGCGGAAGAGCTGGCGGATGGCGTAGGCGATGAGGCCGACGTAGACGACGCTCCAGATCGAGAACGCCGGGCCGTCCGGTGCGATGGCGGTCGACGACGCCGACAGCGCTCCGCCGGCAGCGTCCTGGATCGGTGTCCCGCCGGCGGCGCCGGACCCGACGAACGCCCCGACCACCGCGACGACGGCACTCACGGCGACCGCGATGCGCTTCCAGATCCTCTTCATGACCGTTCCCTTCGTCAGCATGCTGATGACCTGCACCGTAGGCGGGCGGTCCTGTCGGGCGCGCAGCGTGCGTTCAGCCTGTGGGGGACGGCGGACTGGAGGCCCGTGGCGGGCCCGCCACGGGCCTCCCGTCCGAAAGCCGGTCACCTGCGTACGGTGGTCGCGTGAGCGTCGAGATGAACACCGTGTACGTCGACCGGATCGCCCCGATGGCGAGTCCGTCGCTGGACGACACCTTCCGGATGCTCGACGAGCAGGGCGCGAGCGCGTGCATCGTGCTGTACCAACCGGACGCGCAGGAGCTCGGCGACGTCGCGGTCGCGCTCGGCCTGCACGAGCTCGCGGTCGAGGACTCCGCCGAGGGGCACCAGCGACCGAAGCTCGAGCGGTACGGCTCGACGCTCTTCGTGGTCCTCAAGCCCGCGCTCTACAACGACGGGCAGGAAGAGGTGGCGTTCGGCGAGGTGCACGCCTTCGTCGGAGAGAACTTCTTCCTCGTCGTGGTGAAGGCCGACCCGCGCGGCAAGCCGACCGTCCCGCGAGCGCTGCAGCGGATGAGCGGCAAGCCCGGCCTGGTGACGGTCGGACCGCAGGCGCAGCTCTGGGCGCTCATGGACACGATCGTCGACGGCTACGTGCCGGTGATCGACGGGCTGGAAGAGGACATCAACCAGATCGAGGACCAGCTGTTCGCGGGCGAGGCCGGGGTCTCGCGGCGCATCTACGAACTGTTCGGCGAGGTCGTCGACTTCCAGCGTGCGGCCCGCCCACTCATCCACATCATCGAGAACCTGCACCGCGGCGCCGAGAAGTACCACCTGCCGATCGAGATGCAGCGCCGGTTCCGCGACGTCCTCGACCACGCCATCCGCACGGTGGAGCGGTTGGACACGTTCCGGCAGCTGCTGCAGAACGCCCTGACCGTCGACTCGACGTTGGCGGCGCAGAAGCAGAACGACGACACGAAGCGGATCTCCGGCTGGGCGGCGATCCTGTTCGCCCCGACGCTCATCGCCGCCATCTACGGCATGAACTTCACGCACATGCCCGAGCTGACGTGGACCTGGGGCTACCCGCTGTCGATCGTCGGGATGGTCCTGTTCGCCGCGATCCTGTGGGTCGTGTTCAAGGTCAAGCGCTGGTTCTGAGGAAGACTGGGGCCGTGACCTCGTACGACCTCGTCCACCTGACCGCCGGGGGCGTCTCCCTCGTCCTCGACTGCCGTGACCACGCGCTGCCCGCGGTGGTGCACTGGGGAGCAGCCCTCGGGCCACTCGACGACGACGCGCTCGTCGCACTCGCCGACGCGGACGTCGCCCCCGTGGCCCAGAACGAGATGGACGATCCCGTCCGTGTCGCCGTGCTGCCCGAGCCGAACCGCGGGTGGAGCGGACGACCCGGCCTGGCCGGACACCGCGACGGCCACGACTGGTCGCCGGCGTTCACCGTGCGGTCGCTCGACGTGACCGACACGACCGTCAGGGCCGAGGCTGCCGACGACACCGCGGGGCTCGCGGTCCGCGTGACGATCGAGGTGCTCGGCTCCGGACTCGTCCGTGCCCGGGCTGCCGTCACGAACACCGCCGACGGCGTCTACACGGTGGACGACCTGACGGTGGCGATGCCGATCCCGTCCGGGGCGCGCGAGGTCCTGGACTTCGCCGGTCGATGGGGCAAGGAACGCACCCCGCAGCGCCGCGAGCTCGTCGTCGGCACCCACCAGCGCGAGAGCCGGAAGGGCCGGACCGGTGCCGACGCCGCGACCGTCCTGACGGTGGGGGAGCCCGGCTTCGGCTTCGCCCGCGGTCAGGTGTGGGGCGTGCACACCGGTTGGAGCGGGAACCACCGGCACCACGCCGAACGCCTGTCGACCGGGCGCCAGGTGATCGGCGGCGGCGAACTGCTGCTGCCGGGCGAGGTCCGGCTCGGCACGGGCGAGACGTACGAGGGGCCGTGGGTGTGGTTCGCCCACGGTGACGGGCTCGATGACCAGGCCCGACGCTTCCACCAGTGGCTCCGGAGCCGGCCGCAGCACCCGACGACGCCGCGACCGACGACGATCAACGTCTGGGAGGCCGTGTACTTCGACCACGACCTCGCCCGGCTGACCGACCTGGCGGAGCGCGCCGCGGCCCTCGGGGTCGAGCGGTACGTGCTCGACGACGGGTGGTTCCGCGGCCGCCGGAACGACCACCTCGGGCTCGGCGACTGGTACGTCGACGAGGACGTCTGGCCCGACGGGCTCGGGCCGATCGTGGACCGTGTCCGGGCCCTCGGCATGGAGTTCGGCCTGTGGTTCGAACCCGAGATGGTGAACGAGGACAGCGACCTCGCCCGCGCCCACCCGGAGTGGATCATGCAGGCGGACGGCCGACTGCCGATGCGGTCCCGCGACCAGCAGGTGCTCGACCTGGCGATCCCCGAGGCGTACGAGTACGTGCTCGAGCGGATGACGGCGATCATCGGCGAGTACGGCATCGAGTACGTCAAGTGGGACCACAACCGCGACCTTGTGGAGGCCGGGTTCCCCGGTGCCGGCGCGGCGGTGCACGAGCAGACCCTGGCGACGTACCGGCTGATGGCGACCCTGAAGGCACGCTTCCCGACGCTCGAGATCGAGTCGTGCGCGTCGGGTGGCGCCCGGGTCGACCTCGGCGTGATCGAGCACACCGACCGCGTCTGGGTGTCCGACGACATCGACCCCCTCGAGCGGCAGCAGATGCACCGGTGGACGCAGCAGCTCCTGCCCCCGGAACTCCTCGGCGCGCACATCGCGAGCGGCAGGAACCACTCGACGGGCCGCGTGCACGACCTGGCCTTCCGGGCCGGCACCGCGCTCGTCGGGCACCTGGGCATCGAGTGGGACCTCACCGAGGCGACGGCGGAGGAGTCGGCGTCGCTGGCGGAGTGGATCGCGCTGTACAAGGAGCTGCGCGGGCTGCTGCACGGCGGCGACCTGGTGCGGATGGACGAGGTCGACGACTCCCGGCTCGTGTACGGCACGGTCACGCCGGACCGGCAGCAGGCCGTCTTCTTCCTGGCGAGCATCGGGCGGTCTGAGGTGTCCGGCACCGGTCGGGTCACCTTCCGCGACCTCGACCCGGACGTCTCGTACCGCGTCGACCCGATCGTGGTCGGTGACGGGCACGGGATCGTCCGGCCGGACTGGTGGAGCGGCGCACGGGTGTTCAGCGGTCGGGTGCTCGTCGCGGTCGGCCTGCACCCGCCGCTCATGCCCGCCGACTGCGTGGTCCCGTTCCGTCTGACGGCCGTCTGACGGCAGGTGGGACGACCGGGAGGCCCGGTGCCGGTGATCGGAGCCGCTAGGGTTTCCGACATGCCGCGCTCCGGACACGCGACCCCCGTCTGGGCGCTCAAGCTCGCCGTCGTCACCGCCCTGGTGGGCGTCTCCGGCGGCATCGCCGGCATCGCCGTGTGGCTCGCGCTGCAGCTCATCCAGTTCGTGGCCTTCGGGTACGGCTTCGGTGGGCACCTCGAGGCGGCGGACGCACCGTCGGCGCTGAACCGGTTCCTCGCCCTCGTGGCCGCCGGTGTCCTGACGGGCTTCGCCTGGTGGGCGCTCCGGCGCTGGGGGCGTCCGATCGTGTCGGTCACCGCGGCGGTCGGCGGCAAGCGGATGCCCGCACTCGCGACCCTGGCGAACGCCGGCGTGCAGATCCTGGCGGTCGGGCTCGGCGCCTCGATCGGCAAGGAGGTCGCCCCGCGCGAGGTCGGCGCCTGGCTCTCCCAACTCGTCACCCGTCGTGCCGGTCTCACCCCGCGCGAGACGAAGATCCTGGTCGCCTGCGGAGCGGCAGCGGGCCTCGCCGCGGTGTACGACGTCCCGCTCGGCGGTGCGCTCTTCGCCGTCGAGGTCCTGCTGGGCGAGATCAGCTTCGCCACGGCCCTGCCCGCGTTCGCCACGAGTGCGGTCGCCGCGTTCGTCGCCCGGCTCGTGATCCCGGACGAGGTGCTCTACCACGTGCCGGCGATGCACATGTCGCCGTCGCTGCTCGTCTGGGCGATCATCGTCGGGCCCGTCCTCGGCCTGGCGGGCGTCGGGTTCGTGAAGCTCACCAACCGGCTGCAGGGCATCGCGCCCAAGGGCTGGCACCTGCTCGTCGTGCTGCCGGTGGTGTTCGCCATGGTCGGGCTCATCGCGGTGCCGTTCCCGGAGATCCTCGGCAACGGGCGGGCGCTGGGCCTCGTCGCGATGAACGCCTCGCTCGACGACGACACCGTCGCCGGCCTGGCGCCGATCGTGCTGCTCCTGCTGCTCGGCGTCGTCCGCACGATCACCACGTCGGCCACGATCGGTGCCGGCGCGGTCGGCGGCACCCTGACACCATCGATCGCGATCGGTTCGGCGATCGGCGGCGGCCTCGGGGGCGCGTGGCTCCTGCTCTGGCCGGCTGACGGCCCGGGCCTGGCGGCCTTCGCGTTCGTCGGCGCCGCGGCGTTCCTGGCGACCACGATGCGGGCCCCGTTCACGGCGCTCGTCCTGGTGGTCGAGTTCACGCAGGAGGGCACCGACATCCTCATCCCGTCGCTGCTCGCGGTGTCCGGGGCGGTCGCGGTCGGGTACGTCCTGGCACGTCGACGCAGCGCCCAGATGGTGTGAACACTTCGTCACGTTCCGGGACAGACGACGGTTCTGCGGCCTACGATCTGCGGCATGACGGAGCGACGGGCTCCGCACCGAGCTGAGGAGCAGGCCATGGCGGGGTTCGACGACATCACGAAGAAGGCCCAGGACTTCCTGAAGGACAACAAGGTCCAGGACGCCCTGAAGAGCGAGAAGGCCGAGGACATCAGCGACAAGGTCCTCGGGGGCGTCGCCGACGCGGTCAAGAAGGCCACCGGCGGCAAGTACGACGACAAGATCGACGGTGCCCGCGACGCTGCGGACAAGAAGATCGGCAACGAGTAGCCCCACCGTGCGACGGCCCAGGACCCGGCGTGGTCCTGGGCCGTTCCCGCGCCGACTGGACGCCGTCGGGAACAACGGCCACCATTGACGGGTTGCTCCGGACAGCAACACCAGGAGGACGAGACGTGACAGTCGTGGCGCCGAACCAGCCGCTCACCGAGGCCGAGGTCGAGACGATCAAGTCGGACTTCCCGATCCTCGCGCAGGACGTGAACGGGCAACCGTTGGCGTACCTGGACTCCGGGGCGACGGCGGAACGCCCGACCCAGGTCCTCGACGCCGAACGCCGGTTCCTCGAGCACGACAACGCCGCCGTCCACCGCGGGGCGCACACGCTCGCGGCGCTGAGCACCGATGCCTACGAGGACGCCCGTGCCACCGTCGCCGACTTCATCGGCGCTGCCGGTCCGAGCGAGGTCGTCTGGACCGCGAACGCCACCGACGCCCTCAACCTCGTCGCCTACGGCATCGCGAACGCCAGCCGTGGCCGCGGCGGGGTCGACTCCGCTCGCTTCCGCATCGGACCGGGCGACGAGATCCTGGTCACCGAGGCCGAGCACCACGCGAACCTCGTGCCGTGGCAGGAACTCGCCGCGCTGACCGGCGCGACGCTCCGCTGGGTCCCGGTCGCCGCCGACGGCACCTGGACCGCCGAGGACGCCGCGGCCCTGATCACCGACCACACCAAGGTCGTCGCGTTCGCGCACGTCTCGAACGTCACCGGCATGGTCGCCCCCGTCGAGCAGATCGTCGGTCTCGCCCACGCCCGCGGCGCACTGGTCGTCCTCGACGCCTGCCAGTCCGCGCCGCACCGGCCGCTCGACGTGCAGGAGCTCGGCGTCGACTTCGCCGCGTTCTCCGGGCACAAGATGCTCGGCCCGAACGGCATCGGCGTGCTCTGGGGCCGCAGCGAGCTGTTGAACGCGCTGCCTCCGTTCCGCACCGGCGGGTCCATGATCACCACCGTGACCATGGAGGCGTCGGAGTTCATGCCGGCACCCGAGCGGTTCGAGGCCGGCACGCAGCCCGTCTCGCAGGCCGTCGCCCTGGCCGAGGCCGTCCGCTACCTGCAGGGCATCGGCATGGAGCGTGTCCGCGCGCACGAGGAGCACCTCGCCCGGCGCATGCTCGACGGCCTGGCCGCCGTCCCCGGCATCCGCGTGGTCGGTCCGCCGGTCGGCGTCCCGCGATCGGGCCTGGTGTCGTTCGACGTCGACGGTGTGCACGCCCACGACGTGTCGCAGTACCTCGACGCGCAGGGCATCGCCGTCCGCTCGGGGCACCACTGCGCCCAACCCCTGCACCGCCGACTCGGCCTGGTCGCCACCAGCCGCGCGAGCACCTACGTCTACACGACCGAGCACGACGTGGACCGGTTCATCGCGGCCGTCGGCGAGGTCCGCGGCTACTTCGGAGCGACCGTATGAACTCCCTCGACAGCCTGTACCAGCAGGTCATCCTCGACCACGCCAAGGCCCGGCACGGCGACGGCGACCTGCCCGACGCCGACGCCTCGCACTTCGAGCGCAACCCCACGTGCGGCGACGAGATCACCGTCCGCATCCGTCTCGAACCGGGCACCGACCGCATCGCCGGTCTCGCCTGGCAGGGCGACGGCTGCTCGATCTCGATGGCCTCGGCATCGGTCCTCACCGACATGGCCGTGGGCCGCACGGTCCCGGAGCTCCTCGCACTGACCGACGAGTTCCGCACGATGATGCGCTCCCGCGGCATCGGCGAGCCCGACGAGGACGTCCTCGAGGACCTCATCGCCTTCCACGGCGTCTCGAAGTTCGTCATGCGGGTCAAGTGCGGCATGCTCGCCTGGGTCGCGGCGGAAGCCGCTGCGCGTGAGGCGACGGCGTCCCGCTGAGCCGGGTGCGGCTCGCGATCGCGACCACGTGACGGCCAGGAGGCCCGGTGCGGGCCCGCCCCGCGCCTCCCGTCCGCAGCTGGTCGCCGACCGAGCCCCGAACGGCTTGAACGGTGTGCTTGTCGGAGGGGCGCGATGATCTTCGAGACGGAGCGACCCGGCGCAGGCCGGGCCGACGCGATCGTGCGGGACTACCTGACCGAGGTCGCGTCGCGGTGGTACGGGCGGGCGGCGACCTCGGCCGAGGTCGACCGCGCGATGCTCGACGAGCCCTTCGACGACCTGCAAGGGGACTCCGGGCTGTTCGTCGTCGCCTCGGACGGGGGAGCGGTGGTCGGGTGTGCCGGCGTGCGTTTCGTGGGTGTCGTCGGTGAGCTGACGAAGGTGTTCACGCTGCCGGATCGCCGCGGTCGGGGTGTCGGTTCGGCGCTCCTGCGACACGTCGAGGAGGTCTGCCGGGTACGCGGGATCACGTTGCTGCGGCTCGACACCCGGGCCGAGCTCGCCGAGGCCTGCGCGCTCTACGAACGGCTCGGCTTCGTGCGGGTGGCACCGTTCAACGACGACCCGTACTCCGACCGCTGGTACGCGAAGGTGCTGTAGGCCCGGCTCAGGGGCGGTACTCGTCCCGAGGCTTCGTGGATCGGGTAGGTGGCTGGGCCGGGGCGGTGGCACCGCCGGAACCGGTGGCGCTCAGTACGGCGGCCAGGTACTGCAGCGTGGTCAGCACCACCCGGCCGATGGATCGCAGGACGTGGCTCATGCGTCGAACCTACCGTTCAGACGTGACGATGCGTCATGAAGACGTCGACGTCGTCCTCGGTGTCCACGACGAAACCGTGCCGTTCGTAGAGCCGGCGTGCGGGGCTTCCCTGCAACACGTTGAGTCGGGTTGCGCCCGTGTGGGAGTCGGACAGGACGGTCCGGAGCACTGTGGACCCGATGCCGCGCCCCTGGATGTCCGGCGCGAGGTAGAAGTGCTCGACCCAGCGGGTGTCGTCGTCGATCCGTGTGGCGATCGAGCCGACATCGCGGCCGTCGACCACGACGACACGGGTGTGCTCGGGCGCGAAGGCATCACGCATCCGCCCGCGGACCCGGACCGCGTCGAAGCGGCCGAGACGCTCCAGGTCGGCACGGAGGACCTGTGCACGCAGCTCGACGAGCCACTCGATGTCCTCGGGGATGCTGTTCCGCAGTGTGACGTCCACCCGTCGAGCCTAGGAGTCGTCGGCGCGGATCCCGTGCTGGTGATCGGCTCGTACGCTGGTCCGATGGATCAGCACGGTGTCATCGACCTCGTGGCGGCACGCCGCGCCTCGGCCGGGCACGCCATCGTCGTCGGCATCTCGGGGTACTGCGGCTCCGGGAAGTCCACGCTGGCGCGCAGTCTGGCCGGGAACGTGCCGGGCGCGGTGCGGATCCGTGGAGACGACTTCCTCGATCCGGAGCGGTCCCACCGGCGGTCGGCCGACTGGGACGGTGTCGATCGGGAGCGTCTGATGTCGTCCGTCCTCGAACCGCACCGGACGGGGCGAGCGAGCACGTTCCAGCGGTTCGACTGGTCGGTCCGGGCGCTCGGTCCCGCGGAGCCACTGCCGACGACGGACGTCGTGGTCGTCGACCTCATCGGCCTCTTCCACCCCGACGCGATGCCGCACATCGACGTGGCGGTCTGGTGCGACGTGGACCTCGACACCGCCGCTCGTCGCGGCATGGCCCGCGACCGCCGGCTCGGACGTGACCACGACGACCTGTGGCGGGATGTGTGGATCCCCAACGAACGCGACTTCGAAGTGCAGTTCGCCCCGATGGACGCTGCCGACGTCTTCTTCGATGGGTGACGGACCCCTGCGCAGGAGCTGCGGTCAGGCCGCTCGTCCGGCGGTCGTGGCGGATCGGTCAGCGCGTCCGACGGTGACCCCGAGGGCGATCTGCACGATGCCGAACAGGATCAGGAAGCCCGCGATGGCGACGACGGCCAGCGCTGCCCCGATGGACGGCAGGTTGATGACGAGTACGCCGATGACGATGCTGAGCACCGCGGCGCCGATCGTCAGGGCACGGTTCGTCGGTGTCGGGGCGTAGAGCAGGGTGATGCCCTCAACCAGCCAGGCGAAGCCGATCACGAACGCGATCCACCGCACCCCGACCGGCGGGGCGACGAGCGCCACGATGCCCCCGGCGAGGATCAGCGCACCGAGGACGACCAAGCCGACGCGGCGGCCGGTGCCGATCCCGCGGGCGAACGCACGGACGATCATCGACAGGCCGGACACCAGCAGGTAGATGCCGAACACCCACGCGACCGCGAACAGCGTCGCGTGCGGGAGCACGAGTGAGGCGACACCGACGAGGACCGCCACGATGCCGACGATCAGCAGCGCGGTCCGTAGTCGTCGATCCCCGCCGACGTCGGTGACGACGTCGTCCTCCAGCGCCATGGTGTCCGCCCTTCCCTGAGAGGATCTGGTCCTGCGCGCTTCTGCGTCAGGGCTACTCCTCGGAACCGCCCGTGTCCGGTGCCGATACGGACGCATCGGTCCGCGCGGGGTCGGTGCGGCGTGGCGGACGCGCTGGCCACGTGACGAGCAGCAGCACCGCGAGCGGGCCGAACAGCAGCGTCAGGAGGAACCAGGTCCACGCCGATCGGTTCCGGGTCCGGGCGTACCCGCCGGCGAGCATCGCGACGCTGAGCCAGAGGCTCGACAGGTACAGGCCGGTGAAGTCCTCGTGCACGAACGGTTCCCTTCCAGAGATACATCAATACCGGTCGAAGGGTAGCGCGTCGTCAGACCGTGTCGGCCTCGTCGTCGCTGGTGCGGCGGAGTGAGCGCACCATGCTGCGCAATGCTCCCCGCGCCACCGCCTGCTGCTCGTCGGACAGTCCGCCGAGCATCCGGACCTCGACGCCGCGGACAGCCGCGCTCGCGAGCTCGAGGCTCGCCCGGCCGCTCGCCGTCAACCGCGTCGGGAGCGCCTTGCCCACCGGTGCCTCGGTGGCCCGCGTCACGAAGCCGTCCCGTTCCAGGGCCTGCAACAGCACGTTCATCGACTGCCGCGTGACGAAGGCGCCGCGTGCGAGCTCGGAGTTCGACAGCCCGGGCCGCTGTGCCAGGAGTTCGAGGCACGAGTAGTGCGTCATCGTCATGCCGAGCGGGCGCAGCACGGCCTCCATCGCAGCGCGGAGCGCGCTCGCGGCTTCCTTGAGCAGGTATCCGAGGGACGTCTCGAGGTAGATGACGTCGCTGCTGTCGGTGCCGTCTTGACTCATGTCAGGAGTCTGACATAGGTTGTGCCGTGTCAGAAAACTGACACAACCGAAGGAGCACCACATGCCCGTCACCGGCCCCGACTTCATCTCCCTGCAGACCCGCGACCTGGCGGCGTCGCAGGCGTTCTACGAGCAGTACCTCGGTCTCGTCCGCTCCCAGGCCGGCCCGCCACACGCCGTCGTCTTCGAGACGACGCCCATCGCCTTCGCGCTGCGGGACGTCGTCCCCGGCACCGACCTCGACGCGGTCTCTCAGCCGGGCATCGGCGCGGCGATCTGGCTGCACGCGACCGACGTGCAGGCCATCCACGACGCCCTGGTGGCCGACGGCCACACGATCGTGTCGGCACCGATCGACGGCCCGTTCGGCCGGACGTTCACGTTCGCCGACCCGGACGGCTACCAGGTCACGCTCCACGACCGCGCCTGAGTCGTGGGCAGCGCACAGCCGCACAACCAAAGTGCATCCGAGCAGGGTGAATCCCCGGTTCCGGACGACTTTGGTTGTGCGGGACGGACCGGCACCGGCAACGGCACACGCAGCAGCACCTACCGACAGTCGGCCGTCACGCTTCGTCACGATGGATGACGGACGCAGACCCCGCACGTAGCGTCGCCAAGCGTGACCAGCAGCAGCGAACCCCGGCAGATCCGCTTCAACGCGTTCGACATGAACTGCGTCGCCCACCAGTCCTCCGGGCTGTGGCGGCACCCGCGCGACCGATCGCGGGACTACCGCGACCTGACGTACTGGACGGACCTGGCGAAGACGCTCGAGGGCGGCGCGTTCGACGGCATCTTCATCGCCGACGTGCTGGGCACGTACGACGTGTACGGCGACTCGAACGAGGCCGCACTCCGCACGGGCTCGCAAGTGCCGGTCAACGACCCGATCCTGCTGGTGTCGGCGATGGCGTCGGTGACCGAGCACCTCGGCTTCGGGATCACGGCGGGCACGGCGTACGAGCACCCGTACCCGTTCGCCCGGCGGATCTCCACGCTCGACCACCTGACCAAGGGGCGCGTCGGCTGGAACGTCGTCACCGGCTACCTGCCGAGCGCCGCGCGCAACATGGGCCAGACCGACCAGCTGTCGCACGACGACCGGTACGACGTGGCCGACGAGTACCTCGAGGTCCTCTACAAGCTGTGGGAGGGCTCGTGGGAGGACGACGCGGTCGTCGCCGACCGCGCGTCCGGCGTCTTCACCGACCCGGCGAAGGTGCACCCGATCGAGCACCACGGCAAGCACTTCGACGTGCCGGGCATCCACCTGTCCGAGCCGTCGGTGCAGCGTTCGCCCGTCATCTACCAGGCGGGCGCGTCGCCGCGCGGCATCCGCTTCGCAGCGGAGAACGCCGAAGCCGTCTTCGTGGGCGCACCGACCGTCGAGCAGCTCGCGTCGACCGTCGCGAAGGTCCGTGACGGCCTGGAGGCAGCTGGTCGCGACCGCTACGCCGCTCGCGTCTACACACTGCTCACCGTGATCACGGACGCCACCGACGAGCTGGCCCAGGCGAAGTACGAGGACTACCTGTCGTACGCGTCGGAGCTCGGTGCCCTGGTGCTCAACTCCGGCTGGATGGGCGTCGACCTGTCGCAGTGGGACCTCGACGAGCCCCTCGGTGACGTCGAGTCGAACGCGATCCAGTCGGCTGCGGCCAACATCGCGGCGGCGACCGGCGAGGACGGCAGCTCGTGGACGATCCGCGACCTCGCCCGGCACACCGCGATCGGCGGACTCGGGCCGGTCGCCGTCGGCGGGGGAGCGACCATCGCCGACCGCCTGCAGGAGATCCAGGAGCTCACCGACGTCGACGGCTTCAACTTGGCGTACGCGGTGACGCCGGGCACGTGGGAGGACGTCATCGAGTTCGTCATCCCCGAACTCCGGGCGCGCGGGGCGTACCCGACCGGCTACGAGCCCGGTTCGCTGCGGCACAAGCTGCACGGCCGCGGTGACCGGCTGCCCGACGAGCACCGTGGGGCGTCGTTCAGGATCGGCAGCAGCGCGGTCGTAGGCTGACCGGGTGATCGAACCGTCCGTGTCCGTGCGTCCAGCGGCCCCGGACGAGGTGTCGGCCTGTGTCGACCTGTGGGTCGCAGCGGTCGCGGCACGGGACGGCGTTCCGGAGTCCGACGCGGTGCGAGCCCGCGCGGCGTCGAAGTTCGCCGTACCGCGCGTCGCACTGCTCGTCGCTGCCGGAACGGCCGGTGCGATCGACGGTTTCGCGCTCGTGACGGCGCCGGGGTCCGGACGGTCGACCGACCCGTCCGACGCCGCCTACCTGTCGCTGCTCGCCGTCCGCCCGGACGTGCAGGCGCGGGGTGTCGGGCGTGCGCTCCTGGCCGCGTCGGTCGACGCGGCGTCGGCGGCGGGACACCCCGCGGTGGTCCTGCACGCACTCGCCGGCAACGAGCGAGCGCTGCGGCTCTACGAAGCCGGCGGGTTCCGGGCGGACGGGGTCGAGTTCCCGCACGCCCTGACGGGCGGGCCGACGCGGACGTACATCGCGACGGCCCCGGCGCGCTGAACGGTCAGACGCGCCACTTCGGTCGCGGGGCGTGGTCCTCGTACGACTGCCGACTCGGGTAGGTGATCAGCTCGATCGTCGATCCCCACGGCGTTCCGACGTACACGAACCGGTTGCCGAACCCACCCTCGTTGCCGCCGAGGTCACGCGGGTCGGCGTACCGCTGGCCGCCCGCCGTCTCGATGTGCGACAGCGCGTGGTCGATGTCGTCGACGTAGAACGCCACGTGCTGCCAGCCGAGGTCGCTCGCGCGGACGGCCGGGCGCTGGTCGGGGCCGTGGTACTCGAAGAGCTCGAGTCCCGGCCCGTTCGGCAGCGCGAGCATACGCAGTGCCCCCTGGGCCATGGTCTTCGGGATGCCGAGGCGCCGCTGGACGTCGGGTTCACCGCGGAGCGGTTCGCTCCGGAGGAACCGGTCGTACAGGGGGACGGCGTCGAGTCCCAGGACGAAGAAGTCGGTGGCCTGGTCGATGTCGGGCACGGTGAGGCCGATGTGGTCGATGCCGTGTGCGGTGCTGGGGGTGCCCGTCGGGGTTGTGACGGTTGCAGGACGTGTCGCGGTGGTGCCGGATGGGCGTGGCGCAGTGTGCATGGTGCCGTCTCCCCTGAGTTCGGCTCGGACGTGGATCACCCGAGTAGAACGGCTGCGCGCGGGGGAGGACAAGCTGAGCGCGGGACGCGTGCGGAGAACCGCCGCGATCGTGCGTGATCAATCGACGGGCGTCCACGCCGGGTACGTTGCCGAGCGTCCGTCGCCCGAGGACCGCCGGGTGACACGGCGCTGCACCCAGGGCAGGACGTGCTCGCGGTAGTAGCGGAGTTCCTCGGAGAGTCGGGGGCGACCGATCTGTTCGGACGCCGGCTCGATCGGTGCCGGTCCGTCCTGGATCGCGTGCAGGGCGAGGTCCGCGACGCGCTGGTGGCCGGTGTCGTTCATGTGCAGCCGGTCCTCTGACCAGAACTCCGCACGGCGCAGGTGCGGGTCACGGGACACGTCGACGAAGGGCAGGTCGTACCGCCGGGCGAGGTCGGCGAGGGCGTCGGCCCAGGCGTCGCCGCGCGCGTTGATGAGGCGTCCGAGGGGGAGCCGGGCGCTCGGGTCGGCGGGGCTGAGCAGCGCCAGCCGGACCCCGCGGCCCAGGACCGTGTCGACCGCCGCTTCGAGTGGTGCGATGAGGGCGCGGGCGTCGAACCGTGGCCGCAGCAGGTCGTTGCCGCCCGCGCAGAACGTGATCAGCGTCGGTGCGGGGTCGAGTGCGAGAGCCGCGTCGAGCTGCTCTCCGAGGACCCCGGCGAGCAGGCGCCCGCGGACCGCGAGGTTGGCGTACCGGACGTCTGCGTCGTGCACTCGGGCCATGCCGCTCGCGAGTCGACCGGTCCAGCCGGGGAACGGTACGGCGCCGGCGTCGCCGATGCCCTCCGAGAAGCTGTCGCCGATCGCGACGTAACGGATGGTGTCGGGCATGCGGCCATCATCGTGCACATGTCTGTGCACGTTCTGGTGTGGAACGAGCGTTTCAGGACAGCGACCACGACACACGACCGTTACACGAGGGAAACGGCGGGCGCGAAGAGGCTCCCTAACTTCTGTGGTGGAGGCGATCACCGCCTCCCCACCCCACTCCCTCGGAGGACGCCATGGCTACCGATCTCGTGACACCCGTCGCAGCGCCCCACGCCCCCACCACGACCGCCGCACCCGCTGGTGCCGGCGTCGTCAAGCCCGGGTACGACCCGGCGCTCACGAACGAGGACCTCGCCCCGCTGCGCAAGCAGAGCTGGACGAGCTACAACTTCTTCGCCTTCTGGATGTCCGACGTGCACTCGGTCGGCGGCTACGTCACCGCCGGGTCGCTCTTCGCACTCGGCATCGCGAGCTGGCAGGTGCTCATCGCCCTGGTGGTCGGCATCCTGATCGTGCAGGTCTTCGCCAACCTCGTCGCCAAGCCGTCGCAGCGCACCGGCGTGCCCTACCCGGTCATCAACCGTGCGGTGTTCGGGGTGCTCGGGGCGAACGTGCCCGCGATCATCCGCGGGCTGATCGCGATGGCCTGGTACGGCGTGCAGACGTTCCTCGCCGCGCAGTCGCTCAACATCATCTTCCTGAAGTTCATCCCCGCCTCGGCCGGGCTGCTCGACCACTCGTTCCTGGGGCTGTCAGCGCTCGGGTGGATCTCGTACGCGATCCTGTGGGTCGCGCAGGGGGCCCTGTTCTGGATGGGCATGGAGGCCATCAAGAAGTTCATCGACTGGGCGGGCCCGGCGGTGTACGTCGTGATGATCGCGCTGGCGATCTACCTCGTCAGCCAGGCCGGCATCGGCAACATCTCGTTCACGCTGTCGGTGGGGGAGCCGCTCTCGTTCGGCGCGTCGATCCCGGTCATGCTCTCCGCGGTCGCCCTGGTGGTCAGCTACTTCTCCGGCCCGATGCTCAACTTCGGTGACTTCTCGCGCTACGGCAAGTCCTTCGCAGCGGTCAAGCGGGGCAACTTCTGGGGCCTGCCGATCAACTTCCTGTTCTTCTCGGTGCTCACCGTGCTGTGCGCGAGTGCGACCGTGCCGGTGTTCGGCAAGCTCATCACCGACCCGATCGAGACCGTGCAGGCGATCGGCGCCCCGTTCGCGATCCTGCTCGGCGGCCTGACCTTCGTCACGGCGACGGTCGGCATCAACATCGTCGCGAACTTCATCAGCCCCGCGTTCGACTTCTCGAACGTCGCTCCGCGCAAGATCTCGTGGCGAGCCGGCGGCATGATCGCCGCGGTCGGCTCCGTGCTGCTGACCCCGTGGAACTGGTACGGCAACGACCAGGCCATCCTGTACACGCTCGGGGTGCTCGGCGCCCTCATCGGCCCGCTGTTCGGCATCCTGATCGCCGGGTACTACATCGTCGGGAAGCAGCGCATCGCCGTCGACGACATGTACACGAAGGACACCTCGGCCCGGTACTGGTACCGCGGCGGCTTCAACCCGAACGCCATCGGTACCCTCGTCGTCACCGGGGTGGTCTCGGTCGCCAGTGCGGTGCTCCCGCCCGCGCTCGGGATCCTGCCGGGGCTGAACAACTACAGCTGGTTCATCGGCTGCGGCCTGGGGCTCGTGGTCTTCTGGGGACTCGAGCGGGTCCGGCCGAGCATGCCGGAGCTCGCCTCGGACGACCCGACGGTCGACGACGGCGCCGCCGTCGGACGAGCCTGAGACGCCGCAGCGACACCGCACCACCAGCGACACCGCACCACCAGCGACACCCGCACCGCCCGCACCACCGGAAGGACCCCGATGCGCATCCGCGTCGTCAACCCGAACACCACCGCCTCGATGACCCGCTCGATCGGCGTCGCCGCCACCGCGGTCGCCGGCCCGGGCACCATCGTCGAGGCGGTGAACCCCACGATGGGCCCGGCGTCGATCGAGAGCCACTACGAAGAGGCGCTCGCGGTGCCGGGGCTCCTCGAGCAGATCGCGCTCGGGGAGCAGGACGGCGTGGACGCCTACGTCGTCGCCTGCTTCGGTGACCCGGGCCTCGACGCCGCGCGGGAGCTCGCCTCCGGGCCGGTCATCGGGATCGCCGAGGCGGGCTTCCACGCAGCGGCGATGCTCGGGCGCCGGTTCGGCGTCGTGACGACCCTGGCGCGGACGACCGGACGGGCCCACGAGCTCGCCGAGCGCTACGGCTTCGCGTCGCTCGTCACCGAGATCCGGGCGTGCGAGGTCGCGGTGCTCGAGCTCGACGACCCCGCTTCGGGCGCACGCGCCCTGGTGATCGAGGAGTGCCGGGCCGTCATCGCCGGCGGAGCCGACGCGGTCGTGCTCGGCTGCGCGGGGATGGCGGACTTCTGCGCCGAGGTCTCGCGGGCGATCGGGGCACCGGTCGTCGACGGCGTCGCCGCGGCGACCGTGCTCGCCGAGTCGCTCGTGCGGCTCGGGCTCTCGACGGGCAAGCACGGCGAGTACGCCACCCCGCCGACGAAGGCGATGTCGGGTCTGCTGGCGGGCTTCGAACGCCAGCCGGCGGCGGGCGCGACGGTCGGGGCGGGCGCATGACGGGCCTCCCGGCCGACGGCAGCACCGGGTCCCGCACCGACGTCGACACCGACACCGTCGCGGACCTCGTCCTGCGCGCAGATCGCGCCTGGATCGACGGAGGCTTCCGGCCCGCAGCGGTCGTCGTGCGCGACGGCCGCGTCGACGGCGTCCTGCCGGTCGACGCCGAGGTCCGGACGCTCGACGACCGCACCGTGCCGGACGACCAGGTCCTGCTGCCCGGCCTCGTCGACACCCACGTGCACGTCAACGAACCCGGACGCACCGAGTGGGAGGGGTTCGCGTCCGCGACCCGGGCCGCCGCACTCGGCGGGGTCACGACCATCATCGACATGCCGCTCAACTCGATCCCCGCGACGACGACGGTCGAGGCGCTCGCCGTGAAGCGCGCGAGTGCCGAGGGGCGGGTCGCCGTCGACGTCGGGTTCTGGGGCGGAGCCGTGCCGGACAACGCCGGCTCGCTCGGCGCACTGCACGACGCGGGCGTCTTCGGGTTCAAGTGCTTCACCGCGCCGTCCGGGGTCGACGAGTTCCCGCACCTGGACGCCGACCAACTGCGCGCCGCGATCGAGGAGGTCGCCCGGATCGACGCCCTGCTCATCGTGCACGCCGAGGACCCCGAGTTCCTGGTCGACCACGCCGCGCTCGGCGGCCACTACGAGGACTTCCTCGCCACCCGCCCGGTCGACGCCGAGCGGTCTGCCATCGCGCGGGTCATCGACGGCGCACGGGCCACCGGCGCGCGGGTCCACATCCTGCACCTGTCCGACGCCGGAGCGATCCCGATGATCCGCGCCGCGAAGGACGACGGCGTCCGGATCACGGTCGAGACCTGCCCGCACTACCTGTCGTTCGAAGCGGGGTCCATCCCCGACGGCGCGACCGAGTACAAGTGCTGCCCGCCGATCCGTGACGACGCGAACCGTGACGCCCTGTGGGCCGGCGTGCTCGACGGCACGATCGACATGATCGTGTCGGACCACTCGCCGTCGACCGCCGACCTCAAGGTCGACGACTGGGGACTCGCCTGGGGCGGGATCGCCGGCCTGCAGGTCGGCTTCCGAGCCGTCTGGACCGAGGCCCTCCGCCGCGGCATCCCGCTCGAGGTGCTGTTGCCACTGTTCACGACCGGTCCGGCAGCACTCGTCGGCTTCCCCGACCGCGGGGTCATCGCCCCCGGCGCGCTGGCCCACTTCGCCGTGTTCGACCCGTCCGCCACTGCGGTCATCGACGTGGCCGGCCTGGCACACCGCAACCCGGTCTCCGCGTTCGCCGGCCTGGAGGCCCGTGGCCGCGTCACCGAGACCTGGCTGCGCGGGCGCGTGGTGGCGTCCACCGCGTGCGGCGTCACCGCCGTCGAGGGGCAGCTCGTCGCGGCTCCCGTGACCGCGGATGCCCGGGTCACCGAAACACGTCTGTAACGATCGTTCCGGTACGCTCGTGACCGGAACGGAAGGACCAACCATGCACCCCGTGAACCCGCCAGCCCGCCTCCTCATGGGCCCCGGCCCGATCACCGCCGACCCGCGTGTGCTCCGCGCCCTGTCGACCCCGCTCGTCGGGCAGTACGACCCGTGGATGACCTCCGCCATGAACGACACCCAGGAGCTCTACCGCGGTGTGTTCGGCACCACGAACGACGCCACCGTGCTCGTCGACGGCACCTCGCGCGCCGGGATCGAGGCGGTGCTCGTGTCGCTCCTCGCACCCGGGGATCGCGTGCTCGTGCCGGTGTTCGGCCGGTTCGGGCACCTGCTCGCCGAGATCGCCGGCCGTGCCGGGGCCGAGGTCCACACCATCGAGACCGCGTGGGGTCAGGTGTTCACGCCGTCCGCGATCGAGGACGCCATCGTCCGTGTCCGGCCGAAGGTGCTGGCGATCGTGCAGGGCGACACCTCCACCACGATGAACCAGCCGCTCGACGAACTGGGCGCGATCTGCGAGCGGCACGGCGTGCTGTTCTACACCGACGCCACGGCGACCGTCGGCGGCAACCCGCTCGAGGTCGACGCCTGGGGCATCGACGCCGTCAGTGCCGGCCTGCAGAAGTGCCTCGGCGGGCCGTCCGGCAGCGCGCCGGTCACCGTCTCGCCGCGTGCGACCGCCGTGCTCGACGAGCGCCGCAGCGTCGAGGCGGGCATCCGCGAACCCGGTGACGACGTCGCCGACGAGCCGATCCGCTCGAACTACCTCGACCTCGCGATGATCCTGGACTACTGGGGTCCGCGGCGGCTGAACCACCACACCGAGGCCGCGTCGATGCTCTACGCCGCCAACGAGTGCGCCCGCATCCTGCTCGACGAAGGGCGCGAGCAGGCGATCGCTCGGCACGAAGTCGCGGGCCGCGCGATGCTGCAAGGTGTCCAGGCGCTCGGGCTCGGCGTGTTCGGTGACGTCGCACACAAGATGCACAACGTCGTCGCGGTGGAGATCCCGTCCGACGTCGTCGGCGACCAGGTCCGTGGTTCGATGCTCGACGACCACGGCATCGAGATCGGCACCTCGTTCGGACCGCTGCACGGCAAGGTCTGGCGCATCGGCACCATGGGCTACAACGCCCGCAAGGACACCGTCGTGACGACCCTCGCCGCCCTCGAGCACGCGCTCCGCCGGGCGGGGCACGCCGTCCCGCACGGCGGTGGGGTCGACGCCGCCCTCGACGTCTTCGCCGGTGCGCCGGTCGGGGTGCTGGCGTGAGCGCGGCCCCGGTCGTGACCGCCACCGCCCTGGGCACCGCCGACGCCGAGCTCGTGGCGCGCTGGTGCGACGAGCTGGCCCTGGTCACCGAGGAGACCGGCCGGATCACCCGCGTATACCTGTCGCCCGAGCACGCCCGCGTCAACGGGATCGTCGCCGGGTGGATGCAGGACGCCGGACTCACCACCTGGAAGGACGCCGCCGGCAACCTGCACGGACGGGTCGACGGCGCGGCACCCGACGCCCCCGTGCTGCTGCTCGGCTCGCACCTCGACACCGTGGTGGACGCCGGCCGCTACGACGGGATCGTCGGGGTCCTGATGGCCATCCGCACCGCTGCGCGACTGACGGCCGCGGGACCGCTGCCCGTCGCGCTCGAGGTCATCGCGTTCTCCGACGAAGAGGGGACCCGCTTCGGCAAGGCCCTGCTCGGGTCGTCCGCCGTCGCCGGGGTGTGGGACGAGTCCTGGTGGGACCTGGCGGACGGCGACGGCGTGACCCTGCGCGAGGCCTTCACCCGGTTCGGGCTCGACCCGGCCCGGGTGGGTGACGCGGCGGCCGACCCGACGACGCTCGCCGGGTACCTCGAGGCGCACATCGAACAGGGTCCGTACCTCGAGCAGGCCGGTCAGGCCCTCGGCGTCGTCACGAGCATCGCGAGCGCCCGACGGTTCTCGGTCGAGGCCGTGGGCGAGGCCCGGCACGCGGGCGGCACCCCCTACGAGCGCCGCCACGACGCGCTGCTCGCCGCGGCCGAGGCCGCCTTGGCCGTCGAGCGGATCTGCCGGGCGTCGCACCACGTCGGCACCGTCGGCACGATGACCGTCGAACCGGGCGCGGTGAACGTGGTCCCCGGCCTCGCACGGTTCTCGGTGGACCTGCGCGGCGAGTTCGACGACGGCCGCGACGCGGTGTGGGACGAGCTCACGAAGGCGTTCTCGCTGATCGGGGAACGACGCGGGGTCAGCGTCACGCCGACCGAGGTGCACCGCGCGCCGGCGGTGTTCTGCGCGCCGCGGCTGATGGACGCCGTCCGCGCCGGCATCGAGTCGACGGGCGAGGCCGCGCCGATGGAGCTGTTCTCGCGGGCCGGACACGACGCCATGTCGCTCGGGCTCGTCACCGACGTCGCGATGCTGTTCCTGCGCAACCCGGACGGTATCAGCCACCACCCGGACGAGTTCGTCTCGACGCCCGACATCGCGCTCGGGCTCGACGCGCTCGCCGTCGCGGTGGAGCGGGTGGCCCGGGCATGAGCACCGCCGGACCGGACGTCCGCGCTCGCATCGACTCCGTCTGGGAGCAGCTCTCGCCCGCAGAACGACGCGTCGCCGCGATGGTCCGGCACGACCCGGAACTCCTGCTCGTCGGCACCTCGGCCGAGCTCGCCGCCGAGTCGGGCACATCGAAGGCCACGGTGTCCCGGCTCGTCCGGTCGCTCGGGTTCCAGGACGCGGCCGAGGTCCGGCAGAACCTGATGTCCGCACGCGGGTCCGGCCTGCCGTGGGTCGCGGAAGACGCCGCCCACGTCGACCAGCGCGCCGTCGAGGCCCGCAACCTCGACGCGGCCTTCGCCTCGCTGGCCCGTGCCGATCGTCCGCGACTCGCTCGCCGCATCGTCCGCGCTCATCGCGTGCTCGTGTTCGGGGAGCGCGGCGCCTACCCGGTGGCGCTGCAGCTCCGCGCGCAGCTCGCCCAGGTCCGCTCCGACGTCCGGGTCGGTCCGGCACCGGGGCAGCGGCTCGGCGAAGAGGTCGCCGACCTCGACCGCCGTGACCTCGTCGTCCTGGTGACCGTGCGTCGGCACACTGCCGGCGTCGACCGGATCGTGCGGCACTGCGTGTCGACCGGCGCCGACGTCGTCGTGCTGGGCGATCCGACCGCAGCCGTCATCGCGGCACCGGCGAACACCGCGATCCTGTGCCCGGTCGACTCACCGGCGGCGTTCGACTCGATGGCGGCCTTGTTCGCGGTCGTCGCGGCCATCGCGAACGACGTGTACGAAGCTTCGGGACCGGCCGGCCGCGCGCGGGTCGACGCGGTGGCGAGTGCCTACGACGCGCTGGGGGAGCTCGCAGCGCCCTGACCGTCGGGGCCGTCGGGGCCGTCGCGGCCGTCGGCGTGCAGCTCGGTGGCGAGCGACGCGTTGCGCTCACGGATGAGCCGCGGCAGGTAGCGCTCGAGGGCGACGACCTCGGCCAGACGACCGAGCGGGCCGAACGGTGCGCGGAACGTGATGGTGTCGACCATGCGCGTGCCGCCGGCCGACGGCTCGAACCGGTGCTCGTGGTGGAAGCGGGCGAACGGCCCACGCACCTGTTCGTCGACGAACCGGTGCGGGGCCTCCAGAGCAGTGATCCGACTCGTCATCCGCCAGACGATCCCGAAGTGCCGCGCGCGCCAGGTGACGGACTCGCCCAGGCCGATCGTGCCGGACGTCGTGCCGGCGACGGCGCGTTCGTCGGTCGCAGCCATCGACCGCTCGTGCGCGCCGATGTCGAGCGACAGCGCGAACGCGCGCTCGGGCGGTGCCGCGAGCTCGGTCACCACGCGGAACGTCACCGTCACGAGGCCGGCCAGACCGTTCCGGCCGAGCGGTCGTCGTCGACGAGCACCGCGGCGAGCAGTTCGTCGTGCCGGACGCCGTGGTGCAGGACCGCCGAGCGCCGTCGGCCTTCGTACCGCATGCCCAGTCGCTGGGCCACCGCGATCGAGCCGGTGTTCTCGGCCTTCGCCCGCCATTGCACCCGGACGAGTCCGAGTCCCTGCGGAGCCGGTGCGAACGCCCACTGCAGCACCCGCTCGGCCGCTTCGGTCACCAGGCCCTGACCACGGGCGTCCGGGTGCGTCGCGTACCCGATCTCGGCACCGCCACCGTCGATGCCGAAGAGCCCGACCGTGCCGAGCAGGCGCGGGTCACCGGCGCGACGGATACCGAACTCGTAGCGGGTGCCCGTCGCCCAGCCCTCCTGCACCACCGCGGTGAGCCACTGGTGCGCCTCGGCGTGCCCGTACGGCTCGGGCATCGCGATGAACGTGACGACGTCCGGGTCGTTCGCGTAGGCGATGACGTTCTCGGTGTCGGCGGGCACCGGCACGGAGAGCACCAGGCGATCGGTCCGGAGGGTGACGGGGTCCACGTGCCGAGCCTAGCCACGGGGCCGTGCGCGGTAGCGTCGGGGGCATGACGTTCGACGCGATCCCGTTCCCGGTCATCGACGGCCACAACGACCTGCCGTGGGAGCGCCGCGAGACCCACGACTCCGGGGTCGAGGGCATCGACACCGAGGTCGACTCGCTGCACACCGACCTGCCGAAGCTCCGCGCCGGTGGGGTCGTCGGCCAGTTCTGGTCGGTCTTCGTGCCCGTCGACGAACCGGACCCGGTGCGGACGACGCTGCAGCAGATCGACCTGGCGCACCGGATCATCGAGCGGTACCCGGAGTCGCTCGTACTGGCCCGGACGGCGGCCGAGGTCCGGGCGGCGGTCGAGTCCGGCCGGATCGCGTCGCTGCTCGGCGCCGAGGGCGGGCACTCCATCGGCGACGACCTGGCGGTGCTCCGCGACTTCGCCCGACTCGGCGTCCGCTACATGACGCTCACGCACAACGACGACACCCCCTGGGCCGACTCGGCGACGGGCTCGCGTCCGCACGACGGGCTGACCGATCGCGGCCGCCAGGTGGTGGCCGAGATGGAGCGGATCGGCATGCTCGTCGACCTGTCGCACACCGCACCGGCCACCATGCGGGACACCCTCGACGTCGCCACGCAGCCCGTCGTCTTCAGCCACTCGTCCACCGTCGCCGTCGACGACCACCCGCGCAACGTGCCGGACGACGTGCTCGCCCGGTTGTCGGACAACGGCGGCATCGTGATGATCACGTTCGTGCCGAAGTTCGTCTCCCGCGACTGGGCGGACTGGGAGGACGCCGGCTCGGTGGGGGAGCCGCCGCTCGTGACGGTGTCGGACGTCGCCGACCACGTCGAGCACGCCCGCGACCTCGCCGGCGCAGCGCACATCGGCCTCGGCGGGGACTACGACGGCACCCCGGTGCTGCCGCCGGACCTGCGAGACGTGTCGCGGTACCCGGTGCTCGCGGCCGAGCTGCAGCGGCGCGGGTGGGGAGCGGATGACCTGCGGGCGCTCGCCGGGGGCAACGTGCTGCGGGTGCTCGAAGCGACTGACGAGCGGTTCGCGCGGACGGCGTTCCTGCGCTGAGACATCGTCAATAGGTCCACAAGCTGCGGACCAATCGAGATGGAGCGCCGGAGTCAGCCGTAGGTGGGGTACTGCGGCCAGCCCTCGGGGCTGTCCTCCCAGTCCTGCTGGCGGCCGTACGCGGTGCGGTCCATGATGTGCGCGACGGGCAGGATCGCCTCGGTCCCACGCGAT
The DNA here is from genome assembly GCF_003751685.1 of Curtobacterium sp. PhB78. NCBI lineage: Bacteria > Bacillati > Actinomycetota > Actinomycetes > Micrococcales > Microbacteriaceae > Curtobacterium > Curtobacterium sp. PhB78. Next base: position 420,240 of record NZ_RKIA01000001.1, read on the forward strand.
CCGGTGGCGTACGTCAGGTAGGGCACGCCGTCGCGCAGCAGGTAGTACGAGTAGCCCGGCACCGGACCGTCGTAGTCGTCGTGGTGCAGGGTCCACCCCCAGTCGTCGTGGTAGCTCGTGGCACCCGACGACACCCACCGGTGCGGCCAGCCGCGCAGCTCCCGCCAGCGCTCGAGCTTCTCGATCGGAGCCTGCGAGACCATGGCGAACGCGATGCCCTCGTCGTCGAGCCGACCCGTGTTCGCCGGCAGGTTGTCCACGGCCCAGGTGCAGCTCGGGCAGCCGTCGTCCCAGTCGGGCGCGAACATCACGTTCTGCACGAGGAGCAGGTAGCGGCCGTCGAACAGCTCGGAGAGCCGGACCGGGCCGTCGGCGCCCTGGAACTCGTAGTCCTCCACCTGGACCATCGGGAGTCGTCGGCGGGCAGCGGACACACGGTCGCCGTGCCGGGTGAGTTCCTTCTCGTCGCGGACCTGGGTGGCGAGTGCCTCGTCGAACGCGGCACGGTCGACCACGGGCGGTGCGACCTCGGGTTGCTGCAGCTTGGACATGGCGACCTCCTCGTCGTTGCCCGGCACCGTACGCCCAGGTGGGCCACACGGCAACGGGGGCCCGACGCCGTGGACAGGACCACCTGGGGTCCGGTCGCTAGGATCGGGCGCACACCGCGCCTCCAGGAAGAGCGATGCGCGACCTGACCCGATGAGGACGGACCGGATGAGCGGCACGATCTACGACAACATCTCCCAGGCGTTCGGCAACACCCCGCTCGTCAAGCTGAACCGGCTGCCGAAGGCGGGCGGCGCCGAGGTGCTGGCCAAGCTCGAGTTCTACAACCCCGGCGCCAGCGTGAAGGACCGCCTCGGCGTCGCGATCATCGACGCGGCCGAGCAGTCCGGCGACCTGCAGCCGGGCGGCACCATCGTCGAGGGGTCGTCGGGCAACACCGGCATCGCCCTCGCGCTCGTCGGTGCGGCCCGCGGGTACAAGGTGATCATCACGATGCCGGAGACGATGAGCGTCGAGCGTCGTGCAGTGATGCGCGCCTACGGTGCCGAGATCGTGCTCACCCCCGGTCCCGAGGGCATGAAGGGCGCGGTCGAACGCGCCGCCGCGATCGTCGACGAGACGCCCGGCGCGATCCTCGCCCACCAGTTCGAGACCGCCGCGAACGCCGCGATCCACCGGAAGACCACCGCTGAGGAGATCCTGCGCGACACCGAGGAGCACGTCGACGTGTTCGTCGCCGGCGTCGGGACCGGTGGCACGATCACGGGTGTCGGCCAGGTGCTCAAGGAGCGCGTGCCCGGCGTGCAGATCGTCGCGGTCGAGCCGAAGGACTCCCCGCTCCTGACCGAGGGCAAGGCCGGACCGCACAAGATCGCGGGCATCGGTGCGAACTTCATCCCCGAGGTCCTCGACCAGTCCGTCATCGACGAGGTGTTCGACGTCGAGCTCGACGACGCCCTGCGTGTGGCGCGGGCGCTCGCGACCGACGAGGGCATCCTCGCCGGCATCTCGTCCGGCGCGATCATCCACGCCGCGCTCGAGATCGCAGCGCGACCCGAGAACGCCGGCAAGCGCGTCGTCGCGATCGTCTGCGACACCGGGGAGCGCTACCTGTCGACGGTGCTCTTCGAGGGACTCACTGCGTGAGTCGTTCCGTCCGACGAGGCGTGCTGCGGACGGTCCGGGAGGACCTGGCCGCAGCACGCCGCGGCGACCCCGCCGCCCGTGGTGACCTCGAGAACGCGATCGTCTACTCCGGGCTGCACGCCATCTGGACCTACCGCGTGACGCACCGGCTCTGGCTCGCCAGGGGCCTGCCCGGATCGCGGTTCGTCGCACGGGTCATCGGCCAGGCAGCACGGTCGGTGACGGGCATCGAGATCCACCCTGGCGCCCGCATCGGCCGTCGGTTCTTCATCGACCACGGCATGGGCGTCGTGATCGGGGAGACCGCGGTGATCGGGGACGACGTCGTGCTGTTCCACGGGGTGACCCTGGGCGGGCGCGGTGGCGACCACGGCCCAGGGGCCCGCCGGCATCCGGTCGTCGGCGACCGCGTCGTGCTCGGCGCGGGATCGTCCCTCATCGGGGCGATCAGCATCGGGCAGGACTCCGTCGTCGGTGCGAACACCGTGGTGACGAAGGACGTCCCCGCGGGGTCGGTCGTCACCGGGGTCGCCGGGACCGCCCGCCCGAGGTCCGGGCACGAGGGCGTCCCGACGCTCTGAACGCCCCGCCGGATCGACGGGGCGTTCGAGGGTCAGCGGTTCGGTGCGTCAGCGCGTCAGCGCCTCAGCTCTTCTCGCAGGCGATGCCGTCCTTGTCGCGGTCGAGCTTCGCGTTCGCCTTGTACAGGGCGTCGTCCTTCTTCACCGTGCCCTTGAGCGCACGGGTCGTGGTCTTGCCGCCGGAGACCACCTTGTTCTTCGTGACGGAATTCTTCGCGATGCCGCCCGAGTACACCTTGTGCACCGCGGTGCAGTTGGCGTAGGTCTTCGGGGCGGCCTGCGCGGTCGAGGCCCCACCGACGACGACGGTGGTGGCGAGGACTGCGGTGGCGGCGGCGATGCCGAGGGTACGGATGATGCGCACGGGTTCCCCCTGGAACGAGTGGGTGATCGCCGGAGCGACCGCCGCGTCGGGTACGCGGCGACCTGATCCTACGATGTGAACGACGCTCATGACATGCCCCCGAACAGGTCCGGTCCGCGAGCCGCGGTGTCGGGCGTCTGGGGCATGCTGGGTGCATGGACGGCGCGCAGTTGCACGAGATCGCGAGTCGCACCGCGATGGGCCTGCCCGCGGTGTTCGAGACCGAGCCCTTCGGCGAGGGCGCCCTGGTCTACAAGGTCGTCGACAAGATGTTCGTCATGACGAGCGAGCTCCGTGGTGTGCCGATCGTCAACCTGAAGTGCGCGCCACCGCACGGGGCAGCACTCGTCCGCGACCACGCCGAGATCACACCGGGGTGGCACATGAACAAGCGGCACTGGATCACGCTCGCTCCCGGTGACGGCATCGACGAGACCCTGGTCGAGGACCTCGTCGCGAACGCCTACGACCTGGTCGTCGCCGGGTTGCCCCGAGCGAAGCGGCCCCTCGACCCGACGCGCGGCGACTGATCAGGAGCTGGCGGCTGCCGAGGAGCTGGCGGCTGCCGAGGACCGGGCGAGCACCTTCGAGACGTCGCGGACGACCTTCGGCGCGAGTCGCTCCCCGGACTCGAGCACGGCACGGGCACGCTCGGGGGTCAGCCCCGCGAAGACCTCGCCGATCGTCACGCCGTGCTCCGGCCGGTACGTCACGACGACCGGGTCGCCTGCTGCCACCGGGCCAGACTTCACGACCCGCAGGTACGCGCCCGGACGGCCTTCCTCGGTGAACCGCCGGACCCACTTGTCGACGCCCATCCGGCGCGCGAACGTGCCGCACGGGATCCGCGGGATCGTCACCTCGAGCTCCAGCGTCTCGCCGATGCGCCACCGCTCGCCCGTCACGGCCCCGGTGACGTCGACACCCGTCGTCCGCAGGTTCTCGCCGAACAGGCCCGGCGGGATCTCGCGCTCCAGCGACGCGGCGAAGTACGCGGCGTCCTCGTCGGCGTAGGCGTACACGGCCTGGTCCTCGCCGCCGTGATGCTTCCGGTCGGCTTGGACGTCGGCGTACAGCCCGAGCGGTCGGACCCGGACCCTGCCGTCGACCGGACGCTTGTCGATGGCGGTGACGCCGATCGTGCCGGAGTCGGGTAGCAGGCGGTCGACGCGGCAGACGGCGGTGACGAGCGACATGCCACAACTCTGGCGCAAGTGTGACGAGAAGTGTGACGATCCGCCGGTTCGGTGCGTCACACCGGTGAGGGACCATGCCCGGTGGTCCGACCGAGGAGTTCCCATGCTCGACGACGACATCGTTGCCGTCCGCCTGACCTCACATGGCAGGCACGCACCGACGCACGGGTTGGTGCAGGCCCGGATCCGTTCGCTCAGCTCCCGACCGGTCGGCCCGCTGCGGGTCGTCCCCGTCCGCAAGCGCGTCCAGCGGAACACCATCCACCACCAGTAGAAGGAAAGCGTGCACCACCAGTCCCTCGCCGAGCTCGACGACGCGGTCCTCGCCGGCCGGTCGTCCGATGGCGACGTCCGGGCCTTCGAGGTCCTGATCCGCCGCTACACACCGCTCCTGCGCGCCTACGCCCGTCGGACCCTGGGATCGACCGACGAACTCGACGACGTCGTGCAGGAGACCTTCATCACCGCGTGGGACCGCCTGGACCGGCTCGAGGACCACGCCAAGGTGAAGTCCTGGCTGATGCGGATCCTCAGCCGGAAGTGCCTGGACCGCATCCGGGCCCGACGGTTCCACGACGACGTCACCGAACTCGAGGTCGCCGCACCCGCCGACGACGCCCCCGACCGGGTCGCCGAGGCCCGCTCGCGTGAGGAAGCGGCGGAGACGGCGCTCGCTGAACTGCCCGAAGCCCAACGACGCTGCTGGATCATGAAGGAGGTGCTCGAGTACAGCTACGACGACATCGCCGCAGAACTCGACCTGCCGCCCTCGACGGTCCGCGGACTCCTGTCCCGAGCGAGGAAGAACATGATCCGACTCATGGAGGGATGGCGATGAGCGACCTCGACGCACTCGAACTCGACGACCTCGACGGCCACTCCATCGACGAGCTCGCCGACTACCTGGACGCCGGCATGCAGCCGCCGGACCCCAGCATCGACGGCTCACCCGCGTGCCAGAACGCCCTCGCGGCGATCCTGCGGGTGCGGCACGCGTCGCTCGGCTCCCTCGAGGCCGCCGCCCGCGACGAGGCCCCGGCCGACGAGTCGTGGATCGGCGGCGTGCTCGCCAACATCTCGTTGGAGTCCCGCTCCGGACGGGACGTCCCACTCCGCGCGCAGTCCGAGTCGGAGCGCCCGGTGATGACCGAGGGAGCCATCCGATCGCTCATCCGCCGGACCGGCGACGGTGTTCCCGGCGTCCTCGTCGCCCGGTGCCGGCTCGAGGGCGACGTCACCGAACTCGCCGCACCGATCCGCGTGGTCGTCGAGGTCGCGATCATGTCGGGTCCGTCGATCGTCGCGACGGCGGACCTGGTCCGGACCGGGGTCGCCCAGGCGCTCGCCGAGCAGACCGACCTGGTCGTCGAGTCGATCGACGTGGTGGTCCGCGACCTGCTCGAACCGCAGCCCGACGCCGACGACCCGCACACCGACACCGGCACCGAGATCGACACCGAGGGGACCCGATGAGCACCACCGACGACACCCTCGCCGTGGTCGAACAGGCCGTGGTCGACGTCCCCGGCGTCGCCGACCTCTACCGTGCCCGCCCGACCGTGGCCAGCACGGTCAGCGCCGTCCGCGGCATGGCGTCCAGCACGGCCCCCGCCCGCGTCGTGGTCGACGACGGCGTCCTGCGGGTCGTCATCGGCACCGACGGACACCGCCCCGCGCCCGAGGTCGCCCGCGCCGTGCACGACGTCGCCCTGACGACGGCGTCGGCGCACGGCCTGGCGCTCACGCGGGTCGACGTGCGGGTCGCGCGGGTGGGGTGAACCCGGCTCGTCAACGCGACACAGTCCCGTCACCGTGCACGGACCGTCCCGCTGAAGCGACAGAATCCCGTGAACCGTTCGCAGGATTCTGTCGCTTCGGCGACGGCGGACGGGAGGCCCGTGGCGGCACCGCCACGGGCCTCCCGTCCGACCCCCGGTCGCGTCCTCAGCGCACGCGGCGCATCCCCGGCCGCCGCTTGGCGACCTCGAGCACCACGACGATCGCGGCGACGAGCAGCGCGGTCGCGACGAGGGAGACATCGGGCACCGCGATCGTCACGAGGATCGCGACGGCGAACACGACGACGATCGCGTTCCACCCGGCGGACAGCGACGGCCGGAGTGCGAGCGCCCAGATCGCGAGCACGAACAGCGCGACCGGGACGGCCACGGTCGCCGCGACCGTGGCGTGCGACAGGTCGGCCTCGCCCGCGTCCGCGCTGACCGCGACCTCGATCCCGGCCGGCAGTGCACCCGCAGCGGCGAAGACGAAGTAGTGGCCGTAGCCGAACACGAGCGCGCTCGGCAGGCTCCGGATGTGGTCGTGCTGCTCACGCGAGAAGTAGATCCACCACAGTCCGGCGACGATGACGAGCCCGGCGGCGGCCAGGACGAGCAGCGACGCGAGGTGGTCGGCCTGGGCGATGCCGTCGATGACCGCGTTCGCCGAGGCGACGAGTCCTTCGCCGAGCACGATGAGGGTGAACAGCGCGTACCGCTCGGCGATGTGGTGCGTGTGCCACGGCGTCGTCTCGCCCGCGCCCTCGGCGATCGGCGGGACGAGGACCTCGAGCAGGACGAGAACGGGGAACGCCCACGCCGTCGATCCCTGCGGCAGCGCGAGCATGCCGACCCAGAGCACCTGCACGACGACGATGCCCACGGCGTACCGGAGTGCGGTGCGGCGGTACCGCGGGGACGAGACGGCGACGCGGAGCCACTGCGCCACCATCGCCAGGCGCATCACGACGTAGCCGATCACCGGGACCGTGAAGTCGCCCTCGGTCATGGCGGCGTGCACCCCGGCGGCGAGCACGAGCACGCCGGCCATCTGCACGAACGTCGTGACGCGGTACAGCCAGTCGTCGGTGTCGAACGAGGTCGCGAACCAGCTGAAGTTCAGCCACGCCCACCAGATGGCGAAGAACACCATGGCGTACGCCACCACCGCGGAACTGACGTGCCCCTCGGTCTCGATCTCGTGCAGGTTGGTGGCGGCGAAGCCCACCGCGACGACGAACACCAGGTCGAACAGCAGTTCCAGGGGGCTCGCGGCACGGTGTCCCTCGGCGGGGTCGCGGGGCGCCATCCGGCGCAGTCCGATCGTCGTCACCCGGCATGCCTACAGGACGAACGGCCCCGGGCGGTACCCGGGGCCGTTCGATGTGCAGGCGCGTGGGCCAGCAGGTGGCCGGCCCACGCCGCTCAGTAGAAGTTGCTCGCCTGCGAGTGCGCCCACGCCGAGCACGGGGTGCCGTACGCGGCACTGATGTACTGCAGGCCCCACTTGATCTGGGTCGTGGCGTTGGTCTGCCAGTCGGAGCCGATGGTCGCCATCTTCGAACCGGGCAGCGCCTGCGGGATGCCGGTCGCCCCGCCGTTGGCGTTGACGGCCTGGTAGTTCCAGCCGGACTCCTTGGTCCACAGGTTGTCGAGGCACTGGAACTGGTCGGAGCCCCAGCCGTACTCGGACGACGCCAGCGAGGTCGCCGTCGCCTTGGCGCCTGCGACGGTGTTGCCCGCCGCCAGCTTCTGTGCGGCCTCCGCTGCTGCTGCGGCGGCCCGCTTCTCGGCGGCGGCCTTCGCGACGGCGGCCGCCTTCGCGTCGACGTCGCGCTTGTCCTGCGTGGCGCTGGCCTGCGCGACGTGCGCGGTCGACTCGACGGTCGACGAGATGCGCGTCGTGAGCGCGGCGCCGGACAGCTCCGGGTAGTCACTGAGCGCGTCGATGTGCTGCTCGAGCGAGGCCGTGTCGGTCTTGGTGTTCGCCGTCGTCATCACGGTCTTCGCGGTCGAGATGGTCGCCGCTGCCTGGGCACGGTCGAGGGCGGTGCCGCGCAGGGCGGGCTGGGCCGTCGCGGACGCACTCGCGGTACCGGTCGGCATGCCGAGCGCTTCGCCGATGGCCGGCTGGGTGCCGATCGTGAGGGCACCGCCGGCGACGGCGAGGACCGCGGCGCCGCCGACGATCAACGTCGCACGGTGTCGGAGCGCACGGTGGCGGAGGGCGCGGCGCACACGCCGGCTGGGGGAGTTCAGGGCCTCACGTCGGGTCGAGGCGGTGGTGGTGGGGAGGTCGGGGGTGTGTCCTGGCATCGGTTCCGGTGGTCGGGCGGTTCGTGGTGCGGGACTCCGGGCTGCGCGGCACGTCGGGGACGGTGAGCGATGCTGCGCGCGTCGAGGTGCGCGCAGCAGGGGGAGTCCGGCGAACCGGGGAGGACCGGACGGTGGTGTGGGGCCCGTCCGTCCGCCGCGACCGGCCCTGGGGAGGCCGCCGTCGGGCGAAGCCGACACGATGACTCGTCAGACTGGATGACGCGTCCAGGATCGCTGGCAGAACCGTCCGTCCACCCGTTGGTAACGGTTCGGTAACGGCCGGTTCGGACCTAGAACGTGTGAGGTTCCTGGGTGCGGTCGCCCTGGGCGACGCGCTCGAGGGCGTCGAGCGCTCCGGCGATCGCGGTGACGTCGGACTCGCCGAGCTCGGCGATGAGCTCGGCGACGATCCCGGTGCGGTCCGATCGTGCTCGTTCAACCGCCGCGATGCCCTCGTCGGTGGCCGAGACCATGAAGGCGCGGCCGTCCCTCGGGTCCGCTTCGCGCTCGATGAAGCCGCGCTGTTCGAGCTCGGTCAGGATGCGGGTCATCGTGGGCTTCGTGACGACCTCGATCCGCGACAGGTCGCCCGGGCGCAGGGGTCCTTCGCGCTGGATGGTGGCGAGTGCGGACACGATCCCGTACCCGAGCGAGGCCGAGTCCGTCCGTGCTCGCCGGTTGATCCGTCCGACCGCCGCGGCCAGACGTGCGGCGACCTCGGTACGGTCCGTCGATCGAGGACTCATGTGCTGCTCCGGGTGGGCGATCGGGTGGTCGCCAGCGATGCTATCGGCTCGCCGGATCCGCAGTCTGGGAGCGTCGTGCGCGTCGGTCGCGGGTCCGGACGGGGTGTCCGGGAGGCCCGTGGAACGCGGACCGCCCGCCTCGCGTGCGCGAGACGGGCGGGTTCCTGTACGGGGGTACAGCCGGACTCAGTGCTTCTCGCCCGGCAGCTGGTGGATCGCCTCGGTCGCGAGCTCGGCGGCGACGTTGTCGCCGGACTCGGTCGCGGTGCGCAGCCGACGGAAGTCCGCGGTCATGCGGTCCCAATCGACCAGCTCGTCGAGGTTCGGCAGGCGCAGGCGGAAGGCCAGACCGTCCATGGTGTCGCGGCACACGCGCTGCAGGTTCTCGTTGCCGCACTCGGCGACGTAGAGCGCGAACACGTCGAGCGCGTCGTGGTTGACCGCGGGGACGTCGTGCGACTCGAGCTCGGCGATCGTCTTGTCGATCTGCGTGAGGATCTTCTTCCGAGCGCCGGCTCCGAGGCGCGGGACCGCGAGGCGGACGACGCCGCCGAACAGCACCCCGAGGGTCTGCATCGCCTCGATCACCTCGGTGGGCTGGGGTGTCGTGACGCGCGTGTACCGGTTCGGCGCCATCTCGATGAGGCCGGCGCGGGAGAGCTGGCTCAGCGCCTCGCGGATCGGGGTGCGGGAGACGCCGAGCCAGGCGATGAGCTCGTCGTCGTTGAGCCGCTCGCCGGGGACGAGCGTGCCGTCCATGATCGCGTCGTGGATCTTGTGCCGGACGGTGTCGCGGAGTAGTTGGTGCTCGGTCGGGGCGCTGCGGGGGACCGGCATGGGTTCTCCTTCGATCGGGGCGCGGTCAGTGCACGCGCACCGATCACCGTACCTGATATGAGACCGGCGTTCCGCTCGGCTCAGCGCGTGTCACCGGTCGCTCGCTCGCCCGCGTCCAGCAGCCGGACGGTGACCGGGTCTTCCGCCCCGTCGTACCACCGGTCGAGCACCGCCGCGAAGGGCTCCGGGTCGGTCGCCGCCCGGGCGAACAGCGTCATCGAGGACCGGAGCTTCAGGGCGTCCGTCCCACCGAGCAGCGCCTCGGCCGACGGGGCCGGCGCCGCCGCGACGACGGTCGCGGCGGTCCGGAGTCGGTCCCCGAGCACCGGGTGCGCTAGGTACGCGCGGGCCTCGGTGAGCCCGCGCACGCCGTAGCGCTCAGCGGTGGCGCTCCGCCCGAGGCCGGCGAGCTGCGGGAAGACGAACCACATCCAGTGCGAGGTCTTCCGTCCATGCCGCAGCTCGGCGAGGGCGTCGTCGTGCACGCCGTCCTGCGCCCGCACGAAGCGGTCGAGGCTGTCCTGGGCGGCATCGTCCGTGGCGTGGTCGCTCACCGCACGACCCCACCCCAGGCGTACCGCACCGTGGTGCCGTCGACGACGAGCAGCGAGTCGGGTGCCCGGTCGAACAGCCCCGGCATGCCGACGGCGTCCGGCAGGTCCCCCTCGAGCCGGTCGAGGTGCGCGGCCCGAACGGTCAGCGGCGGGTGCTGTCGCTGCCAGAACAGCGTCTGGGCCAGGTACCGGGCGTGGATGCCGGCGCGGGTGGTGAGTTCGGCGGCCAGGGGCGTGTCGACGACGTCACCGGCGGTGACCCGGATCGAGGCCGCGTGCCGGGGTCTGGCCGTGCCCGAGGGGCGTTCCTGCCGCAGCGACCGCGCCCAGCGCACCGGGTGCAGTGCACGTGCGGGGTGCCGGACCGACCGGTGCGCGACGACCTCGCCGCGGCGGCGCGACCGGGCGTGCGCGAAGGTGTACGGCACGCCGAGCAGCGCGTGCGCGGCCACGATCGCCGGCACGTTCGCGGTGTCCACGGTGCGGTACGCGACCCCGCGTCGGCCCTGGTCGTCCACGGTCAGGACCTCGATGGTGACCTCGGTCATGTGGCCGAGGCGGCCGGCGGAGGGGAACGGCGGCACCCGCGTTTCGTGGAAGACGTAGGCCGTCAGTCCCACCCAGGCGCTGCCGTCGACCACGTCGGGGCGCGTCCCCCGCGGGACGAGTCGCGCCAGCGAGCCCGGGTCGTGCCGCCAGTGCGCGAAGACGATGTCGTCCCATGCGTGCTGGGTCACCGGCCGGTGCAGCAGCGGTGCGGCCGCACGGGTCCAGGACGGCTGGGTCACCGCTTCGGTGCGTGCCGACCGACGCGCACGGCCCACAGGACGAGCGGGACCTGCAGCGGGAGCCGCAGCACGGAGACGAGGCGCATCGCCCGGGTCGACCGCGGGCTGTCGAGCAGGTCGTTCGCCATCTTCACGTTCGCGGGGAAGACCGCGGCGAACAGGGCAGCTGCCGCCCACCCCGAGGCCCGCCGTGTGGCCGGGAACGCGAGCCCGGCTGCGATGCCGAGTTCGGCCACGCCGGAGGCGACCGTCGTCAGGCGCGGTGGCAGGGTGTCCGGCACGATCCGGTCGTAGTGGCGCGGCTGCAGGAAGTGGGTGACGCCGGCCCCGCCGAGCAGCACCGCGAGCATGGTGGCAGTCCGGGTGGCTCGTTTGATCCGCTCACGTCGTCGCATGGCCCCATCGTGCTCGCCCGTCCTCGGAATCAGGTCAGTGCGGTCGCGACGAGGTCGAGGACCGCCGCCGCCACCTCGGCCTTCGTGCCCGAGGTCTCGCGGACCACCTCGCCGCCCGGCACCAGGACCTCGATCGCGTTCTCCTCGCGCTCGAACCCGGCCGACCAGCCGACGTGGTTCACGACGAGCAGGTCGGCGGGCTTGCGGGCGATCTTCGCGCGGCCGAGTGCGATGCGGGCGTCGCGGTCGGGTTCGGTCTCGGCGGCGAACCCGACGATGACCTGCCCGGTGCGCCGCGCCGCCACCAGGTCGGCGAGCACGTCGGGGTTCCGCACCAGCTCGAGCGTCATCCGCTCGCCCTGCGCGTCCTTCTTGAGCTTCTCGGCGAGGACCTCGGCCGGCCGGTAGTCGGCGACGGCAGCGGTCATCACGACGACGTCGGCATCGACCGCCGCGGCGTGCACGGCCTCGGCGAGCTCGAGCGCTGACCCCACCGGCACGACGGTCGCGTCGATGCCCGCGGTCAGGCCGGCCTCGACGTTCGCGGCGACGACGGTGACGACGGCGCCGCGCGCCGCTGCGTCGGCGGCGATCGCCAGGCCCTGCCGACCGCTCGACCGGTTGCCGACGAAGCGCACGGGGTCGAACGGCTCGCGGGTGCCGCCCGCGCTGACGACCACGCGGACGCCGGACAGGTCCCCCTGTTCGCCACGGGCCCCGGCGCCGGACTGCGTCCCCCCGTCGGTGCCGGCGCGACGCCCCGCGCCTGCACCGGCCGTGTCGTCCAGCACGGCGAGCGCAGCGGCGACGATGTCCTCGGGTTCCGCCATCCGGCCGATGCCGGCGTCGTCGCCCGTCAGCGCGCCGACCACCGGTCCGACCAGGTGCACGCCCCGCTCGCGCAGGACGGCGACGTTGGCCCGGGTCGCGGGGTGCTCCCACATCTGCGGGTGCATCGCCGGAGCGACGACGACCGGGGCGTCGGTGGCGAGCAGCGTCGTGCCGAGCAGGTCGCTCGCCAGGCCGTTCGCCATCCGTGCCAGGGAGTCCGCGGTCGCCGGGGCCACCACGACCAGGTCCGCGCGACGGCCGAGGGCGACGTGGCGGACCTCGGAGACGTCGTCCCAGACGCTCGTGGTGACGGGGTTGCGGCTGAGTGCCTCGAGCGTCGGCAGTCCGACGAAGCGCAGCGCCCCCTCGGTGGGGACGACGTGCACCTCGTGCCCGCGCTTGACGAGGTCGCGGACCACGCCGACGGCCTTGTAGGCGGCGATGCCCCCGGTGATCCCCACGATGACGGTCAGGGTGCGCTCTGCTGCTGCGTTCACGCCGCTCACGCTACCGGGGGCACGTGCGAGGATCGACGGCATGTGCACCGTCGTCGTCCGCGTCGACCCCGGGTCCGCGTGGCCCGTCACCGTGCTCGCCCTGCGGGACGAGTCACCCGAGCGTCCGTGGGATCCGCCCGCTGCGTGGTGGCCCGATCGCGACCCCGGGGTCCGCGGCGTGCGTGACCGTGCTGCCGGCGGTGCGTGGCTCGCCGCCTCGGACCGCGCCGGACTGGCGGTCGTGCTCAACCGCGGCGAACCGGTGCCGAGTGTCGACGGCAGGTGGACGACCCGCGGCGTGGTGCCGGTCGACGCCGTCGCCGACGACCTGCTGCCGGGACACGACGGCACGCTGCCGACCACCCGCGCGTTCAACCTGGTGCGGGCGACCGCCGACGGCGCCGCGGTCCTGACCTGGGACGGCACACGGGTCCGAACGACCGAGCTCGGCCCGGGCGTGCACATGGTGACGCACGGCGAACCGGACGACCCGGCGGCGCCGCGCATCGGGCGGTGGCTCGAGGCCTTCCGTGCCGCGGACGCCCCGGTCGGGCCGCCGGTGCTCGGACCCTTCGACGAACTCCGGACGGTGGACGCGGGCGACGACGCCGGAGACGGGTGGAGCGGCTGGTTCGGTGTCCTGGCCGAGTCCGCAGCGCTGCCGAGCGACCACCCCGACGCGATCCTCCGCGACGCGCACGAGGCCGAGGGGCACATGACGACACTGTCGATCGTCGCCGCGGCGATCGGTCCGGACCGCACGGTCCTGCAGCACGCCCGCCTGACCGAACCCGGACGGCTGGAGGGGTCGGTGGAGCTGCACCGCGCCTGACGCGGGCGGCGCGCCGGACGCGCCACGGGCCTCCCGGCCGCGCCCCGCGCCCGCGCACCGTGCGAGGTTCCGTACTCAGTGCGAGCCGCGGTCCGCCGCACCGAGTGCGGAACCTCGCACCAGACCGCAGCGCCCTCGCACCGTGCGAGCGGCGCCCCGCGCTCAGAGGGGCGGACGCGTCCCGGTGAGGTCCTCCGCGACGGCCCAGAGCGAGCGGGCGAGGTCGGCGCTCCGTGCCGACCCGGGGATCGAGACGGCGGTCGTCGGTCCGGTCAGGCCGAAGGGGCCGGCCGGGCCGTAGTAGGCGCCACCGACCGCGTTCGGGCCGACCGCGGCGTAGAGCAGCGGCTCGGTGCCCTGCTCGACCGCCTGCGTGAAGGGGAGCGCGCGGTTGCTGGGCCGCACCGGCTTCGCGCGTCCGAGCGAGCGCCCGGCCGACTGCAGGTTCGTGCGGGTGTAGCCGGGGTGCGCCGCGGTGCTGACGAGGGGGACGTCCGCCTCGACGGTCAGTCGGTGCAGGTGCAGCGCGAGGAGCAGGTCGGCGAGCTTGGACTGGCCGTAGGCGCGCCAGCCGTTGTACCCGCGTTCCCACTGCAGGTCGCCGAAGCGGATCCGGCCGGGGATCGCGGCGAGGCTCGACATGGTCGCGACCCGCGGTGCCTCGGCACGCAGCAGCGAGGGCAGCAGCAGGTTCGTCAGCGCGAACGGACCGAGGAAGTTCGTGCCGAACTGCAGCTCGAACCCGTCGACCGTCTCGAAGCGCTGCGGCGGCGCCATGACCCCGGCGTTGTTCATCAGGACGTCGATCGGGCGGTCCTCGCCGACGATGCCGTCGGCGAAGCGGCGCACGCTCGCCAGGTCCGCGAGGTCGAGTTCGCGCACCTCGACGTCGGCGTTCGGGTGGGCTGCACGGATCTCGGCCGCGGCGGCATCGCCCTTCGCGGTCGTGCGCACGGCGAGCACGACGCTCGCGCCGGCGGCCGCGAGACGGGTCGCGGCTTCCTTCCCGGTGCCACTGTTGGAGCCGGTGACGACGATCCTGCGTCCGGTCTGGTCAGGGAGCTTCGGCATGCGGGCGACCGTACACGCGGGCGCTGGCCGTGCCGGCCCGCCGGCCTGGCCCTGGCGGCCCGATCGTGATAGTTTGATGCAAACGCATGGAAGTGCGACCAGGAGGAACCATGAGCAACGCATTCGGCACCGACCGCCCCTCGGACGTCCCGCTGCCCGCACCCGAGCGGATCGGACGCGCGGAGCTCGGCATCGACACCTTCGGCGACGTCACCGAACTCGCTGACGGCAGCCTCAAGTCCGACGCGCAGAGCATCCGCGACGTCGTGGCCCAGGCCGTCCTCGCCGACCAGGTCGGCATCGACTTCATCGGCGTCGGCGAGCACCACCGCGCCGACTTCGTGGTGAGCGCACCCGAGGTCGTCCTCGCCGCGATCGCCGCCTCGACCTCCCGCATCCGGATGGGCTCCGCCGTCACGGTGCTGTCGTCCGACGACCCCGTGCGCGTCTACGAGCGCTTCGCCACCGTCGACGCGATCTCGGACGGCCGTGCCGAGGTCATCCTCGGGCGCGGTTCCTTCACGGAGTCGTTCCCGCTGTTCGGCCACGAGCTCTCCGACTACGAGGTCCTGTTCGAGGAGAAGCTGCAGCTCTGGGCGGC
Organism: Curtobacterium sp. PhB78; assembly: GCF_003751685.1. Classification (NCBI taxonomy): domain Bacteria; kingdom Bacillati; phylum Actinomycetota; class Actinomycetes; order Micrococcales; family Microbacteriaceae; genus Curtobacterium; species Curtobacterium sp. PhB78. Next base: position 435,283 of record NZ_RKIA01000001.1, read on the forward strand.
CCTGCGCGGCGGCGACGCCGTCACCTGGTCCGGCACGAAGCGCGCGAGCCTGGTCGACCAGGACGTCTTCCCGAAGCTCGAGCACGGCGCCATCCCCACCTGGATCGGCGTCGGCGGTTCCCCGCAGTCGGTGATCCGTGCGGCGTCGTACGGCCTGCCGCTGTTCCTCGCCATCATCGGCGGGCAGCCGGCGCAGTTCGCCCCGTTCTCGCGGCTGTACCGTCAGGCGCTCGCCCAGCTCGACCTGCCGCAGCAGCCCATCGCGATGCACTCGCCGGGCTTCGTCGCGGCGACCGACGAGGAAGCCGCCGAGCGGTACTGGCCGTACCACAAGGCCGTCACCGACCAGCTCGGCCGGGAGCGCGGCTGGCCGCCCCTCGACGTCGCCGGGTACCACGCGGGCCTGTCCGCCGGTGGCTCGCTGTACGTCGGGTCGCCGGAGACCGTTGCGCGGAAGATCGCCCGGAACATGCGGATCCTCGGTGCCTCGCGGTTCGACATGCGGTACGCGACCGGTCGTCTGCCGCACGAGGACATGCTGCGATCCATCGAGCTGTACGGCACCCAGGTCGCGCCCCGTGTCCGCGAGCTGCTCGCCGAGCCCGTCCCCGTCCCGTAGGCGGTCGGCCGGGCGGGCCTACCCCGCGAAAGCGACAGATCGCCGCGGAACGTTCGCGGCGATCTGTCGCTTTCGCGCACCCGTCGGCCGGGAGGCGCGGGTCGGCTCCGTCGGTCCGGCTCACGGGCGCGCCGGGTACGGTCCACGGCATGCCGTCACGCCCCAGCACCCCTCCCGTCGAGCGCCGGTTCCGCGGCCGGATCATGGGCGTCGGCACCACCTCGGGCGTCCGGATCGTCGTCGGGATGTGGGACCGCTCGCCGTTCGGGGCGTTCACCGACGTGTTCCTCGAGCTGCCCGACGGCACCAGCGTTCTGCTCGCACCGGACGAGATCGTCGCCGCGTACGTCTCCGGCACCTACCGGTTCGACACCGTGTCCGTGGTCGACGTCCGGGCGCGACGGACGGCCCGTGGCCTGGAGCTCGACGCCGGCGCCCTGCAGGTCTCGGTCGACGTCGGCACGATCTCACCGCTCGGCCGGGTGCTGCGCGTGGTGCCGAAGCCGATCGCCCGCGACCCGCGGTGGCTCGCCGCGATCGACCCGATCGCCCGGCTCGTCGCTCCGGGGTCCGGCACCGCCGGCTCGGCGGGGAACGGCCGCCGCGAGTACTACGGCGTGACCGGGGCGCACGACGTCACCGGCGTGCGCGGGACCTGGGCGGGGGAGCCCCTCGGCACCCTGGCGCCGCTCGACCCGCCCGTGGCGTTCGGCTTCGCGTCGATGCCGCGGGTGCCGCAGGTCGTCGACGTCGAGACCACCATCCGTGAGCCCGCCTGACGCGTTCCGTACGGGTGCACCTTCCGGCGATCCACCACCGGATCGACTCGTGGAGTGTCGCTCGTTGCGCATGCATCCGGTGCGTGTGCATGTTCCGACGATGCACGCGGTGATCGTCTGGTGGAGTGTCGCTGTGTGCGGACGCATGGAGCGCGCCGGACCGGGTGCGGGCACTGCGGACCGGCCACCTGCGTGGCCGGACGTGTCCGGGGGAGGCGGCGCGCGCCTCCCGGTCGGGGTGGTGCTGCCGTGTGCCGGACGCGCCCAGCGTCGAGGGGCACACTGGCGGGAACGGTACGGCCCCGCCGGACCCGCGGTCGAACGTCGGGACGGGTGGGGCGCACGACGCAAAGGAGCATCATGACCGACACGCAGACCGACCAGCGCGCCGCCATCTCGGACATCGTCCACGGCGCCCACACGGCCCTGTTGACGACGGTGAGCGAGGACGGCCAGCTGCACGCCCGGCCCCTTGCCGTGCAGGACAAGGCGTTCAACGGGACCCTCCGCTTCCTGGTGCAGGACGGCAGCGAGAAGGTCGACGACATCGCCAGGAACCCGCACGTCAACGTCTCCATCGAGTCGCAGGGCGGCTACCTGTCCATCGCCGGCACCGCCACGGTGACGCAGGACAGTGCCGTGATCGACGAGCTGTGGTCACCGTTCGCCGAGGCCTGGTTCCCGGACGGCCGCGACGACCCCTCGATCCGACTCCTCACCGTGTCGGGCGACTCGGTCGAGTACTGGACGCAGGACACCGGCCCGGTCGGCAGCCTCGTGCAGACGCTCAAGGCCGCACTCGGCAAGCAGAGCCAGCCGGACACCGGGGACCACGGGACCGTCGAGCTGTAGGGGCGGGAAGGGGCGATCCGACGCGGAACGACGGGACCGATGTCGTACGACGTCGGTCTCGTCGTTCGGAGTCGGAGCTGTCGTCGGGCCGCTGCCGGCGTCGCCGTCGCCGCTACGGAGGCCCGAGCAGCCAGAGCACCGCGACGAGCACCGGCTGCCCGGCCAGCGCCGCGGTGACGAACGTCCACCGTATCCACGGCTTCGCGACGAGCTCCGGCGAGCCGAACAACGGCGCCAGGGGCATGAGCAGCCGCGGGGTCGAGGCCATCGGCAGCGACACCGCGAAGATGTAGAGCGCGTAGGCGGCCGAGTACAGCACGGTCGTCGACCCGAGTCGCTTCGTCGACCGGCGGAGCAGCCAGATCGGGAACCCGACGAGCAGGAACACCACGATCAGGACCCCGCCGACGCCGAGCCAGCGCCCGGCGATGAGGAACCACGGCGACAAGGGCACGAAGTCCACGCGGCCGATGAAGTTCACCCACCACGACAGCTCGGTCTCGAGGTAGGCGTTCGGCGTGCCGGTCACGTGCGACGCGATGACCGGCCACGCGAGACCCGCCACCACCATCACGGCACCGGCGGCCACGACCTGCAGCTGCTCGCGGAGCGGGAAGGTGTCGAGCACCCGCCCGGTCTCACGGCGAGCCCGGACCCACCGCACCAGGGCGATGACCCCGAGCACGAGCGGGACGGCCAACGCACCCGGACGGGTGAAGGCAGCGGCGACCCCGAGCACGGTGAGCAGCCCGTACCGGCGACGCTCCAGGGCGAGCAGCGCGCCGAACGTGAGCGCGAGGAACATGCTCTCCGCGTACCCGACCTGCAGCAGGAACGACAGCGGCCCGCACGTGAAGAAGAAGACTGCCCACATCGCGGCGGCGTTGCCCGCACGGTCACGGACCAGGCGGTGCAGCAGGTAGGTCGCCAGCAGACCGGCCAGCACGGAGATGAGCGGGGCACCGATGGTGAACGGCAGCCCGGTCGAGGCGGTGAGCATCCGGATCGTGAACGGGAACGCCGGCAAGAAGGCCCAGGCGTTCTGCGCCACGTTGCCGACGGCGTCGAGCGGCAGCACGTCGGGGTACCCGTGCAGCGAGATCTGCTCGTAGTACTGGCCGTCCCAGGCGGTGAGGAACGCCGTGAAGCCGTGCCCGTTGCCCCAGATGGCGTTGTCCGGCATCGCCCGTCCGATGAGCGGGTACGCGAGTGCCAGCCACAGCGTCGACACGATCCGGCCGCCGGTCCAGACGAGCAGCACGGCCGCCCACGCCGGCAGGGAGGTCACGGTGTCGAGTGCGCGACGCCGTCCGGTCGCGGCGGTCCCGGTGACCGCGCCGTCGAGCCGGCTCATGCGCGTGCTCGGCGCGAGCCCGTGCGCGCTCGGCGGCGTTCGGGCAGGGAGGACGGCACCCGGCCAGGGTAGTCGCCCTCCACCTGGGTGGTCGGTGCGGCACCCCGGACGGGAGGCCCGACTCGCGTTCTGCAATGCGGAATCGGTCGGGTGCGTGGTCGGCTCTCGAGGCGGCCTTCCGCCTAGCCTGGAGTCCGCCCACGACCGACGAACCACAGGAGCAACCGTGCCGAACCCCACCGCGCCGAAGACCGCCATCGTGACCGACAACGCCCCGAAGCCCGCCGGGCCCTACAGCCAGGGCATCGTCGCCAACGGCTTCATCTACACCGCCGGGTTCGGCCCGCAGGACCCCGCCACGGGTGCGATCGCCGACGACGTGGCTGGTCAGACCGCGCAGGTGCTGGCCAACGTCGCAGCGGTCCTGGCCGAGCACGGTGCCACCCTCGACGACGTCGTCAAGTCCACGGTGCACCTCGAGCACTCGGACCGCGACTTCCCGGCCTTCAACGAGGAGTACGCGAAGCACTTCTCGCAGCCGTACCCGGTCCGCACCACCGTGCAGTCGCACCTGGCGAACATCCTGGTCGAGATCGACGTCGTGGCTTTGCTGCCGAGCGCTTCGTGACGTCGGCGCAGGCTGTGTGAAGCCTCACCGAGCCGCGGCACCGTGCTGCGTCGCTGACCGTGCTGCGTCACCGGCGGTGCTGCGTCACCGGCCGTGCTGGGTCACCGACCCCCGGTGCCCGCTGCTCCCTGCCCGTGGTCGATCCGACCCGGGTGGCGACGCAGCCCGGCACCGGGGGTCGCGTGCGTCAGGGCGCCTTCGGCCAGCACGGGGACGCCGGCGACGAGGACGTCGTCGATGCCCTCGGCCAGGCGCATCGGTTCGTCGTAGGACGACCGCGCCGCGACCCGATCGGGATCCACGACCACCAGGTCGGCGACCGCCCCGACGGTGACTGCGCCCCGTCGACCGAGACCGAGTCGCTCGACCGCAGTGGCGGACAGGTGCCGCGAGGCCTCGAGCCACGTCAGGAGCCCCGTGCGGGCGAAGTCCTGCAGGTAGCGTGCGAACGTGCCGTACGCGCGTGGGTGCGGGTGCGTGCCCACGAAGATGCCGTCGGAACCGGCCGTGTGCCCGGGCAGTCGGAAGAGCGGCGCCAGGTCGTCGGCAGTCCGGGGACGGGGCACGCGCATCACGGCGGTGACCTGCAGTGCCGAGTCGACCAGGACGTCGATGGCCAGGTCCACCGGATCCGTCCCGGTCGCCTCGGCGGCGTCGGCGAGGGTGCGGCCCTGCAGCGCGTGGAACTCGGCGGCGGGCACGTGCGACAGCGTGATCTGCTCCGCCCAGCCAGTGCCGAGGTCGGCGCGGGACAGCACGCGGTCGAGCACGGCCGCCCGGACCGCGGCACGACCCTCGTCGTCGGCGATCGCGTGGGCGAGGTCCTCGGTGCCGGGGCGGGCGAGGGCCGCGGGCAGCAGCAGCATCGACAGGATCGTGCAGCCGCGCGAGTACGGGTAGGCGTCGAACGACATCGGGGCGCCCTCGGCCTCGAGTTCGGCCAGTGCCGTCACCGCGAGGTCGACGGGCGCGTGCAGGTGGGAGACGTGTGCGCGGACGCCCGACGCGCGGACGATGTCGGCGATCTCGTCGAGGCCGGCGCGGGCGTTCCCCTCGTAACCACCGCGCATGTGTGACACGTAGAGGCCGTCGACGGCAGCGACCTCGGTGCAGAGCGCAGCGAGCTCTGCAGTGCCGGCGAACAGGCCGGGGACGTAGTCGAGCCCCGTCGCCAGGCCGACCGCACCGTCCGCGAGGCCGTCGCGCACGAGCTCCCGCATCGCGGCCAGCTGCGCGCTGTCCGCCGGCCCGGGGTCGTAGCCCATGACCTCGTGCCGGACCGTGCCGGCGGGCACGAGCGTCGCGACGTTGATCGGGGTCGTTCCGTCGTAGGTCGTCAGCAGGCCGTCGACCCCGCCACCGCGGTACGTCGGGTGCGGGCCGTCGATGGCGGCGAAGTACGTGTCGGCGTACGAACCGTCACCCGGCGCCGGTCCGACGCCGTCCTGTCCGGTCACGATCGTGGTCACACCCTGGCGCAGGAGCGCGAGCTGCACGCCCTCGTCGAACACGAGCGACCCGGCGTGCGAGTGCGCGTCCACGAAGCCCGGCAGCACCAGTCGTCCGTCGCAGTCGATCACGTGCGCGTCGGCAGGGGCGTCCAGGTCGGCACCGACGGCGCGGATGACGGCGTCGGTGACGAGGACGTCGGCGCGCACCGGGGCCCCGTCCGCACCGAGGACCGACCCGCCGCGCAGCAGGACGACGCCGCCGGCGGACTGCTCGCCGGTGGGCTGCTCGGAGCCCGTCAGGTGCTCGGGATCGCCGGTGGTCATCGGTCGAGCGCCGCGACGAGCCGGCCGGCCCGCTCCCGCAGGGCGTCGAGGTCGCCCGAGGTCAGCGCGTCGCCGACGAGCGGGGACCCGAGTCCGACGGCGACCGCACCGGCGGCCAGGTAGTCCGGGGCGTCGTCGACCCCGATGCCCCCGGTCGGGATGACGTCGACGAAGTCGAGCGGTGCCAGGACCTGCTTCAGGAACGCGGGGCCGCCGAGCTGCGCCGCCGGGAAGACCTTCACCGCGCGGGCTCCGAGCCGCCACGCGTGGACGATCTCGGTCGGGGTCGCGGCACCGGGGTACCAGCCGAGGCCACGCTCGTGCGCGCGCTCGCCGAGTTCGGCGTCGAGGTGGGGACTGACGGCGAACGAGGCACCGGCCGCAGCGGCCTCGTCGAGCTGGCGGACGTCGAGCACCGTGCCGACGCCGATGGAGGCCGCGGAACCGTACCGCTCGACCGCCCACGCGATGCCCTCGCGCCAGCGTGGGGTGTTCGTGGTGATCTCGATCGCCGTCACGCCGGACTCGACCAGGGTGGCGATGACGTCCTCGACGTGGTCGCCGGTGCCGCCGCGGAGGATCGCGATCGCCGGTCCGGCCTGGTGGCGGTGCCGTGCGCCGGCGTGCTGCTCGGTGCTCGTGGTGTCGTTCGTCATGGTGCGCTTCCTCGAGTGGTGGTGTTCGGCGGACACGGTGTCGGCGGACGCGGTGTCAGCGGTCGACGTGGTCGTGCACGGTGTGGTCGGTGTCCGACGGGTCCGGGGCGTGGTGCAACGCGGCCGGGTCCGGTCGGCGCCAGTCGCTCTCGACGGTGCAGGCGAGGGCGCCGGCGTCGGCGGCCCGGTCGAGCGCCTCGGCGGCGTCCGCTCCGCCCATGCTCGCCGCGAGCCAGCCCGCGACGAACGCGTCACCGGCACCGACCGGGTCGACGACGCGCACCGGGGTCGCGGGCCGACGGACGAACACGCCGTCGATCGACGCCACGGCGCCGCGAGAGCCGAGCTTCACGACCGCGCGGCCCCGTGCCAGTGCGGCGAGGTCGTGCGCGAGTGACTCCTCGTCGTCGTCCTGTTCGTCGCGGTCGAGCACGAGTCGGGCCTCGTCGTCGCCGGCGAACACCACGGCGGACCGTGCTGCGACGGCTCGGTACCGGTCTCGTGCAGCGTCGGCGCCGATGAGCTTCGGCCGGTGGTTGACGTCGAACGACACCGGCACACCGGCGGCGGCGGCCCGGTCGAGCGCTGCGGTCACGGTGTCGTGTGCGGACTCGGAGAGCGCGAGGGTGATCCCGGTGACGTGCACGAGCGCAGCGGTCTCGACGACGCTTCCGGGCAGGTCCGTCGCGGCCAACGCCGAGCCGGCCGAACCACGGCGGTGGTAGGTCACCCGGGTGCGGCCGTCGAGCAGCCGCTCCTTCATCATGATGCCGGTGGATCGCTCGGCGTCGGGGACCGCGAGGACGTCGACGCCCTCCCCACCGATGTCGGCGGCGACCCGGTCGCCGGCGGGGTCCGTGCCGACCCGACCGATCCACGTGGCCGGCACCCCGGCGCGGACCAGGCCGATCGCGACGTTGCTCTCCGCGCCGCCGGTGTCCACCCGCATGTGCTCCAGGTCCGGCACCGCGCCGACGTCGCGCCCGGTCAGGAGCAGCATCGTCTCGCCGAACGTCAGCACCGAGCCGGTCACCGGGCACCCCGCGCGAGGGCGAGCTGCGCCGACGAGGACCCGAGCGCGACGGAGATCTCGTGGGCGGTCCGAACGACGCCGTCGCCGAGTTCGCGGACCGCCGCTGCGGGGAACCGCGAGGCCAGCCCGGAGATGCTCATCGCGCCGACCACCTGGTTCGCGTGGTCGAACACCGGGGCGGCGACGCACCGGATGTCCGGCTCGTTCTCGCGGTCGTCGATGCCGTACCCCCGTCCGTGCGTGCGGTCGACCTCGTGCCGCCACCGGTCGTCGTCGGTGATGGTGTGCTCCGTCATGACCTGGGCCGGCTCGGCGAGCACCCGGTCGAGCAGCTCCGGTTCACCGAACGCGACGATCGCCTTGCCGGACGCCGTGTTCCGCATCGGCAGGCGGTTCCCGATCCGGGAGCCCATGCGGACGGTGCCGCGGGTCTCGACCTTGTCGACGTAGACGATGTCGGTGCCGTCCGGCACGACGAGGTGGCACGTCAGCCCGGTCTGCTCCGCCGTCCGACGCAGGAACGGTGCGGCGGCGGAGCGCAGGTCGATCCCCTCGAGGTAGCTCTGCCCGAGCAGCAGGGCGCCGAGGCCGAGCGTGAACCCGGCGTCCGGGGTGCGGCGCAGCAGGTCGTTCTCGAGCATCGGGGCCGTCAGGCGCAGCACCGTCGACTTCGAGGCGCCGAGCTCGGCGGCCAGCACGGACAGGCTGACGGACACCGCGCCGCTGCGGGTCCGGTCTGCGATGCAGTCGAGCAGGCGGAGCCCGCGACGCAGGGACAGTGCGGCGTTCCGGGCGGGCCCGTCGCCGTCCGTCGGCACCGGGGCCGCGGTGGTCGCGCGCATCAGAACCACGTCGCGATCGTCCGGAGCACGGTGTCGTCGTCGGCGAGGACGTGCACCTGCCGCCACTTGTCGAACACCGTGCAGGGGTGCGAGATGCCGAACACGACGACGTCGCCGGGCGTCAGCTCGGGGGCGCCGTCCGCCAGCGCGAGGTAGCAGTGCTGGTCGTCGAGGCGGGTGACGGTGACCGCCCCGGGCGGCGGGACGACCTGTGGGGCGCCCGCCGGGCCTCCTGGCAGGGTCGGCCGTACCGACCGCACCACCGGCAGCCCTTCGTCGAAGGAGATGTCGCGCTTGCCCACGGCGACGAACGCGAGTCCGGGCTCCGGGCAGGACGTCACGCGTCCCCAGACCTCGATCGCGGCGATGAGCGAGCCCTCGGCCGGGTGCCGGCCGAAGGGCGTGCGCTCGGCGTAGAAGCCGTCGTCGTGGGTCAGGTACGCACCCGACCGCAGCAGCACGTCGAGGTCGTCGGTGCGGTGCGCCACGGCGTCCACGACGGCGTCGAACCAGGCGCTGCCGCCCATGCTGAGGAGCCCGCGACCGTCGACGAGCCCGCGGACGTCCTCGGCGACGTCGAGCACGCCGGCGACGTACTCGCGGGCAGCGTCGACGCCGGGCAGCCCGCCCTCGTACCCGGAGACACCGCGGAGCACGAGCCCGGCGTCGTGGGCGAGCAGCGCGAGGGCACGCGCGTCGTCGGGGGAGCGGACCCCGGTGCGCCCGCCCGGGAACCCGAGCTCGACCAGGACGTGCAGCTCGCCGGCGACGGTGCCCTGCGCGGCGACGGCGGCGGTGACGCTCGCGGCGGAGTCGACGTAGCAGAGGACGTCGGCGTCCGGGTCGACCGTGCGTCGCGACGCGAGCCAGGCGAGGCCGGCGGGGTCGAGGACCTCGTTCGCGACCAAGATCCGGTGCACGCCGTGCTCCCACGCGACCATCGCCTGCTGCACGGACGCGACCGTCACGCCCCAGGCCCCGGCGTCGATCTGCCGTGCGGCGAGGTCGGGCGCCATGTGCGTCTTCATGTGCGGTGCGAAGAGCAGCCCGTGGCGGTCGACGTAGGCCTGCATGACGGCGGTGTTGTTCGCCAGGGCGGACTCGCGCAGGGTCATCACGGGCAGGTGGGCGCGGTCGAGGACGTGGTGCGGAGTGCCCGCTGCCGGGTCCCAGGCGCCCTTCGTGGTCACGGTCCGGGTCGTCGGGTCGGCGTCGGTCATCGGTGAGCCTCCTGTCGTCGCGCAGCCTCCACGCTCCCGCTCGGCGGACCCGCAGGGCAACGCGCTGGTGCGCATCATTCTGCAATGCACAACACGATCGCGGAACCTCCTGACACGATCCCCCCGCGACCCGGCACCGGGCATAGCCTTTGACGCGACATGGCGACGACGATGACGACACCCAGACGGCGGACGGGCAGCACGGCGGTCGCCGTGCTCGTGGCGGGGACCTTCTTCATGGAGCTCCTCGACGGCACGATCCTGGCGACCGCAGCGCCCGCGATGGGACGCGACCTCGGCGTCGACTCGGCCGCGGTGGGCGTCGCGATCACCGCGTACCTGGTCACCCTGGCGGTCTTCATCCCCGTGTCCGGCTGGCTCACCGACCGGATCGGGTCCCGCACCGTCTTCGCGGGCGCGATCGCGCTCTTCACGATCGCATCGGCACTCTGCGCGATGTCGACCGGCCTCGTCGACCTGACGCTCTGGCGCATCCTGCAAGGGCTCGGCGGTGCGCTCATGGTGCCCGTCGGCCGGCTCGTGGTGCTCCGGAGCGCCGGTCGCGAGCAGCTCGTCACGGCCATCGCGATCCTCACCTGGCCCGCCCTCGCCGCGCCGATCATCGCCCCGTTCATCGGCGGCGTGCTCGTCGACACCCTGACGTGGCACTGGATCTTCCTGATCAACATCCCGCTCGGCGTCATCGCGTTCGTCGCCGCGCTCGTGCTCGTCCCGCAGGAGCGCGCCGCGCAGCGTGTGCCGTTCGACTGGTTCGGGTCGCTGCTCGCGTGCTTCGGCCTCGGGTCGCTCGTCGTGATGTCGTCGCTGCTCGCGCTCGACGTCATCCCGGTCCTGGCCGTCGTGGTGTCCGGTGTCGTCGGCGCCGTCTGCTGCTGGTTCGCGATCCGGCACTTCCGCCGGGCACCGCACCCGATCATGGGGCTCGAGGCGTTCCGGCTCGAGACGTTCCGGGTGTCGCACGCCGGCGGCAGCCTGTTCCGCCTCGCGGTCTCCGCGGTGCCGTTCGTGCTCCCACTGCTGTTCCAGGACGCCTGGGGCTGGAGCGCCGTGCTCGCCGGGTCCGCCGTGCTGTGGGTCTTCGTCGGCAACCTCGGCATCAAGCCGATGACGACGCCGTTCCTGCGCTGGTTCGGCTACCGCCCGGTGATCATCGTGTCGAGTGCGATCGCGGCGCTGACCGTCGTCGCGATGGCGTTCATGACCGAGGACACCCCGTTCTGGCTGCTCGCGGTCCTGCTCGTCGTCAGCGGCGCCGCCCGCTCCGTCGGCTTCACGGCGTACAACACCATCGCCTTCGCCGACGTCGAGCAGGCCGACATGACCCCGGCCAACACGCTCTCGTCGACGCTGCAGCAGACCGCCGCCGGGTTCGGCGTCGCCGTCGCCGCGGTCGTGATCCGCGCGGCCGGCGGGCTCGGTGGCGACGGCCCGTACTCCGTCGCGTTCTGGGTCATCGCGGCGTTGCTCGCCGTCGCGTGCGTCGAGGGCATCCTGATGAGCCGCACAGCGGGGGACACCGTCCGACCCGCCCGCCGGGTCCGCGCCTGACCCGGGCGGTTCCACGCAGCCCTGCGCGCGGCCCGCGACTGTCCGTTTCCGTCACGGTCACACGCGCGAAACCCGACAGGCGTTACAGTCTCAGCATCCGTTTGCGAACGCCGAGTACGGTTGCCGCGGCAGGGTGACCCGGACCACCCGGACAGGAAGGCAGCATGGCCGCGCCAGAACAGCAGAGCACGATCGCCACCGACGCAGGCGTGCCGCCCACTGCCCTCCGGGTCGTCAGCTACAACCTCCGGGAGCACACTGCGAACGGTGAACTCGCCGCCCTGGCTGAGGCCTCCGACGCCGACGTCCTCTGCGTGCAGGAGTGCGACAGCAACGACCTGGCCCCGTCGATCGGTGGGCTCTCGCTCGCCGCGTCGACCCGCACGAACCGCCTCGGGCTCGCCATCTACAAGCGCGACGACCGCTTCGAGGTGCAGGACTTCAGCATCCACTCGCTGCAGAAGTCCCTGCACGACCGGGTCCTCGCACCCGCGCACGAACGGCTCATCGCGATGCACCTGCGCGACACCGAGGCCGACGCCGAGGTCGTCGTCGCCTCGTTCCACGCCTCACCGCTGACCGCGACGAACTCCCTGCGCCGCAAGCAGATCGAGGCGGCGCACCAGTTCCTCCGCGAGCTCGCGAAGGACGTCCCCGCGGTCATGGTCGGCGACTTCAACTACCCCTGGTTCCAGACGAACCTGCGTCGCAAGATCGAGCAGGGCGGGTTCGCACTGTCGCTGTCCGACCAGCCGACGTACCTGCGGTACCGCAAGTTCACGGGCCACTTCGACTTCGCGACGAGCGTCGGGCTGCACATCGCCGGCGTCGAGACCCTGCCGGCGGGCATCTCCGACCACCGTCCGATCCTGGTGCGCGCGCACTACGAGCACCCCGGAGCGACCGGCACGATCGAGACCGTGGAGTCCCCGGCCGCCTGACCCGCGGGCATGTCGTCGACTGGTCAGCAAGTGTCGGCCGGCGGTCCGGCAGACGACACGTCGTGACCACTCCGCGGGCGACGGCGGGAAGTCGTGACTGCTCGGCGGGCGACGTTGGGCGCGCCGGTGGAGCCGGCAACGCACTGGAGGCCCGGTGCCGGTCTCGTGTACCGGCACCGGGCCTCCAGGCGGTTGCGGCCACAGCACGTGGCGAGGCGGCGAAACGCGCCGCGCCCGCCGTCGCGTGGTCACGAACTGTCGGCCAGCGTTCCGCCGAGCGACACGTCGTGACCACTCGGCGGACGTGAGCGGGGAGTCGCGACCAGTCAGCGACGCAGGGTCGCGCGCGCCAGCCGGTTGCCGACGAACTGGCCGAGCTGCACGATGACGACGATCGCCGCCACCGACACGTACACGATCCACCAGTCGTACCGCTGCGATCCGTAGGTGATCGCGTACTCACCGAGTCCACCGCCACCGATCAACGCTCCCTGCGCCGTCATGTCGACGATGCCGATGTAGATGAACGTGTAGCCGAGGATGAGCGGCCCGAGGCCCTCCGGGATCAGGACGGTCAGCAGGATCGAGATCGGGTGCGCACCCGATGCTCGAGCTGCCTCGACGACGCCGGGGTCGACCGCGAGCAGGTTCTGCTCGACGATGCGCGACACCGCGAAGGCCGCTGCCAGTGAGATCGCGAAGGTCACCGCGGGCACGCCGATCGTGGTCTGCACCACGACGCGCGACAGCGGGGCGATCGCGGCGAGGAAGATCACGAACGGGATCGGCCGGACCAGGTTCACGACGACGTTGATGATCGTGTACGCGGTGCGGTTGCCGAGCAGGTTGCCCGGCCGGGTCGCGTAGAGCAGCAGCCCGAGGGCGAGCCCGATGACGCCGGCGATGACGAGTGACACGAGCGACATCACGATGGTGTCGCGCATGGCGGCGAGGAAGACGTCGAACGTGTCGATCACGCTCTGGAACGAGTTGTTCACGCTGCTGCCTCCTCGTCGGTCGTGACGCCGTCGGCGCGCAGGGCGGCGACGGCGCGATCGATGGCGTCCGGTGCACCAGCACCAGCACCAGCACCGGCGTCGGCGACCCCGCCGGCCGTCAGCTCGTACGTGAGCGAACCGATCCGGCGCTCGCGGATCTCGCCGACCCCGCCGTAGACGAGCTCGGCGGTGACCCCGGCGGAGCGGAACACCGCGTCGATCCGGTTCTGCAGCCCGGCCTCGTCGGTGATCTGCACGGTCACCAGACGACCGGGGTGGCGTTCGCGCAGGCGAGCGAGCGTGTCGACCGAGGGGCGGTCGTGCAGCGCGGTGCGGACGAACCGCTGCGCAGCGCCCGTCTTCGGCGCGGAGAACACGTCGTAGACGTCCCCGACCTCGACGACGCGTCCCTGCTCCATCACGGCGACGCGGTCGGCGATCTGCCGGACGGCGTCCATCTCGTGCGTGATGACGATGATCGTCACGCCGAGTTCCTTGTTCACCCGGCGGAGCAGCCCGAGCACCTCGGACGTGGTCTCCGGGTCGAGGGCGCTGGTGGCCTCGTCGGCGAGCAGCAGGTCGGGCGACGCCGCGAGGGCCCGCGCGATGCCGACGCGCTGCTTCTGACCGCCGGACAGCTGCTCCGGGTAGGCGTGGGCGCGCTCGAGCAGCCCGACGAAGTCGAGCAGCTCGGCCACGCGACGGTCCCGCTCCTCCTTCGGCACACCGGCGACCTTGAGCGGGTACGCGACGTTGCCGGCGATGGTGCGGGACCGGAACAGGTTGAACTGCTGGAAGATCATCCCGATGTTGCGACGCGCCAGACGGCGATCCCGCTCGGGGATCGCCGTCAGTTCCTTGCCCGCCACGGTGACCGTCCCGGAGCTGGGGAGCTCGAGGGCGTTCACCAGACGGACCAGGGTGGACTTGCCGGCACCGGAGTACCCGATGACGCCGAGGACCTCTCCCTGGTGCACGTCCAGGGAGACGTCCTCGACGGCCACCACGGTCTCGCCGGTGTCGGCGCGGCGGTAGTGCTTCGAGACGCCGCGGAGTTCGACGAGGACCGGCACTACTCCGCTGCCGCCTTCGCGTCGGACTCGACCGTGGTGAGCTCCTTCTGCAGCGAGGCGGCGCTCTCGTCGCTCGGGACGGCGTCCGGGTAGTCCTTCGCGAAGACCTTCTGCACGGCGTCGTCCTGGAACAGCTTCGCCAGGTCGAGGTAGGTCTTGTTGGTCTTGTCGGCGTCGCGGACGGCGAAGACGTTCACGTACGGGGCAGCCGAGGCGCTCTTCGGGTCGTCCTGGAAGATCGCGTCCTTGGTGTCGAGCCCGGCCGAGGTGGCGTAGTTCACGTTGACGATCGCGCCCTCGACGGAACCCTGCTGCAGGGCGTTCGCGGTCTGCGAGGCGTCGAGCGTCTGCACGTCGACCTTGTGCGAGGTGATGTCGGCCGTGGTCGAGAAGGCGTTGCCGCCGTCCTTGAGCTCGAGCAGGTCAGCGGCCTGCAGGACCAGGAGCGCACGGGCCTCGTTGATGGCGTCGTTCGGGATCGCGACCTTCGCGCCGTCCTCGAAGTCCGCGACGTCGGAGACCTTCGTCGAGTACAGCGGCAGCGGGTAGACGGCCGTCGCGCCGATCGGCTGCAGGTCGTCGTCCGAGGTGACGTTGTAGTTCGCCAGGTACTGGATGTGCTGGAACTGGTTGATGTCGATCTGCTTGTCCTTGAGCGCAGGGTTCGGCAGCGAGTAGTCCGAGAAGTTCTGGAGCTTCACGGTGACGTTGAGCTGCTCCTTGGCGGCCTTCACGTAGGTGTTCCAGTAGGGCAGCGACTTGTCCGAGACACCGATCGTGACGGTCTTCGGCGCAGCGTCACCGGCGGCAGCGCCACCGCTGTCACCACCGGAGCGCACGACTCCGACGATGACTGCGACGACGATCGCCACGACGACGATGACGGCGGCGACGATCCAGCCGATCGGGCGCTTGCCCTTCGGCTTCTCGGGCAGTGCGGGGGCTGCGGACATGCTGGTGCTCCTCGTGGGCCGTGCTGTGCGGGGGAGCCGCGGTGGTCCGCGGCGTGGAGTCGAGTGTGACGGGAGCGGGTCCCCGGTGCGAGTTCCGTTCCGCCGTGTTACATCGCCGTCACGGGGTGCGTTGGTTCACTCGGTACGTGCGCAGCATCGAACTCGTCCTCGACGGCCCCTCGGACGCGGCGGTCCGGGCACTCTGGCAGACCCTCGTCGCCGCGGAACTGCCGAGCCTCGGCCACTCGGGCACGAACGACCCGCACGTCACCCTCGTGGCCGGCGAGGCGCTGCCCGTGCCGACGGACCTCGACGTCGCGGTGCCCGAGACCCTGCGCGTCGCCGGTGTCCTGCTCTTCCCCGCCGGCCCCGGTCGCCACGTGCTCGGCCTCGGCGTGGTCGTCGACGAGCCACTGGCCCGTTTCCACCGCGCGGTCGACGCCGCCGCTCCGGGCTCGGTCGACTCGTCGCTGCCCGGTCGGTGGGCGCCGCACGTCACCCTCGCTCGGCGGATCCGCGACGTCGACCTGCCGGCGGCGCTCCGGGTCCTCGCTGCGGACGGGCCCCTGCCCGAGGTGCTCACCGTGGGCGGTCTCCGGCACTGGGACGGGGATGTGAAGGTGGTCACCCGCCTGCGCTGACGCGCGCTGCGGACCGGCACCGGGCCTCCCGGACGCGAGGTCGGCAAGGTCGGCAAGGGCCTGCGGAACCAGGTTCCGGACACGGAACTGCGCGATCGCGTGGTGCTGTGTCCGGAACCTGGTTCCGGGGCGCAGGTGCGCAGGTGCGCGGGTGCGCGGGTGCGCGGGGCGCGGGGGCGTCGGACTGGAGGCGCGGGTCAGGCCCGCAGCACCCGCTCGCCGAACGCGGATGCGAACGTCCGGTCCGGGTCGGCTCGTGCGATCAGCTCACGGACGTCCGCCACCCTCGGGTAGAGCTCCGCGATCGCGTCGCCGTCGAGCGAGCTCATCTTGCCCCAGTGCGGTCGGCCGTCGAACGGTGCGAGCCGCGCCTCGAGGTCGGGCAGCAGCGCAGCGACCGCCTCCGGGTGCTTCTGCCAGGTGAACGCGATGCAGAGCACGTCCTCGCCCTGGGTCGGGCTCAGCCAGAGGTCGTCGGCCGCCATCGTCCGCAGCTCGCACACGTGCAGGTGCGGCTGGATGCGGTCGGACAGCCCGCGCAGGGCGTCGAGCGCCACCGCCGCGTGCCGGAGCGGGACGAAGTGCTCGCTCTGCACCTCGGACCCGTGGCTCGGCACGGACTCGATGGGGAAGTGCGGCAGCCGGTCCCACCAGGGGCCCACCGACCCGTCGCGGGCCGTGTGGTGGCCGTCGCCGGGGGAGCCGGGCAGCCGGGGAGCGCCGAACAGGTCGTCCGGCACGGCGGTGTCGTCGGCGCCGTCGGGGACCCGGGACTTCACGAGCGCCTCGCTGATCTCGTCGCCGAAGACCGTGTAGGCGCACACCGAGTACCCGGCTGCGTGGACTGCGGCGACGTGGTCGGTGAACGTGCTCCACGGGAACGGTCCGTACGAGTCCTGCCGCATCCGGTACGTGGGTTCGAGGTCGAGCGTGACCCGGGTCACGATGCCGAACAGCCCGAGGTGCAGGACGGTGCCGGGGAACGCCGGGTCGGTGCGGTCGACGGTCCGGAGCGAACCGTCGGGGCCGAGCAGTTCGAGGGACCGGACCGCGGTGGTCAGCGAGCGGAGGGTGGTGCCGGAGCCGTGGGTGCCGGTGGCGACCGCGCCGCCGACGGAGATGTGCGGGAGCGAGCCCATGTTGTGCAGCGCGAACCCGGCGCGGTCGAGGTCGGGGGCGACGACGCCGTAGCGGGTGCCGGCTCCGAGGGTCGCCGTCCGCCGCTCGGGGTCGACGACCAGGTCGGTGGGGATCGCGGTCAGGTCGAGCAGGACGCCAGGGGCGTCGGCGGAGTCGTTGAACGAGTGCCGGGTGCCGAGCCCGTGCACCCGCGGGGAGCGTGCGACGACCTCGGCTGCTTCGTCGATCGAGCCCGGTCGGAGCACCTGCTCGGCCGTGTAGGTGACCGTGCCGGACCAGTTCAGTTCGCTCGCCGTCGACCGCATGCCGCCCACGATGCCACGTGGACCCGTGGGCGGCACCGCGGTCAGTGCGCGGGCGGGGGCGTCGGCGCGCCCTCGGGCACCGCCGGACGGGTGACGAAGACCGATGCCAGGATGCCGAACAGCGAGATCACCGCGCCGACCATGAACGCGGTCTTCACACCGGAGGCGGTCGCAGCGGCCACGGCGTCCGCACCCGCGCCGGTCGCTGCCGTGGCGGCGCCGATCGTGAGCAGGGTGACGAACAGGGCGGTGCCGGCGGCTCCGGCGAGCTGCTGCGCCGTGCCGAGGACCGCGCTGCCGTGCGAGTAGAGCTTCGGGGGCAGGCCACCGAGCGCCGCCGTGAACAGCGGGGTGAAGGTGAGCGCCAGGCCGATGCTCAGCACGACGTGCGCCCCGAGGACGAACCACACGCTGGTGTCCACGCCGACCGTGGAGAGCGCCCAGAGCACCGCGCTGACGATGATCGAGCCGGGGATGAGCAGCACGCGCGGTCCGCGACGGTCGTAGATGCGTCCGACGATGGGGGAGAGGAGCCCCATGAGCAGCCCGCCGGGGAGCAGCAGCAGTCCGACGTTCAGGACCTCGAGCCCGAGGACGCGCTCCAGGTAGATCGGCAGCAGGATGAGCGTGCCGAACATCGCCATGAAGCTCAGCGCCATCGCGACGATCGGGACGGTGAAGCCGCGGGTCTGGAAGGTGCGCAGGTCGAGCAGGGCGCTGTCGGTGCGCTGCAGTCGGGTCTGACGGAGGATGAAGACCGTCAGGGCGACGGCACCGACGACGAGCGCGGTGACCGGGACGAACAGGCCGGTGGTGCCGGCCTCGCCGATGCTGGACAGGCCGTAGACGATCCCACCGAACGCGAACGCGGACAGGATCACCGAGACGACGTCGAGCGGTGCCCGGCGGGGCGTCGAGACGTTGCGGACCTTCACCATGCCGAGGATGAGCGCGGCGATCGCGATCGGCAGGACGAAGCCGAACAGCCAGCGCCAGTCGAACGCGTTGAGGATGAGCCCGGAGATCGTCGGGCCGATGGCCGGCGCGACCGAGATGACGATCGAGATGTTGCCCATGATGCGGCCACGGTGGGCCGGGTCGACGAGGGTGAGCACCGTCGTCATCAGGAGCGGCATCATGATCGCGGTGCCGCTGGCCTGGACGATGCGGCCGACGAGCAGCAGCGTGAACCCGGGTGCGAGCAGGGCGATCAGGGTGCCGGCCGAGAACAGGCCCATCGCCCAGACGAAGACGGGGCGGGTGTTGAACCGCTGCAGCAGGAACCCGGTGATCGGGATGACGACCGCCATGGTGAGCAGGAAGCCCGTGGTCAGCCACTGCCCGGTCGCCGCACTGATGTCGAGGTCGTCCATCAGCCGCGGCAGCGCCACGCCCATGATCGTCTCGTTGAGGATGACGACGAACGCGGAGACGAGCAGCAGCCCGATCACGAGACGGGTCTCGGCAGCGGTCGGTTGCGAGACGCTTCCCGTGCGGGGGGCGGAATCGACGGCCTGGGTCATGCGGGAGCTCCTGGTGGATCACGACTGGTGGAACGAGGTGGCGCAGAACGCGCAGACAGGGCAACCGCCTGAGTGGATTCGATTATTCCGCTCCGCACCGACATCCGCACGTGAACGGTCGGGGCGACCGGGTCAGTGCAGGATCGCGAACCCGTCGGCGTCGCCGTGCGGCACGACCGGCCGGAACTCGACGTCCGTCACGGTGGCCGACGGCGGCCCGCTCCGCAGGCACTCCATCAACGTCTCGACCGCGACCGACGGCCCCTCGGCCTCGACCTCGACGGTGCCGTCCCAGAGGTTCCTGGCGTACCCGACGAGGTCGAGCCCGTCGGCCTTCCGCGCCGTCCAGTACCGGAACCCGACCCCCTGGACGGTCCCCGACACCACGGCATGCATCCTCGTCACCGTCGTCATGATCCTCACCGTATCCACGCGGGGCCTCCCGGAGTTTTCGGCCTCGTGACGATCTGTTTCCGGTTCGTGACGACCCGGAGGCCCTCACGGGCGCAACACACCGCGAAGCGGTGATAGTGTCATCGCAACCCGAACACTTCGAGTCAGAATGACATTAAGGTCCACCATGGACGAAGCAGGCACCCGCGTCGCGGTCTCGACCGTGATCGTCGCGCTGCGCCCGCACCCCGACACCGGGGCGCCGGCGCTGTGGATGCCGCTGGTGCGCCGGGTCGCCGAACCGTTCGAGGGGTCGTGGGCGCTGCCCGGCGGCTGGGTCGGCGTCGACGAGGGACTCGAGGACTCCGCCGCGGCCCGACTGCGCGAGACGACGAACGTGCAGCCCCGCTACCTCGAACAGCTCTACGCGTTCGGCGACGTCGGCCGCTCACCGAGCCGGGTGGTGTCGATCGTGTACTGGGCGCTCGTGCACCCGGACGAGGCGAACGTCGTGCCGGACGACTGGAACGTCCGCTGGTTCCTCGCCGACGAGCACCCGCCGCTCGCCTTCGACCACGACCGGATCGTGGAGTACGCGCTCTGGCGGCTCCGCACCAAGATGTCGTACTCCCGCATCGCCCAGGCCTTCCTGGGGGACCGGTTCACCCTCGCCGAGCTGCGCGGGGTGTACGAGGCGGTGCTCGGGCGCGCGCTCGACCCCGCGAACTTCCGTCGGCAGGTCGAGAAGACCGACGCGATCCTGCCGACCGACGAGACCACGAGCGGGGGTCGGCACCGTCCGGCCCGGCTGTACCGCTCGAACCCCGACCTGGCCTACGCGGACAACGGCCCGCTGCAGCAGGGCACACGACCGCAGAACCGATAGGAACCACCGTGTCCATCGCGACGACCATCGACCTCATCTCGAACGGCAAGGCCGGCGGCAGCACCTGCACGCCCGACCTCGCCATGCCCACGTGGGACTTCGACTCCCGGCCCGGGTACGGCCCGGGCTCGTCGATGACCGACGTCATCCCGACGAGCGCACCGCGGCAGGGCGTGCTGCCGGACGAGTACAAGACCGCGCCGACCGACGAGCTGCACGAGCGCATCGAGCGAGCGAAGGCCACGCTCGGCGACCGGGTCGTCGTCCTCGGGCACTTCTACCAGCGCGACGAGGTCGTCCGGCACGCGGACTTCCTCGGTGACTCGTTCCAGCTCGCCAACGCGGCGCTGACGAAGCCCGACGCCGAGGCCATCGTGTTCTGCGGCGTGCACTTCATGGCCGAGACCGCCGACATCCTGGCCCGCGACGACCAGCGCGTCATCCTGCCGAACCTCGCGGCCGGCTGCTCGATGGCGGACATGGCCGACATCGACAGCGTCGAGGCCGCCTGGGCCGAGCTGACCGCCGTCTACGGCACCGAGCCCGACGCCGACGGCCGGGTGCCCGTCATCCCCGTCACCTACATGAACTCCGCCGCCGACCTCAAGGCGTTCTGCGGGCGCAACGGCGGCATCGTCTGCACCAGCTCGAACGCCGCGACGGTGCTCGAGTGGGCGTTCGAGCGTGGGCAGCGCGTGCTGTTCTTCCCCGACCAGCACCTCGGTCGCAACACCGCCAAGGCCATGGGGATCAGCACCGACCTGATGCCGATGTGGAACCCCCGGAAGCCCCTGGGCGGCAACGAGACGAGCGACCTCGAAGCGGCGAAGGTCATCCTCTGGCACGGCTTCTGCTCGGTGCACCGCCGCTTCACGGTCGACCAGATCGACCAGGCCCGCCGCGAGCACCCCGGCGTCCAGGTCATCGTGCACCCCGAGTGCCCGATGGCCGTCGTCGACGCCGCCGACCACGCCGGCAGCACCGACCTGATCCGGAAGACCGTCGCCGCGGCCACCGAACCGACGACGTTCGCGATCGGCACCGAGATCAACATGGTGAACCGGCTCGCCGCCGAGTACCCGCAGCACACGATCTTCTGCCTCGACCCGGTCGTCTGCCCGTGCTCGACGATGTACCGGATCCACCCGGGCTACCTCGCCTGGGTGCTCGAGGCCCTCGTGCGCGGCGAGGTGCTCAACGAGATCGTCGTGCCCGCCGAGGTCCAGGCCGACGCCAAGGTCGCGCTCGAGCGCATGCTCGCGGCCAAGCCCCGCGGCTGAGCCCCGAGCCCGAGCCCGAGCCCGAACCCGAACGACCGAGGGAGACCACCGTGCACGTCGTCATCGTCGGCTCCGGCATCGCCGGACTGACCGCAGCGATCCGTGCCAGCGCCGTCCACGACGTCACACTGGTGACGAAGGGCGCGCTCGCCGACAGCGCCACCGCGTACGCCCAGGGCGGGGTGGCGGTGGCACTCGGGGCCGACGACTCGCCGGCACTGCACCAGGCCGACACCCACGTCGCGGCGGCCGGCAGCGCGGACGCGCGCGCCGTCGAGGTCCTCTGCACCGACGGGCCGGCCCGGGTCCGCGATCTGCTCGCCCTCGGTGTGCCGTTCGACCGCTCGACCGACCCGTCGGCCCTCGACCGGTACGGCGACGACCTGGCCCGCGGGCGCGAAGCCGCGCACGGACGTTGGCGCGTGGTCCACGCCGACGGCGACGCGACCGGCGCGGCGATCGAGCGCACGCTCATCGACGCGCTGCACCGTCAGCACGTCACGATCCTCGAGCGCACCTGCCTCACCGACCTCGTCGTCCGGGACGGCACCGTCGTCGGCATCGACGTCCTCGACCTGCTCGGCGAACCCCGACGGATCGACGCCGACGCCGTCGTGCTCGCCTCCGGGGGAGCGGGACACCTGTACCGCGAGACCACCAACCCGCTCGTGGCGACGGGGGACGGCGTGGCCGCCGCGTGGCGTGCCGGAGCGGTCGTCGCCGACCTGGAGTTCGTCCAGTTCCACCCGACCCGCCTCGCGGTGCCGGACGGCGGGCTCGTGTCCGAGGCCGTCCGCGGCGAGGGAGCCGTCCTCCGCGACGCGCGCGGACGCCGCTTCATGACGGCGGTGCACCCGGACGCCGAGCTCGCTCCACGCGACGTCGTCGCCCGCGGCATCGCCGCCGCCGTCCGCGACCAGGGCGGCGCACCTGTGCTCCTCGACGCCACCGGACTCGGCGCGGACTTCCTGACCGGACGCTTCCCCGGACTCACCCGGGCCACCCGTGCGGCCGGTTTCGACTGGACCCGACAGGGTGTGCCGGTGTCCCCGGCGGCCCACTACTCGATGGGCGGCATCGCCACCGACGCCGAGGGGCGCACCAGCCTCCCGGGGTTGCTCGCGATCGGCGAGGCCGCGTGCACCGGGGTCCACGGCGCGAACCGACTGGCCTCGAACTCCCTGCTCGAGGGGCTCGTCTTCGCGGTCCGCGCAGCGGACGCGGTCGCCGGAACCCGGCCCGGCCTGCTCCGCCTGCGGGGGAACGCAGACCTGCGCGTGACCAGCGTTCCCCGAGCGGCGGACGTGATCCGCGCCTCCCGTCAGACCCTGCCTGGAGGCGCGACCCACCTCGACGACGTCGGTGCCGTCCGGCAGGCGGTCCAGGCCGTCATGACCGACCGCGTCGGGCTGCTGCGTGACGCGACCGGACTGGCGAGCGCCCGGCGGGACCTCGACGCGCTCACCGCGCCCGCCGCCGGCGGTGTGCGCGAGCACGAGGACCGCGCACTGCTCGACCTGGCACGGCTGGTGGCGCTCGCCGCCGAGACCCGCACCGAGTCCCGCGGTGCCCACGCCCGCACCGACCACCCCGACACCGATCCAGCAGCCCCGGCCTCGTACGCCTGGGTCGCCGAGACGGTCACTCGACACATCGCCGTTCCGCAGGAGGTTCCCGCATGACCATCGACCCCGGCACCATCCCGCCGCACGCCCTCCGCCGCGTCATCGAGACCGCGCTGGAAGAGGACGCGCCCTGGGGGGACGTCACCAGCGAGACGCTCATCCCGGCCGACGCGACCGCGACGGCGACGCTCGCAGCCCGTGAGCCCGGAGTACTGAGCGGCGGGACCGTCTTCGTGGCGGTCATGCACGCGGTCGACCCGTCGATCCGGGCGACCCTGCACGCCGACGAGGGGTCCGCGTTCACCGCCGGCGACACGCTCGCCACCGTGACGGGGTCGGCGCGTTCGGTGCTCCGCGCCGAGCGGGTCGCGCTGAACCTGGTGCAGCGCATGTCGGGGATCGCCACCGCCACCGCGGCCCACGTCGCGGCCGCAGCGGGCACCTCGGCGCGGATCGTCGACACCCGGAAGACCACGCCAGGCCTCCGTGCGCTCGAGCGGTACGCCGTGCGCTGCGGCGGCGGCCACAACCACCGCACGTCGCTGTCCGACGCCGTGCTGGCCAAGGACAACCACCTGGCCGTGCTGCTCGCCGGCGGCATCGGCATCGGTGACGCGATCACCGCAGCGCGGCAGCGGCTCGGGCACACCGTGCACGTCGAGGTCGAGGTGGACCGCATCGACCAGATCGAGCCCGTCGTCGCGGCGGGCGTCGACACGATCATGCTCGACAACTTCACGCCGGCCGAGCTCGAGACGGGTGTCGGCATCGTCGCGGGTCGCGCGCTCGTCGAGGCGTCGGGCGGGGTGTCCCTCGACACCGTCGCGGCCATCGCCGCGACCGGGGTGGACGTCATCTCGGTCGGGGCGCTCACGCACTCGGCCCGGGCGCTCGACCTCGGGCTCGACATCGCGGTGGCGGCCGGGGGCTGACCGTGTTCTACCTGGACCGGGCGGCCACGACCCCCGTCCGCCGCGAGGTCCTCGAGGCGATGTGGCCGTACCTGACCGGGGTGTTCGGCAACCCGTCGTCGACGCACGGTGTCGGGGACGAGGCCGCGCGCGGGCTCGCGGCCGCACGGGCCACGGTCGCCGGCGTGCTCGGCTGCCGACCGGCCGAGGTCGTCTTCACCACGGGTGGGACCGAGGGTGCGAACACCGCGCTCAAGGGGATCGCGCTCGCCGCCCCACGCGGACGCCACGTCGTCACCAGCGCGATCGAGCACGAGGCCGTGCTCGAGAGCTGCGCGTACCTGGCACGCTTCCACGGCTTCGACGTCACGGTGCTGCCGGTCGCGTCGGACGGCCTGGTCGACCCGTCGGTGCTGCGCGCGGCGCTCCGGCCGGACACGACCCTCGTGTCGATCGCGCACGCCGACAACGAGATCGGCACCGTGCAGGACGTCCCGGCGCTCGCCGCCGAGGCCCACGCGGTCGGCGCGCGCTTCCACACCGACGCCGTGCAGTCCGCGCCGTGGCTGCCGGTCGGGCTCGACGTCCTGGGTGTCGACGCACTGTCGCTGTCCGGGCACAAGCTCGGGGCGCCGAAGGGGACCGGTGTGCTCGCGGTCCGGTCGGGGGTGCCCGTCGAACCGTTGCTGCACGGCGGGGGACAGGAGCGGGGCCGACGCTCCGGCACCGAGGACGTCGCCGGCGCGGTGGCGGTCGCGACGGCGCTCGGGCTGGTGGCCTCCGGCGGTGCTGCTGCCGCCGGTGGTGCTGCTGCCGCCGGCGGTGCTGCTGCCTCTGGTGGTTCTGCTGCCGCCGCCGCCGCGACGACCGTCCGTGACGCCGTGCTCGACGGGGTGCTCGCCGCCGTCCCCGGCGCGTTCGTGACCGGGTCGCGCGAGCACCGGCTGCCCGGGCACGCGTCGTTCTGCTTCCCCGGGGTCAACGGCGAGACCGTGCTGCTCGAGCTGGAACAGCGCGACGTCGTGTCCTCGTCCGGCAGTGCCTGCGCCGCCGGCAGCACCGAGGCGTCGCACGTGCTCACCGCGCTCGGGATCCCGGACGAGGTCGCCCGCACCGCGCTCCGACTCACCTTCGACGGTTCCCTCGGCGCCGAGGACGTCCCGGTCGTCGTCGGAGCCGTCGCGGACGCCGTGGCCACCGTCCGTGCACTCGGCTGACGTGTCGAACGCAGGGTGTACTAGACGTTCTACTCCATGAGTGGGGTCGTGTCCCCCCTTATGCGGACACGGAATCTGCGCCAGAGTGTCCACATGGCAAACGTGATGATGACCCGGACACGACGGGACGACCGCTTCCGAGCGGTGCAGCTCCTGCCCGCACCGGCGACCCTCGTCGCGCTCGCCCTGGCTGCGCAGCACGACCTCGGCACCGCCCCCCTCGGGCTGATCGCCGCCGTCGGAGCCCTCGCGACCGTCGGGAGCGCCCTGCTCCCCATGATCCGACCCGCCGCCGCTCGACGATCGATGCCCGCACCGATCGAGACGGACCGGTACCGAGAGGACACCGAACACCCTTGAGGTCCGACACCGCCCGGCTCCTCCCGTGATCCGGCCGGTGCCCCAGACCGGATGCCGATACCCCTGATCGACATCCGGAGCGGGGCGCGACGTTCCCCCTGTCGTCGCGTCCCGCCACACACCGCGACCCGCCGTGGGCCGACGTCGACCCCCTGAACGACGTCAGTTCCCCTGCAGCCCACGGCGGGCTCCCGGTGTCTCCCGCTCCCGCTACCGTCGGGGCATGCCCTCGTACCGTGTGACCCTGGCGATCGGCGCGCTCGCCGCCGGCACCGCGCCCGACGCCGTCCTGCCCGCTGCGGCCCGGCTGGTCGCCGAGCACGCCGTGGTCGAGGCGCAGGACGTCCGCCTGCTGCGCGGTGTGCCGTGCGCGGTCGTCCGGTTCGAGTCCGACGACGACGCCACGGCAGCGGTCGTGCGCGACCGGGCCGTGCACGGCCTCCGCGACGTGGTCGAGATCCGCTCCGCCGTCGTCACGCGCCGCGACGGTGCGCGGTGGATCCCGGTGGCGTGACGACTGCGGCCGTGCCGTCCGGGGCGTGCGGCGCGCCCGGCCAGACGTAGTCGAGGTCGTCGGGCGCGTCCGGGAACAGTGCGCGGTAGTGCTCCGGCGCCTTCTGCACCAACTTCGAGCGGTGTGACGCGTGCAGGGCCTCGTCGTCGTTCCACGGCGGGATCGGGACGTCGCCGCGCTCGTACGCCGCCAGGTCCTCCGGGACCCGCCCGAGGTCCAGCAGCGTCTTCTCCAGGCAGGTGTCCACGTGCCCGCGGTCGAGCCAGACGCAGCACGTCGCCTCCTGGTACGCCATCAGCGCCGGACGGTAGCCGCGCCACATCGCGGTGACCGGGTGGTGCTGCCAGCCGTACCCCGGCAGCGTCAGCGCCCGCATCACCTGCAGGGTCTCCACGCGCTGCTTGCCGAGACGCCGGTCGTCGAGGACCTCGGCAGAGGCCCGGAAGTCGGCGTACGGCAAGAACGTCTGCATGCCGCGGGACGGTACCCGGGGGGCCTGGCACCCGACACATGTCGTCACACGCGGACCGCCCCGGCGGCAGGCGTGTGAGCATCGACCGCATGAGTGGAGAACTGGTCGTCGGCGTCAGCGGTAGCCCTTCGGACCCCTCGAGGACGTCCACCCTGGTCGCGGCCACGGTGGCGCGCCTCGGGCAGGAGATCGAGGGTGCCCGCACCGAGACCATCGAGATCGGCCCGCTCCTGGCCGACCTCGGTGCCGCGTCGTCGCGCGAGGCGATGTCCGAGCGCACCCGGGCGGCACTCGAGACCGTCGAGGCCGCCGACGTGCTCGTCGTCGGCAGCCCGGCGTTCCGCGCCGCCTACTCCGGCGCGTTCAAGCTGTTCTTCGACTGGATCGGGCAGTACGACCTCGTCGACACCCCGGTCCTGCTGACCGCAACGGGCGGCAGCGACCGTCACGCCCTGCTCGTCGAGCACCAGATGCGCCCGCTGTTCGGCTTCTTCCAGTCGACGACGCTGCCGATCGGGGTGTTCGGCAACGAGCGCGACTTCACCAAGCGCGAAGGTGGCTACGACATCGGCAACGTCGACCTGGAACTCCGCATCGACCAGGCCGTGCGCCGGGCGATCCCGATCATCCGCGGGGGCTTCGCCACGGCCGGCCTGGCCGACGTGCGGCGCCCCGCGGACTTCTGACGCGGGGCCGCCGCTCTCCCGCGCGTTCCTGGCCGATTCGGGCGTACCTGGTCTGGAGTTCTCACCAGGTACGCCCGAATCGACCTCGCATCGCAGATGTCGTGGGAAGGAACGCTCTACGGAGCGGGGACGGTGACCGTTTCGCCCGACGCCGCCGACCGGCGCGCCGCGTCGAGCACCTCGACCACGTGCACCGCGTCGTCGACGGGCACCGGCACCGGACCGAGCCCCCGGACGGCCCGCGCGAACCGCTCGTAGTAGTCCGTGTAGGAGCTCTGTGCCGACGGGACGTCGACCGTGCCGGACTCCGTCGTGAGGGTCCCGGACGAAGGCTCGACTCCCCAGGTCGACCGGTCGTCGGCAGGTGACGCACCCGCCACGGCTGCCTGTGCCTGCACGTCGGTGCTCGTGGCCTCGTACGTCCCGTCGACACCGTCGAGGCGGAGCTGCCGTGCACCCAGCCACCCGGCCTTGTTCGACGTCAGGACGGACTCGACACCGGACACGTGCGTCGCTGCGAGCGTGAAGCCGGCGTCGATCTGGCCGTCCTGGTCACGGCCGAGCGAGCGGGCATCGCGGACGTCGAGCGTGCAGGACACCCGGGCGATCGGTCCGAACAACGACACGGCCTGGTCGACCAGGTGCGATCCGATGTCGGAGAGCACGCCGCCGCCGATGCCGGTCGCGATGCCGTGCCGCTCGACCATGTCGAAGCGGGACCAGAAGCGCAGTGGCGTCCCGACCCGTCCGGCGTCCAGCACGCTCCGGAGGGTCGTGAGGTCGGTGTCCCAGCGGCGGTTGTGGAAGGGCGTGATCACGACGCCGGCGTCGGCCGCGGCCTGCCGGATCTCGCGCGCGGTGGCCGGGTCCGGGGCGAACGGCTTGTCCGCGACGACGGCGACCCCGGCGGCGATCGCCTGCAGGACGAGTTCGCGGCGGGTGGACGGGGGAGTGGTGACGACGACGGCGTCGACGCCTGCGGCGATCAGGTCACCGAGGGAGTCGTGCACGGTGACGCCGGGCAGGTCGGTCGCGAGTTGCTCGCGCTTCGCGGCCGAGCGGGCGACGACGCCGACGAGCTCGATGCCTGCCGCGTCCAGCAGGAACGGGCGGTGGAACGCCCGCCCTCCGATGCCGTAGCCGACGAGTCCGATGCGCACTTTGTCCATACATGTGAACCTAGCGCGTCCAGCCAGAGTTGGGAACGTTCCAACGAGGCGGACGGGAGGCCCGCTGCGGCCCCGCCACGGGCCTGCCGTCCGCCTTTTGCGCACGTGTCGGGCGCGACGTGCGCGCGTGACCTGCGTGACGTGCGCGACGTGCGCGACGTGCGCGACCGCCAGGTTCCACGACTTGCCGTCCGCGTGACGCCGAGGTTCCACTCCGGGGCGGCAGCGGCGCCGAGGTTCCGAGATCTCGGAACCTCGGCGGGGCGAGAGACGCCCGTGCCGCCTGACGGGGGGTCAGGCGATGAGGGACGCGACGTGTGCGACCGCCAGGCGGTAGCCGTCTGCGCCCGCGCCGGCGATGACCGCGGTCGCAGCGGTGGCGACGTGGTCGACGTGTCGGAAGGGCTCGCGCTTCCACGTGTTCGACAGGTGCACCTCGACGACGGGGACGGACAGCGCCTCGACCGCGTCGTGCAGCGCGACCGAGGTGTGGGCGTAGGCCGCGGGGTTGATCACGACCGCGGCGAAGTCGTCGAGGGCCTCGTGCAGCCACTCGACCAGTTCGCCCTCGCGGTTCGTCTGCCGGAAGTCCGCGTCCAGCCCGTGCACGGCCGCCTCGGTGTGCACGATCGCCTCGAGCTCGGCGAGCGTCACGGTGCCGTACTGCTCCGGGTCGCGCCGCCCGAGGATGTCGAGGTTCGGTCCGTTGAGGACGAGGATGCGCGCCTGGTCGGTCATGGGGCGAGCCTAGCGATCGCGGGCCACGGGGTACCGCCGGCAGACACATGCCTCGGCTATGTGAACGGTCACAATTCGGTGTAACGTCTCCGTCCGGGTCGGCGGAGTTGTCGACTGCAACACACTGACGTGGAGATGTTGAATGGTTCTCGCTGCAGCGAACGAAGGGATCCGGCTCGACTTGGGCTGGGTCGACTACCTGATGGTCATCGTGTACTTCGCGGTCGTCATCGGGATCGGGTTCACCGCCCGCAAACAGGTCCGGACGAGCATGGACTTCTTCCTGTCCGGGCGCTCGATGCCGGCGTGGATCACGGGCCTGGCCTTCGTGTCCGCGAACCTCGGTGCGACCGAGATCCTCGGCATGGCCGCCAACGGTGCCCAGATCGGCATGGCGACCCTGCACTACTACCTGGTCGGCGCGGTGCCGGCCATGGTGTTCCTCGGGCTCGTGATGATGCCCTTCTACTACGGCTCCAAGGTCCGGTCGGTGCCGGAGTTCATGCTCCGCCGGTTCGGCAAGGCCCCGCACCTGGTGAACTCGATCGCGTTCGCGGTGTCGAACGTGCTCATCGCGGGCATCAACCTCTACGCCATGGCCATCGTCATCGAGGCGATGCTCGGCTGGCCGGAGTGGCTGGCCATCGTCGTGTCCGCCGGCTTCGTGCTCGTCTACATCACCCTCGGTGGGCTCTCGAGCGCGATCTACAACGAGGTCATGCAGTTCTTCGTGATCATCGCCGGGCTCATCCCGCTGACGATCGTCGGTCTGCACCGCGTCGGCGGCTGGGACGGACTGTCGTCTGCCATCGTGAAGACCCAGGGCGTGCAGCACCTGCAGGCCTGGGCCGGCACCGGCTTCGGTGACGTGACCAACCCGATCGGCGCCAACTGGCTCGCGATCGTGCTCGGCCTGGGCTTCGTCCTCGGCTTCGGATACTGGACCACCAACTTCACCGAGGTGCAGCGCGCGTTCTCGGCGAAGAACATGTCCGCAGCGCGCCGCACGCCGCTCATCGCCGCGATCCCGAAGTTGTTCATCCCGGCCATCGTCGTGATCCCCGGTCTCATCGCCGCGGCGGTCGTCGGCAACCAGTTCGCCGACGGCTCGCTCACCTACAACGACGCGATCCCGAAGCTCATCCAGATGTACCTGCCGACCGGTGTCCTCGGCGTCGCGGTGACCGGCCTGCTGGCGTCCTTCATGGCCGGCATGGCGGCCAACGTCTCGTCGTTCAACACCGTCTTCACGTACGACATCTGGCAGCGCTACATCAAGCCGAACATGCCGGACATCCACTACCTGAAGACCGGTCGCTGGGTCACCGTCGTCGGCGTCCTGGTCGGCATCGCGACCGCGTTCATCGCGGCCCAGGCGTCGAACATCATGACGTACATGCAGACGCTGTTCTCGTTCTTCAACGCGCCGCTGTTCGCCGTCTTCATCCTCGGCCTGCTCTGGAAGCGGATGACCACACAGGGTGCGCTCTGGGGCTACGTGCTCGGCATCGTCACGCCGACGATCACCTGGATCGCGTACCTCGTGAACCCGGACCTGTTCGCCACCGCGACCGCCGAGACCCTGTACGGCGCGATCATCTCGTTCGTGACCGTCCTGATCGTCGGGTTCATCGTCTCGATGTTCACCACGCCCAAGGACGAGAAGGAGCTCGGCGGTCTGGTCTACGGCATCGGCAAGATCGACCTGCACGGCGACTCCGTCGCGACCGACACCGCCTGGTACCGCTCGCCCGCACTGCTCGGCACCGTCGCACTGATCCTGTGCGTCGTCCTGTACCTGCCGTTCCTCTGATCCGCGAAGGAGATCACCGACCATGAGTGACACCACCACCCCCGGCGCGCTGACCGAGGAGCAGAAGGCCGCCCTCGTCCGTTCGACCCGTCGTCTCGACCTGCGCCGCATCCTCGGCGGCCTGTTCGTGCTCTACGGCGTCATCGTGACGATCGTCGGCATCGTCCACTGGGACACCGACCCCGAGAAGACCGGGGGCATCCACATCAACCTGTGGGTCGGACTCTCGATGCTCGTCGGCGGCCTGCTGTTCTTCCTCTGGGACCGCCTGAACCCGGTGCCGGCCGAGGACATCATCGGCCAGGCCGAGGCCGAGGCCGACCAGAAGGCCGCAGGCGAGGGCCGCGCGTCCGCCTGACCTCGGTCGCGCGCCACTGAGCCGACTCGGAACGACGAAGCCGCTGTCGCACGACAGCGGCTTCGTCGTTCCGAGTCGGTGTCTTGGATCACTTGACGTGGCCCGCGCTGGACTCGTAAAATTGATATGTCGACCGCGTGTTGCTCGGTCGAAAGTGAGCCCCGGAGAATCCTGCAGCCAGCGCGGGACCGGGGTTTTGCGCTGTCCAGGGTCGTTCACCCCACGCGGACAAGGGTGCTGTCGAGCTCGTCGTCGAGGCCCGCCACGTGCGCACCGCAAGCAAGATCAGCCAGTGCGACCAGTGGTTCATCGACCCCGCGGACGTGCTCGTGTCGCACCGGAACGCCGACTCCTCGTCGTCGAAGAGCATCGAACATCGACCGGTCGCCGTCATCTCGTGCCCTCCCTCGCGATTCGAGGACGAGGAGTGTGACGCCCCGCACCTCGAGCTCCCAGACGAGTCGCTCCAAGCACCGGCGTCGTCGCCGTTCGGCGCGCGCAGCGGCTCCCTCGTAGCGGACGACGACGATCTCGACCGCCCGTCGGAGGAGGTCGAGCCACGAGAGACGCTGACCAGGGAGGGCTTCGTACCAGTGCAGCTTCCGCATCCGCCGCGGTGTCGCTGCCCGCACGTCCACACGTGCCGCTTCGCAGGCGGACGCCGTGATGACCACGGCAGCCATGACGTACGTCGTGTGATCGCGCCCGCCGCCCGGCTCCGATTCATCGACGTACGCCCGCATCGGTCCAGAATATCGCGTATCAGTCAGTACCGCGACGGAACGGTTGCGCATCACCGCGCCACGGGCCAGGTTGAGCGTGACGAAAGGAACCTCCCCATGGACACGATGGTCTTCATCAACCTGCCCGTCACCGACCTCGACCGTTCGAAGGCGTTCTACGAAGCCCTCGGCTACTCGATCAACCCGATGTTCAGCGACGACACCGCTGCGTGCATCGTCATCAGCGACACGATCTACGTCATGGCGCTCACCCACGCGAAGTTCGCCGACTTCACCGACAAGACGATCGCCGACGCCGGCACCGTCGAGGTCATCAACTCGCTCACCGCCGGGTCGAAGGACGAGGTGCACCGCAGCGTCGACGCCGCCGTCGCGGCCGGCGGGAGCGAGGACCGCGCGCCGATGGACCTCGGCTTCATGTTCCAGCGGAGCTTCACCGACCCGGACGGCCACCGGTGGGAGTACGTGTGGATGGACCCGCAGGCCGCCCAGGACGGCCCGCCGGCCGAGTGACCACACGGTCGGCAACGAGGGTGTCGGCGGCGCACGCCAGGATGGTGCGATGAGCACCGAGCCCGCAGCCACCGAGCCCGCAGCCACCGAGCCCGCAGCCACCGAGCCCGCAGCCACCGAGCCCGCAGCCACCGAGCCCGCAGCCACCGAGCCCGCGCCCCACTCCGACCTGGTGATCGGCGACGACGGACTCGCCCGGCCGGTGTGGGCATCGACGGACGAGCTGCTCCGCGACTACTACGACACCGAGTGGGGCATGCCCGTGCGGGACGAGCGCGGCGTGTTCGAGCGGCTGTCACTCGAGGCGTTCCAGTCCGGCCTGTCCTGGCGCACGATCCTGGCGAAGCGTCCGGCGTTCCGTGCGGCGTTCGCGGACTTCGACCCCGACACCGTCGCGGGCTTCGGCGAGGACGACGTCGCTCGGCTGATGGCCGACGCCGGCATCGTCCGGAACCGGGCGAAGATCCTCGCGACCATCACCAACGCGAACGCGACGGTCGCCCTGCGGCAGGACGGCGGGCTGTCCGACTTCGTCTGGTCGTTCCGTCCGGCGACGACGCCCGAACCGGAGTCGTACGCCCAGGTCCCGACGACCTCCGACGAGTCCGTCGCACTCTCGAAGGCACTGCGGAAGCGCGGCTTCGCGTTCGTCGGTCCGACCACGATGCACGCCCTGATGGAGGCGCTCGGCATCGTCGACACGCATCTGCTCGGCAGCCACCGGCGCGGGACCTCGGGCGTCTGGAACTGACCAGGACGCCGACCCCACCGCCGGCGAGGGCACCGGGCTAGGGTCGCGGCATGAGCACCGACCAGCCCAACCCGCGCGTGCGTCCTGTCCACCCGGTCGACGCCGACGTCGTCGACGTGCCCGTCGACGTGCCGGCCCCCACGCCGGACACGGCCGGGGACGCGGCGACGGAGCCGGAGCCTGGCCACGACCCCGCCGAGGTCCGGATCGCCTTCCTGCTCTTCCCGGACCTGACGCAGCTCGACTTCACCGGTCCGGCGCAGGTGCTCTCCCGGGTGCCCGGCGCACGCGTCGAGTACGTGGCGGCGACGCTCGACCCGGTGCCGACCGACTGCGGGTTCGCGCTGGTCCCGACGACGACCATCGCCGAGGCGGGTCCGGCGGACGTCCTCGTGGTCCCCGGCGGCGACGGCGCCTTCGACGCGATGCTCGACCCCGAGCTCATCGGGTTCGTCCGGCGCGAGGCCGAGCGCGCCACCTGGGTGACCTCGGTCTGCACGGGTGCGTTCGTCCTCGGTGCCGCGGGGCTCCTCGCCGGCAAGCGTGCGACGACCCACTGGGCGTCGAAGCCGATGCTCGAGGCGTTCGGGGCGCAACCGGTCGACGAGCGGATCGTCGACGACGGCGCGGTCGTCACGGCGGCCGGCGTCAGTGCAGGCATCGACATGGCGCTGTGGCTGGCGGCCGAGCTCGCGGGGCGGGCAGCGGCCGAGGCGATCCAGTTGCAGATCGAGTACGACCCGCAGCCGCCGTTCGACGCGGGCTCCGCGGAGCGCGCCGACGCCGTCGTGGTCGCCCGCGCACGGGCTGCGGCCGAGGCAGCTCGCGGGGACCGGGTCACCCGCGCAGCGGCTGCCGTCCTGCCGTGACGACACAGCTGCCGCGACGAAGCGGCAGAACCCAGCGGCAGAACCCTCAGACCAGCGGCTTCTGCATCTGCGTCGCCGTGACCTCGTACCCGAGCGAGGCGTACAGGTCCTGCGCGCCGGTGTTGTAGCCGAACACGTTGAGCCCGATGCTCGTCGCCCCGTGCTCCGCTGCAGCCCGCTGGCCGAGCTCGAGTGCACGTCGGGCGTGTCCGCGACGACGGTGCGGTTCGTCGATCTCGACGTCGAACACCCACCAGTCGGTCCCGCCCGGAGCGAACGGCCCGATCCAGAGGTACCCGACGGCCGTGCCGTCCTGGTCGAGGACGTCCCACACCAGGTGTCCGTCGGCCGGGGACCCGCCCGGGAACCACTGGTCGAGCGACTTCTGCTTGTTCGCCTCGGCCTGTTCGCGGGTCTCACCCGCCTGCATCCGCGACGCCACGTACTCGGCCATGGTCCGGTCGAGCCAGGCCGGGAGGCGCGTGGCCGGCATCTCCTGCAGGCGCGTGTCCGTCATCGGTTGCCCTTCGAACCCCGGCTCGGCTTGCCGCGCATCTTCCCGCGGCCGGGGGTGGGGCCCTTGCCGGTGTTCGACTTCTTGCCGCTGCCGGACTTGCCGCTGCCGGGCGACTTCGCCTTCGCCTTGCCGCCGGCGCCTCCGGCACCCGCTCCGCCCTTGGCCGACCCGCCCTTGCCCGATCCGCTGCCGGCCTTCGAGCCAGCTTGCGTCGCACGCAGGGCCTCTTCGACGTCGCGATCGGTGCCGGTCGGCTGGTTCCGCGAACTGTTGGCGGTGCGTCCGCGGACCACGCCGATGAACTCCTCGGTGGTCTCGGTGGCGTCCTCGTCACGCCAGACCAGCGCGATCTGCGTGCCGGGGGCGCCGAAGAGCGGGCGCGCGACGAGGTCCTTGCGGCTCGCCGCGCGGAAGAGCGACTGGGGGAGCACGACGACGCCGACGTTCGCCTCGACCAGGTCGAGCGCGGCGGAGATGTCGGCCGGCACCGGACCGGCGTCGACGACGTGCACCTCGGCGTCGGCGAGGTCCACCTCGGCCAGGTCGGCGAAGGGGGAGTCCTTCGGCATCGCGACCACGGCGGTCTCGGTCCAGAGCGGGATGGCGTTGTGCCGGTCGGAGACGGGCATGCGTGCGAAGACCATGTCGACCTCGCCGGCGAGCGTGTCGTCGACGTCGTCGGACCCGATCGGCCGCAGTCGCAGTTCGATCGAGGGGTGTCGATCCCGCCAGACACGGGCCCACTTGGCCGGGGAGACCCCGGGCACGAATGCGATGGTGAGTGCCGCGGTCATGCAGACGAGCATAGGGGCCGTACTCTAGGGGGCATGGCGCAGGAACAGACCATGAAGCCCGAAACGGCTGCGAAGAAGCTCGGCATCTTGCTGGCGGCCGCTCCGGAGTCCTTCCAGGGCGCTCCCGTCACACGGACCGCCTTCGACGAGCTCCGGACCGAACCCCCGACGTGGCTCGAGGACCTCCGACGCGACGGCCCGCACCCGCGACCCGTCGTGGCGCAGAAGCTCGGCATCTCGATCTCGGGGCTGACCCGTGCGGGGATCGACGACGCGCTCACCACGGCGGAGATCAAGACGCTGCTCGAGCAGAAGCCCGAGTGGCTCGTCCGTGAGCGCGAGACGCAGGCCGCCGTGCACGTCGAGAACGCCCGTGTGAAGCAGGAGCGCGCCGCCAAGGCCGCTGCCCGCGCCGAGGACTGACCCGCCCGGCACCGCGCCGCCGCAGCTGAGGACCCGCCGTGCACGAGACCGTCGCCGACGCCATGCTCGTCGTGCCGCAGTTCGCGTCGGTGTGCTGCATCGTCGGTGACCGCTACCGACCGCGCCCCGGCGTGATCGTGCCGGCTGCGGTGATGCTCGTCGCGATGCTCATGCCGGTGGTGCACGCGGGTGCGGTGTGGACGCTCTTCGCGGCGACGCTCCTGCTGTTGCTCGCACCGCTGCCGGTGATGCGCCGACGCCGTGCCGACGGCCGCCGCGCCGAGCCGATGGACGTGCACCGCGCGCTGTCGGCGGTCGTGATGGCCGGCATGCTCCTGATGGGCCACGCGACCGGCGTCGCCGACGGGCACGCGGGACACGGCATCGCGTTGTCCGCGGTGCTCGGTGCCGGCGTGATCGGCTACTGCGCGTTCAGCGGGTGGCTCCTGCGGTACGAGTGGGCGCAGGAGGACCGCCGGGCCGTGCGCAGCGGCGAGGTCTTCGCGATGACGGTCGCCGTCGTCGGCATGACCCTCGCGATGTAGCGCTCGAGCGCTGTCGGGGCTCAGTCGGTCGTGGGCGACGCGTCGCCCGTGTGCGTGACACGGTCCTTCGCTGCGCGGAGGGTGTCCTTCGGCACCGGCGGCACGCCCCGTCGGATGCCTCGGAGTCCGACGATGAACAGGATCGCGGTGACGACGGCGAACACGATGAACGTGATCCCCGTCGCGGCCCAGATCGGCAGTGCCAGGGCCAGGAGCGCCACCACGAGGCCGGCCAGCAGCACGAGTGTGGTCAGTGCGAAGGCCACCGCGGCGCCGGTGAGCACCAGCCCGGTCTTCGCGCCGTTCGCCCGTTCGCTGATCTCCCGCCGAGCCGAGGCCACCTCGTCACGGACGGCGCGCAGCACGGGTTCCAGCGCCTTCTGCACCAGGCCGGCGGTGACCGTGTCGCGGAAGGACGGCTTGCTGCTGGTCGTGGTGTCGTCGTGGTCCGTGGTGCTCATGGGTCTCCTGTCCGGGGCGCGGTGATCGCGTCCACCTGCTGTGACGCGTCCGGTCCGATGATCGTCACGTCGGCGGCGGCGTGCTCGGTCGCTTCCCAGCTTGCGGAGCCGCCGGTGGCGGTGGGCGCGACCGCCGGGAGGCCCGCCCCGCGTCGACGACGCAGGACGGGCCTCCCGGGGTGGTCGGGCCGAGAGCCCTACTCGGCGATCTCCTCGAGGTCGTCGATGCCACGGGCCGCCGCCGCTGCGCGGCGCGCGCGCATCGACGGGGCCGCGAGCGCGGCGAGCACGGCGAGGACCGCCACGCCGGTGCACGCCCAGAACCCGATGGTGAAGGCGTCGTCCGTCGGCAGACCCTGCGGGGTGCTGTGCGAGGTGATGAGCGCCGCGATGACCGCGGTGCCGACGCTCGAGCCGATCGTACGGACGACGGTGTTGGCGCTGATGGCCTCGCCGGTCTGGTTCGCGGGGACGCTCTCGATGATGGCGTTCGAGCACGCGGCGAGGGCCAGGCCGATGCCGATGCCGGTCAGGACGCCGGAGACGACGACCTGCCAGAGCTCGCCGTGCGCGATCGCGGGCAGCAGGAACGCGGCAACGATGGCGATCCCGCCGAGCAGCATGGGCGGCTTCGGACCGACCTTGCGGACGAGGATGCCGGCGATCGGCCCGGCGACGATCATCATCAGGACGGTCGGCAGCAGGAAGAGACCGGCCTGGGTGACGTCCTTGCCGAAGCCGTAGCCGAGTGCGCTCGGCAGCTGCAGCAGGGTCGGCACGAGCACGAAGGTGCCGAACATCGCGAAGCCGAAGACGAGCGCGACGACGTGGGCCGTCCAGACGCCGCGGACGGCGAACAGGCGGACGTCGATGAGCGGTTCGGCGACGCGGAGCTCGACCAGGACGAACGCGACCAGTGCCACGGCGCCGAGGACCAGCAGGCCGATGGTCTTGCCGTCGCCCCAGCCCCAGGTCTCGCCCTCGCTGACGGCCAGCAGGATCGACACGAGCGAGACGGCGAGGACGAAGGTGCCGACCATGTCGAGGCGGCCGGGCTTGCGGACCGGTGACTCCGGCATGCCGAAGATCGCGCCGAGCAGGGCGATGACGACGAGCACGGCGGGCAGCCAGAACAGCCAGTGCCACGACAGGTGCTCGACGATCGGTCCGGCGGCGACGATGCCGACGCCGGCGCCGATGCCGAAGATCGCGGAGAGCAGACCGATCGTGACGCTGACCTTCTCCTTCGGCAGCTCGTCGCGGACGATGCCGATCGACAGCGGCATCACCGCGCCGGCGGCGCCCTGCAGTGCACGGCCGACGATGAGGACGCCGAGGTTCGGTGCCAGCGCGGCCAGCACGGCGCCGACGAGCAGGATCGACAGCACGACGATCAGGACCTTGCGCTTGCCGATCATGTCGCCGAGGCGACCGAGGATCGGCGTGAGCACCGACGCGGAGAGCAGGTAGGCGGTGAGCACCCAGCTCGTCGCGCTCGTCGAGGCGCCGAGGTCCTGTCCGATGGTCGACAGCGCCGGGGCGACGAGCGACTGCAGGACCGCGAACGACAGACCGCCGAGGGACAGGTAGACGATGATCGCCGTGCTGTTCGGCCGGTGTCCGGCGGTGGTGGGGTGCGAGCCCGTGCGGGGACTCTGCATGGTGTCGGTCATCGTGCTCCGTGTCTCGGGTGATGTAAACAATTGCTGACTTGACGAGGGTACGCAGTTCTCACGCGATGTCAACACTTGCTTACATTCCGGGTCCGGCCGGTACGCTTCGACCATGAGCAAGGACGCCGCCGCCACCCGACTGCTGCTCGTGCGGGCGGCGCGGCACCGGTTCGCGTTCGACGGGTACAAGGCGACGACGGTGCGCGACATCGCCGCCGACGCCGGGGTCAACGTCGCGCTGATCAACCGCTACTTCGGTTCGAAGGAGGGGCTGTTCCGTGCCTGCCTCGACCGTGTGGTGCAGGACCTCGGGGTCGAGCAGCCCGTCGAGCGCGGCCTCGAGCGCGCGCTGGCCGGCCTGGTGTCACACGTGGTCCGCGCGCCGACCGACGACGACTCCCTCCAGCTCATGCTGCTGCTCCGGTCCTCCGGCGACGACGGTGCCGACGCCATCCGCCGCGAGACCCTCCGCCGGTACGCGGAACGGCTCGCCACGGCCGTCGGCGGCGAGGTCACCGCGGAACTGCTCGTCCGGGCCGAGATCGCGCTGTCGGTGGTGCTCGGGATGACGATGCTCCGGCGGTCCACCGCTGTGGAGCCGCTCGCGTCGGCCGACGACGACGTCGTGGCCGGGGCACTCGACGACGCGCTCCGCGCCCTGCTCGCACCGTCGCGGTAGCGTCGAGCCGTGTCCGACCGACCAGC
Organism: Curtobacterium sp. PhB78; assembly: GCF_003751685.1. Lineage (NCBI taxonomy): Bacteria > Bacillati > Actinomycetota > Actinomycetes > Micrococcales > Microbacteriaceae > Curtobacterium > Curtobacterium sp. PhB78. Next base: position 474,600 of record NZ_RKIA01000001.1, read on the forward strand.
CCGCCGTCCCGACCCCGCCCCGCGCCTCGACGAGGTCGACGAGCGCATCCTCTGGACCCTGGCCGGCGACGCCCGGATCCCGAACAACCGACTCGCCGCCGCGGTGGGCATCGCGCCGTCGACGTGCCTGACCCGGGTCCGGGCCCTCGAGGACGCCGGGGTGATCCGCGGCTACCGGGCCGAGGTCGACATCGCGCGCCTCGGCTTCTCGATCGAGGCGATGGTCTCCGTCCGGGTCCACGCCGCGGCCCGCCACGAACTCCGGGACTTCGCGAAGCGACTGCTCCGGGTGCCCGTCGTGCAGGACGTCTCGTTCCTGGCCGGCGACAAGGACTTCCTCGTGCACATCGCGTGCGAGTCGACCGAGCAGCTGCGGGACTTCGTCGCCGACGAGCTCAGCGGCGACCCGTCGGTGGCGACGACCCAGACGAACATCGTGTTCGAGCGGCTCGTCGCCGACCGGTCCACGCAGGGCCGCTCGTTCGACGAGCTCCGCCGCTGGCGCGCCTGACGCGCCCGCCCACGCAGACGCGCATGACGCGCGCCCCCAGTCAGACGCGCCCGACGAGCCGGTCCGGTCAGCGCTGCCGGGTCATCGGGACGTGCGGGATCCGGTCCTCGAGGTACTCGTCCCCGGAGCGCACGAACCCGAAGCGGGCGTACCACTGCTCGAGGTGCGACTGGGCGCCGAGGGCGATGCTCGCGGAGCGGGACTCGGCGATCGCGGCCTCGATCAGCCGCCCAGACAGGCCCTGCCCGCGGGCGTGGGCCGCCGTGACGACCCGGCCGATGCGCTCGGTGCCGTCGGGTTCGCGCAGGAGCCGGAGCGTGGCGTCCACCGAGCCCTGGCCCGCCCAGAACTGCACGGTGCCGGGCTCGAGGTCACGCCCGTCGATGTCGCCGTACGCGGCCCCCTGCTCGACGACGAAGACGTCCTGTCGCAGGCGGAGGATCTCGTGCAGCGTGACGATGTCCAGGTTGCGGGTCGGGGCGGAGAAGATCGAGACCACGGACGGCCTTTCCTGAGAATTTCTTCCAGAACGGGGTGCGTTCCGGAACGGACCGGCGTACATTGCCGGTCAACCACTCTACGTGCGCAGCCGAGTTCAGGAGGTGAGCGCATGGACACGACGTCGCGCGCACCCTGGCTCGCGGTGCTCCGGATCGCCTTGCTGGGCGTCGGGACCCTCGCTGCCCTCGTGCTGCTGTCCCTGGCGTTCGGGGCCCGTCCGGCTTCGGCTTCCGAGGCCGCGTCCACTCCGCCCGCCCAGACGCAGCAGCGCGGGCACGTCAGCGGTGTGGTCGACGGGCTCGGCGAGACCGTGCACGACGTGTCCGGCGGTGTCGGACAGGTCGTCGGCGGCGTCGTGGACCCCGTCCGCGCGGTGGTTGCGCCAGCTCCGAAGCAGGCACCAGCACCAGCACCGGCTCCGGCTCCGGCACCGGCAGCGGCACCCCCGACGCCGGCCCCGGCGCCCGCGGCACCCCCGGCAGCGCCCGCGCCTGCGCCAGCTCCCGTCGCCCCCGCCCCAGCAGCTCCGGCTCCCGCAGCTCCGACCCCCGCCGCTCCGGCGACCGCGCCCGCGGTGCCGGCCACGACCGCCCCTGCGGCCGAGCCGGCCACGCACCCGGTGCAGGGCGTCGTCGAGCACGTGGGCACCGCCTCCCGGCCCGTCACCGACACCGTCGCGACGGCGCTGCGCCCCGTCACCGGGACCGTGCAGACGGTCACCGACGCGCGACCCGTGACCACGGTCGTCGACACGCTCGACCACGTGGTCGGCAGCGTCCCGGTGGTCGGCCCCGTCGTCGGTGACGACACCCTCGGCACGGTCACCGCTCCGGTCACCGGCCTGGTCGACGACACCCTCGGCGGTGTCGGCACGATCGTCGGACAGGTCCCCGACGTCGTCGCGGGCGTGGTCCCGTCGGTCGGTGGCGTCCTGCCAGGAGGCTCGGATCCCGTCATCGACGTCCCCGCACCTCCGGTCGTCGTCGGCACCACCCCGTCCGGTGTGCCCGGCTCAGCTGTCCCGTCCGCGCGACCGCCGCAGGCTGCCGCCCCGGCGACGACCCCGTCCGCGCCCGCGGTCGCCTCGACCGACGATCATGCCGCTCTCGGAACGAGCGTCGAGCGCCGTCCCGGTCTGGCCGTCCCGTCCACCTTCGTGACCGGACCGCTCGCCGGCCCCGTCGCAGGTGCCGTGCAGGACGCGACGCTGGGCGGCACCGCCCTGCTCGTCCCCGAGCCGGGCGACGGCCACGGAGTGCCGTCCGACGGCCAGGGCGGCGCGGGCGTCCTCGGTGGCAGTGCCACCTCGACGCCCGGCGGCGTCGCAGCCGTCGGCATCGTCGGCTCGACCGACGACATCGTCTCCCTCGCCGCGGGGTCTCGCGGCACGCTCTCCGACGACGCGGTCCCCGCATCGGTCGTCGGCGAGCACGACGTCGCCCCTGACTGAGATCGGTGCGCCTGTCCGGCACGGCAGGCACGCACACACACCGACCGCGCCCGCGGTCGGCCAACGATCTCGATCAGGGAGTACGACCATGAACAAGTACGTCTCGAGAGGGCTCTGGTTCGCCCTCTTCGTCGGCGGCCTCACGCTCGGAGGGGCGGCAGCGGCGAACGCTGCCACGACCTCCGGAGCGGACGGCGCCGTGTCCGGAACCCAGGTGGTTCCGTCGGTGGACGCTCCGGTGTCCCTCACCGGCAACGCCCTCGGGGTGCTCGGCGACGCGGTGTCGTCGGTGACCTCGCCCGCCGCGGCGCCCGCGGCTCCTGCAGCTCCAGCCGCCGCTCCTGCACCGGCCCCAGCTCCCGCGCCGACGACCTCGGGCGCCGACGGCACGGCCTCCGGCACCCAGGTGGCGCCGGCTGTGACCGCCCCGGTCTCCGTCGGTGGCAACGCCGTCGCCGTCGGTGGCGACGCGGTGTCGGCCCCGGCTGCTGCTCCGGCTGCGCCTGCTCCGGCTGCTCCGGCTGCTCCGGTTCCGGCTGCGCCTGCTCCGGCTGCTCCGGTTCCGGCTGCCGCCGCTGCTCCGACCACGTCCGGTTCGGACGGCACCGGCTCGGGGACCCAGGTCGCCGGCGACGTGACCGTCCCCGTCACAATCGGTGGCAACGCGGTCGCCGTCGGCGGTGACGCGGCGTCGACCACGACGCCGCCCACCCCGGCGGCCTCCACCCCGGCTGCACCGGCCGAGCCCGCTGCTCCGGTACCGGTCACCTCGGGTGAGGACGGCACAGCCTCGGGGACCCAGGTCGTCCCGGTCGTGTCGGTCCCGGTGACGGTGTCCGGCAACGGCATCGGGGTGCTCGGGGACGGCACCGCTGCGGGGTCCGGCCCGGCGGCGACGCCGGCACCGGCCGCTCCGGCCACGACCACGCCGAGCACGTCCGGCGACGACGGGCTGCTCTCCGGCACGCAGGTCGGCGGACTGGTCGACGTCCCGGTCACGATCGGCGGCAACGGCATCGGGCTGCTCGGTGACGGCACCTCGGCGGGCACGACGCCCGCCGCGGGCACCGGCACGGCTGCCGGTCCGGCTCCGGCTGCCGGTGGCACGACGGACGGGGCGGACGGCACCGCCTCGGGCACCCAGGTGGCCCCGGTGGTCGCGGTCCCGATCACCATCGGCGGGAACGGCATCGGCGTCATCGGCGACGGCACCAGCACCGGCGGGGCGACCCCGGCGGGCACCACCCCGAGCAGCACGACCCCGTCCGCCGGAGGGTCGACCTCCGGTGACGGTGGCCTGCTCTCCGGCACCCAGGTGGTCCCGGTGATCAGCCTGCCGATCACCATCGGTGGGAACGGCATCGGCGTCGTCGGTGACGGCACCGCCACCACCCCGGGCACCGGCACGACGCCCGGCGACGGCACGGACCCGGGCACCGACCCCGGCACGGACCCGGGTACGGACCCGGGCACGACCCCGGGCGACGGCACGGACCCGGGCACGACCCCGGGCGACGGCACGGACCCGGGCACGACCCCCGGTGACGGGACGGACGCCGGCGACGGCACCGTGCCCGGAACCGTGACCACCCCGGCCGGTGCCACCGGCGCGGACGGGCCGACCCGGGCCTCCACAGCGGGTGTGGTGACCACCACGGCCGCCGCGACCAGCGGGATCCCAGCCGTCGCACGCACGGTGGCCGACACGGTCGCCGCCGGTGACGGCGCGACCGCGCTCGCCTACACGGGAGCGACCTCGCCGGTCGTCCCCGTCGGGTTCGCGCTCCTGCTGCTGCTCGCCGGGGCGGGCACGCTCGTGCTCCGTCGCCGGCACTCGGCGGTCGACACCGACGGGACGCGCTGACAGCAGGTGACCGAGGGGCGTCGCACCGCCGGCGCCCCTCGTCACCGTGCCCGGAGTTGTCCGAACGGCCGGCCGGCACCACCATGAGGGGGTGCGCTCCGCCCTCGTCCGGCATCCGGTGACGGCCGCCATCACGTTCCTCGTGGTCGCGACCGCGGTCTTCGGCATCGTCGTCCGGGTGCTGCACGGTGCCGACCCGGCCTCGTACGGGCCCTTCCGGATCTTCGCGGCGTCCACCGGCGCGGTCGCGTTGCTCACCACGATCGCCGGCGTCGTCGTCCTCGTCGGTGCCGCCGAGCGGCTGATGGGGTCGTGGCGGACCGCCCTGGCGTTCGTCGTCACCACGGTCGTCGGCACCGCGGCCGGCGCGCTCACCGCGTTCGTCGACACGGACGGCCGCGACCTCACCGGCCTGCTGCTCGGGCGGGCGACGGCCTTCGACCCCTGGACCGCGATCGTCGGCACGATCGTGACCGCGAGCGCGTTCGCCGGACCGCTCTGGCGACGGCGCATCCGGGTGAACGCGCTCGCCGTCGTGGCCGCGCTCCTGCTCTACGCCGGACACGCCTCCGACCTGTACGCGGTGCTCGCCGCCGGGACGGGATGGGTGCTCGGTGAGCTGCTCCGCCGCACCCCGGAGCGCGGCGGATGGGTGCGCAGCTCGCACCGCGAGACCCGGGTCCTGCTCGGGACGGTCGTGCTGGTGTCGGCGATCGGCCCCGTGGTGGCGCTCGTCTCCCGCGCACGGATCGGATTGCTCGCGCCGATCGCCGCGGTCCTCGGCACCGGGCCGGTCACCCCCGTGAGCGGCTGCGGCACCGACGGGGCCGCTGGGCAGTGCCTCCGCGCGCTGCTCGCGTACCGCGCGACCGACCCGTGGACGCTGCTGCTCGCCATCGCGCCGCTGCTCGTCCTCGTGGTGGGCGGCCTCGGGCTCTTCCGGGGCAGCCGGTTCGCCGTCTGGCTCGTGGTGGCGGTCGACGTGGTGACGGCGGTCGCGGCCGCGGTGACCTACGGGGTGCTGCCGGCGCGGGCCGGTGGGCTGCAGGGCACCGCCGACGAGTTCGTCACGGCGCTGTCGGTCGGTGCGTCGATCGTGGTGCCCCTCGCGACCGCGGCCGTCCTCGTGCTCCGGCGCCGGTCGTTCACGGTGCTGCCCTCACGGCGGCGTGTGGTCGCCTTCGCGGTGACCGTGGTCGCGGCGGTCGCCGTCGTGGTCGGCACCGTCGCGGTGTTCGCGGCGTCGGCCCCGGAGCACGTCGAGGACCCGCTCCGGCTCGCCGTCGCCGCCCTCGGCCCCCTCTCGCCGCTGACCTTCTGGGAGCAACTGCCCTCGCTCGGCACGGCGCTCCGCATCGTGATCGGACTCGCCGGCCCCGTGCTCTGGTTCGTCGTCGCGCTCGCCGCGGTCCGGCCCACCGGCGCAGTGGAACCCGACACCGACGCGGACGGCTCCCGGTCCGACCGCGAACGGGCGCGGGCGCTGGTGCTCGCCGGCGGCGGCGACACCTTCGGGTGGATGACGACCTGGCGCGGCAACGCCTACTGGTTCGCGGCCGACGGGCGCGCCGGGGTGGCGTTCCGGCGCAACGGTGGTGTGGCCGTCACCGTGGGCGGCCCGTTCGGCTACCCGGACGCCCGCGCCGCCGCGATGACGGACTTCGCCCGGTACTGCGACGACAACGGGTGGACGACGGTGTTCTACGGCATCGACGCCGGGACGGCCGAGCTGCTCACGACGCAGGGGTGGTCGACGTTGCCGGTCGCCGAGGACGCCGACCTCGACCCCCGCACGTGGACGACGACGGGCAAACGCAAGCAGGACGTCCGCACCGCCGTGAACCGGGCGCGCCGTGAGGGCATCACCGCCACCTGGTCGTCCTGGCAGGACCTGCCGCCGTCGACGGCACGGCAGATCGAGGCGATCTCGGAGGAGTGGGTCTCCGAGCGCGAGCTCCCCGAGATGGGCTTCACGCTCGGCGGGGTGGACGAGATGCGCGACCCCGCCGTCCGGACGCTCGTCGCGCAGGACGCCACCGGGCGGGTGCTCGCCGTGACGAGCTGGTTGCCGAGCCACCGCGAGGGGCGGGTCGTCGGCTGGACCCTCGACGTGATGCGCCGGACCGAGGCCGCGCCGAACGGCGTGATGGAGTTCCTCGTCGCGAGCGCCGCCGAACGGATGCGCGACGACGGCGTCGAACGACTCAGCCTGTCGGCGGCCCCGCTCGCGCAGGCGGGCGAGAACGCTGCACCGAGCGACGGCGTGCAGAGCCTGCTCGAGCTCGTCGGGGGAGTCCTCGAACCGGTCTACGGCTTCCGGTCGCTGCTCCGGTTCAAGCAGAAGTTCGGCCCCGACCTGCACCCGCTGGTCCTCGCCTACCCCGACCCGGTCGCGCTGCCGTCGATCGGCCTCGCGGTCGTCCGGGCGTACCTGCCGGACCTGTCCCTGCGGCAGGCGGTCGCGCTCGCGCGCGGACGCGGCTGAGGCGGCACGGTCGACGGGGCCGGTGTGGTGGACGCGACCGGGCGGCGGACGGGAGGCGCGGTGCGGGCCCGCCCCGGGCCTCCCGGTCGTGCGCCGCGTCGCCCCGTTACGTGCCCCGCTCCGGCCCGACGCGTCGGTCACCGGTCTGGGGTATCGTTCCGACTACGCAAGCGCTCCGGGGTCGGTGCAATTCCGAACCGGTGGTGACAGTCCACGAACTGATGACGGGTGCGAACCCGGCAGAGGTTGACTCGGTGAAACTCCGGGACCGACGGTGAGAGTCCGGATGGGAGGCGCGCTGGCGGACGGTACGACCCACCCTGCGTGGGACGACCCGTCCGTCGATGCCGACGATCGTCGAACACCCCCGGAGTCCCGTTGAGAGGACACCAGTGTTCACCGGCATCATCGAGGAACTCGGCACCGTCACCGCCGTCGAGCAGCACGGCGACTCCGTCGCGCTCACCGTCCGCGGGCCGATCGTGGTCGCGGACGCCAGCCACGGCGACTCCATCGCCACCAGCGGCGTCTGCCTGACCGTGGTCGAGCAGACCCCCGACTCCTTCACCGCGTTCGTCATGAAGCAGACGCTCGACATGAGCGCGCACGGAGCGTTGCGGGTGGGCGACCGCCTGAACCTCGAGCGCGCGGCGTCGGTCGGCGACCGGCTCGGCGGCCACATCGTGCAGGGCCACATCGACGGCACCGCCACCGTGCTCGAGACCGCGGACGGCGACGGCTGGCGCCGAGCGCGGTTCTCGCTCGCGCCGGCGCTCAGCCCGCTCGTCGTCGACAAGGGGTCGATCGCGCTCGACGGCGTCTCGCTCACCGTCAGCGCCGTCTCGCCCGAGGACACCGCGCCGGACGCCGCCTGGTTCGAGGTCAGCCTGATCCCGGAGACGCTCGAGGCCACGACCCTCGGCCTGCGCGTGCCGGGCGACCGGGTGAACGTGGAGACCGACGTGCTCGCGCGGCACGTGCGCCGGATGCTGCGGCTCGACGCCGCCGTCGGTTCGGTCGACGCCGCGGGCTCGCTCGAGACCGCGGGCTCGCTCGAGCCCGTCGGACCGCTCGAGCCCGTCGGATCGGAGGCCCGGTGATGGTCGCCTCGGTCCCGCAGACGCTCGGTTCGTCGAGCATCGAACTCGCGATCGCGTCGGTCGCGGCCGGCCGCCCGGTGATCGTCGTCGACGACGAGGACCGCGAGAACGAGGGCGACGTCATCCTGTCCGCCGAGCTCGCGACGCCGGAGTGGATCGCCTGGACCGTGGCGCACTCGTCGGGGTTCATCTGCGCGCCCGTCAGCGTCGAGATCGCCGACGCCCTCGACCTGCCGCCGATGGTCCAGCACAACGAGGACGTCCGCGGCACCGCGTACACCGTCACCGTCGACGCAGCCGTCGGGGTCACCACGGGCATCAGCGCCCACGACCGAGCGCGCACGCTGCGGGTCCTCGCCGACCCGACCTCCGTGCGCGACGACCTGCACCGCCCCGGCCACGTCGTCCCCCTGCGGGCACGACCGGGCGGGGTCCGCGAACGTGCGGGACACACCGAAGCCGCGATCGAGCTCGTCACCGCAGCCGGGCTCCGGCCTGCCGCGGCGATCTGCGAGATCGTCGACGAGGACGGCAGCATGATGCGGCTGCCGGCGCTCGTCGCACTCGGGGCGCGCGAGGGCGTGCCCGTCATCACCATCGCCGCGCTCGTCGAGTGGCTGGACGCGGCAGACCGGACAACGGCAGCAGCTGCCCTGTCCACGGAAGGAACAGCACGATGAGCGGAGCAGGCGCGGCGGACCGCGACCACGTCGACGGCACCGGGATCCGGGTGGCCATCGTCGCCGGGCAGTGGCACGACACGATCGCGGCGGGCCTCCTCGCCGGGGCGCAGCGCGAGGTCGAACGGCTCGGCGCCACCGCGTCGGTGTTCCCGGTCCCGGGGAGCTTCGAGCTGCCCGTCGTCGCGAAGACCGCCCTCGAGGCCGGGTTCGACGCCGCGGTCGCGCTCGGCGTGATCATCCGGGGCGGCACCCCGCACTTCGAGTACGTGTCCGACGCCGCCACGAGTGGGCTCACCCGCGTGGCGATCGACACCGGCAAGCCCGTCGGGTTCGGCGTGCTGACCCTGGACGACGAGCAGCAGGGCATCGACCGGGCCGGGCTGCCCGGCTCGAAGGAGGACAAGGGCGCCGAGGCCGTGCACGCCGCCGTCGCGACCGCGGTGACGCTGCGCTCGCTGCGCGTGCTCGCCTAGCGGCGCCCGCGGCCGCGCCGGCGGCCGCGCCGGCGGCCGCGCGCGGATGGCGCGGATGCGCTGCGCACAACCACAAGGCGCCCGAACCGCGCGACGGCCCGGCGCGAGCGCACTGTGGTTGTGCGGCGGGCTGTGGACGCGCGCGACGACGGACGGGAGGCTCGTGGCGGCCCCGCCCTGCGCCTCCCGTCCGTGGCGTCGTGCGTTCCGAGCACGTGACTGCGCCCGCACAGCCACAGTGCGTCCGCACCGCGTGATGCCACGGCGTGGATGCACTTTGATTGTGCACCGCGCTCGCGCGGGCTCGCGGAACCTGGTTCCCGACACGGTTCCCGCACGCAGAACGGCCCCGCACCTCGAGAGGTGCGGGGCCGTTCTGCGTCGGCGGAGTGGTTACCGCTTGCCGAACACGTGGATCGGCAGGAAGAAGGAGAGGGTCATCAGGATGAGACCACCCATGAAGATGAACGCCTGGCCCGAGTCGACCTGGAACGCGAACCCGAACAGGTACATCGACACCAGCAGCAGCAGGATCGAGAAAACAGCGGCGATGACGCGGCCCACGGGATACCTCCGGGTGTCGACGAGTGGAACGTCGCCAAGTCTATCCCCAGGAACGGGGATGGTCGTTCACGCGCCGGGCTTCGTCGCGATCAGACGGTCCACGACGGCGAGGAGCGCCTCCATGTCGACGGTGCTGCGCTTCGGTCGACCGTCGCTCGCGGCACCGAGGGAGGCCTGGTGGTACAGGCCGTCGCCGAGGAGCTTGACCGCCTGGGCGGTGGGCTCGTCGTGGAGGGCGTCGACGAGGGTCACGAGCCACGCGTTCTCGGTGTCGTCGAGGGTCCGGCCCGCTTCTTCGTAGCCGGCCTGCTGCAGGCGGCTCGCGGCGAGGAGCGCGAGGTCGAGCTCGCTGCCGACGAACAGGCAGTTTCGGACGAAGTAGCGGGCGGCACCGTCCTCGGCCTCGGCCATGCGCTCGACGTCGATCGCGGACAGGTCGGAGAGTCGCTCGCACAGCCCCTCGACCAGGGCCGCCTTGGAGCCGAAGTGGTACAGCAGCCCGCCCTTGGAGACACCGGCGCGGGCGGCGACGGCGTCGAGCGTCGCGGGACGTTCGCCGTCTTCGCACACGATGGCGACGAAGCTGTCGAGGACGCGGTCGCGGGCACTGGCCATGGGCACGAGTCTAGGAGGAGTTGTGCACGAGCAGGTGCAGGCGTCGCGGGCCGTCCCGCGACGCCTGCACCCTGCCGGTCGGGGCGCTCGGCGCGTCAGCCCTTCAGCGCTCCGGCGGCGATGTTGGCGATGAAGTGGCGCGAGCCGATGATGAACACGCCGATGAGCGGGAACACGCTGATCACGGCGCCGGCCATCACCGCCCCGAGGTCGGTCGCGTTCACCGAGCTCAGTCCGGCCAGGGCCACCTGCAGGGTCTGTCCCTTCGGGTCGATGAGGACGATGAGCGGCCAGACGTAGTCGTTCCAGGCGGTGATGAACGTGAAGATGCCGAGGAACGCGAGCCCGCCGCGGAGCATCGGGACCGCCACCGACCACCAGGTGCGGAAGAACCCCGCGCCGTCCACCCGGGCCGAGTCGATGACCTCGTTCGGGATCGACGAGGTGGCGAACTGCCGGAGCAGGAAGATGCCGAACGCGTTCGCCGCCCCCGGGATGATGAGCGCCTGCAGGCCACCGATCCACCCGAGGTTCGCCATGAGCACGAAGCTCGGCACCAGCGACAGGCTGCCGGGCACCAGGAACGTGGCGAGCATGACGGTGAACAGCGTGCGCTTGAAGGGGAACTCGTACTTCGCGAACGCGAACGCAGCGAGCGAGTCGAACAGCATGACCAGGACGGCGGTGCTGCCGGCCACGAGCACGGTGTTCAGGAGTGCCCGCAGCATGTCGACGTTGCTGAACACCGACGCCACGTTCGCGAGGGCGTTGTCCCCGAACCAGAGCGACGGCGGGTAGCCGAAGATCTCGGCGTTCGTCGACGTCGACATCACGAGGAGCCACCAGAACGGGAAGATCGACAGCAGCACCCCGATGATCAGGCAGAGGTGCGTGACGGCGGTCCCGAGCCAGCCGCGGCGGAACCCGCGGCCGCGGTCGTTCCCTGCGGCCCCCGGTCGGCCGAGTGCCGCGGCGGTGTTGGTCGTCGTCGTGGTCGGTGTCGCGGTCATGCGTCGACCCCCTTCGTGCTGGTGCGGACCGTGCGGGCCACGCGGAGTCGTCGTGGGGTCTTCAGGCCGTCGCGTTCACTGAGCAGACGCCAGTTGATGATCGCGAACACCACGGAGAACAGGAACAGCCCCCAGGCGATCGCCGAGCCGTACCCGAAGTCGAACTGGTTGAACGCCTGCTCGTACTGGTAGAGGACGATCGTCATGCCGGCCTCGTCGGGGCCGCCCACCGCCTGCCCGTTGAACAGGATCTGCGGCTCCGTGAAGAGCCCGAGCCCGCCGATCGTCGACGTGATGAGGGTGAACAGGATCACCGGGCGCAGCAGCGGCACGGTGATGCGCGAGAAGATCTGCCACGCGTTCGCGCCGTCCACCTTGGCGGCGTCGTACAACTCGGTCGAGATGGACTGCAGTCCGGCCAGGTAGATGATCGCGTTGTAGCCCGTCCAGCGCCAGATCACCATCACCGAGATGGTGACCTTGATGCCCCAGTACGACGACAGCCACCCGACCGGGTCCGCCCCGAGTGCGCGCAGTGCCGCGTTCACCAGGCCGAAGCCGTCGGAGAACACCGAGCCGAACACGATCGCCATCGCGACCATGCTCGTGACGTTCGGCACGAAGAACGCGACGCGGTAGAAGCCCTTCGCCCGGATGTTGCCGTGCAGCAGGAACGCGAGCACGAGCGCCAGGAACAGCATCGGGATCGTCGACATGACCCAGATGAGGAACGTGTTGCCGACGGCGTTCCAGAACCGCGGGTCGCCGAGCAGGTACTGGTACTGGGCCAGACCGACGAACGCGGGGGAGCCGACCCCGTCCCAGTCGGTGAACGACAGCACGATCGAGAACACGATCGGGAACAGCCCGAACACCAGGAAGAGCACGTAGAACGGCGCGATCGCGACGTACTGCGGCCAGAACCGGCGGAGGCCGTACCGTTTGCCGGTCGCTGCGGTGGTGATGGAGGACGTCGGGGTCCCGACGACCGCGGGGATGCTCGTGGTCGGTGGTGCCTGCTTGGTGCTCATGCGCGGACCCCCCGCTTGTCGAGGACCCGGTTGGTCTGGTCGACGGCGTCCTGCCAGGCGCGGTCCGGGTCCTTGCCCCCGGCCTCGACGTTCGTGATCTCGGTCGCGAACGCACCGATGAACCGTTCGGAGTTCGAGATGTACGTCACCGGGACGTCCATCGCCGAGGCGTTGAAGAACGCCAGCGGGTCCTGGTCGCCGAAGTAGTCGCCGGGCTTCCGCATGATCCCGTTGTCGAACGACGCCGGGGTGGAGGGGAACAGCTGGATGTCGTTGTACGTGTGCGACTGCACCTCGGGCGAGGTGATCCACTGCGCGAACGCGGCGGCCGCGGCCGGGTCCTTCGAGGTCTTCGGGACGGCGAGGAACGACCCGCCGCTGTTCCCCGGCCGATCCGGTTGCCGGGCGACCCGCCACGTGCCGGCGGCGTCCGGAGCGGTGTCGTGGATGACCTGCGTCCACCACGCGCCCTCGATCTGTCCCGCGACCCGGCCGGACACCCACCCGGCGTTCTGGTCGGTGCCGGACTGCAGGTTGCCGGTGAGCCCGGAACGGACGCAGGCGACGGCGTTCTCCCACGCCTGCCGCACCGAGCTGTCGTCCTGCTCGAAGACCGGCTGGTCGTCGCGGTCGAAGTACCGCGTGGGGCTGGCGTAGATGTACTGGTTGAAGAGCTGGTTGGCGGTGATGACCGTCGCGGCGTCCGCACCCTTCCGGATCTTCGCGCCGAAGGAGCGGAACCCGTCCCACGTCGCGATCGCGTCGGAGACCTCGTCCGGGTCCGTCGGCAGCCCGGCCTTCGCCAGGACGTCCTGCCGGTAGAAGAAGCCGGTCGGTCCGGTGTCGACGGGCCAGAAGCACTGCCTGCCGCTCGGTGTCCGGCCGAGCGCGCTCTTCCAGTCGTAGTACTCGTCCCGCTTCGCCGCGCCGCCGTGGTCGTCGAAGTCGGTGAACAGGTCTTCGTCGGGGAAGTAGAGCCAGCAGTTCGAGTTGACCATCAGCACGTCGGGGATGAACGCGTTCCCGGCGAGTGCCGTCCGGAACTTGGTGTCGTACGAGGCGCCGCCGATCAGGTCGGGGCGGAGCCGCTTGGACCCCTGCCCGGCGATGCCCCCGGCGGCCTGCCGCAGGAACTTCGGGTCGAGCGACCGGTTCCAGTACCAGAGGACGAGTTCGTCAGGGTCCTTGGAGATGGCGGTGCTCGTGGAGCACCCGGCCAACAAGGCGGTGGTGGCGAGGGCTCCGAGGGCACCTGCGCCGGCGAGGAACCCCCGCCTGCTGAGACTGATCGATGGAGATGACGTCACGAAACTACCTGCTCTCGTCGTTGAGATCGGGTTGGAAACAGCGATACCGGGTCCCCGGAGCGTTCGACCGTGAACGCTCACGAAGTGGTCCAGAGCATCCTCTGTGAGACACGCCGTGTCAAGCACTTCCGCATTGATCCGCCGGGCGTGTGGCACTAGCGTCGTCGTGACCGTGAAGGTTCACGAGACGACAAGGATCCGCATGTCAGCGCAGACCGCGAACACCGCCAGCACCCCGACTCCGACGGTCGCCGACCGCCCCGGCTGGGCCGTCCTCGGCCCCGGGGGCATCGCCCGCCGCTTCCTCTCCCAGCTGCCCGCGAGCGGTGGTGCCCTGGTGGCTGCCGGCAGCTCGTCCACCGAGCGGGCGCAGACCTTCGCCGACGAAGCCGCGCAGCTCGGGTTCGCCGACGTCTCCGCTGCGACCTACGACGAGGTCCTCGCCGACCCGCGCGTCGACGCCGTGTACGTCTCGACCGTGCACACCGGGCACGCGCGGCTCGTCCTCGCCGCGCTCGAGGCCGGCAAGGCCGTCCTGTGCGAGAAGCCCCTCGCCCCGAACCACGGCACCGCCATGGCGCTCGCCGATGCCGCACGCCAGGCCGGCCTGCCGCTGGTCGAGGCGTTCATGTACCGCTTCCACCCGCAGACCGCCGCACTGCTCGACCTCGTGCGGGACGGCGTGATCGGCGAGGTCACGCACATCGACGCCTCGTTCGCGTTCCGGACCGGTGAGCGGACCGGCCGACTGTTCGACGTCGACACGGCCGGCGGCGGGATCCTCGACGTCGGCGGGTACCCGGTGACGATGGCCGCCGCGATCGTGCAGGCCGCGACCGGTGTCGCCGTCGCCGAGCCGACGGAGCTCACCGCCACCGGCACCCTCGGGCCGACCGGTGTCGACGAGTGGACCGTCGCGCAGCTGACCTACCGCGGCGGCATCACGGCGTCCGTCCGCACCGGCGTCTTCGTGCAGGACGACAACGCGGTCGCGGTGTACGGCACGCGCGGTCGCCTCCTGCTCGCCGACCCGTGGACCCTCGGCGCCGACCCGACGATCGAGGTGCACACCGTCGACGAGGATCCGCGCACGCTGTCCTTCGCCGGCGAGCACCCCTACGCACGTGAGGCCGACGCCACCACCGACGCCCTGCGTGCCGGTGCGGTCGAGGCAGCACAGATGACGATCGACGAGTCGCTCGCGACCGCCCGCACCCTCGACAAGTGGCGCGCCGCGATCGGCCTGCGCTACCCGTTCGAGGCTGAGTCCGCCGACATCCCCACCGTGAGCGGTCGGCCGCTCCGGGTGCAGGACGGCAACCCCATGCAGTACGGCGAGATCCCGGGTGTCGGCAAGCGGCTGTCGCGCCTGGTGATGGGCGTCGACAACCAGCCCGACCTCGCCCACGCCAGCGCGATCTTCGACCTGTTCGTCGAGCAGGGCGGCAACGTCTTCGACACCGGCTACATCTACGGCGGCGGTGTGCTCGAGGGTCGGCTCGGCAAGTGGATCCAGAACCGCGGCATCCGCGAGGACGTTGTCGTCATCACGAAGGGTGCGCACACGCCGTTCTGCGACCCGGAGTCCCTGACGAAGCAGCTGCTCGAGAGCCTCGAGCGCCAGGGCACCGACTACGCGGACATCTACATGATGCACCGCGACAACCCGGACATCCCGGTGGGGGAGTTCGTCGACGTCCTCGACGAGCACCGCCGCGCCGGCCGCATCCGCGTGTACGGCGGGTCGAACTGGACGCCGGCACGTTTCGACGAGGCCAACGCCTACGCACGGGCGAACGGCAAGCACGAGTTCGAGGTCCTCAGCAACCACTTCGGCCTGGCCGAGGCCTACGACGTGCCGTGGGACGGCTGCGAGCACGCGACCGACGCCGCGTCGAAGGCGTGGCTCGAGGAGCGTCAGGTCCCGCTGCTGCCGTGGTCGTCGCAGGCTCGTGGCTTCTTCACCGGCCGCGCGACGCCGGAGGACACCAGCGATGCCGAACTCGTCCGCTGCTATTACAGCGACGAGAACTTCGAGCGGCTCCGTCGCGCGCGGGAGCTCGGCGACCGGTTCGGCGTCCCCGCCACGGCGATCGCCCTGGCGTACGTGCTGAACCAGCCGTTCCCGACGTTCCCGCTCTTCGGACCGCGTACGATCGCGGAAGCCCGATCGTCCATGACGGGCCTCTCCGTCGACCTCACCCCGGAACAGGTGGCATGGCTGGACCTCCGCGACTGACCCAGTCGCCACCGGACGGCCCGCACTCCGGCGGCCGCGCGACGATCATCGACGTCGCCGCGGCCGCCGGGGTGTCCCGGCAGACCGTCACCCGCGCGATGAACGGCATGTCCGGCATCAGCGCGACCACGAAGGAACGGGTGCTCGCCGTCGCGGCGTCGCTCGACTACCGGCCGTCGCGGTTCGGCCGCGGGCTGGTGACCGGCGGCGACCACCAGCTCGGGCTCGTCGTGAACGACCTGCGGAACCCGTACACGCCCCAGCTCGCGTCCGCCGTGTTCCGGCTCGCTGCCGAGCAGGGGTG
The DNA here is from genome assembly GCF_003751685.1 of Curtobacterium sp. PhB78. NCBI lineage: Bacteria > Bacillati > Actinomycetota > Actinomycetes > Micrococcales > Microbacteriaceae > Curtobacterium > Curtobacterium sp. PhB78. The sequence continues at coordinate 490,737 of NZ_RKIA01000001.1, forward strand.
GAACGTCATGCTCGCCGACGTCGACCTGGCGAGTGACGCCGACCGGATGGTCCAGGCGCTCGGCGCGCAGACCGACGTGGTCATCGGCTACCTCGGCTCGCGCCGGCACCGGTGGAGCGAGCTCCTCGGCAACGTGCCGATGGTCGAGCTCGACCCGTCATCCGACCCGCCCACGGCAGCGGTGTGGATCGACCCCGCCGACGCGATCGAAACCCTCGCCGACCACCTGGTGGCGACCGGGGTGCGGCACCCGGTCGTGCTCGACAACTCGTCGCCGGACCACACGAGTGCGCGCGGGCTGCTCATGCTGGACGCGCTGCGCCGCCGCGGCTACCTGCCGGAGCTCGTGCACGCGCCGCACGGCACCGCCGAGTGCGGTGCCGACGAGACGGTGCGGATCCTGGCTCGGAAGCGGCGACTCGACGCGATCCTGGCCTTCAACGACGTGATGGCGCTCGGCGTGCTGCAGGCCTGCCGCCGCGCGGGCGTCGACGTCCCTGGTGAGGTCCGGGTCGTCGGCGTCGACGGCCTGCCGCTCGGCGCTCTCGTGTCGCCGATGCTGACGACCCTGGCGGTCGACCTCGACGCCGTCGCGCGCGAGGCCCTCACGCTCGCGCTCGGCATGCTCGCCGGTGAGCTGCCGCGGCACGGCGCCGCAGTGCAGCGCACCGTGCGCCACAGTCTGCTGGTCCGCGACTCCGCCTGACGGCGGCCGGCCCGCACGCCCCGCCTCGCCGGCCCAGCCCTGCCCCGCCCCGCCCCGCCCCGCCGGCCCAGCCCGCCCCCGAGGTTCCGAAATCTCGGCATGTCGGCGCGCAGGCCGCCCGACATCGGAACCCGGGCGGAGACCACGCGGCGTGTTGTGGAACTCCGGCACCGGAACCCCGGCACCGAAACCCCGGCACCGAAACCCCGGCACCGAAACCCCGGCACCGGAACCCCGGCACCGGACGCAGGTCGGGCCGTCGCCCCAGCCTCCCGCCCTGGGCGGGACCAGCCGTCGGACGGGAGGCCCGTGGCGAGCCCGCCACGGGCCTCCCGTCCGCCTGTTGGTTGCATTTGCAACCATAACCGTCCAGACGGTACACTGACGGAGTCCTGACGGGGCGCGTGTCCATCCCGCGTCCCGTCTCGTCTGCCCCACGCACCGCCCGCCGTCGACCAGGTCCGGCTCGAAGTCCCAGGAGTCCGCCGTGTCCGCACTGCTCACCAGCCCCATCGCCACCCGCGTCACCGGCAGCCGCGCCCGACGGTTCCTCGCGCTCGCCGTGCTGATGCTGCCGGTGCTGCTCATCTCGGTGGACAACACCGTGCTGAGCTTCGCGCTGCCGTCGATCAGTCGTGCGCTCAACCCGGACGCCACCACGCAGCTCTGGATCGTCGACGCGTACCCGCTCGTCCTGGCCGGGCTGCTCGTCGTGATGGGCAGCATCGGTGACCGCATCGGCCGCCGTCGGATCCTGGTGATCGGGGCCACCGGTTTCGCGCTGTTCTCCGTCGCCGCTGCCTTCGCGACCGACGCCTGGATGCTCGTCGCCGCACGGATCGCGATGGGGGTGTTCGGGGCGATGCTCATGCCCGCGACGCTCTCGATCATCCGCAACGTCTTCGTCGACGCGGGGGAGCGGCGGATGGCGCTGGCCGTGTGGTCGACCATGTTCGCGGCCGGCAACGCCCTCGGTCCGCTCGTCGGTGGCACGCTGCTCGCGCACTTCCACTGGGGCAGCGTCTTCCTGGTCGCGGTGCCGATCCTCGTGCTCATGCTCGTCGGCGTCCCGTTCTGCGTGCCGGAGTCGCGCGACCCGATGCCGGGGCCGGTCGACGTGCCGAGCATGTTCCTGTCCCTCGGTGCGCTGGCGCCGATCGCCTGGGCGATCAAGTCGTTCGTGCACCCGGAGGAGCGCGGGTTCGCGGTCGCGATGCTCGCCGTCGGGGTCGTCTGCGGCATCGCGTTCGTCCGCCGGCAGCTGCGGTCCCGCACGCCGATGCTCGACCTGCGCCTGTTCCGCAGCACGGCGTTCACCGGCAGCGTGCTCATGAACCTGATGGCGATGTTCTCGCTGACCGGCTTCCTGTTCTTCATCGCGCAGCACCTGCAGCTCGTGGCGGGGCTCGATCCGTTCGCCTCGGGCGTCGTGCTCATCCCCGGATCGGTGCTCACGATCGTCGCCGGCCTCGCGGTGGTGCCGGTCGTCGCACGGGTCGCACCGCGCTGGGTCGTGTCGGTGTCCCTGCTGTTCTCCGCCGCGGCGTACGCCCTCGTGGCGGTCCTCGGACACCACGCGTCGATCGCGGCGCTGGCTTTCGCGTTCGTGCTGCTCGGCATCGGGATCGGTGCGTCCGAGACCGTCACGAACGACCTCATCATCTCGACCGCACCGGCGGACAAGGCTGGTGCGGCGTCGGCGATGTCCGAGACGGCGTACGAGATCGGTGCGGTGCTCGGTACGGCCGTCCTCGGCACGATCCTGGCGACCACCTACCGGGCGCACGTCGTGGTGCCCGGCGGGCTGAGCTCGACCGCGCACACCGCTGCGCAGGAGACGCTCGGCGGTGCGGTGTCCGCCGCGTCGTCCCTCGGTGGCGGTGCCGGCCAGGCGCTCCTCGAATCGGCGCGGGCGGCGTTCGACTCCGGCGTGACGATCACGGCCGGCGTCGCCGCGGTGCTCATGGTGATCGCTGCCGCAGGCGCCGTCGTCATGCTCAAGCGCCGCTGACGCGCGTCGCTTCGTGAGCGGAAATGGTCGGGTTGCGCCACGCGACCCGACCATTTCTGCTCACGAAGCCATCGCCACGGCGCGCCCGGGAGCCGTCGAACCTGTGAATCGTTGACCTCAACCATGGTTCAGGTCATACGTTGGGACATGCCCGCCCAGTGACGGCACACCCCCGCGCGAAGGAACGACGACGAACACCATGCCCGACGAAGCCCCGGCGAACATCGCCGAAGCGTACAAGTCCGCGTTCCGCGGGCACCCGGCCGGCGTCGCCGTCATCACCGCCGAGGGACCGGACGGTCCGACCGGACTCACCGCCTCGAGCGTCGCGAGCGTGGCTGTGGACCCGCCGGTCCTCGTCTTCTCGCTGTCCACGAACTCCGGGTCCGCCGGTGTCGTGCTCGGTGCCCCGGTCTTCGTCGTGCACCTGGTCGACTCGCTCAGCGTGGCGCTCGCCCGGCGGTTCGCCTCGACCGGCAGCCCGACCGCCGACGACCCGATCTGGGGCACGCTGCCCTCGGGTGACCGCTACCTGCCCAGTGCCGCGAGCGCGCTGCGGTGTCGCCCGCTCTCCACGACCCCGATCGGCAGCTCGACCGTCGTCGTCGCCGAGGTCCTCGACATCGTCGTCGGCCTCGAGCACGGCGAGCCGCTGGTCTACCACAACCGGGAATTCCACTCCCTCACCGATCGTTCCCGGCTCTCGTGAGCCGCGGAATCCCATCCGCAACCCACTGATCGAAAGGACCTCACATGGCTGAGTACACCCTGCCGGAGCTGCCGTACGACTACGCCGCACTCGAGCCGCACATCAGCGGCAAGATCATGCAGCTGCACCACGACAAGCACCACCAGGCCTACGTGACCGGAGCGAACACCGCGCTGCAGCAGCTCGGTGAAGCGCGCGAGTCGGGCAACTTCGGTGCGATCAACAAGCTCGAGAAGGACCTGGCGTTCCACCTCGGTGGCCACGTCAACCACTCGATCTTCTGGACCAACCTCGGCCCGGACACGAAGGTCCCCGAGGGCGAGCTCGCCGCGGCGATCGACGAGTTCTTCGGCTCGTTCGACACCTTCAAGGCGCAGTTCGCCGCCGTCGCGAACGGCATCCAGGGCTCCGGCTGGGCCGTCCTGGCCTGGGACACCGTCGGCCAGAAGCTGACCACGTTCCAGCTGTTCGACCAGCAGGCCAACGTGCCGTTCGGCCTCGTGCCGATCTTCCTGCTCGACATGTGGGAGCACGCCTTCTACCTCGACTACCTCAACGTCAAGGCGGACTACGTGAAGGCCGTCTGGAACATCGTCGACTGGGAGAACGTCGCGGCGCGCTTCGCCAACGCGAAGTCGCAGTCGTTCGTGACGCTCTGATCCACCGACCGCGGGTCGCGTGACGCGACCGACGGACGAACGGGAGGCACGGTGCCAGCTGGCACCGTGCCTCCCGTTCGTGCATCACCCCGCGGTGACTGCCGCGCCGGCGGCGAGCCGGTCGGCGATCGCCCGGAGCGCGGCGTCGGTGTCGGCGCGCTCGCGGTCGACGATCGCGGTCCACTGGGCACCGCGGGCAGTCGTCACGGCGTCGCGTGCGACGCGGTCGGCGGCCTCGGCGTCGTAGCCGTGTGCGAGGCACCACGCGGCGACCGCTGCCACGTGGTCCCGGTGCAGACCGCGTTGCCGGACCCGGCTGTCCATCGCCTCGACGGACCCGAGCTCGAAGGTGAGCCGGGCCGCGAGTGCTCGGTGCGGGTCGTCGAGGCGACCGAAGCTGGTCACCAAGTAGTCAGCGAGGGCGGAGCGGTCTGCAGCGGGATCGAGCGCAGCGTGGCAGACCGTGTCGGCCAGGTGCACGACGACGGAGTCGATGAGGGCGTCGCGGGAGCCGAAGTGGTAGACGATCGGGTACGCGCTGGTGCCCAGGATGCGCCCGAGGCTGCGGACCGAGACGTCCTCGAGCTTGGTGTCCAGCAGGTGCAGGGTGACCTTCTCGAGGATCGCCGGCTTGAGCGTCGGGTCGGGCTTCCGGGGCATGGCATCTCCGTCGGATCGTCGGTGGCGGGCACACGACCCGCCACATGGTGGCATTGCGTATGTTACCGGTCGGACAGTGCGATTGGCCACCACGATGAGGGTCCGTGCGGGCCCGAAAACGGAGCTTTACTCGGTTCCCCGTACACTGGAGCAGATGTCCATGCCGCAAGAGGCCTCCGTGCCCGTGTCGCAGCCCGAGGGGACCCGTGCCGGACGGGTGGTCGCGGGCCGCCGTCGTGGCGCCGGAAAACGGTTCCTGGTCATCGGCGACGTCCTGGACGGCATGCTCGTGCAGACGACCGCGCACACCATCGGGGTGCACGACCCCGCCGCCGTGATCCGCCACCGACCGACGGGTGCCGCCGGCAACACCGCCGCTTGGCTCGGCTGGCTCGGTGCCGAGGTGGACCTCGTCGCGCGGGTCGGCGTCGACGACATCTACCGGCACGAGCGCTCGCTGGAGGACGCCGGTGTCCGCCCGCACCTGCGCTACGACGCGATGACCTCCACCGGGGTCGTGGTGTCCGTGCGCAACGACAGCGGCCGCACGGCGATGTCCGACCCGGCCGCGAGCGGCAAGCTCACGGCTGCCGACGTCCCCGAGGCCGTGGCCCGACGCGCGGACATCGTGCACCTGACCGGGCACGCGACGCTCGGTGGCGGCGCCGCCCGCATCGCGTCCCTGGTCGCCCGCGCCCGGACGGGATCTGCCCGGGTGTCGCTCGACCCGTCCTCGGCAGCGATCGTCCGGTCGGTCGGTGCCCCCGCCTTTCTCGAGGCCCTCGTCGGCGTCGACGTCCTCTTCCCCGGCCGGCAGGAGGCCCTCGAACTGACCGGGACGACCGACCTCGACGACGCGGTGCGGCGACTCACCGAGCACGTGCCGCTCGTGGTGGTCACGGTGGGCGCCGACGGCGTGCTGGTGGGGCGACGCGGACGGAGCGTGCACCGCGTCCCCGCGACGCCGGCCACGGTCGTCGACACCGTCGGCGCCGGTGACGCGTTCGCCGCGGGTTTCGTGCGTGCCTGGGCGACCGATCCCGTGCGCGTCGGAGCGGCTGCACGTGAGGGCACGCGCGTGGCGGCCCGAGCACTCGGGTTCGTGGGGGGTCGCCCACCGGTGTGACGGGCAGTCGTCAGACCGGTACCGACACGGACCTGGCCGGCCCGTCGCGTGCGGTCCGGTGTGTCAGTGCTCGGCGGGCTCCGCCACGACGGTGAGGGTCTGGACGCGTCCTGCCGCGCCAGGGGCGAGCCTGATCTCGACGCGCAACCGCCCGCAGGTGCCGAGGAGCCACCACCGCAGATGCGACGGCGTCGACGACTGCTCCGCGACGGGAGCGGCGCTCAGGTCGGCACCCACCTCGGCCACCGCCGCCGCGATCGCCCGCCGGCGTCGGTCGTAGGGGACGTCCATCGCCACGTTCGGCGTGCAGACCGCGTCCGCCACGGCGTCCTGCCAGTCGGCCAGGAGGCCCGTCACGGCAGCCTGCGCCGCTCGCGTCGCCCGGACGGTCGGCTCGGCGCCGGGGCGGCGCACCGGTCCGGTCGTCGTGTCGCCGTGCCCGTCGGACGCCGCCGGACGCGCTGCGTCCAGGAGCAGGTCGTGTGCCTGTTGGGCAGCGGCGGAGACCTTCGCCTGCGTGGCGTTCTCGAACGCGACGACACCGAGACCGGTCTGCGCGGACCAGCGCATGTGTGCCGAGAACCCCGGGTAGCCGCCGGAGTGCGAGACGAGTTCGCCGAACCGGTCGTCCTGTTCGACGAACAGCCCGAAGCCGTACGCCGTGGCGCGTGACGAGCCGGGGACGACGGACGACGGCACGACCCGCATCGCCTGCTGCATGAGCCGGCGGTCGGCGGGGGAGACCGGGCCGGGTTCCGGAGCATCGGAGGACGCCGACCCGAGGTGCGTCGCCCACCGTGCGAGGTCGCGGACGGTGGAGAACAGGCCGCCGATCGACGAGAACGCACCCGGGCCGGTCATCGGCAGGGGCTCCCAGTCGCCGTCGTGCGGGCGGAACCCGGTGACGACCGGTCCCTGCGCCTCGGCCGCGCTGAACACCGTGTGGTCGAGACCGAGCGGTCGGAGCACGGTGTCACGTGCTGCCTCGGTGAACGGACGGTCGGTGACGACGGCGACGACCCGCCCGAGCAGGGCGTAGCCCAGGTTCGAGTACGCGAACCGGGTGCCCGGCACCGAGTCGAACAACAGCCCACCGCGCAGGACGTCGTCGAGCTCGGCGTCGCTGATCGACTCCTGCCGGTCCGCCCAGGGGTCGTCGGTGGGGAAGCCGGCCGACATGGTCAGCAGCATCCGCACGGTCGGCACGGGGGAGTCCGGTGTGGGCAGGGGCACCGCGCCGAACGCCGGGACGAACACGGTGATCGGCGCGTCGAGGTCCAGCCGACCGTCGGACACCAGCGTCAGCAGCGTCGCCGCGGTGACGCTCTTCGTGCACGATGCGATCCGGTAGACGGTGTCGGCGTCCGGCCGCTGCCCGTCGCCGCGATCGCCGTGGCCCCCGGAGGCGACGAGGCCGGTCCGGTCGAAGACGCCCCACACACTGCTCGGTGCGACGCCACGGTCGACACGGTCACGGAAGAGCGCGTCGACCTGCGCGACGGCGGTGTCCCACGGGCTCATGACCGACGCATCTCGGCGTACGCGTCGAGCGCGCGCTGCCGGGTCGCCTTGAGGTCGACCATCGGCTCGGGCCGGAGTTCCTCCGACGGCACCCACCGGTGCACGTACTCGCGGTGCGGGTCGAAGCGCTCGAGCTGCCGGTCGGGGTTGAACACCCGGAAGTACGGCGCCGCGTCGAAGCCCGACCCGGCGACCCACTGCCAGTTCGCGGCGTTGTTGGCGGAGTCGGCGTCGACGAGGGTGTCCCAGAACCACTGCTCGCCCACCCGCCAGTCGACGAGCAGGTTCTTGACGAGGAAGCTCGCGGTCGCCAACCGGACGCGGTTGTGCATGGCGCCGGAGTGCCACAGCTCGCGCATGCCGGCGTCGACGAGGTCGAACCCGGTCGTCCCGGTGCGCCACCGGTCGACCTCGGCAGCCGGGGCGTCCCGCCACGGGAAGGCGTCGAACTCGCGACGCACGTTCACCGTCGTGATGTCCTCGCAGTGGAAGTACTCGTTCCAGTTGAACTCGCGCCACGCCAGCTGTCGCAGGAAGGCGGAGGCGTTCTGGCGCTGCTCGGGCTCGAGTGCTCCGTGCAACCGGTGCCACACCTGGTACGGGCTGACCTCGCCCCAGCGCAGGTGAGGGGACAGGTCGCTCGTGGCGGCCATGGCGGGTTCGTCGCGCTGGTCGTAGTCCTCGAGCGCGTGGGTGACGAAGTGCTCGAGCCGCTGGTGTGCGCCGTGCTCGCCGGGCTCCCAGGCGTCGCGGAGTCCGCCGGCCCAGTCGGGACGGGTCGGCAGCAGGTTCCACTGGCTCAGGTCGTCGCTCGCGACCCGGGCCGGGGCGGGCAGGTCGCGGGGCTTCGGGAGCGGGTGCCGTGGTTCCGGCATCGCCTGGGCAGCGCGCCAGAACGGGGTGAACACCTTGTACGGCTCGCCTTGTCCGGTGCGGACGGTCCACGGTTCCCAGAGCAGGCTCGCCGCGAAGCTGTGCGCGTCGATGCCGCGGTCGTGCAGGGCACTCTTGATGCCGGCGTCGACCTCGCGCTCGGCCGGACCGTACCGACGGTTCCAGAACACGGCGTCGGCACCGGTGTCGGCGACGAGGGCGTCGATCACCGCGGCGGCCGCACCCCGACGCAGCACCAGGCGCGAGTCACGATCACGCAGTTCGCCGTCCAGCGCGGTGAGTGAGTGGTGGAGCCACCAGCGGCTGGCGGCGCCGGTGGGACGGATGCCGGGGGATTCGTCGTCGAGGACGTAGACCACCGTGACGTCGCCGCCGTGGTCGATCGCAGCACGCAGTGCGGGGTTGTCGGCCAGTCGCAGGTCGTCGCGGAGCCAGACCAGTGCGCCGGTCACACCGGTGCCGGGTCCGACTCGGAGACCGACCGCGTGACGGCCCGTCGGCTCGGGGCGGTGCCGACCGCGAGGCGCAGCTTCGTGCAGAGCTCGGTGAGGGTGCGGAGTTCGGCGTCGGACAGTCCGGCGCCGACCTGCTGCGCGATGCTCGCCGCGTGCTGCACGGCCACCTGGCGGTAGACGTCGAACCCGTGCGGGGTGAGCGCCACGATGACGCCGCGGGCATCGGACGGATCCGGCTGCTTCTCGACGATCCCGCGGGCGAGCAGGCGATCGACCAGACGGCTCACGCTCGGCTGGGTGAGGAGCAGGTGGCCGGTGAGGTCACGCATGCGGCAGCGTCGACCGGGCTGCGTCGACAGGTTGAAGCAGACGTCGTACTCGTTGAAGGAGATCTCGCCGCCGGGGAAATCCGCGTTGAGGCTCCGCATCACGGTGACCTGGGCGCGGAACAGTGATTCCCAGGCGGCGACGGCGGTCGCCTTCTCGCTGCGGCGTGACTCGCTCACGATGGCGCTCCCCTCTGGTCGGACGGTCCGTCCACACTACCGACGGCCCCCGACAGGCGCGGGTTCGACATGCACGCGCTCGGACATGCACGAGGGCCGGCCGCTCTTCCGAGCGACCGGCCCTCTCCCTTGCACCAAGAGTTTCCTGCAATCACATTCCGCAGGCGGTGCCACAGCAAACACCGTCTGCACCACCGACTGTATAACGAAGCGGTAACGGCGCGCTAGCCTCCGCGTGCGTCGTTCGCTGCGAGTTCACCAAGAGCGACCGATCAGGATCAGAAGAGGTCGGGCGAGGGCGTCGAGGCGTAGCGCACGGCCACGTCGGCGTGCCGGTCGAACCGGTAGCCCACGCCGCGGACGGTGCGGACGATCTCCTCGAACGCGCCGAGCTTGGAGCGGAGCCGGCGCACGTGCACGTCGATGGTGCGCTCGTTCGGGGTCTCGTCCTCGCCGTCCGACCACAGGCCGTCGATGATGGCCGAGCGGTCCACCGTCTGGCCCTCGCGCAGCACCAGGAACTGCAGGAGTTCGAACTCCTTGTAGGTCAGGGGAGCTGCGTCGCCGTCGAGCGTGACGCGCTTGCGGGAGATGTCGATGACGACCCCGGTCTCCTCCGGCTCGGGCTTCTCGGCCTGCTTGCGGGCGGCGACCGCGGACCGGTCCTGCAGGGCCAGTCGGACGACGTCGACGTCACGGCCACCGGACTGCTCCGCGGCGACGGCGACGGCAGCATAGGTCTCCGAGTTCGGCACCAGCTGCGCGGTCAGTGCCTTCAGCTGCTCGACGACGGCTGCGAGCGTCGTACCGGCCGCTGCCGCCTTCGCCTCGTCGATCCCGACGTAGAGCGCGAAGCCACGGGCCTCGGTGCCCTCGGGCAGGGAGCGGTTGCGCTGCGGTGCGACGACCGGGCTGGTCGGCACGCTCGTCTGCCCGGTCGTGGCCGGCGTCGCGGGACGCGGACGGATCGGGGTGACCGTCCCGAGGTCGGTCGGCGCCGGAGCGGCGGTGCGGAGCGCGGTGCGGGGCTGGGCGATGGTGAGCGACATGGTGGTTCTCCGGGCGATGTGGCCGGTGCGCGTGTGGCGCTGGCGGCGGTGTCGAATGCGTCGACCCGGGTACGGCTGGATGCCGATGTGCCCTGCGGTCCTGCTGCGGACCGGGGCGGACCCGGGGGAACGGGAGACAGACCTCGTGACGTGGTGCGCGTCGCCGACGGTGTCCGTCACCCGGGGATCACACGCTCGCGACCGGGGTGGTGTCGCGGGGGATCCGGCTGGAACGGGTGCCGATCAGGCACACATTCGACAACGCATGACGGCGACCGGCATCATCATGCCGGCAGTCCCCTGGACCTCGGAGAGGACGCGGGTGGACACGGTTGCAGTCATGGGACGAGTATCGGCGGTATACCAAGGTGGTGTCAACCGTCCGAGCAGACGGTGCGTTCCGCGCACGGGTGGCGGTGGACCGGGCTGACGGACGACGGGAGGCCCGTGGCGGTGTCGCCACGGGCCTCCCGTCGATCGTCGGTGACGTCGACTGCCTACTCGGCCAGACCGTAGAGGCGGTCGCCGGCGTCGCCGAGACCGGGGACGATGTACCCGTTCTCGTCGAGCTTCTCGTCGAGGGCACCGAGGACGATCGAGACGTTGCGGTCGCCGACGGCCTCTTCGACCATGGCGAGCCCCTCCGGCGCACCGAGGATGCACACGCAGGTGATCTCCTCGGCACCGCGCGCGAACAGGAAGTCGATGGCAGCGGCGAGGGTCCCGCCGGTGGCCAGCATCGGGTCGAGCACGAAGCACTGACGGCCGGACAGGTCGTCGGGCAGGCGCTCGGCGTAGGTCTGCGGCTCGAGCGTCTCCTCGTTGCGGGCCATGCCGAGGAACCCGACCTCGGCCGTCGGCACGAGCTTGACCATCCCTTCGAGCATGCCGAGGCCGGCACGCAGGATCGGGACGACGAGCGGACGCGGCTTGGCGATCGAGACGCCCATGGTGTGCGCCACGGGGGTGTCGATGGGCGTCGCGGTGACCCGGACGTTCCGCGTGGCCTCGTACGCGAGGAGCGTGACGAGCTCTTCGGTCAGGGCGCGGAACGTGGGGGAGGGTGTGGTCCGGTCGCGGAGCACCGAGAGCTTGTGGGTGATGAGCGGGTGGTCGGCGACGTGGACTCGCATAGGGTCGAGCCTACCGTGCTGCCGACCACCTGGAGGTCCCGTGGAAGCGCCCGCTGCCCGTCCGTTCGTCCCGGCGATGGAGCGCGCGCTCGACGAGGCCCGGGCCTGCCTGGCGACCGGCGACGTGCCCGTGGGCGCGGTGGTGCTCGACCGCGACGGCGTCGTCGTCGCCGTCGGCCGGAACGAGCGCGAGGCGCTGCAGGACCCGACCGCCCACGCCGAGGTGCTCGCGCTCCGCGCGGCCGCCGCGGTCACGGGGGACTGGCACCTCGACGAGCACACGCTCGTCGTGACCCTCGAACCGTGCCCGATGTGCGCCGGGGCGATCCTGGCCGCACGCGTGCCGCGGGTCGTGTTCGGCGCCTGGGACCCGAAGGCGGGCGCGACCGGCAGCGTCTACGACATCGCCAGGGACCGCCGGCTGCCGCACCGTTCCGAGGTCGTCGGCGGCGTGCTCGAACGCGAGTGCGCCGCGCTGCTCGACGCGTTCTTCAGTCTGCGGCGAGGATGACGATCGCCTCGGTCGGCGGGCGCGGACCGGTGCGGAGCACGTCGGGCTCGACGTAGATGACCCGGGCGATCGGCACCGCGGAGCGCACCCGCTGCTCGACCGTGTCGATGCCCGCGGCGACGTCCCCCAGGCGGCGGTCGCCGTCGACGGCGACCTTCACGCCGACCATCAGCTCGTCCGGACCCAGGTACAGGGTCTTGATGTGGATGATCGAGTCGACCTCCGGGCCGTCGAGCACCGCGTGCTTGATCCGCTCGACGTCGGCGGCGGTCGCGCCTTCCCCGACGAGGAGGCTCTTCGTCTCGATGCCCAGGACGACCGCGACGGCGATGAGCAGGGCGGCGATGAAGATCGTGCCGATCGCGTCGAAGACCCCGTTGCCGGTGATCGCGGTCAGCCCGACGCCGAAGAGTGCGAACACCAGGCCGAGCAGTGCCGCGGTGTCCTCGAGCATGACGACGGGCAGCTCCGGGGCCTTGGCGCGGCGGACGAACTGGACCCAGCTGAGCGTGCCCTTCTGCGGGCGGGCCTCCTTCAGCGCGGTGCGGAGCGAGAAGCCCTCGAGCCCGATCGCGATGACGAGCACGACGAGCGGCAGCCACCAGTTCTCGAGCGGGTGCGGGTGGGCGAGCTTCTCGATGCCCTCGTAGAGCGAGAAGACGCCGCCGACGGAGAACAGGATGATCGAGACGACGAAGGCGTAGACGTAGCGCTCGCGGCCGTAGCCGAACGGGTGCTCCTCGTCGGCAGCGCGGCGCGCCCGGCGACCACCGAGCAGCAGGAGGAGCTGGTTCGCGGAGTCGGCCAGGGAGTGCACGCCCTCGGCCAGCATCGACGCGGACCCGCTGATCGCCGCCGCGACGAACTTCACGATCGCGATGCCGACGTTCGCACCGAGTGCGGCGAGGATCGCCTTCGTGCCTCCTGAAGCGCTCACAGCTGTCCCCTTCTCCCGATCTGGAAGACGATCCTAGGCGAGGGCGGTCGGTAGGGTCGGGAGCATGACGATCGACCTGCCCCGTACCGCCCTGCTCGGCGTCGGCTCCATGTCCGGCTCGGTCCTCGACGGCCTGCTCGCCGCCGGACTCGACCCGGCGACCGTGACCCTCACGACGAAGTCCGAGGCGTCGGCGGCCGCCCATCGGGAGCGCGGGCTCGACGCCACCGCGAGCGACACCGACCCCGACGCGAACCGCTCGGCCGTCCGTGGCGCGGCACTCGTCGTCGTCGGTGTGAAGCCGTACGTGATCGCGGACCTGCTCGACGAGGTCGCCGCCGACCTGGAGCCCGGTGCGGTGCTGGTCAGCGTGGCGGTCGGCACCACCACCGCGAGCATGGAGGCGCGGGTGCCGGCCGGGGTCCGCGTCGTCCGTGCGCTGCCGAACACGCCGATCGGCGTCGGCCACGGCGTCACCGGGATCAGCGCCGGGGCATCGGCGGACGCCGAGGCCGTCGCGCTCGCGTCGTCGGTGTTCACGGCGTCAGGACGGGTGCTCGAGGTGCCCGAGGCGCAGCTCGACGCCCTGTCGGCGGTGTCCGGCTCGGGCCCGGCCTACGTCTTCCTGCTCGTCGAGGAGTGGCAGCGTGCCGCCGAGGCGCTCGGCTTCGCCCCCGAGCAGGCGGCCGCGATGGTGCAGGGCACGCTCCGGGGTGCCGTCGAGCTGCTCGACCGGTCGGATCGCGGACCCGCAGACCTGCGGCGTGCCGTCACGAGCCCGAAGGGCACCACCGAGCGGGCCGTCGCGGTGCTGCAGGACGCCGACCTGGCCGACACGTTCCTGCGCGCGTCGCGCGCGGCGATCGCTCGCGCGGAGGAGATCGCGGCGTCGTAGCCGCGGTCGGGACTACTCGTAGGCGGCGAAGCGCTCCAGGTCCGTCTCGGACCCCGAGACGATGATCACGTCGTTCTCGCCGATGATGCTCTCCGGCGTCGCAGGCACGAACGGGCTGCCCGGCGGCTTGATGCCGAGCACCGTCAGGCCGAACCGCGTGCGGATCACCGTGGTCGCGAGGTCCTTGCCGCGCACCGCCCGCGGCGGGAACATCTTCACCACCGCGAAGTCGTCGTCGAACTCGATGAAGTCGAGCATGCGCCCGGACACCAGGTGCGCCGTGCGCTCGCCGGCCTCGCGCTCCGGGTAGACGACGTGGTTCGCGCCGATGCGGGACAGGATCGTGCCGTGCGACCGGCTGATGGCCTTCGCCCAGATCTGCGGGATGCCGAGGTCGACCAGGTTCGCGGTGATCAGCACGCTCGACTCCAGGTCGCTGCCCGTGCCGACGACCGCGATCGCGAAGTCCTGCGCACCGATCTGGCGCAGGGCGTCGATGTCGGTCGCATCGGCCTGCACGGCGTGCGTGACCCGGTCCGACCACTTCTGCACCAGGCCCGGGTCGGTGTCGACGACCAGCACCTCGCGGTCCTGCCGTTCGAGCTGACCGGCGGTGGCGGCGCCGAACCGGCCGAGGCCGATGACGAGCACGGGTGCGTCGTGACTGATCGCACCCATCGGGTGCGGGGGACGGGTTCGGTCAGCCAACGATCGGCCTCTCCTCGGGACGGCGGAACAGTTGCCGGCTCTGACTCGCGGCCAGGGCTGCGGCGATGGTCACTGTACCGACCCGGCCGAGGAACATGGTGGCGGCCAGGACGTACTTGCCGGACTCGGGCAGGTTCGCGGAGACACCCGAGGACAGCCCACTGGTGGAGAACGCCGAGATCACCTCGAACAGGACACGGTCGAGCGAATCGTCCGTGATCTGCAGGAGCACCACGGTCGCGACGGCCACGATCGTCGCCCCCCAGAGCACGATGGCGACCGCGACCCGCAGCACGTCGCTCGGGATGCGGCGGCCGAACGCCTCCATGCTCTGCCGCCCCCGGGCCTCGGCGACCGCGGCGAGGAACAGCACGGCGAGCGTCGTGACCTTGATGCCGCCGGCGGTCGAGGCCGACCCGCCGCCGATGAACATGAGCATGTCGGTGACGAGCAGGCTCGAGCCGTTCAGCTGGTCGAAGTCGACGAGCGAGAAGCCACCGGACCGGGTCATCGTCGACAGGAAGAGGGCCTGGAACGCGGTCCGGCCGGCCCCTTCCTCGCCGAAGGTCGTCGGGTTCGACGCCTCGAGCGCGGTGTAGACGATCGCACCGCCGATGAGCAGGACGGCGCTCGTGGCCAGCGTGAGCTTGACGTGGATGGGCCAGCGGCGCGGCGTGCGGAGCTGCTTCGTCAGGGTGCGGATGACCGGGAAGCCGATCGACCCTGCGACGACACCGATCATCAGGAGCGTCAGGAACCAGTAGTCGTGGGCGAACGGGTCGAGGCCGTCCGCGTTCGGCGAGAAGCCCGTGTTCGTGAACGCCATGGCGGCGTAGTAGAAGGAGTCACCGACCGCGGTCCAGAACGGCATGCCGGCGATCAGCACGGACGGCAGCAGCAGCAGGCCGAGGACGATCTCGATCGACAGGGTGCTCACCGCGACCGTGGCGAGCAGGGTGCCGACCTCGCCGAGGCGGACGGCCTGCCCCTCGGGGACCGCCCCGTGGTGGGTGCGGAGCGGGTTCGAGTCGCCGGCGGCCATCAGCTTCGCGCGGAGCCCGAGCTTGCGGGTCACGAAGAGCCCGAGGATCGACGCGAAGGTCAGGACGCCCACCGCACCGATCTGCGTCCCGATCACCACGAGGACCTTGCCGAACACCGACCAGTGCGTGGCCATGTCGACGGTCGCGAGGCCCGTGACGCAGACCACCGACGCCGCCGTGAACAGCGCGTCGGAGAAGTGCGTGCCGGTCCCGTCGGCTGCCGCCCACGGGGTCATGAACAGCGCTGTGAACACGAAGATGAGGGCGACGAACACCAGGATCGCCAGACGTGACGGCGACGAGCGCAGGACCGTCGCGATCCGTCCGCCGCGTCGTCGGGTGACGGTCACGTGCCGCGGGAGCGGCTCGGTACGGTCGAGCATCGTATGCCTCCGAGGACATGGGCCGGGACGGTTCGTCATGGTACATCCGTGGTGCCCCGGCTAGCCTTGCCCGCATGGCCGACATCTTCTCCGTCGTGGCGGACCCCACGAGGCGCGAGCTGCTCGGGACCCTCCTCGCCGCGTACGGATCGGACGTCACCGGCGGGGAACTCAGCGTCGGGCAACTGGTCGAACGACTGGGCGTCAGCCAGCCGACGGTGTCGAAGCACCTCCGGGTCCTGCGCGACATCGGACTCGTCACCAGCCGTGAAGAAGGGCAGCACCGCTTCTACCGGCTCGACCCGGAACCGCTCGTGTCGCTGGAGGACTGGGTCCTGCCGTTCACCGGCGCGGTCGACGCCGACGGCATGCCCGCGACCACGGCCTGGACCCCCGACGGTCAGCCCGTGTCCGTCCGCCGGAACGGTGCTGCCGGCAAGACCACCGTCGAGGTCGGGACCGAGCTCGGGCGTGTCATGGCCGAGGCGTCCTACCGGGCCACCGCGGCGATCTCCGGTGCGCAGCAGGGCTGGGAGCGTGTCGTCGACCGCAGCCGCAAGCGCTTCACCCGCCGCGGCGACGAAGACTGAGCCTGGACACTGGGTCGCACGCGCCTCTACAGTTGCCAGTGACCACACAGGTCACACCAAACCCGTGCGCGGATCGCGTGCGAGCCACCGAAGGCGGATCATGACCGGCAGTTTCGACGACGTGCGCTTCCTCACCGTCGCTGAGGTCGCCGAGATGATGCGTGTCTCGAAGATGACCGTGTACCGCATGGTCCACGCCGGTGAGCTCCCCGCCATCCGTTTCGGCCGGTCCTTCCGTGTCCCCGAGTCAGCCGTCGCCGACGTGCTGCGCGGCGGCATCGCAGACGTCGGCTGAGCGCACACCCGTCCGTTCCGGGCGCGTTCGACATCGCGTCAGCCCTCCGGTAGACTCGGCCGGGTTGATTTTCCGCGGTCTCGACGGCCCGGTGTCCGATACATCAGCACAGTCCGAGCGAGGTCCACATGGGTTCTGTCATCAAAAAGCGTCGCAAGCGCATGGCGAAGAAGAAGCACCGCAAGCTGCTTCGCAAGACGCGCCACCAGCGTCGCAACAAGAAGTAGGCCCCGAGCCTGCAGCGTCAAGCCCCGGTTCGCCGGGGCTTTCGCATTCCCCAGGGGATGCGGACCGCGGGCTACGCTTGAGCCATGCCCGCAGTGACGTTCCTGACGAAGCCCGGATGCCACCTCTGCGACGACGCACGGCCCGTGGTCGAACGCGTCGTCGCCGAACACCCCGGCGCGACCCTGCAGGAACGCTCGATCCTCGACGACGACGCCCTCCGCCAGGAGTACGCGGAGGACATCCCCGTCGTGCTGGTCGACGGGCGCGTCCACAGCAACTGGCACGTCGACGCCGACCGGCTCGCACGTGCCCTCGAGAAGGCCGGTTCCCCCGCATGATCTCCCACGTCGTCGCCTGGACCCTGCGCGAAGACCTCGACCGCGCCGCGACCATCGCCCGGATCCGTGAACTCCTGACCGGCCTGACCGGCACCATTGGGTCGATCCGTTCGCTCGAGGTCGTCGAGAACGTCGCCTACCCGGAGAAGAACAGCGACGTCGCCGTCGTCGCGTCGTTCGACGACCTCGCCGGACTCGACGAGTACCAGGTGCACCCGGACCACCAGGCTGCCGCAGCCGAGATCCGTGGACTGGTCACGGGGCGGGCTGCCATCGACTGGCAGAGCTGAGCCGGGCCTCCCGTCCCGCCCCCGGCGCTGCGTGCGCTGCGGCGCTTCGTGAGCAGAAATGGTCGCCTCCCGCATCGGGAGGCGACCATTTCTGTTCACCATGTGCGCTCGCGCGGGGCGCCGCGCGATGTGACTACGGGGTCAGGCGCGTCGGTCCACGGAAGAGGTACGTGACCTCGCGGATGGACGGCTCACCCAACATGAGCATGAGCACGCGCGCGAGGCCCATGCCGAACCCACCGTGCGGCGGCACGCCGTAGCGGAAGAAGTCGAGGTACCAGCCGAGCTCCTCGGGGTCGAGGCCCTTCTCGACGGCCTGCGCCTCGAGCACGTCGACGCGGTGCTCGCGCTGTGCGCCCGTGGAGATCTCCGCGCCGTTGAAGATGAGGTCGTAGCTGTTCGTGAGCGACGGGTCGCCCGGCTTGCGCATGTGGTAGTACGGCCGGATCGAGGCGTCGTACTCGGTGACGAACACGAACTCCGAACCGTGGTGCTCCTTCGCCCAGGCGGCAACGCGGCGCTCACCCTCGGGGTCCAGGTCGCCGTCGGCGCGGACGACGTCGTGGCCGCTGTCGGCCACGATCTTCCGGGCCTCGGCCAGGGTCACGCGGGGGAACGGCGTCGCGGGGACCTGCAGCTCGAAGCCGAAGACCTCTTCGATGTCCTTGCCGTACTTCTCCTTGACCGCGGTGATGCCGGCGACCAGGACCTCTTCGTGCATCGCCATGACGTCTTCGTGGGACTCGATCCACGAGAACTCAGCGTCGACGCTCGTGAACTCGGTCGCGTGGCGGCTCGTGAAGGAGGGGTCCGCGCGGAACGCGTCGGCGATCTCGAACACGGCGCCGAAGCCGGCCGGCTGGGCCATCTGCTTGAAGTTCTGCGGCGACTGCGCCAGGTAGGCGGTCGTCTCGAAGTACTCGAGCTGGAAGAGCTCGGCGCGCGACTCGGACGCCGACGCCATCAGCTTCGGGGTGTGGATCTCGATGTAGTCGCGGTCCACCCAGTAGGTGCGGAACGCGTGCTCCAGGGTCGTCTGGATGCGGAAGATGAGGTTCTGCTTGCGGTTGCGCAGATCGAGGAAGCGCCAGTCGAGCCGCTTGTCGAGCGACGAGTCGTCGGCGATCGGGGTCTCCGGGATCGCGGCGCTCACCACCTCGAGCGTGCCGACCTTGACCTCGAGCCCGCCGAGTTTGACGCGCTCGTCGTGCTTCAGGGTGCCGGTGGCGTGGATGAAGGTGCCGTGGGCGAGGGCCGAGATCTCGGTGGTGGTGGCGAGCGCGGCCTGGGCGGCGTCGTCACCGTCCTCGGCCTCGCGCGTAGCGGGGTTCACGAGCTGGACGGCGCCGGATTCGTCGCGGAGGACGACGAACTGCACCTTCTTCTGGTCTCTGACGGTCTCGACCCATCCGGCCACGGAGACGGGGCCGTCGGGGAGGGCAGCGAGGTCGGCGATGCGGGTGCGTTCGATCACGGTGGTCGAGTCTAACCGTCTGCGTCCGGCGGCGTCGGTCCGCAGGGTGTTTTCCTCCACAGGGCGGCTCGCTTCCGGCGTCGTCCACAGGTCTGACCGGGAGGCCCGTGGGGCGTCGAGTGGGTCCGTAGCGTTCTCGACGTGGCCGGGTCGCGAGACGAGAGGGGGACCGGGTGGGGACGGGGACGGGGGAGCTCGCGACCTGGCCGCCTGCGGCGGTCGCGGTCGTGGCAGCAGCGCTGTGCACGGCGGCGTTCACGCTGCTCGCGGCGTTCGTCGGTGGGCTGTGGGCGGTCATCCGGTGGCGGCGGGACGTCGCGCGCGAGCAGCGGGACCGCTACTGGACGCGGCTGACGGTGGTCTTCGACCTGATCACCGCGAGCGAGGTCGGACGTCGCGAGATCGGACGCAATCTGGCACAGGCGATGTACGACATGCAGAAAGTACCCGCCGGAGAAGAACCCGCTGCAAGGGTGCTGGCGGAACTGTTCATCGAGAAGAGGAGACCGTGATGACGACTCGTCTGCGTCGTGCTTGGCGAGAACTGGTACGGAAGGAAGCGGCTCCTGCCGAGCGGCCGCACATCGGTCCTGCGCCCGGCGAGAGCATGTGGGACTGGGCGCAACGAGGAGCTATCGACTGGCAGCTGCACGTCGAAGAAGGAGAGCTGAAGCTCGAGCTCGAGCGGCAGCGCATGCGGGCTCGGGTGCTCGCCGAGGACAGCGGGGTGTCAGGGGAGCGAAGCACGGAGTGACCCCAGGGTGCCGATGAACTCCTCGGCCATGCCGGCGCGCTCGACGAGCTTGGCGTGCCGGGCCCGGGCATCGTCGAGGTACTCGTCGAGGCGTGCAGCCAGCGCGGGCTCGTCGTCGGGGTCCTTCGCCGCCAGCGCATCGACGACCCGCAGCAGGTCCGCCATCTCGTCGAGCGTGAACCCGAGTGGCTTCATGCGGCGGATCACGAGCAGCCGGTCCAGGTCCTGCGCGGTGTAGACCCGGAACCCGCCCGTGGTGCGGCCGCTCGGCACGAGCAGCCCGACCTCGTCGTAGTGGCGGATCGTCCGCAGGGACATGCCGGCACGGTCCGCCAGCTCGCCGATGTGCATCGTGTCCGGGGTGTCGGTGGTGCTCACGGTGCACAACTCTACCCTCACGTGAGGGTAGAGTTCCGATCGATGTCCGTGATCACACACGCGCCGGCGGCCCCGAGCGTCCTCACCGCCCTCCGCTCACCCCGCATGCTCACCCGCGAGGTCCTCGCCGGTGTCGTCACCGCGCTCGCGCTCATCCCCGAGGCGATCTCGTTCTCCGTCGTCGCCGGGGTCGACCCCGCGGTGGGCCTGTTCTCGAGCGTCATCATCGCCGTCGTCATCTCGATCGTCGGCGGCCGTCCGGCGATGGTGTCCGCCGCGGCCGGTTCGGTGGCCCTGGTCATCGCGCCGCTCGTCCGCGAACACGGCATCGAGTACCTCGTGCCCGCGATCGTCCTCGGTGGCGTGTTCCAGCTCGTGCTCGGGTTCCTCGGGGTCGCGCGCCTGATGCGCTTCATCCCGCGCAGCGTCAACGTGGCGTTCGTCAACGCGTTGGCCATCCTCATCTTCACCGCGCAGCTGCCCAACCTGCTCGGCCCCGACGTCCCGTTCGTCGTCTGGCCGCTCACCGCCCTCGGCATCGCGATCATCGTCGGCTTCC
Source organism: Curtobacterium sp. PhB78 (assembly GCF_003751685.1). Classification (NCBI taxonomy): domain Bacteria; kingdom Bacillati; phylum Actinomycetota; class Actinomycetes; order Micrococcales; family Microbacteriaceae; genus Curtobacterium; species Curtobacterium sp. PhB78. The sequence goes on from NZ_RKIA01000001.1 coordinate 511,549, forward strand.
CGTTCCTGACCAAGGCGGTCCCCGCGCCGCTCATCGCGGTCGTCGTGATCACCGGCATCACCATGCTCTTCAGCGTCGTCGTCCCCACGGTCGGCGACGAGGGCGAACTGCCCACCGCACTGCCCGGGTTCAACGGCATCGTCACCCCGTTCTCCTTCGAGACGCTGCAGATCATCGCGCCGTACGCGTTCGGCGTCGCGATCGTCGGCCTCATCGAGACCCTGTTGACCGCGCAGCTCGTCGACTCCATCACCGAGACCGGCTCGAGCAAGTGGCGGGAGTCCTGGGGGCAGGGCGTCGCCAACATCGCGTCGGCGTTCTTCGGCGGTACGGGTGGTTGCGCGATGATCGGCCAGACGGTCATCAACGTGAAGACCGCGGGCGCACGGACCCGGATCTCGACCTTCGTCGCCGGTGCCTCCGTACTCGTCCTGACGATCGTGCTGCACGACCTCGTGGCCGAGATCCCGATGGCCGCGCTGACCGCCGTGATGCTCATGGTGTGCGTGGCGACCTTCGACTGGCACAGCATCCGTCCGCGCACCCTGCGGCGGATGCCCCTCGGGGAGACCGCCGTCATGCTCATCACCGTCGTGGTGGTCGTCGTGACCGAGAACCTCGCGACCGGCGTGCTCGTCGGGGTCGTCGTCGCAGCACTGGTCTTCGCTCGCCGGGCGGCGCACGTCGTCACCGTCGTCCGCGAGCCGGTCGACGAGCACACCGTGCGGTACCGGGTGCGCGGCGCCCTGTTCTTCGCGTCGTCGAACGACCTCGTCACGCGGTTCTCCTACGCCGAGGACCCGGAGCACGTGGTCATCGACCTGTCCGAGGCGCACGTCTTCGACGCCTCGACGGTCGCGGCACTGGACGGCGTCGAGCAACGGTTCACCAAGCACGGGTCCACGGTCGAGGTCGTGGGCCTCAACACCGGGTCGGTGGCCATCCACGGGCGGTTGTCGGGCGAGCTCGGCTGAGCGCTTCCGCATCCGGTGAATCGGCTGTGGGGCCGGTGAGCACCGGTGGGCGACCTACACTGGAACCCATGCCCGCCACCCGACTCCACCTCGTCCGGCACGGTGAGGTGCACAACCCCGACCGCGTCCTGTACGGGCGGCTCCCGGGCTTCGGACTGAGCGACCTCGGCAAGCAGATGGCCCTTGCCTCGGCGACCGCGTGGAAGGACGCCGGTGTCGACGTGCGCCGGATCGTCGCCTCGCCGCTGCAGCGCACGCAGGAGTCCGCGGCGCCGTGGTCGGCCGCGTACGGGCTCGACGTCACGCTGGACGAGCGCCTCATCGAGCCGACGAACCGGTACGAGGGGCAGCCCCCGGGCTTCACGAAGCGTTCGCTCGGCCGTCCGGCGGAGTGGCCCTGGATCGCGAACCCGTTCCGGCCGAGCTGGGGCGAGGCGTACGAGTCGATCGCGAACCGCATGCTCGCCGCGATGACCACGGCGTGGGAGAGCGTGGACGGCGGCGACGTCGTCCTGGTCAGCCACCAGCTGCCGATCTGGACGGTCCACCGGAAGCTCGCGGGGGAGTCGCTCTGGCACGACCCACGCAAGCGCCGCTGCGACCTGTCGAGCATCACGACCGTCGAACGGGTGCCCGCCACGTCGACCGGTCGGTTCACCGAGGTCGGGTACACGGATCCCGCGCAGGAGCTGCGCGCGACCGCCATCGACGAAGGAGCAGTGTGAGCGTCATCAGCAAGCGGTTCGCGGTCCTCGCAGCGACGGCGGTCGCCGCGGCGCTCCTCCTGTCCGGGTGCTCGTCGGACAACGGTGGCCTCGCCAAGCAGTACGGCAACGGCACCACCCAGAACTACATCTCCGGCGACGGTGCGGTGACCGAGGTCACCGCCGACAAGCGGTCCGACGCGGTCGACTTCGAGGCGAAGGACTCCGACGGCGACACCGTCTCGTCGAAGGACCTCAAGGGAAAGGTCGTCGTCCTGAACTTCTGGTACGCGAGCTGCCCGCCGTGCCGCGCCGAGGCGAAGTACCTCAACGAGGTGCACGAGTCCTACGCCGATGCCGATGACGTCGCGTTCATCGGCGTCAACGTTCGCGACGAGGCGGCGACCGCAGCCGCCTTCGAGCGCACCTTCGGCGTCGACTACCCGACCGTCCTCGACCAGAAGACCGGCACGATGCAGCTCGCCCTGTCCGGTCAGATCGCCCCGAACGCCGTGCCGGCCACGATCGTCCTCGACACCAAGGGCCGCGTGGCTGCCCGGGTGCTCGGCGCCGTCGACGGCACGAGCATCCTGAAGACCCTGATCAGCGACGAAGTCGACGCTGGCAAGGCCTCCTGACCCGTGGCCTCCAACCCCTTCGCCGAGGCGATCCTCAGCGGCCAGATGGCCGTCGCGCTGCCCGTGGCGGCGCTCGCGGGGCTCGTCTCGTTCCTGTCGCCGTGCGTGCTCCCGCTCGTGCCCGGCTACCTCGGGTACGTCGGTGGGATCGCCGAGGGCGGGCAGCGCCGCGGGCGGGTCGTGCTCGGCGTGCTCCTGTTCATCCTCGGGTTCACGGCGGTCTTCGTCGCGTACACGACGGTGTTCGGGGCGCTCGGGTTCTGGCTCGTGCGGTGGCGCGACCTCATCACGCAGATCCTGGGCGTCGTCGTCATCGCGATGGGGCTGGTGTTCGTCGGCCGGTTCACGTTCATGCAGCGCACCATCAAGCCGAGCTGGACACCCGCGACCGGACTCGTCGGCGCCCCGCTGCTCGGCATCGTGTTCGGCCTCGGCTGGACCCCGTGCCTCGGCCCGACCCTCGCCGCCATCAACCTGCTCAGCGTGCAGTCGGGCAGTGCCTGGCAGGGCATGTGGCTCGGCGTCGCGTACTGCCTGGGCCTCGGCATCCCGTTCGTCCTCGTCGCCCTCGGGGCCGGCTGGGCGACCGGTGCGATCCGCGCCGTGAAGCGGCACATGCGCACCGTCAACATCATCGGAGGAGCGATCCTGATCGTCATCGGTCTGCTCATGGTCACCGGAATCTGGTCGGCCGTCATGTCGAGCGTCGGGGCGGTGATCCAGAGCTTTGTCCCCGCGGTCTGATCCCGAAACCGAAGCGACGGGCGCCGACACCGCGTCGGACCCGCAGCGACCGTCCGACCACGTCGACGGCTCCGGACCCGGCGACGCCGGCATCAACCAGCCGAAACTCGGCTTCGTCGGCACCCTCCGGTTCTTCTGGCGACAGCTCACGAGCATGCGCACCGCGCTGTTCCTGCTCATGCTGCTCGCCCTCGCGGCGATCCCGGGCTCGCTCGTGCCGCAGCGCACCGCCGACCCGAACGGTGTCGTCCAGTACAAGGCCGACCACGCCACGCTCTACCCGATCCTCGACAAGCTGCAGGTCTTCGACACCTACACCTCGGTGTGGTTCTCGGCGATCTACCTGCTGCTGTTCGTCTCCCTGATCGGCTGCATCGTGCCGCGCACGAAGCACCACTGGCAGGCGCTCCGCACCCGTCCGCCCCGGACCCCCGTCCGCCTGACGCGACTGGCGGGCTTCCGCACCGTGGCGGTGCAGCCCGACGCGATGATCGACGGCACCACCGGGATCGACGTGACCACGGGCCTCCCGTCCAGCGAGCACGCGGTGACGCGCGCGATGGCGATCCTGAAGCGCTCCGGGTACCGCGTCGAGCGCTTCGGCGACTCGGTGAGCGCGGAGCGCGGCTACCTGCGCGAGACCGGCAACCTGGTGTTCCACGCGGCGCTCGTCGGCGTCCTGCTGGCCGTCGGTGTCGGCGGCGGGTTCGGGTTCACCGGCCAGCGGCTGCTGGTCGAGGGGCAGACGTTCTCGAACGTCCTCGGCTCCTACGACTCGTTCAACCCGGGTCGCTGGTTCCAGCAGACCGACCTCAAGGGCTACAACCTGACGCTCGACAAGTTCGTCACGAAGTACGAGGAGCGCAACCTCGACGCCCTCGGCCAGGCGCTCGACTACTCGGCGACCGTGACGAGCAAGGAGAAGGGCGGCGAGTCGACGACCAGCCGCCTGGGCGTGAACGACCCGCTGCACGTGGGCGGCACCAACGTCTACCTGCTCGGCAACGGCTACGCGATGAACGTCACGGTGCGCGACGGCGAGGGCAACGTGGCGTTCCAGGACGTCGTGCCGTTCCTGCCCGAGGACGCCAACTACACGTCCACCGGCGTCATCAAGGTGCCGGACGCGCTGCCGGACCAGCTCGGCATGGTCGGGTTCTTCTACCCGACGGCGTCGAAGCTCGCCTCGGGTGCGTACACGAGCGCCTACCCGGACACGCAGAACCCGCTGCTGACGCTGCAGGTCTACACCGGCGACCTCGGCCTCGACAGCGGCGTGCCGCAGAGCGTCTACACGCTCGACACCAAGGGCCTCACGCAGATCGCCGGCCGTCAGTCCGACACGGCGAGCATCGCGCTCGAGCCCGGGCAGACCAAGAAGCTGCCGAACGGTGCCGGGTCGATCACCTTCGACGGCGTCAAGCGCTACGTGTCGCTCGACGTGCACCACGACCCGTCGCAGGCGTGGGTCGCCGCCTTCGCGCTGCTCTCGACGCTCGGGCTGCTCACGTCGCTCTTCGTCCCGCGCCGACGCGTGTGGGTGAAGGTCGTCCCCCGCAAGGGCGCAGAGCACGGCGAGTACGACTTGGAGTACGCGGGCCTCGCCCGCGGTGAGGACCCCAACCTCGAACGGGCCGTCGCGGACATCGCACAGCGCCACACGTCGGACCTCGGAGTTAGGATGCCCCAGTGAACGACATGACCACGAACCTCGCGACCTACTCGGTCGTGCTGACGTACTCCGCGATGGCGGTCTACGTCATCGCGTTCATCTCGTTCGCGCTGGACATGGCGAAACGCTCCGGCGAGGTGACGGCAGCGGCGAAGGACGCTGGTGCGGACTCGGACGACGCTGCGGCGACCGCCTCGGTGGGCGCGGCCCGCTCGGCGAAGACCGTCGCCACCGTCCGGGGCGGCACCGTCGTGCTCGAACCGGTCGCGGCACCCCCGGCGAACGCCGGCGGCTCGGCCGCGCGCGGCACGAAGTTCGAGCGCGTCGGCATGGCCATGACGATCCTCGCGCTGGTGCTGCACGTCGCATCGGTGGTCCTGCGCGGCATCGCGGCCGACCGTGTGCCGTGGGGCAACATGTTCGAGTTCTCGCTCACCGGCACGGCGCTCATCACGCTCATCTTCCTGCTCGTGCAGTTCTGGCAGAACCTGAAGTTCCTCGGCGTCTTCATCACCGGGCTGACGATCATCCTGCTCGGCATCGCGACGGTGAACTACTGGGTCCCCGTCGTGCCGCTGCAGCCGGCGCTGCAGTCGTACTGGCTCGTCATCCACGTCTTCGTGGCGATCGCCGGCACCGGGTTCTTCGCGCTCGGTGCGGGGCTCGCGGTGGCGCAGCTCGTGCAGACGTACCGCCAGGGCCGGACCGCCTCGGGCAAGCTCCGCTTCATGGCGACCCTGCCGGACGCCGACCGCCTCGAGGTCCTGACCTACCGCGTCCTGCTCGTCGGTTTCGTCCTCTGGACCTTCACCCTGATCGCCGGTGCGGTCTGGGCGGAGCGTGCCTGGGGCCGGTACTGGGGTTGGGACACCAAGGAGGTCTGGACCTTCATCATCTGGGTCGTCTACGCCGGGTACATCCACGCCCGTGCGACCCGCGGCTGGCGCGGTGCGCGGTCGTCGTGGCTGGCGCTCATCGGCTTCGCCGCCGTGATGTTCAACTTCTCGGTCGTGAACGTCTTCTTCAAGGGCCTGCACAGCTACTCGGGCCTGTGAGCGACGCGCGTCGCTGACGCGGCTCTGGTCGCGACCAGGACCGGACGGGAGGCACGGTGCCAGCTGGCACCGTGCCTCCCGTCCGTCGTCCGGTCGCGTGCAGGGCCAGGGAGACGGGTCTACGCGGCGGCCAGTACGGCGTGCACCCGCGCCACCCGCGCGAGCCACCACGCCGTGCGCTCCGGCGACGCGGCGTTCCGGTCGAGCAGGTCCGCCGACACCGCGACCCGTCGCACCGGCACGCGGCCCCCGACCGGCAGCAGCGGGTCCGCGGTGACGTCGGACGCGAACATCGCGGCGGTCCCGAGCCCGGCGGCGTACCCCGGGGACATCGCGGCCGCGGCGAGGAACGCGCCCATGCCGAGGCCCACGGAGGTGTCGAGCGCGCTGGAGACCACGCACGGCAACCCGGCCTCGGCGATGACCGTACGCGCCGCGGTGACGCCCCCGAGCGGTTGCGCCTTGACGACCAGGACGTCAGCCGCTCCGGCTCGTGCGACGGCGAGCGGGTCCGCGGCCTTGCGAACGCTCTCGTCCGCGGCGATCCGCACCCCGAGGCCGTCGATCCGTGCCCGCAGCGCGGCGAGCTCCGGCACGGTCCGACAGGGCTGCTCGGCGTACTGCAGGTCGAAGGGAGCGAGGCGTTCGAGCGCCTCGGTGGCCTGGTCGACGCTCCACAGTCCGTTGGCGTCCACCCGGACGGCGGCCGCGGGGCCCATCACCCGTCGGACCTCGGCGACCCGGGCGACGTCCTCGTCGACGGTGGTGCCGGGTTCGGCGACCTTGACCTTGGCGGTGGTGCACCCGGGGTAGCGCGCGAGCAGTGCGGCGACCTGCTCCGGGGCGATCGCCGGCACCGTGGCGTTCACCGGCACCGAGTCGGCGGCGGCCTCGTGCTCGGTCCAGCCGAAGTCGATCGCGCCCCGGAGCCACGCGGCGGCCTCGGCGTCGTCGTACTCGACGAAGGGTGAGAACTCGGTCCAGCCCGAGGGGCCGCGGAGGACGAGCGCCTCGCGCGTGGTGATGCCGCGGAACCGCACCCGCATGGGCAGGGCGACCACGTGCGCGTCGGCGGTGAGTTCGGCGAGGTCGGGGAGCACGTCGGCCATCCTCCCACCGCACCCAGGGCACCTGCCGGTTCCTCGGAGGGGACCGCCAGGGCAGGGCATTAGCATGCCTCGGTCGGCCTCGGTCGGCACTGGTCACGACCCGGATCGAACCGTCCGGAACGAGGGAGGCGCGGTGGCGCGGGAACCGCAGCAGCGTGCGCAGCGCCCCGGTCGCGACACCGACGAGTTCGCGCGGCTCATGCAGCAGAACACCGTCGACGTCCGCCAGACGGCGGGTCGGAAGCGCCGCAGCCCGATCGTCGGCAAGATCGCCCTCGGCCTCGCGGTGGTGTCCGCCGCGGTGGACGCCAGCGCCTTCGCGGTCTTCATGGGCGGTGACACCGAGTTCGCGTTCGGGATCTGCTTCGTCGTGGTCTTCCTGACCCTCATCGCGGCGGTGCTCGGCTTCGTCGCGGCCGTCGGTGGCCTCGGCCGGTGGTACGGGGCGATCGGTGTCGTGGTGGCCTTCTTCGCCAACCCGGTGATCCTCATCGTGATCCTGGTGTTCGTCGCACCCGAGGTCCTGACCGGCATGGGCGCCTGACCGGCAGCGGTACGTTGGGGGCATGGCTGCTCCCGTCTCCGACCTGTTCGATCCCGACGTCTGGACCGCGGCTCCGATCGCGGAGCAGTTCACGGACATCACGTACCACAAGCACGTCTCCAAGGGGATCGTCCGGGTCGCGTTCGACCGGCCCGAGGTGCGGAACGCCTTCCGTCCGCGCACCGTCGACGAGCTCTACCGGGCGCTCGACGACGCCCGCCAGGACCCCCGCGTCGGCGTCGTCCTGCTGACCGGCAACGGCCCGAGCCCGAAGGACGGCGGCTGGGCGTTCTGCTCCGGCGGCGACCAGCGCATCCGAGGGCGCAGCGGCTACCAGTACGTCGGCGACGAGGGTGCGCCGCCCGAAGGAGTCGACCCCGCGGCCGCGCAGGCGTCGATGGGACGACTGCACATCCTCGAGGTGCAGCGCCTGATCCGCATGATGCCCAAGGTCGTCATCGCCGTCGTCCCCGGTTGGGCAGCCGGCGGCGGGCACTCGCTGCACGCGATCTGCGACCTGACCATCGCGAGCGCCGAGCACGGCAGGTTCAAGCAGACCGACGCCGATGTCGGATCGTTCGACGGCGGGTACGGCAGCGCCTACTACGCCAAGCAGATCGGCCAGAAGTTCGCGCGCGAGGTCTTCTTCCTCGCGCAGGAGTACTCGGCGCAGCGCGCGTACGAGATGGGGGCCGTGAACGCGGTCGTCCCGCACGAGGAGCTCGAGCGCGAGGCGATCCGCTGGGGCGAGATCGTCCTCGGCAAATCCCCGACGGCGATCCGGATGCTCAAGTACGCGTTCAACGCCGTCGACGACGGCATGGTCGGCCAGCAGGTCTTCGCGGGCGAGGCGACGCGGCTCGCCTACGGCACCGACGAGGCCGTCGAGGGCCGCGACTCGTTCCTCGAGAAGCGCGCCCCCGAGTGGACGTCGTTCCCGTGGCACTACTGAGCCCGGCGGTGCCGGCATGACCCGTCCACTGGTCGCGCTGGGCACGTCGGATCCGCTGGCGGTGCTCCGCGGCCTGGAGGCAGCGCTCGCCGGCGGCCCCGCGCTGCTCCCCGTCGCCGAAGGGGCACCGGCGCTGCCGACCCCGCCACCGGCCGACGTCCGGCAGCGGGTCGCCCTGGTGGTCGAGACGAGCGGGTCCACCGGCACCGGCAAGCGCGTGGCCCTCTCGTCCGAGGCGCTCCTCGCCGGTGCCGCAGCGGCGGACGCAGCGCTCGGCGGACCGGGCAGCTGGGTGCTGGCGCTGCCCACGCACTACATCGCGGGTCTCAACGTCCTGACCCGCTCGATCGCCGCGGGGACGACGCCGGTCGTCGTGGCACCGGGACACTTCGACGCCACGGCGTTCGCGGACGCCGCTGACCAGCTCGTCACCGGCCCAGCGGCGCCCCGTCGCTACACGTCGCTCGTCCCCGTGCAGCTCGCCCGCGTGCTCGACGACGACCGCGCGACGGCTGCGTTGGCAGGGTTCGACGCGGTCCTCGTCGGCGGGCAGGCGACCCCGGCGGCGCTCCGCGAGCGAGCGGTCGCCGCGGGCGTGCGCATCGTGACGACCTACGGCGCCAGCGAGACGAGCGGCGGCTGCGTGTACGACGGTGTGCCGTTCGGGACCGTCCGCACCGCGGTGGTGGATGACGAGCTCCAGTTGTCGGGTCCGATGCTCGCCGAGGGGTACCTCGGCGACGACGACCGCACGGCCGCGACGTTCGTCGAGCGCGACGGCCTGCGCTGGTACCGCACGGGGGACACCGCCGCTGTGTCGGACGGGGTGGTCCGGGTGCTCGGACGCCTCGACGACGTGGTGATCTCCGGCGGCGAGAAGGTCCGGCTCGGCGCGGTGGAGCGGCTCGTGCGCGACCTGCCCGACCAGCTCGGTGCAGTCGTCACCCGACGGGCCTCGGGGGAGTGGGGCGAAGTGCCGGTCGTCGTCACCGAGCAGCCGCTCGACCTCGACACCGTCCGGTCCCACGTCGGCGACGCCCTCGGCCGAGCCGCACGTCCGGCCGCGGTGGTGGTGGTCGACCGGCTGCCGATGCTCGCGTCCGGCAAACCTGACCGGCGGGCGATCCAGGACCTGGCGGCGCGGTAGGTCCGCACGGCACGGCACGGCACCGCACGGCACGGCACCGCGGTGCAGTGCGTCGCGGCGCGGATAGGATCGGTGGTCGTGGCACGAACGAAGAACACGACGCACAAGCAGGGCCGCTCGGGCAACCCGGCCAAGGCTGCGGCCCCGGTCCGCTCGAAGCGCCGGGCGACCGCGCGGGACTGGATCGGCGGGGCACGGCTCCGCACGCTGACGCTCGGTGTGGTCCCCGTGGTGCTCGGCACCACCGTGGGCTTCGTCGACAGCGGCACCACGGGCGACTTCGGCGCGTTCCTGGCGCAGGACGGGCACCTCGCCATCGCGCTGCTCGCCCTGGCGGTGGCACTGTTCCTGCAGATCGGCGTGAACTACAGCAACGACTACTCCGACGGGGTCCGCGGCACCGACGAGTACCGCGTCGGCCCCGCTCGACTGACGGGGGCCGGCCTCGCGAAGCCCCGCACGGTGCTGACCGTCGCGCTGACGTTCTTCGGGCTGGCTGCCGTCGCCGGGATCGTCATCGTGGTGCTCACCCAGCTGTGGTGGCTGCTGCTCGTCGGCGCCGCCGCGATCGTCGCCGCGTGGTTCTACACCGGCGGCAAGAAGCCCTACGGCTACAACGCGCTCGGCGAGGTCTTCGTCTTCGTGTTCTTCGGCGTCGTCGCCGTGCTCGGCACCCAGTACGTGCTCATCGGCCAGGCCACCACGAGCGGATGGGCCGCCGCGGTCGCCGCCGGGTTCTTCGCCTGCGCGGTGCTGATGGTGAACAACATCCGCGACATCGACGAGGACCGTCTCGCCGGCAAGCGCACCCTGGCCGTCGTCGTCGGACGACCGGTGGCACGGGTGCTGTACGGCTTGTTCCTGCTGCTGCCGTACGTCGTGCTGCTCTGGTTCGTCCTGCTCTACTTCCGCACGGGCTTCACGTACTTCTCGCTGCTGCTGGCCCTGCCGGCGCTCGCGATCGGGGTGTCGTCCCGCAAGCCCCGTGAACTCATCACGGCACTGCAGCTGTCGTCGTTCGCCTCGCTGGTCTTCGGCGTCGTGCTCGGCATCACGCTCGCCGTCCAGCCGTAGGACTCCGCCGGACTACTCCGCGTCGGTGTCCCGGCGCGCCGCGTGCCGGTCGGCGTCCGACACCGGGCGCACGGTCGGGGTGTCCGCGGCGTCGGTGTCCGCCGCGTCGACGAAGTCGTCCTCGAAGTCGGTGTCCGCATCGCGCTCCGGGCCACCGCGGCGGTTCGCCAGGCTCAGGGCGACCTTGGTGCGGAGTCCGGCGAGCGCGATGTAGGACACCAGCAGCCCGACGAGGGCGGCGATGATCGTCGCCCAGTACCAGGGCATCGGGGTCAGGAGCCGGAGGAGCACGAGCGCCGCCGCGAAGATGCCGAGCCGGGCCAGGGTGTACAGGAGCCACGCTTTCACCCTGCGAGTCTACGGACGGCCGACCGGCAGGGTCGTCACAGGCTCGCGACCTAGACTCCTGGGCATGGTCCGCTTGTGGTTGATCGTCGTCGTCGCCGCTGTCGCCTTCACGGTGTACGCGGCCATCGACTGCGCGACGATGCCCCGCGAACGTGTCCGATCCCTCAGGCGCGGTGTCTGGATCCTCCTCGTGATCGTCCTCCCCGTCCTCGGGGGGGTGCTCTGGTTCCTGCTCGGCCGCTCGCCGGCGTCCCCGGGCACGACCGCCCGGTACCGTGGACCCGAAGACGACCCGGACTTCCTCGGCACCACGCCCGTTCCGGGGGACACCCTCACGGACAAGGACCAGGACGACGCGACCCTCCGAGACCTCGAAGACCAGTTCCACGACCGAGACGACGACGGCCGCACCGATCGCTGACGGTCCCGCCGGATCGGGCAGTCCGGCGACGGACGCCGCCCTGACGCTGCTGCAGGAACTCGTGCGCGCCGGCGTCACCGACGTCGTCGTCAGCCCGGGCTCACGATCCCAGGCCCTTGCGCTCGCGGCCGTCGCCCTCGAGCGAGCCGGCGGCCTGACCGTCCACGTCCGGCTCGACGAGCGCACCGCCGGGTTCTTCGCCCTCGGGCTCGCGGTGGAGTCCGGTCGACCGGCCGCGGTCGTGACGACCTCGGGCACCGCCGTCGCCAACCTGCACCCCGCCGTCCTCGAAGCGCACCACTCCGGTGTCCCGATGATCGTGCTGAGCGCCGACCGGCCGGACGAGCTCCGCGGCATCGGCAGCAACCAGACCACCGTCCAGCCGGGGATGTTCGGCGACGCGGTCGCCTTCGTCCGCGACGTCGAGGCGCCCTCTGCGCACGGAGCCGACGCCTCGGTGCGTGCAGCGCTCCGCGACCTCGCCCGCCAGGCCGTCGCCGCTGCCGCCGGACACACCGGGCAGCCGGGGCCGGCGCAGCTCAACGTCGCGTTCCGTGAACCCCTGTCCGCCGACCTCGACGCCGAGCGCGTGCAGGGTGTCCCCGACGACGAGGCCGACACCGCGTTCGCCACCCGTCGTGCGCACGGCGGACTCCCGGTGGCCGAGCTGTCGCCGGACGACGAGCCGGGCACGGTCGTCATCGCCGGCCACGACGCCGGCGAGGACGCCGAGCGCATCGCGTGGGAGCTCGGGGCGCCCCTGCTCGCCGAGGTCTCCAGTGGCGCACGATTCGGCCGGAACCTCGTCGTCACCTACCGCGAACTCCTGCGCGACCAGGACTTCGGCGGCGCGGTCCGTCGTGCCGTCGTGCTCGGTCACCCCACCCTGAGCCGTGAGGTCCCGGCGCTCCTGCAGCGGCAGGGGGTCGAGACGTTCGTGGTCCGCGGACACGCGGCCGATCCCTTCGACCCGGCCCGCGCCTCCCGGCCCTCCGACACCACCTTCGTGTCCGACGTCCGCGTGACGGGCCGGACCCGGCCGGAGCACCGTGCGTGGGTCGGGCGCTGGGTCGGTGCGAGCCGGCAGCTGTTGGGCGACGGTGACGCCGGACCCGACCTCGGTGCCAAGCGGTCCCCGGACCGTGCCGAGCGCAACAAGTTCCTGCGCGACGAGGTCGCCCTCCGCCGTCGACCCGTCGACCGCGCGATGCTCGCCGACGCCGTGTGGGGCGTGACGTGGCCGCACGACCGGCTCGTGTTCGGCGCCTCGCAGATCATCCGCGTCGCCGACGGGCGCGTGCTCGGCAAGAAGATCCGGGTGCACGCGAACCGTGGGCTCGCCGGCATCGACGGCACCGTGTCGACGGCCCTCGGGATCGCCGCGGCCCTCGAACAGTCGTCGGCGTCGGTCGGCACCACGCGCGTACTGCTCGGCGACCTGACCCTGCTGCACGACCTCGGGGCGTTCGTCACGGGCGCCGAGGAACGCACGCACCGGGTGCAGGTCGTCGTCGGCAACGACCACGGCGGCGCGATCTTCCGTGGGCTCGAGGTGGCACGCACCACCCCACCAGAGGACATGCGGCGGATGATGTCGACGCCGCAGCACGTCGATGTCGAACGGGTCGTGACCGGCCTCGGCTGGGAGTACCGCCGCGCGGAGACGTGGGGCGACCTCGAGCGGGTGCTCACCGACCCGGCCGAGCGCGTCGTCATCGAGGTCCCGCTGGCCGACTGACGCGTGGCCGCCGCGCCGCTCAGGCCAGCGCGTCGGTGACCGGTCGGAACTTCAGGGCGGTCTCGGCGACCTCGCGCGCCGGTTCCGACCCCGCGACGACGCCCGCGCCCGCCCAAGCCCGGACGGTGCCGTCGTCGTGGATGCGGGCGCTGCGGAGCGCCAGCATCCACTCGCCGTCGCCGGTGGCGCTCATCCAGCCCACCGGGCCGGCGTAGCGGCCGCGGTCGACGCCTTCGAGCTCGGCGACGAGCCGGACGGCCACGTCGGTCGGGGTGCCCGCGACGGCGGCGGTCGGGTGCAGGGCGTCGGCGACGTCGAGCGAGGTGGTGTCCGGCGGCAGGGTCGCCTGCACGTCGGTCGCCAGGTGCCACAGGTTCGGCAGCTGCAGCCGGAACGGCTCGGGGTCGGCGCGCAACTCGGTCACGAGCGGGCGGAGCGAGGCGAGCAGGCTGTCGATCGCGAACGCGTGCTCCTCGACGTCCTTCGCGCTGGCGGCGAGGGCCTCGGCAGCAGCACGGTCCGACACCTCGTCGGCACCGCGTGCGGCGCTGCCGGCCAGCACCCGCGCCGTCAACCGGGTGCCGTCGGTGCGGGCGAGCGTCTCGGGGGTCGCACCGACCAGGCCGTCGACCGCGAAGGTGACGCACTGCGGGTAGGCGGCGGCGAGGTCGAGCAGCAGGGCGCGGTGGTCGGCGTCCGCTGGCATCCTGCCGACGAGGTCGCGGGCGAGGACGACCTTCTGCGCGCTCCCGGCGGCGATGCGTCGCACGGCCTCGGCGACGTTCGCGGCGTAGGCGGCCTCGTTGATCCGGCCGGGGTGCAGCGCGACGGAGACGTGTGGTCCGACGTGGGGGACCGGCACCGAGGTCCGCGTGAACGTGAGCGGCTCGGCGCCGACGGTCGTGTCGATCGCCGTGAGCCAGGCCTTGCCGCGCCGTCGGCCGATGACCACGCGCGGGACGATCAGGACGCTCTCGTCGGCGGAGTCGTCGGCGAAGGCGAAGGAGCCGAACGCGACCAGGCCGGAGCCGCGCAGCTGCACCGGGTCGTCGACGACGGCCGACTCCACGACGGTGCGCCAGACCGCGGCGGCGTCGCGCATCCGGTCGGGGCCGGTGAACGTGAACCGCAGCGCCTCCCCGATGCCGACGATGCCGTCACCGTTCCGGACGAAGGCCAGGGGACGGTCGCGCAGGGTGTGGCGGAGGACGGTGCCCGGGTCGTCGAGGATCCGGGTGGAGACCGTCAGCGGGGGCGCCGCCGTGGTGGTTCGGGTCACGGCTCCGATGCTACGCGCGGTCGGTGGACCACCTGGTCGCGCGCTCGACGAGTGGGCCGTTGCTGCGAGTCCGGTGAACGTACGGTCGGGACCTCTAGGATTGGTCGGGTGAGCAGAGCGGACCTGAACAAGCGGCCGGACGAGGTGGCGGCGATGTTCGACGACGTCGCGGCCAAGTACGACCTCACGAACGACATCCTGTCGGCGGGCAACGCCCCGTTGTGGCGTGTCGCCACGGTGCGGGCGGTCGACCCCCAGCCCGGCGAGAAGGTCCTCGACATCGCCGCGGGCACCGGGACGAGTGCCGCGGCCTTCGCGAAGAAGGGGGCAGAGGTCAGTGCGCTCGACCTCTCCGCCGGCATGATCGCGGTCGGTCGCGAGCGGCACCCCGAGATCACCTTCGTCGAGGGCGATGCCGAGCACCTGCCCTTCGACGACGACACGTTCGACGCCGTCACGATCTCGTTCGGGCTGCGCAACGTGAACGACCCGAAGCAGGCGCTCGCCGAGATGCTGCGGGTCCTCAAGCCCGGCGGCCGTGTGGTCATCTGCGAGTTCTCGACCCCGCCGCGTGCGCTGCTGCGCCTCGGCTACGGCACCTACCTGAAGCGCGTGCTCCCGGGCATCGCGAAGCTCTCGAGCAGCAACCCCGCCGCCTACCGCTACCTCGCCGAGTCGATCGACGCCTGGCCGGACCAGCAGGTCCTCACCCAGTGGCTGCGCGGCGTCGGCTTCTCCGTGGTCGCCTACCGGAACCTCACGGCCGGTATCGTCGCACTGCACCGTGGCCGCAAGCCCGTCGCCGACACGGTGCGCGAGTCCGCGGCCCGTCGTGCTAAGGCACGCCGCGACCACCAGACCACCGGCGAGCAGCCGCGCGTCGACCCGGCCGACGACTGACCGGTCACCATCCCCCGAAGACGGAGCAGCACTTGAATCCGAGCGTCCCGGTCGCACGTCGCGCGCCGAGCCTCCGCGCCTCGCTGGGCATCGGCGAGCGGTTGTTCGCCACGCCCGCCGACCGCCGCTTCATCGCCGCCGTCGACGACGGTCTCGAGCTCGTCGAGCAGGGGCTCGAGGACGCCATGCGTTCCACGGACACCCTGGCCGACACCACGAGCCGCTACCTGCTGTCCGCGGGCGGCAAGCGGATCCGTCCGACGCTGACGCTGCTCATCGCGCAGCTCGGCGACGGGGTGACCGACGCCGTGGTCAAGGCCGCCGTCAGCATCGAGACGACCCACCTGGCGTCGCTCTACCACGACGACGTCATGGACGAAGCGCCCGTCCGCCGCGGGGTCCCCGCAGCGCAGATCACGTACGGCAACAACGTCGCGATCCTGACCGGCGACCTGCTCTTCGCCCGCGCCAGCCTCATCACCGCCGACCTGGGTACCGAGGGCATCCGGATGCAGGCCGAGACCTTCCAGCGCCTCTGCATGGGTCAGCTGCACGAGACCACCGGCCCGCAGCCCGACGACGACCCGGTCGAGCACTACATCCAGGTGCTCAGCGACAAGACCGGCTCGCTCATCGCGACCGCCGCCCGCGCCGGTGTCATGTTCTCCGGTGCCGACCGTGCCTACCTCGACGCCGTCGGGACCTTCGGCGAGAAGGTGGGCGTCGCCTTCCAGCTCGTCGACGACGTCATCGACCTGGCACCGGCGACGGACAAGACCGGCAAGATCGCCGGCAACGACCTCCGTGCCGGCGTCGACACGCTGCCGATGCTGCACCTGCGGCGGCACGCGGCGACCGACCCGGCGGCGCAGGACCTCGTCCTGCGCATCGAGCGCGACGTGAACGGCGCCCCGGACGACGCGGTCGGCTCCGTGCCGTACCAGTCGGCCGTCGCCGCACTGCGTGACCACGAGGCGACTGCGTCGACGCGCACGGTCGCGGTCCGCTGGGCCCGCGAAGCCGTGGACGCCCTCGCCCCGTTGCCCGACGGCACCGTCAAGCGGGCACTCACCCGCTTCGCCGACTCCGTCGTCGACCGCAGCCGCTGAACACCACCCGCGACCGGTCGACCCCACGGTCGCCGCGCGGGACGCACCACCGGGAGCACCCCACCCGAACGAACTGGAGACGATCAGTGCCCACCCTCCGAATCGCCATCGTCGGCGCCGGACCCGCCGGCATCTACGCCGCGGACATCCTGCTGCGCGAGGCCCACGGACACGACGTGTCGATCGACCTGTTCGAGCAGCTCCCCGCGCCGTACGGACTCGTCCGCTACGGCGTCGCCCCCGACCACCCGCGGATCAAGGGCATCGTCAACGCCCTGCGCGACGTGCTCGACCGCGGTGTCGTCCGGCTGTTCGGCAACGTCCGCTTCGGCGAGGACATCACCCTCGAGGACCTCAAGAAGCACTACAACGCGGTCGTCTTCTCGACGGGCGCGATCAAGGACGCCGACCTGGACGTCCCCGGCGTCGAACTCCGGGGTTCCTACGGTGCCGCCGACTTCGTCAGCTGGTTCGACGGCCACCCCGACGTCCCGCGCACCTGGCCGCTGACCGCGGAGAGCGTCGCGGTGATCGGGGTCGGCAACGTCGCGCTCGACGTCTCCCGCATCCTCGCGAAGCACGCCGACGACCTGCTGCCGACCGAGATCCCGGCGAACGTGTACGAGGGCCTCAAGGCGTCGCCCGTCACAGACGTCCACGTCTTCGGCCGCCGTGGTCCCGCCCAGGTCAAGTTCACG
Source organism: Curtobacterium sp. PhB78 (assembly GCF_003751685.1). NCBI lineage: Bacteria > Bacillati > Actinomycetota > Actinomycetes > Micrococcales > Microbacteriaceae > Curtobacterium > Curtobacterium sp. PhB78. The sequence continues at coordinate 528,655 of NZ_RKIA01000001.1, forward strand.
CCGCTCGAGCTCCGCGAGCTCGGCGAGGTCCGTGACGTCGACATGGTCGTCTACGACGAGGACTTCGACCACGACGAGGCGTCGAAGACCGCGATCGCCACGAACAAGCAGGTCATGGTCATCAACCGGGTGCTCGAGCAGTGGCGCACCCGCGAGACCGGCCAGGCGAGCCGGCGGCTGCACCTGCACTTCTACGCGAAGCCGACCGAGTTCGTCGGCGACGAGCAGGGCAACCTCACCGCGATCCGGTACGAGCGCACCCGGCCGAACGGCGAGGGCGGTGTGGAGGGCACGGGCGAGATCCGTGAGATCCCGATCCAGGCGGCCTACCGCGCCGTCGGCTACTTCGGTTCCCCGCTGCCCGGGCTGCCGTTCGACGAGCGCCACGGCGTCATCCCGAACCACGAGGGCCAGGTCCTCGACGACGACAACCAGCAGATCCCGGGCGTCTACGCCACCGGCTGGATCAAGCGCGGTCCGGTCGGGCTCATCGGGCACACGAAGTCCGACGCCATGGAGACCGTGCAGCACATCGTCAACGACCAGGCGAGCTGGTGGACGCCGGAGGACCCCTCCGAGGGTGCGATCCCGGCCCTGCTCCGCGAGCGTGGCGTCGAGTACACCGACCTCGAGGGCTGGCACCACCTGGACACCCACGAGCTCGCGCTCGGTGCTGCCGAGGGCCGTGAGCGCATCAAGGTCGTGCCCCGCGACGAGATGATCGACGTGTCCCTCGGTCGCGTCGACGTGCCCACGAACTGACACCGATGACCGACACGCGCCCCGTCCCGCCCACCGCGGTCCGGGGCGCGTCCGCGTCCGGCGTGCGACTGCAGGGCGTCGACGTCGCGCGGGCCGTCGCGTTGCTCGGCATGATGGCCGCGCACATCGGCGGCATCGCGGACCAGCTCGACTGGTCCGATCCCTCGACGTGGTCCGCGGTGGCGCACGGGCGCCCGTCCACGCTGTTCGCCGTCCTCGCGGGGGTGTCGATCGGGCTGACGAGCGGTCGCACGACTCCGCCAGGACCCCCGACGATCGGGCGGGTCCGGGCGCGCCTGGCGGTCCGCGCCGCGGCGGTCGTCGGCATCGGGTTCGTGCTCATCGCCCTGGACACCCCGGTCTACGTCATCCTGCCGACGTACGGAGTGCTGTTCCTGCTGGTGATCCCGGTGCTCCGGGTCCGCCCGGCGTGCCTCCTCGCCATCGCGGGCGCCTGCGCCGTGTTGTCGCCGATCGTCGCCGTCTCGACCGCACCGGCCTACGCCGATGCGGGCATGGTCGGACAGCAGCTCGGCCTGGTCTACCCCGTGGTCACCTTCCTGGCGTACGTCCTGGTCGGTCTCGCCGTCGCCCGGGCCGGTCTGGAGGCGCGGGGCCGGCAGGTCGTGCTCCTCGCGTCCGGCGCACTGGTCGCCGCCACCGCGTACGTCGTCGGCACGGTGCTGGCGCCGCTGCCGGCCGGGGCCGCGTTCGCGTTCCCGGGCGTCCCGTACGCCGTCGAGGGCAGCACGCCGGCCGAGGCCCTCGCCCAGCTCTTCCTGTCACCGCGCGACCACTCGTCGACGACGGTCGACGTGATCGGCACCGCGGGGGTGGCGGTGGCGGTCATCGCGCTCTGCACCCTGGTGTTCGACGGGCGCGGGCGGGTCGCCGAGCGGATCGCGTTCCCGCTCGCCGCCGTCGGGTCGATGCCCCTGACGATCTACTCGGGACACCTCGTGGTGATCGCGATGCTGCCCGAGTACCCGGAGTCGGCCCAGGCGTGGGGCTGGTTCGCGCTGGGCTCGGTCGTGTTCGCGATGGTCTGGCGCCGGTTCCTCGGACGGGGGCCGCTCGAGCGGGCCGTCGCGGCCCTGGCGTCCACCGTCCCGATGCGCTGAGCGCCCCTGCCGGGGCCGAGCCGCGCCTCCCGGTCGTCCGCTACTGCAGCGCTGCCGTGAGCCGCGCGACGTTGTCGAGCACCTTGGACCGGCGCGGACGGTCGACCCACTCGTCGAGCGTCAGCTCGAAGCTGTGCTCCTTGTAGGCGTCCTGCACCTCGCGCAGGGCGTCGACGAAGCGGTGGCCTCGGACCATCACGGAGACCTCGAGGTTCAGGCTGAACGAGCGCATGTCCATGTTGCTCGACCCGATCACCGACACCTCGTCGTCGATGGTGAAGTGCTTGGCGTGCAGGATCGTCGGTGCCCGGTACAGCCAGATCCGCACACCGGCGCGGAGGAGTCCCTCGTAGTACGAGCGCTGCGCGTGCCACGTCATGGCGTGGTCGCCCATCTCGCCGACGAAGAGCTCGACCTCGACGCCGCGCTGGGCGGTCGTCGTGATGGCGTAGAGCATCGAGTCGTCCGGCACGAAGTACGGCGAGGTGATCGACACCTTCTTCTGCGCCGAGTAGAGCAGTGCGTTGAACAGGCGCAGGTTGTTCTCGCCGTCGAACCCGGGCCCGGACGGCACGACCTGGCAGTCGAGGGCGTCGCCGCGGTCGGCCCGCTGGACGGGGTCGCTCTCACGGAGCAGCAGTTCGTCGGTCTCGCTGTACCAGTCGGTGACGAACAGTGCGTTCAACCCCGCGACGACCGGTCCCTCGAACCGGGCGAACAGGTCCTTGTAGACCATGCCCTTCTCGATGTGCGACTTGATGTCGTACGAGGGGTCGATCAGGTTCTGCGACCCGGTGAACGCGACCGAGCCGTCGATGACCATGATCTTCCGGTGGTTGCGCAGGTCGGGGCGCTGGAACTTCCCCTGCAGCGGCAGCAGCGGGAGCATGAGGTGCCACTCGATGCCGGCGCGGTCCATGAACGCCAGCGTGTCCTTGTACCCGGGGTAACCGCGGCTGGCCCAGTGGTCGAGCAGGAACCGGACGGTGACGCCGCGGGCCTGTGCACGGGCGAGCGCGTCGAAGAACGGTCGCGTGGTGTCGTCGAGCGTCGCGATGTAGAACTCGACGTGCACGAACCGCCGCGACTGCTCGATCGCCCGGGTCATCTCCGCGATCGACTCCTCGGAGTCGGGGTAGAGCTCCGCCGAGTTGCCACCGACCAGCGGCATCGCGCCGAGTTCACGGTTCAGTGTGGTGATGCTCTCGAGCCACAGCGGCCACGGGTGGTCACGGCGCACGCGTTCGATGCCCTCGGTCTGTTCGAGGATGTACGCGTTGATCTCGGTCTGCTTCTCACGCCGCGCACGCGGCAGCTTCGTCGACCCGATGACCAGGAAGACGATGAAGCCGATGTAGGGGATGAGGAAGATCGCCAGCAGCCAGGCGGTCGCCGTCTGCGGCTTCCGGTTGATCGGGACGTAGATGATCGAGAAGACGCGGATCGCCAGGTCCAGCAGGACGGCCAGGACCGTGATCGCGACGGTGAGCCAGTGCTCCACGGACGTCAGCGGAAGTTGATGTACTGCAACGGGACGTCGAACTCTTCACCCTTGAGGAGCTGGATCGTGTTCTGGAGGTCGTCGCGGCTCTTCGAGGAGACCCGCAGTTCGTCACCCTGGATCTGGCTCTTCACGGTCTTCGGGGCGTTGGCGCGCAGGAACGCGCCGATCTTCTTCGCGACGTCCTGCTCGATGCCGTTCTTGAACTTCACCTCGATGCGGTACTCCTTGCCCGAGGGGTAGGGGTCGCCGGCGTCGAGGCTCTTCAGGCTGATGTTGCGCTTGATCGCCTTGCTCTGCAGGACGTCGAGGACGGCCTTCGCGCGCTCTTCCGAGTTCGCCTTGATGAGGACGTCCTCGCCGCTGAAGGCGACCGACGCGTCCGCGCCCTTGAAGTCGTACCGCTGCTCGATCTCCTTGGCCGCCTGGTTGAGGGCGTTCTCCGCCTCCATCTTGTCGACCTTGCTGACCACGTCGAAGGAACTGTCTGCCATGCCGGACAGCCTAACGGCGGACTGAGGGCCCGGTTCCGGTCGCGCGGATCGGCTCGCGGTGGTCACGACCACCGTTCCGGATCCGCTATGCTTTTGTGCGCGCCTTCGGTTGGTGATCACACCGGCTGGGTGCGCATGGCAAGTTACCCAAGCGGCCAAAGGGATCTGACTGTAAATCAGCCGGCGTAGCCTTCGGGGGTTCGAATCCCTCACTTGCCACCATCGCGAAGCCCCGTCCGACCCGGACGGGGCTTTCGTCGTCCCTGGCAGGATCGGTGCATGGCATCCGACTGCACACCGTCCCAGTTCGCCGACCTCGCCGAGACGATCGCGCGCGAAGCGGCCACGCTCGCCGCACGACGACGGGCCGAGGGGGTCGAGGTCGCCGACCGGAAGTCGAGCATCGTCGACGTGGTCACGGCGGCGGACCGCGAGGTCGAGGCGCTCATCCGCGCCCGGATCGCCGAGGCCCGGCCGGACGACGCGTTCCACGGCGAGGAGTCCGGCTCGGCGTCGGGGGAGTCGGGCATCACCTGGGTCGTCGACCCGATCGACGGCACGGTGAACTACCTGTACGGCAGCGCCGAGTACGGCGTGAGCATCGGCGTCGTGCGGGGTTCCGCCGACCCGACGACGTGGGAGCCGATCGCCGGCGTCGTGGTGGCCCCCGCGACCGGGGTGGTGTTCCGTGCCGCCGCCGGACAGGGCGCCACCCGCGACGGCGTCCCCCTGTCCGTCAGCGCTCCGGCCTCGCTCGCCGAGACGCTCGTGGCGACGGGCTTCGGGTACACGGCCGACCGGCGCCGTGAGCAGGTGTCCGTGCTCGCCGGGCTGATCGGCGAGGTGCGGGACATCCGGCGCGGGGGAGCGGCGTCGCTCGACTGCTGCGCGGTAGGAGCCGGGGTCGTCGACGCCTACTACGAGCGCGGGATCAACCCATGGGACATGGCCGGTGGCTCCGTCGTCGCGCGCGAGGCCGGAGCATCGGTCCGCATCTGGGAGGCCGGCGGCACCCGTTCCTTCCTGTTCGCGAGCCCCGGGGTGGCCGACGACCTCGAGGCGCTGCTGCGCGGGCTGGAAGCCGAGGCGCTCGGCGTCTGAGGTCCGTCGGTCCCTCGGTCTGGGGGTGCCCGGTGGACACGACCACGACTGGCGACGTGCGACGACGTTTGCTACCGTGCTCAGGTCCCGTTATCTGCTCGTTACCAACGAGCGCGCCCCTTCCCCGATCAGGATCGCCACCGCACGCATGCCCCACTCCCCACTGACGTCCGTCCCCACCGGTCCCGTCGACGCCGCCACCCCGGTCGTCCACCTGACCCGACGAGCACGGATCGAGGCGGAGCGAGCGGCTGCGAAGGGTGCTCCCGTCACGCAGGACCACGCGCAGGACGTCGCACCCGACCGTGCCGCGGGCCCGTCGTTCGACGAGGTCGTCGGGCTGACCACGCCATCGTCGGCCGCGGCTCCCGTGTCGCCGATCGACCTCGCACCGGTGTCGCCCGCGCTGCCCGAGTCGGCGGTCCGTCCGGCCTCCCGCATCACGACGCCGCCGGCTCCCACGTCGCCGGACGTCCGCGCCACGGCGCCGCGCACCGCGACGGCTGCAGCGGAGTCCGTCGCGCCCCAGCCCCGCCGTGTCATCGGCCAGGTCCCGGCGTCCCGTCGGCGGACCGGCCGTGCCGCACCGGCCGTGCAGGTCGACCGCGCCACCCGACACATCGCGGCCAGCCGCACCGCTGCCGCGCCCGCCCCGGCTGCTGCTGCCCGGAAGCAGGGCGCCTCGTTCCGCCGTGCGGCCTCGCGCGTGACGGCCGTCGGTGCGCTCCTCTTCGTCGCCGGCCTCGTCGTCTCGACGTCGCTGCCCGCCCAGGCGCTCTACGTGCCGGAGACCGGCTCGACCGCGGCCCGGTCGACGGCGAGCGGTGCGACCCAGTCGATGAGCGTCAGCGCCGCAGCCGACGGGTCGACGAGCCGCGACCAGTACACGGTGTCGGACGCCACGCAGTACAAGAACGTCGACGCCTCGAGCTTCACCAACGACCCGACCGGCACGATCCAGTGGCCGTTCCTCACCGGCGTCCCGATCACCTCCGGCTTCGGCGGTCGTCAGGTGGCGGGCTGCTCGTTCTGCTCGACGAACCACATGGGCGTCGACTTCGCTCCCGGCGAGGGCACCCCGATCCGGGTCATCGCCGCCGGCACCGTCATCAAGGTCCAGGCGAACGACGGCGGCTTCGGCAACGACGTCTGGGTGGAGCACGACGTCGACGGCAAGCAGTTCGTCAGCGTGTACGGCCACATGGAGGACAACTCCTTCAAGGTGGTCACCGGTCAGCAGATCGAGGTCGGCGACGAGCTCGGTCTCGTGGGCAGCACGGGCAACTCCACGGGCCCGCACCTGCACCTCGAAGTGCACGTCGACGGGGTCCCCGTGGACCCGCTGGCGTGGCTCCAGACCAACGCGAACTAGCGGTCGCCGACGCGGCACGCCCGGGCGTCTCGCCCGGTTCCGGAGCAGCGTCGGAGGTCTGCTATCCTCGTGTGGTGCCGTTCGCGGCACATCGCCCCGATAGCTCAGTGGTAGAGCACCTCCATGGTAAGGAGGGGGTCGTCAGTTCAATCCTGACTCGGGGCTCCGACCCGGTGCGCGTGTCGCTCCGGATCTCTGGCGGGGTAGCTCAGTTGGTTAGAGCACACGACTCATAATCGTGGGGTCGCGGGTTCAAGTCCCGCCCTCGCTACAGCAAGCCCGGCGATCTGTTCGCCGGGCTTTCGTCGTTCCCGGGCTGCGTCGTTCCCGGGCTGCGTGCACAGCGGTGCGGACGCACTTCGGTTGTGCGCTGGACCAGGTGCGGGCCAGGAGGTGCGTGGCGGACGCGCCCCGGGCCTCCCGTCCGCCCTGGGATCGGCCCTACAGCGCGGAGTGCGACCCCGTGTCGGTGCGCGTCTGCAGCACGCCGGCCGCGCGCAGGGCGCGCTCGATCGCCGCGTTCACCTCGTGCCACGCGGCCCGTCGCCGGCTCGCGCCGATGCTGCCGCCGGAGACCGCCGTGCCGTGTCCGCTGTGCCGCAGCGTGATCGTGGTGGACGCCCCGGTGACGGTCGTCGACAGCTCGTAGCGGCGGAACTCGCGGGACGGGTGCACGAGCGCGCCGAGCAGGATCGTCAGCAGCAGGTTGCCGGTCGTCGCGGTGAGGGTCCCACCGGTCGACTCGACGCGGTGTCCCGCCGTGCGGAGTGCCGCGCCGGCGGCCTCCATCGCGGTGCACCGGTCGCCCGTGTGCACGGCGAACTCGGTCCTGGTGTCCATCGTTGCTCCCCCGTCCCCTGATCCGGTGTCGCGACCGGACCGCCGATTCCCCCGAACCGGCGCAGCAAGCCTAGCCGATGCATCCTCAGCATCGACAGGCCCCCGGACGGGCGTCGGTAGACTGCCGACGTGTCAGTGAACCCCGAGCTCGTCGGCAGGACGTTCCCGCCGGCCCAGCCCTACCTGGTCGGTCGCGAGAAGGTGCGCGAGTTCTCGCGCGCGGTGTTCGCGACCAACCCCGTCCACCACGAACCCGATGCGGCCCGCGCCGCCGGGTACGCCGACGTCGTCGCCCCGCCGACCTTCGCGGTCGTCGTGCAGGAAGCCACGCTCGCGCAGCTCCTGGCCGAGCCGGACGCCGGCATCGACTTCTCCCGTGTCGTCCACGGCGAGCAGTCCTTCACCTACGACCGGCCCATCGTGGCCGGTGACGAACTCACCGCGACCCTGACCGTCACGAGCGTCAAGACGCTCGGCGGCAACGCGATGGTCACGGCCCAGAGCACCATGAACGACGCCTCGGGGGAGCACGTCGTCACGGCGACGTCGACCCTCGTGGTCCGAGGAGACGACGCATGACCGCCGCACCCGCCACCGCGATCGAGGTCGGCACAGTGGTCGCCGAGCGCGAGGTGCACGTCACCCGCGACTCGCTCGTCCGCTACGCCGGCGCCTCCGGTGACTTCAACCCGATCCACTACCGCGACGACGTCGCGGCCTCGGTCGGCCTGCCCGGCGTGCTCGCGCACGGCATGCTCACGATGGGCCTCGCCGTGCAGCCGGTCTCCGAGTGGCTCGGCGACAGCGGCTGGGTCGCGGGCTACGGCGTCCGCTTCACCCGCCCCGTCGTCGTGGACCCGGAGCAGGGCGCGACCATCGGCATCGTCGCCAAGGTCGGCACCGTCGACGACGACGGCCGACCGAAGCGCATCGACCTCACCGTGACCGCCGGCGGGCAGACCGTGCTCGGCAAGGCGCAGGTCACGGTGGCGTTCCGCTGACCGTGCACGAGCCGGTGCTCGCCGACCTCACGACGCTCGGCGTCGGTGGGGCGGCCGCCCGGCTGCTCACGGCCACGACGACCGACGAGCTCGTCGCCCACACGCGCTCCGCGTGGGACGACCACGAGTGGCTGGTCCTCGGCGGCGGCAGCAACGTGCTGGTCGCCGACTCCGGCTTCGACGGCACCGTCGTCCTGGTCCGCACGTCGGGGGTGGACGCCGACGCGGACGCCGACGGCGTCACCGTCCGCGTCGCCGCCGGCGAACCATGGGACGCGTTCGTCGCCACCACCGTCGCGAACGGTTGGACCGGCCTGGAGGCCCTCAGCGGCATCCCGGGCACCGTCGGCGCCGCCCCCGTGCAGAACATCGGCGCCTACGGGGTCGAGCTCTCCGACGTGCTCACCCGGGTCGAGTTCCTCGATGCGGCCACGGGGGAGCGCACGTGGGTGCCCGCGGCCGAGCTGGCGCTCGGCTACCGCACGTCGACCCTCAAGCACGGACGCCGCGGTGTCGTGCTGACGGTCGAGTTCCGGCTCGGCACGGCGGGGGAGCACGGCGTGCCGGTGCGGTACGCCCAGCTCGCCGGTTCGCTCGGGGTCGACCTCGGTGCCCTCGTGGAACCCACGACGGTCCGCGACGAGGTCCTGCGCCTGCGCGCCTCGAAGGGCATGGTCCTCGACGCAGACGACCGGGACACCTGGAGTGCCGGGTCGTTCTTCACGAACCCGATCGTGTCCGCGGCCTTCGCCGAGACCCTCCCCGCCGACGCGCCACGGTGGCCGGCCGGCGACGACGTCAAGCTCAGCGCCGCCTGGCTCATCGAGCACGCGGGGGTGCACCGTGGCTACGCCGTGCCGGGGTCGCGCGCGGCGATCTCGTCGAAGCACACCCTGGCCCTGACCAACCGTGGCGGCGCGACGGCGGCCCAGGTGGCCGAGCTCGCACGGTACGTGCAGGTCACGGTCCTGAACCGCTTCGGGGTGTCGCTCGTGCCGGAGCCCGTCGTGGTCGGCGACCTGCTCGACTGAACGAACCGGCACGACCCGGCCACGGGCCTCCCGGAACGCAGAACGGGCCACCTCGACGAGGCGGCCCGTTCTGCGTTCTGCGGGGTGTCGTGGGCGCAGCGACTACGCGAAGAACTCCGCCAGGCGGGCCACACCCTCGGCGATGTCGTCGTCGCCGAGCGCGTACGACAGGCGCAGGTAGCCGGACGGACCGAACGCCTCGCCGGGGACGACCGCGACCTCGGCGTGCTCGAGGATCAGGTCGGCCAGCTCGAGGGTCGTCGTCGGGGTCGAGCCCGCCCACTCGCGACCGAGCAGTGCGGTGACGTCGGGGTAGACGTAGAAGGCGCCCTGCGGGGTCGGCGTGACGAAGCCCGGGATCGCGTTGAGCCCGGCGACGATGGCCTGGCGACGGCGGTCGAAGGCCTCGCGCATGGCCGCCACCGGCTCCTGCGGCCCGCTGAGGGCGGCGATCGCGGCGCGCTGGGACACGTTCGACACGTTCGACGACAGGTGCGACTGCAGGTTCGACGCGGCCTTGACCGCGTCGGCCGGGCCGATGAACCAGCCCACGCGCCAGCCGGTCATCGCGTAGGTCTTCGCGACGCCGTTGACCAGGATGGTGGTGTCGGCGAGGGCCGGCACGGCGTCGAGGATGCCGGTGAAGCGGAGTCCGTCGTACACGAGGTCCTGGTAGATCTCGTCGCTGATCACCCAGATGCCGTGCTCGAGTGCCCACTCGCCGATGGCCGTGGTCTGCTCGGCGGTGTACACCGCGCCGGTCGGGTTCGACGGCGAGCAGAACAGCAGCGCCTTCGTCTTCGGGGTGCGCGCGGCCTCGAGCTGCTCGACGGTGACGAGGTAGCCCTGGTCGCTGCCGGCGAAGACCTCGACCGGCTCGCCACCGGCCAGGCGGATGGCCTCGGGGTAGGTGGTCCAGTACGGGGCGGGGAGCAGGACCTCGTCGCCGGCGTCGACGATCGTCTGGAACGCCTGGTAGACGGCCTGCTTGCCGCCGTTGGTGACGATCACCCGCGACGGGTCGACGGTGATGCCGGACTCGCGTGCGGTCTTCTCGGCGATGGCCTGCTTCAGCTCCGGCAGCCCGGTCGCCGGCGTGTACCGGTGGTTCTTCGGGTCCTGTGCGGCCTCGACCGCGGCGGCGACCACGTGGTCGGGCGTGGCGAAGTCGGGCTCGCCGGCGGCGAAGGAGATGACGGGTCGGCCCGCGGCCTTCAGGGCCTTGGCCTTCGCATCGACCTTGAGCGTCGCGGACTCGGCGATCGCCGCGATGCGGGACGCGATGCGCGGCCGGTCGGTCGGCGCGGCGGCGGGGGTTGCGGTGGACTCGGGGCCGGGGGCTGCGGTGCTCACGGGTGCCAGCCTATCGGCGCGGCACGCCGTGGAGGGGGCCAAGTGGACACCGTGTGACGGACTCCCGTACACTCGACCACCGGAACACGATCGGTGACGGACGTGCTCTGAAGGGCGGTGGCTCAATTGGTAGAGCAGCGGTCTCCAAAACCGCAGGTTGCAGGTTCGAGTCCTGTCCGCCCTGCAACTCTGGAAGGGTAGAAGTTGGCGAGCAAAGACATGGAGACGACGGCGGACGACGTCGTCGCCAAGGCGAAGCAGGACCGGGCCGAGCGCCGGGGTCCGATCGCTGCCATCGTGCTCTTCATCCGTCAGGTGATCGGCGAACTGCGCAAGGTCGTGACGCCGACCCGCAAGGAGCTCTTCAGCTACACGCTGGTCGTCCTCGTCTTCGTCGTCGTGATGATGATCCTGGTGTCGATCCTCGACTTCGTGTTCGGTCTCGGCGTCGGGTACGTCTTCGGCAACGGGCCCACGGCCTGACCCGGACGTCGACTGCCGAGTGCGGCAGTCCACTGGAGTACGGTCGCCCGAGACGGTGCCGATCGTGACCAGGACCGTCCGCCATCCCGACCCGCACCACCGAACGGAAAGAATCGACTGTGTCTGACTACTCCCGCGACGACATCGACCTCGCGACGGCTGCCGAGCAGTCCTCCGAGGTCGAGGAGAACCAGGAAGGCGACGTCGAGACCGGCGAGGAGCGCTCCGCCGAGTCCGCCGAGGAGCGCGCGATCTCCGTCGAGTCCGAGGACGACGAATCCCTCGGCATCGACGAGGAGCTGACGGCACTGCAGGAGTCCAAGGACCCCGAGGCCGACGCCGTCGTCGAGGACGCCCTCGAGATCGACTCCGCCGACGAGGCCGAGGCCGCCGTCGAGGCGGTCGAGGACGAGGAAGAGATCGAGCTCGAGTCCGAGACATCCGAAGAGGCGAACGAGACCCTCGCCGCCGACGAAGCGATCGACGCCGAGGACGACGACGCCGAAGAGGCCGAGGTCGACCCGTACGAGGCCTTCAAGGTCGAGCTGCGGATGAAGCCGGGCAAGTGGTACGTCATCCACTCCTACGCGGGCTTCGAGCGCCGCGTGAAGTCGAACATCGAGAACCGCATGGTGTCGATGTCGATGGAGGAGTCGATCTACCAGGTCGAGGTCCCGATGGAGGACGTCGTCGAGATCAAGAACGGGCAGCGCAAGCTGGTCACCCGCGTCCGGATCCCCTCGTACGTGCTCGTCCGCATGGACCTCAACGAGGACTCGTGGTCCGTCGTCCGGCACACCCCCGGTGTCACCGGCTTCGTCGGCAACGCCCACAACCCGACGCCGCTCCGTTTCGACGAGGCGTTCGGCATGCTCAAGTCCCTCGTGCAGGTCGCCGAGGCCGCCCCGACCAAGGGTGGCTCGAAGTCCGGCGGTTCCCTGCAGGCGCAGCCCGCTGCCGAGGTCGACTTCGAGGTCGGCGAGACGATCACCATCAAGGAAGGCTCGTTCGCGGGCCTGCCGGGGTCGATCTCCGAGATCAAGCCGGAGAGCGGCAAGCTCACCGTCCTCGTCTCGCTGTTCGAGCGCGAGACCCCGGTCGAGCTCAGCTTCGACCAGGTCACGAAGCTCTAGTCCAGGTCTCCCCGTTCGGGTAGACTCATCGAGTTTGGGCCCGCACGCCTCGTGCGTGTGGGCCTTCACCGCGGTCCGGAACGGCCGGACCAGCGGGAGAGTGCACGGATCCCCGTGCGTTCGATTCCAGGAGGAAGACAAGTCATGGCACCGAAGAAGAAGGTCACGGGCCTGATCAAGCTGCAGATCAACGCGGGAGCCGCCAACCCGGCCCCGCCGATCGGTCCGGCACTCGGTCAGCACGGCGTCAACATCATGGAGTTCTGCAAGGCGTACAACGCGGCGACCGAGTCGCAGCGTGGCAACGTCGTGCCGGTCGAGATCACCGTCTACGAGGACCGTTCGTTCACGTTCGTCCTCAAGACCCCGCCGGCCGCTGAGCTCATCAAGAAGGCTGCTGGTGTGCAGAAGGGGTCCGCGACCCCGCACACGGTCAAGGTCGCGAAGATCTCGATGGACCAGGTCCGTCAGATCGCCGAGACCAAGCAGGCCGACCTGAACGCCAACGACATCGAGCAGGCCGCGAAGATCATCGCCGGCACCGCACGCTCGATGGGCATCACGGTCGAGGCCTAAGCACCGATCGGGCTCCGGCCCACACCCAGACACCTTTCCGTGGGAGAGCCGCGCCGGCTCGTCAACCACGTATCTCGCAAGGAGACCACCATGGCGAAGAAGTCCAAGGCCTACGAAGCCGCGGCCGCGAAGATCGAGGCCGACAAGTTCTACACCCCGACCGAGGCAGTCGCCCTGGCCAAGGAGACCGGTTCTGCGAAGACCGACTCCACGGTCGAGGTCGCACTGAAGCTCGGCGTCGACCCGCGCAAGGCGGACCAGATGGTCCGCGGCACGGTCATCCTGCCGCACGGCACGGGCAAGACCGCCCGTGTCATCGTGTTCGCGACGGGTGCAGCGGCCGAGGCCGCGATCGCAGCCGGCGCCGACGAGGTCGGTGGCGACGAGCTCATCGCGAAGGTCGCCGAGGGCTACACGTCCTTCGACTCCGCCGTCGCGACGCCCGAGCTCATGGGCAAGGTCGGTCGTCTCGGCAAGGTGCTCGGCCCGCGTGGCCTCATGCCGAACCCGAAGACCGGCACCGTGACGCCGAACGTGGCGCAGGCCGTCAACGACATCAAGGGCGGCAAGATCGAGTTCCGCGTCGACAAGCACGCCAACGTGCACTTCGTCGTCGGCAAGGCCTCGTTCACGCCGGAGCAGCTCGACGAGAACATCTCGACCGCGCTCGAGGAGATCAACCGCCTCAAGCCGAGCTCCTCGAAGGGCCGTTACGTCATGAAGGGCGCCGTCTCGACGACCTTCGGTCCCGGCATCCCGCTGGACGTCAACAGCATCTGATCTTCTGATCAGTCTCGAAGAGGCCCGCACCGGTTCCGGTGCGGGCCTCTTCGCATGTCGGGCCCGGCGTCCCGGTAGCGTGGTCCCGTGCGCACCCTCGTGAACTCGCTCCGGCTCATCGCCGTCATCGCCGTCGTCGTCGCGATCGTCGCCCAGTGGCTCGTCAGCTCCAAGACGGACGTCTACAACCCGTGGAACTTCTTCGGCTACTTCACGATCCAGTCGAACGTCATCATCGCCGTGGCCCTGGCGGTGACCCTCGTCGCCTCGGCCCGCCGCAAGCGTGGGGATCTGCGGGTGAGCCTGCTCCGGGGCGCCGGCACGGTCTACATCGCCACGACCGGGATCGTCTACAACACCCTGCTGACGAACGTCGACGTGTCGGCGAGCGTGCAGTGGTCGAACGACGTGCTGCACAAGGTCATCCCCGCGTACGCGGTCCTCGACTGGCTGCTGTTCTCCGACCGGTCGAAGCTGCTCCTCCGCCACGTCTGGTGGTTCCTGGTCTACCCGGCGGTGTGGACGATCGTCATCCTGATCCGGGGCGCGACCGACGGCTGGGTGCCGTACCCGTTCCTCGACCCGGCGCAGGGGTACGGCGTCGTGGCGATCTACTGCGTCGGCGTGGGCGTCTCGATCGGGTTGCTCGGCGTCCTGGTCGTGGGGATGAGCCGGCTGAGACTCGTCAAGGTCTGAGCTGACGGGCTACGAGCGGAAGTCGCGCAGCTTGTCGAGCACCAGGTCGGCGAGCTGCACGAGTCCGCGGATCTGGTCGTCGTCACGGTCGACCCAGCGGCACTCGGGCTCGTCGGCGACGGGGACGAAGCCGTCGTGGCGCTCCCAGACGAACAGGGTGCGGTCGGCACCGAGCACGTACTGCTGCCACCAGATCTGCCGCAGGTAGTGCCGGGGGATGCTCCGCCAGCCCTTCGCGGTGGTCTTGATCTCGGCGAGCACCACCCGCGAGCCCTGGACACCGACGCCGTCGGGGGTGGCGAGGTGCGCCCGGTTCGCGGCGGCGTGGAACAGGTGCGCCGAGGGCTGGATGCCGTGCGTGGCCGCGACCCAGGCGGCGATGTGGGGCTCGCGGTCCTTGCCGTGCTCGGTGAACGCGTTGCCGGAGAACCGTGAGCCGTAGCGCTTCTCGGTGACGACGGCCTCGACCGCGTGCAGCGAGGCGAGCCGAGCGACGTCGGTCGCAGTGATGCCCGCGGCGCGGGCGCGGAGCCAGGCGAAGCGGTCCGAGGAGTGCGCGACGATCCGCTCGGTGTGGCCGCGCAGGGCGGTGAACGCATCGCGCCCGGGGACCGCAGCCGGCGTGGCGGAGGCAGACAGCTCCTCCGGGCCGGGGTCCAGGTCGCCCCACAGGGTGGGCTGCACGATCGTCACCCGACGATTCTCCCCCCGACCACCGGCAAGACCGAATCCGACGCGCTCACGAGGCGCAGCGCCCACGTCAGGAGACCAGCTCACGCCCCTCGGCGTACGCGACCAGCTCGTCGACCCCGGCGGGGGAGAGCGCGTAGCCGATCGCGAGCGCCGCTGCGCCCTGCAGCGCGGCGAGCGACCCCGCACGCGACTGGGCGATGACGAGGTGCTCGGTGGCGAGCGGCATCGACCGCGAGTAGACGACCTCGCGGACGCCGGCGAGCAGGTGCTCACCAGCCTGCGTGATCGAGCCGCCCAGGACGATCACCGACGGGTTCATGAGCGAGACGCACGTCGCGAGCACCTCGCCGATGTCGCGGCCCGCCTGTCGGACGGCGTAGATCGCGTCGAGGTCGGAGCGGTTCACCAGGTCCAGCACGTCGGCGCCGGTGTGGGCGTCGTGCCCCTTCGCACGCAGGGCACGGGCGATCGCCGGACCGGACGCGACCGCCTCGAGGCACCCGGTGTTGCCGCAGTGGCAGGGGACGTCGCCGGCGCGGGACACCCGCACGTGGCCGATGTCACCGGCGGTGCCCTGGGCGCCGCGCTGCAGTTCGCCGTCCGACACGATGCCGGACCCGATGCCGGTGGCGACCTTGACGAACAACAGGTGGTCGACGTCGGGCCAGCCGTGCTCCCGTTCGCCGAGGGCCGCGATGTTCACGTCGTTGTCGAGCAGGACGTGCGCCGCGATGTGCTGGCGGAGCCACGACGGCACGTCGAAGCCGTCCCACCCGGGCATGATCGGCGGGTTCGCCGGGCGTCCGGTCGAGAACTCCACCGGACCGGGCACGCCGATCCCGATGGCGATGACGTCCTGTCGGGCGCGGCCGACCTCGTCGAGCAGCTCGTCGATGGTGGCGACCAGCCACGACAGGGTCTCCACCGGGCCGGCGGCGATGTCGATGCGCGCTTCGCGGGTGGCGAGCGGGGCAGCGACCAGGTCCGTGACGGCGACACGGCCGTGCGAGGCGCCGAGGTCGGCGGCGATCACGAGCCGGGCGCGGGGCTTCAGCGCCACCTGGGCCGGCGGCCGTCCTCCGGTGGAGACGGCGGTGTCGACGGGGCCGACGAGACCGACCTCGATGAGGGAGTCCAGGCGCACGCCGATGGTGGAGCGTGCGAGTCCTGTCAGTGCGGCGAGCTCGGCCCGGGTCCGCGGCACGCCGTCGCGGAGGATCTGGAAGAGCTCGCTCGTCCCGACCGGAGGCGACGCTGCCGTCCGAGTCAAGTCGACCATGGGGGGAGTGAAGCACACATCGAACGCGCCACGCAACGAAGTTCGTCGACCTTCCACGAACTTCTGCTTGACCGCCGACAGAAGTGGTCATAGTGTGACGCTCGGTCAGTGACGACCGCACCATCTCGACGAGGAGAACCCCTGGTGACCCAACCGATCTCGGTTCAGCTCTACACCGTCCGCGACGCCCTCTCGGCCGACCTGCCCGGCACGCTCCAGCGCATCGCCGACATCGGCTACACGAACGTCGAGGCCTTCGGCTTCGTCGACAACGCCGACGAACTCGCCGCCGCGCTGCGCGACGCCGGCCTGGCCGCCCCGAGCGGACACGCACGGCTGCTGGACGCCGGCGAGCAGGACCTCGAGCGGATCTTCCACGCGAGCGTCACCGTCGGACTCGGCACCCTCATCGACCCGCACATCGACGAGGCCCGCTGGACCACCCGCGAGGACGTCGAGGCCATCGCCCGCGAACTGAGCGCCCTCGCCCCCCGCGCGGCCGACCACGGCCTGGTGCTCGGCTACCACAACCACGCGTTCGAGTTCTCGAACCGCATCGACGGCGTCAGCGCCTACGAGGTCTTCGCCGACGCGCTGTCCGACGACGTCGTGCTCGAGCTCGACACCTACTGGGTCACGGTCGGCGGTGACGACCCGGTGGCGATCATCGGCAAGTACGGCGACAAGATCGAGTTCCTGCACGTCAAGGACGGCGACGGCTCCCACGACGACGACAAGCAGGTCGCCGTGGGCAACGGCATCATGCCGATCCGCGAGATCCTCGCCGCCGCACCCGACGCACTCCACGTCGTCGAGCTCGACGGCCACGAGGGCGACGTCTTCCAGGCGGTCGCCGACTCCTACACGTTCCTCGAGGGGGCCCGCGCATGACCGACACCACGGCGTCCACCGCCCTCGACAGCAGCACCCGGACCGGCCGCGTCGGCGTCGGCGTCATCGGCGCCGGGGTCATCTCCGACCAGTACCTGTCGAACCTCACCGTCTTCCCCGACGTCGAGGTCCGCTTCATCGCCGACATCGACCTGCCGCGCGCAGCCGCCCAGGCCGAGAAGTGGGGCGTCGCCGGGTCGGGCACCGTCGAGGAGCTCCTGGCCGACGACGACATCGAGATCGTCGTCAACCTCACGATCCCGGCCGCCCACGTCGAGGTCGCCCTGCAGGTCCTCGCCGCCGGCAAGCACGTGTGGGGCGAGAAGCCCTACGCCCTCGACCGCGAGAGCGCGACCGAACTCCGTGACGCCGCACGCGCCGCGGGCAAGACCGTCAGCGTCGCACCCGACACCTTCCTCGGTGCCGGCCTGCAGACCGCGCTCCGCACCATCCGCGACGGCCGCATCGGCAAGCCGCTCAACGGCCTGACGCTCTTCCAGAGCCCCGGCCCGGAGTCCTGGCACCCGAGCCCCGAGTTCCTCTTCGCGTACGGTGCCGGGCCGCTGTTCGACATCGGCCCGTACTACATCACGACCCTCGTGCAGACGTTCGGCCCGGTGAAGAAGGTCACGGCGACGGCGTCGAAGTCGCGTGCCACCCGCACGATCGGCTCCGGCCCGAAGGCGGGCACCGAGTTCCCGGTCGACGTCCCGACGAACCACTCCGCGCTCATCGAGTTCGAGGACGGCGGGAGTGCGCAGAGCGTGTTCTCGTTCGAGTCGGACCGCGGGCGCACGGGTGTCGTCGAGATCGCGGGCGAGACCGGCACGGTCGTGTTCCCGGACCCGAACAACTTCGACGGCGACACCGAGCTGTACGCGCTCGGTGCCGACGAGCCAGAGACGATCCCCGCGGTCGGCTCCACCTACTCGCGCGGAACCGGCGTGGTCGACCTCGCCCGCTCGCTCCGCGCCGGCGACGAGAACCGGGTCCCCGGTGCGCTCGCCTTCCACGTCCTCGACGTGATGGTCTCCATCGCCGAGGCGGCAGAACGTGGCGAGGCGGTGCTCGTCGAGAGCACCGTGTCGCCCTCCCAGACCCTCCCAGAGGGCTGGGACCCCGCGGAGCAGACCCTGGCCTGACCGGCCCGGGTCCGCCCCGCACACCACAGCAGCACCCGAACAGCAGCACCCGAACAGCACCACCCATGCACCATCCCTGCACCATCTCAACGACGAGAAAGTAGAGAGTCATGCGCACTGCCATCCGCGCACTGGCCATCACCGCGGCCGCCGCACTCACCGTGACCGGCCTCGCAGCCTGCTCCTCCGGTTCGTCCGGATCCGCCGGCGACTCCAAGACGCTCACCTACTGGGCATCCAACCAGGGCACGTCGCTCCAGAACGACAAGGAGGTGCTGACCCCCGTCCTCAAGAAGTTCACGAAGGAGACGGGCATCAAGGTCAACCTCCAGGTCATCGGCTGGAACGACCTGCAGACGAAGATCCAGACCGCCGTCACCTCGGGCCAGGGCCCGGACGTCGTCAACATCGGCAACACCTGGGCCACCTCGCTCCAGGCGACGAACGCGTTCCAGGAGTTCGGTGACTCCGAGATGAAGGCGATCGGCGGTGCCGACAAGTTCGGCAAGGTCGCGCTCTCCACCGGTGGCGCCCCCGGCAAGACCGTCACGAGCGTCCCGCTCTACGGCCTCGCGTACGGCCTGTACTACAACAAGGCGATGTTCAAGGCCGCCGGCGTCGAGGCGCCCACCACGTGGGAGGACCTGACGGCGGACGCCAAGAAGCTCACCACCGGCGGCAAGTACGGCTTCACCATCGCCGGCGGTTCGTACACCGAGAACGCGCACTTCGCGTTCATCACCTCGGCGCAGAACGGTGGCGAGTGGTTCGACAAGGACGGCAAGCCGACCTTCACCGACAAGGCGAACGTCGACGGCATCAAGCGCTACCTCGACCTGATGCAGTCCGACAAGGTCGTCAACACCTCGAACGCGCAGTACGACAACGGCACGCAGGCCGTCTCGGACTTCGCGAACGGCAAGGCCGCGATGATGCTGACGCAGAACAACGCGAACGCGACGATCACCTCGCAGGGCATGAAGACGGACGAGTTCGGCGTCGTGCCGTTCCCGACCACCGCTGACGGCGCGGACATCGCGTCGTTCCCGGCCGGCATCAACCTGTCGATCTTCAAGAACACGAAGAACAAGGACGGCGCGCTCAAGTTCGTCAAGTACATGACGAGCGCGGACACGCAGACCACGCTCGACAAGCCGTACTCGGCCCTCCCGGTGCTCGCCGCCGCGGCTGACTCGGTCACCGACGAGCAGACGAAGACGTTCCTCGACATCTACAACAACAAGGCCAAGCCCCTCCCGCTGGTCCCCGCCGAGGACCAGTTCGAGTCCACCGTCGGCAAGGCGATGAACGACATGTTCGCCAAGATCGCCACCGGCGGCTCCGTGTCCGACAGCGACATCAAGACCGCGCTGCAGACCGCCCAGGACCAGGTGTCCCAGGCGAACGGCTGATCCAGCCAGGAGGCCCGGGGCGCGTCCGCAAGGACGCCCCCGGGCCTCCACCCCTCGCGTCCACAGCCGGACGCGCCGGGGCAGGTCGTCACCGGCCCCACAGCCCCAGAGCCGGCCATCCGCCGGCAGTGAGCGTCCCGTCTCACGCACGCCGTGCCTCCCGTCCGCTGCCACGGACCGGAGTGCGAAGCACCCGAACCCCCTCCTGCCGAAAGGCCCCCGCCCATGTCCACGACGGTCCTGCCCGATGCGGAGCGCATCGACCTGACGCACACGAAGGGCTCGACGCTGTCGGGCCGTCCGCCAGGTCGCAAGCGCAAGACCAACTGGCTGCCCTACGCGCTCGTCGCGCCGGCCATCCTGTTCGAGCTGCTCATCCACATCGTCCCGATGCTCACCGGCATCTGGATCTCGTTCATCCAGCTCACCAAGTACTTCATCGCCAACTGGGGCGCTGCACCCTTCGCTGGACTGCACAACTACTCGGTCGTCGTCGACTTCGACCAGGCGATCGGCAAGGGCGTCCTGCACTCCTTCCTGATCACCTGCGGCTTCACGGTGCTCGTCGTCGGCCTCTCCTGGACCTTCGGCATGGCCGCCGCGGTCGCACTGCAGAAGCCGTTCAGGGGCCGCGGGCTGTTCCGCACCCTGTTCCTGGTGCCGTACGCGCTGCCGATGTACGCCGGCATCATCACCTGGAAGTTCATGTTCCAGCGTGACTCCGGCGCCGTGAACCACGTCCTGGTCGACCAGTTGCACCTGTTCAACGGCACCGGCCCGTTCTGGCTGATCGGCTCGAACGCCTTCGTCTCCGTCGTCGTCGTGGCGATCTGGAAGACCTGGCCCTTCGCCTTCCTGATGCTGATGGCCGGCCTGCAGTCGGTGCCGAACGACGTGTACGAGGCCGCCTCGGTCGACGGCGCGAAGCCGTTCCGGCAGTGGCGCTCGATCACGCTGCCGATGGTCCGCCCGGTCAACGTGACGCTCGTGCTCGTGATGTTCCTCTGGACCTTCAACGACTTCAACACGCCGTTCGTGCTGTTCGGCTCGACCGCGCAGCCCCCGGCCGCGGACCTGCTGAGCTTCCACATCTACAACGCGTCCTTCATCACCTGGAACTTCGGCTCCGGTGCCGCGATGAGCGTCCTGCTGCTCATCTTCCTGCTCATCGTCACCGGCATCTACCTCGCCGTGACCAACCGGAGGTCCGTCCGTGCGTGAGACATTCGGCGCCAAGTCCTTCAAGGTCGTGACCCTGGTCATCCTGACCCTGTTCACGGTCGTGCCCCTCTACGTGATGATCACCACGGCCATCAAGCCGCTCGGTGACGTGCAGAACGACTTCACGTGGATCCCGACCAACATCACCATCCAGCCGTTCATCGACATGTGGTCGACGGTGCCGCTCGGCAAGTACTTCGTGAACTCGCTCGTGGTCTGCACGGTCGCCACGGTGTTCTCGCTGATCATCGCGACGTTCGCCGCCTACGGTGTCTCGCGCTGGAACTTCAAGGGCAAGAGCACCTTCACCACCGCGGTGCTCTCCACCCAGATGTTCCCCGGCGTGCTGTTCCTGCTCCCGCTGTTCCTCATCTTCACGAACCTCGGGAACTCGCTCGGCATCCAGCTCGTCGGCAGCTGGACCGGCCTGATCATCACGTACCTGACCTTCACGCTCCCGTTCTCGATCTGGATGCTCGCCGGCTACTTCGAGACGATCCCGCGTGAGCTCGACGAGGCCGCGATGGTCGACGGTTCCGGCCCGATGGGTGCCCTGTTCCGGGTCATCCTGCCCTCGGCCCGTCCGGGTCTGGTGGCGGTCGGCATCTACTCGTTCATGACGGCCTGGGGCGAGGTGCTCTTCGCCTCGGTCATGACCAACGGCGACGGGCAGACCCTGGCGGTCGGTCTGCAGCAGTACTCCACGCAGACGAACGTGTACTGGAACCAGATCATGGCCGCGTCCCTGGTCGTGTCCATCCCCGTGGTGATCGCGTTCCTCATCGTGCAGCGCCAGTTCGTGGCCGGCTTGACCGCCGGTGCGGTGAAGTAGGCAGCTGGCTCGACCCCAGCTCCAGCTCCAGCTCCGCGAAAGCGACAGATTCCCGGCGAACATCGCCGGGAATCTGTCGCTTTCGCGTTCCGGTCCGTGCCGCCCGGGCAGGATGGGGCGCATGAGTGGAGCGCGCGGGCGGCAGCTGCTGCCAGGACAGACCAGCCGGGTGCACGTGTACGACGTGGCGTCGCGGACATCGCGGCTGGTGTTCGAGTCGAGGACGGTGCTCGTCGAGGCGCCGAACGTGCTCGACGACGGCACCCTCGTGCTGAACGGGAACGGCGACCTGTGGCTGCTGCCGCTCGCCGACGGCGCACAGGTCCTCGACGAGACCGCGCTCGTCCCGGTGCCGATGCCGGGCGTCCCCGAGATCAACAACGACCACGTGCTCGACCCCTCGGGCAAGTCGGTCGTGGTGAGCGGCCGCGACGGGGACCTCTACCGTGTCCCGGTGCCGGCCGGGGGAGCGGCCGCGACCCTCACCGACGTCACCACCGCGCTGCCGGTCGTCCGGAAGTTCTACCTGCACGGCATCGCCCCGGACGGAGACACCCTCGCGGCGATCGTCGGGGAGCGCACCGAGGCGGGCGTCTGGACCACCGACGTCGCACTCGTCGACCCCGCCACCGGCGACCCGACGTTCCTGACCCGCGACGAGCACCCCGACGACGGTGTCTCGTTCGCGGGCGAGATGCTCGTGTGGAACTCGGAGCGGTTCACGCCGGGCACCGCGCAGCTCGTCGCGCTCTGGCCGGGGGCGACCGACCCGGTCCGGATCACGAACGACGACCGGGTGAACTGGTTCCCGCACGTCTCGCCGGACGGGGAGCACCTGCTCTACCTGTCCTACGAGCCGGGGGTGCAGGGCCACCCGGCCGACCACCGCGTGGAACTGCGGCGGCTGCCCGGGGTGCTCGTCCGCGGCGCCCGGATCATGCCGGTGCCGGAGACCCTCGTCGTGCTCGACGGCGGCCAGGGCACGGTCAACGTCCCGCCGTGGTCCCCGGACTCCCGCTGGTTCGTCTACTGCGACTACCCCGTGGGTCGAGACTCGGTCTGAGCGACAGTCCTCGGGCTCGTGGCCACGAGGACTGTCGCCCACCGCGAGACTCGGGTCACCTCAGACCTCGCGCACCTGCCCCTGCTTGAGGTGCAGGCGACGCTCGGCCCGCTTCGCCACCCACGAGTCGTGCGTGACGATGACGACCGTCAGCCCGCGTTCCTTCCACTGCTTCTCGATGAGCCCCATGATCTCGTCGCGGGTGCCCTCGTCGAGCGCGCCGGTCGGCTCGTCCGCCAGCAGGACGCTCGGGTTCTTCACCAAGGCACGGGCGATCGCCACGCGCTGCTGCTGCCCGCCGGAGAGCTCGGCCGGCAGGTGCTCCATCCGCTCGCCGAGCCCGACCTCGCGGAGCGCCGCCGTGGCCCGCTCGCGGATCTCCGAACGTGCCCGGTTCGCGAGCGACCCCGCGAACGCCGTCTCGACGTTCTCGAGCGCCGTCAGCGTCGGGATGAGGTTGAAGCTCTGGAACACGAAGCCGATCTCGGTCGCCCGCAGGTCGGTCAGCGCACGGTCGCCGAGCTTCGCCACGTCGCGGTCGCCGCCGAGGTGGATCGAGCCGGCCGTCGGCCGGTCGAGCGCCCCGAGCATCTGCAGCAGCGTCGACTTTCCGCCGCCGGTCGGCCCCTGGATCGCCACGAGCTGTCCCTGCGGGATCGTCAGGTCCACGTTCGTCAGGGCGGTGACGGTGCGGTTCTTCTGCTTGTACGTCTTGCTGACGTTGGTCAGCCGGTACATCGGACTGGAGGCGCGGCTCGCCTCCGCCTGGCCGGGTGCGGTGTCGGTGCTGGTCACGGTCACTCCTTCTGGTCGCGTGCTCGGGGTCGGTGCGGGGCCGGCGGTCGGCACCGCGCCCGTGGCGGGGCCGGGCATCAGGCCACGCTCCGCAGGGCCTCGGCCGGACGGAGCTTGCTCGCGCGCCAGCCGCCGAGTGCGCCGGCGATGAGGCCACCGAGGATCGCGAGGCCGATCGCCAGCAGGATCACCTCGACGGTCACCGGGGCGTGCAGGACCACGTCGGTCGTCGACGCGGTGCTCGCGCCGCCGCCGAAGCCACCGGCCGGGGCACCGCCCGTCGTGCCGCTGCCCGCGGCCGCGGTCGCCGCGCCACCGGGCATGGCACCGCCGCCACCCGCGCCGCCGCCACCGGTCGTGCTCGAGGCGCTCGCCGAGATGGTCGGGCTGATGATGTTCACCACGAGGATGCCGATCAGACCAGCTGCTGCGCCGAGGACACCGCCGATGAGGCCCTGCACGAGCGACTCTCCGGCGACCTGCCGGGTGATGCGGCCGTTCGACCAGCCGATGGCCTTGAGGGTGCCGAACTCGCGGGTGCGCCTCGTGACGCCGGAGATCGTGAAGAGGATCGCGATGAGGAACGCCGCCGCCAGCACCACGATCGACAGCCAGGTGCCGAGGTTCGAGACGAGGCTCGACGCGGTGCTCAGCGAACCGGAGACGCTCGACGCCAGGTCGGACTCGGTGGAGACCGTGGCGGTGGTGAGCTTCTGCTGCAGGGCGGTCTTGATCGCGCTGACGTCCGACGAGGACTCGGCGGACACGTAGATCGAGGTGACCTTGCCGTCGAGGTCCGCCAGTGCCTGCGCGGTGTCGAGGGGGATGTAGGTGTTCGAGCCGGTCGTCGACGACGAGCCGGTCGAGGTGACGATGCCGATGACCTCGAAGTCGGTGCCGCCGATGTCGACGGTGTCGCCGACCGCCTTCGACTCGCTCTTCGCGTAGGACGCGTCCAGCACGACGACGTCCTTGCCCGCGTCCTTCGCGGTGAACGTGCGGCCCTTGGTGAGCTCGGTGCTGGTCAGGGGGCCGACGGCGTCGCCGGAGACCGGGATGCCGGTCACGGTGAACGAGTCGACGTTGAACGAGCCGCCGCCGAAGCCGCCGCCCTGGCCGGAGTCGCCACTCGGCGGGCCCTGCTGGGTGGAGCTGTCCGTGCTGCTGCCGTCGGAGCTGCTGCTGTCCGTGCTGCTGCCGTCGGTCGACTGCTGGACCTGCCCCGAGAACGTGCTGTTCTCGAGGGTCAGGACACCGGTCGCCGCCTTGACGCCGTCGGTGCCCGTCACGGTCGTGAGGTTCGCGGCGCTGAGCGTGCTCGTGCCGCGGGCGACGGCGAGCCGTGACTGCGACAGGTCGGTCGAACCGCTGCTGTCGCTGTCGTCACCGCTCTGGCTGCCGAAGTCGAAGCTCGGCCGACCGGAACCCGACGCGCTCGGGGTCGTCGTCTTCGTGACGGTGATGTCGGTGCCGACGCCGTACACGGACTGCAGGACGCTGGACTGTGCCGCCTTCACGCCGCCCGCGATCGAGGACACGATGACCACGAGGGCGATGGCCAACGCCATGCCGATCGCGATGATGACGGTCTGCTTCTTGCGGTTCGTGAGTTCGCGCCTGAGGTACGTCAGGAACATGGTTCTCCTCGGTGGTGGCCGGCTGGGGTCACCGGCCGCGCAGAGCGCACGGCGGGGCCGACGGAGGAGAACGTAGGCAGCCGGTCAGTGGCCGCCCCATCGGCAGCCTATGAGCTGTCTAAGGGGCCCTCAGCTCGCGTCGCCGTACTCCCGGCGCAGGTGCTCCGCGTAGCCGCCGGGCGTCCGGCCGGCGAACCGACCACTCGTCACCACCGGCAGGTCGATCGTCGCATCGACGCGGAACCCCATCGCGTGCGCCCGCTCGACGAGCCGGACGTCCTCGTGCTCGGGGACGGGGTCGAACCCGCCGAGCGCCAGGTACGCCGATGCCAGCACGCCGAGGTTCGCGCCGTGCACGTGCCCGAGCGCGGCACCGGGCGGGTGCGCCTGCGTCCACCGGGCGAGCACGACCGGGTCCAGGTCGTCCGGGTCGGGGACGACGGCGCCGACGAGCACGTGCGCCCCGGACCGGAGGGCGTCGGCCTGCTGGACCAGCCAGCCCTCCGGCACCCGCGAGTCCGCGTCGGTGTGGGCGAGCCAGCGGGACGCCGGGTCGGCGGGGTGCTGCCGGAGCGCGTGCGTGGCCCCGATGGTGCGCGCCCGACCGACGCCGACGTGGGCGGTCGCGACGACGTCGACGGGGAAGCGCTCGACGACCGTCGCCGTGTCGTCGGTGCAGCCGTCGAGCACGACCGTCACCGAGACCGCCACGTCGGGGTGTTCCCCGGCGAGTCGGGCGCGGGCGGCGAGCAGGGCGTCGAGGCAGGCGGCGATGCGGTCCTCCTCGTCGTGGGCGGGCAGCACGACGTCGATCCGCGTGACGCCGGAGGGCGCGGTCACCGGACGAGTCCCTCGGCCCGTGCGACCGACACGACGCCGGGGCCGGGCAGGACGCTCAGCACGAAGTCCGGTTCGACGTGGCGGACGAGCGCCGGTCGTGGCCACCGTTCCGCGAGCCGGGCGTCCACCGCGTCACCGCTCGACACCGCCTCGTCGTCGGGGTGGCGCCAGTGGCAGGAGACCAGCACGCCGTCGTCGTCGAGCGACGCCAGCACCCGGTCGATCGTCTCGTCGAGGTCGGCGGGGGACAGGTAGTAGCCCACCTCGGACATCACGACGAGGTCCCACCGACCCGTCGGCCACTCGGAGGGCAGCGAGGCCTGCACGAACCGGGCCCTCGGCGCACGGACGGCAGCCCGGGCCAGCGGTGCGGCCGAGATGTCGGTGCCGAGCACGGCGTCGGCCCGTTCGGCGAGCGCTGCGGTGAGGACGCCCGTGGCGCAGCCGAGCTCGAGCGCGGACCGGTACCGCTCGCGGGGGAGCGCGGCGAGCGTCACCGCCCGCTTGCGGCGTTCGTACCAGGAGCGCTCGAAGTCCCAGCCCTCCGGCTTCCGCTCGTAGTGCGCGTCGAACGACTCCCGCGAGCGCGACGCCGTCGGCTCCGGCACGAAGAACCACTCGGTCGACCGCAGGTGGTGCGCGGCGTGCCGGTCGTCGATGATCGCCTCGTCCCCGGCGGCACCGGACAGCGGGCGGACCTGCGAGGCGTAGGCGTCGAGGGCGGCGCGTTTCCGCTCCCGGACGGCGTCGGCCAACGGCAGGACCCGGGCTCGGTCCCACGGCTGTGCGGACGCGGACGGGTCGTCCCAGTGCCACGCCCAGATCGGGTACGTCAGCAGCGACACCCCGGCGGCCTCGGCGGTGACCGCTTCGGCGACCTCGCCCGCGATGCGGTGGTCCCGGTGACCGTCCCCGCGCCACGGCGCCACCACGAGCGTCGGCCGCGCGGCGTCGTCGAGCGCTCGCCGCAGGGCGTCGGCGACCTCGTCCCGGTGCTCCCGCGTCCCGCCGTCGGGTATCCCGACCGACGACGCCGTGGCCCCGGGGTGCAGCGTGGCAAGGGCCCGGGTGAACTCGTCGTCGCGCACGGTGGCCAGCTCCGACGCCGTCGTGGTGGGTGAGTCCGGGTGCGAGCGCTCGCCGCGGGTGAGGAGCACGACGTGGGTGGGGAGTCCCGCATCGGCTGCGGTCGCGATGAGCCCGCCGGCACCGAGGGTCTCGTCGTCGGGGTGCGGCGCGAGGACGACCACGGAGCCGATGCCGTCCAGGTCGACGGGTGCGGCCGACCGTGTGTCGAGGAACGGCGTCCACACCGCGGGGTCGGTGCCCGGCTCGCGGTGGTCGAAGCTCACCACGCGACACCGCCGCGCTCCGTCACGATGCGGCCGATCCGGGCGAGGTCACGGGCCCCGTGGTCCTGCAGCACGTAGAGCTCGAGGTCGGCGACCCGCGCCGCGACCGCGGGGTCCGAGGTCAGGGGAGCCGGGCCGACGGTGGCGACGACCCGCTCGCGCACGGCGTCCACCGCTCGGCGCACCCGGGAGCGCACCGTCTGGGCGAGCAGCGGCCAGTCGGCGTCCGGAGCATCGGCGGCCTCGGACCGGTCGATCCGGGCGGCGGCGTCGGCGAGGACGTCCTCGGCGTCCGCGAGGTCGAGCACGGTCGCACCGAGCGCGGCCTGCAGCAGTTCGGACTCCGGGTGGGCCGCGGCCAGCGCGCGCAGGACCCTGCCGAGGCCCACCGCACCGCCCCACCAGCACGCGGCGACGCCGATGCCGCCCCACGCGAAGCCCGGTCGCTGCAGGTACCAGCCGGGTGCGCCGACGAGCCGTGCCGTGGCACCGTCGAAGTCCACCGGGCCGCTCGGCACGTCGGGCAGGCCCCGGGCGACCCAGGCCTCGTCGTGCGCGGTGACGCCGTCCTGGCGCAGGTCCACGGCGACGAGGACACGGTCGTCGCCGGCGTGCGCGGTCACCAGCGCGTGCGACAGCGTCGACGCGAGGGAGCACCACGGCTTCGTGCCGGTCAGGAGCGCCGTGCCGTCGTCCTGGAGCGCGGCCTCGAGGCGGAGCCCCGGGCCCTCGGCGGCGAAGACGCCCCAGGTCGAGTCGGCGGGGACCGGCACGTCGGCCTGCTGCAGGATGCCGAGCGCGTCGAGGTGCGGCTCGACGGTGCGGGCGGTCGCGACGTCGCCCGCGGCGACGGCGGCGAGCGTGGCGAGGAACCCGCCGGCGGTCCCCGCGGACAGGAGCGGGGTGGTGGTGGCGAGCGTGCGCGCGGCCGTCAGACGGTCTGCCGGGCTCGAGCCGGGCCTCCCGGCCGTCTCCTCGATCCCCGCGGTGTCGACGTGCTTGGCGGACGGTGGCCAAGCGGAGGATCGCAGCATCCCCCCAACCTACGAAGGAGCGGCCGAGTGCACTCGGAGCGATCCACAGAGCGCGGAGGGGCGGCCCACAGACAGCTCATAGGAATTCCTCGATACTCGAAGACGTGACCATCTCCCAGCCTGCAGCAGCCCCGCGCCTCACGCGTGCCGACGGAACCCCGTTGCGCATCCTGGTCGTCGACGACGAAGCCAGCCTCACCGACCTGTTGTCCATGGCGCTCCGCTACGAGGGCTGGGACGTGAAGAGCGCGAACGGCGGGCAGGACGCCCTGACGACGGCGCGGGAGTTCAAGCCCGACGCGATGGTGCTCGACGTGATGATGCCGGACCTCGACGGCCTGCAGGTGCTCAGCCGGCTGCGGCAGAACAACGACGACACCCCGGTGCTGTTCCTCACCGCGAAGGACTCGGTCGAGGACCGCGTGACCGGGCTCACCGCCGGCGGCGACGACTACGTCACGAAGCCGTTCTCGCTCGAGGAAGTGGTGGCGCGACTGCGGGGCCTCATCCGCCGCTCGCAGATCTCGATCTCCGAGGCGGGCGACTCCCGCATCGTCGTCGGCGACCTGGTGCTCGACGAGGAGTCGTACGAGGTGCACCGTGCCGGCCGGCCGATCGAGCTGACCGCCACCGAGTTCGAGCTCCTCCGGTTCCTGATGCGCAACCCCCGTCGTGTGCTGTCGAAGGCGCAGATCCTGGACCGCGTGTGGTCGTACGACTTCGGCGGCAAGTCCTCGGTCGTCGAGATCTACATCTCGTACCTGCGGAAGAAGATCGACGCCGGCGAAACCCCGATGATCCACACGGTGCGCGGCGTCGGGTAC
The DNA here is from genome assembly GCF_003751685.1 of Curtobacterium sp. PhB78. Lineage (NCBI taxonomy): Bacteria > Bacillati > Actinomycetota > Actinomycetes > Micrococcales > Microbacteriaceae > Curtobacterium > Curtobacterium sp. PhB78. Next base: position 557,914 of record NZ_RKIA01000001.1, read on the forward strand.
GTCATCAAGCCCACCTCGTGACCCTCCGGCGCCGGCTCGTCCTGAGCATCGTCGCCCTCGTCGTCGCCGTCAGCGCGGTGATCGGGGCGGCGAGCATCATCGCGCTCTCCTCGATCCAGACCAACGCGATCGACAAGCAGATCACGGGCGCCACGCACCGCGCGCAGCGGTACCTGCAGCAGAACGAGTCGGGTCAGCCCGGCATCGACCTCACGCGGCTGTCCGGGCAGGCTGCCGGGACACTGACCGCGTACTTCGTCGACGGGCAGGTCGTCATCGCGAACGTGCTCGACGAGTACGGGCGCCCGGGCGGGATCACACAGTCGAGCGTGGCGGCACTCGGCACGGTGCGCGTCGGTGCCGATCCGACCACGGTCGACCTCGGCTCCGGCATCGGCCGCTACCGGATCACGGCAGTGGACGTCGGTCCCGCCGTGCTGGTCGTCGGACTGCCGATGGCGTCGGTCTACGACAGCGTCTGGAAGCTGTTCTGGGTGGTCGTCATCGTCGTCGGCACCGCGCTGCTCGCCGCGTCGATCGTCGCCGCCGTCGTGGTCCGGCGTTCGCTCCGCCCGCTCGAGCGCGTCGCCGAGACCGCCTCGACCGTGGCACGGATGCCCCTCGACCGCAGTGACGCCCTGGACGGCGTCCGCGTGCCCGACACCGACCCCCGCACCGAGGTGGGCCGGGTCGGCAGCGCCTTCAACCGGATGCTCGGGCACATCGGCAGCGCGATGCAGGCCCGGGAACGCTCCGAGCAGAAGGTCCGGCAGTTCGTCGCCGACGCCTCGCACGAGCTCCGCACCCCGCTCGCCTCGGTGCGCGGGTACGCCGAGCTCACCCGTCGGATGGGCGGTGACCTGCCGAAGGACGTCGTCTACGCGATGAGCCGCATCGAGTCCGAGTCGATCCGGATGACGTCGATGGTCGAGGACCTGCTGCTCCTCGCCCGCCTCGACGAGGGGCGCGAGATCCAGTTCGACGAGGTCGACCTGACCGGCCTCGTGCTCGACGCCGTCAACGACGCCCACGCGGCATCGCCGGAGCACGTCATCGAGATCGACGTGCCGTCCTCACCCGTCGTGGTCGTGGGGGACGCCGCGCGCCTGCACCAGGTGATCGTGAACCTCGTCACCAACGCCAGGACCCACACACCAGAGGGCACCCGCATCACCGTGGGCCTCGCGCCGTCGCCGTCCGGCCCCGGCGTGGACCTGACCGTGCGGGACACCGGCCAGGGCATCGACCCGGAGTTCCTGCCGAAGCTGTTCGAGCGGTTCGCCCGAGCCGACAGCTCCCGGTCGCGCACCGTGGGGTCGACAGGGCTCGGGCTCGCGATCGTGGACGCGGTCGTGCAGGCGCACGGCGGCAGCGTCGAGGTGGCGAGCGTGCCGGGCGACACCGTGTTCACGGTGCACCTGCCGGTGGATCCGTCGGCTGCGGCGGAGTCGGAGTCGGCCGCGTCGGCCGCTGCTGCGGTGTCCGCTGATTGGTCGGGGACGCCCGCTGCGGTGGACGCGACCCACTGACGCTGGGGAGGTGCGGGGCGGGCCCGCACCGCGCCTCCCGTCCGCCGTTTGGTCTCGTCCACGGCATCTGCTACTGTTCTCGAAGCCAAAGACCGCCGGATGTCGTGCTGCGTGCATCATGACCGAAGGTCCTCACTCGTGAGGCATCCCGCGCAGGTGTTCCGAACCACTCCCACCATCTGGTGAGAGCAGCTCCGAGCCTCTGCGCCGGAGCTTTTTTCGTTCGTGGACCTGGGGCTACCGGCAAGAAACCCCCAAGGAGAACCATGGCGAACAAGGAAGCTGCGGTCGCCGAGCTCACGGAGTCCTTCCGTAGCTCGAACGCCGTTCTGCTCACCGAGTACCGCGGTCTCACGGTCGCGCAGCTCAAGGAGCTCCGCAACTCGATCCGTGAGCACGCCACGTACGCCGTGGTGAAGAACACGCTGACCAAGATCGCGGCGAACAACGCCGGCATCTCCTCGTTCGACGAGGAACTCGCCGGTCCGTCCGCTCTCGCCTTCGTCCACGGTGACACCGTCGCCGTCGCGAAGTCGCTGCGTGCATTCGCCAAGGCGAACCCCGAGCTCGTGGTGAAGGGCGGTTACTTCGACGGTAACCCGCTCACCGCGACCGAGGTGGACAAGCTCGCCGACCTCGAGTCCCGTGAAGTTCTGCTCGGCAAGCTCGCCGGCGCCTTCAAGGCCTCGCTGTTCGGTGCTGCGTACCTGTTCCAGGCCCCCCTCTCGCAGGCCGTCCGCACCGTGGACGCCCTTCGCGAGAAGCAGGAGTCCGCGGCCTGATCAGGCTCGCGTTCCACAACCACACGTATTACTGAGTAGTAGGAGAAAATCATGGCGAAGCTTTCGCAGGACGAGCTCATCGAGGCCTTCAAGGAGCTCACGCTCATCGAGCTCTCGGACTTCGTGAAGAAGTTCGAAGAGGTCTTCGAGGTCACCGCTGCTGCCCCGGCCGCTGCTGCCGCTCCGGCCGCCGCTGCCCCGGCCGAGGCCGCTGAGGAGAAGACCGAGTTCGACGTCATCCTCAAGTCCGCTGGTGACAAGAAGATCCAGGTCATCAAGGAGGTCCGTGGCCTGACGTCGCTCGGCCTCGGTGAGGCGAAGGCGCTCGTCGAGACCGCCGACGCCAAGATCCTCGAGGGTGCGAACAAGGAGACCGCCGACAAGGCGAAGGCGACCCTCGAGGCCGCTGGCGCCACGATCGAGCTCGCGTAGTCTCGACCGTTCGGTTCACGAAGGCCGCTGCCCCTCGGGGTGGCGGCCTTCGTCGTTGCCGGGGGTGCGGGGCTGTGCGGGTGGTGCGGGTGCGGGTACGGCCCGAGTGGCGCTTGCGCCAAAGCGACAGAGTGGCGCCAACTGTTCGCGGGATTCTGTCGCGATGGCAGCACATTCAGTCGGGGACTGCTGAGATCTGTCGCTTTGGCAGGACACTGTTGACCGCCGGGAGGCGCGGCGGTTGTCCACAGATCGGCTCAGGCTCCTGAGACCGGTCGTCTGGAGCGACAGTGTGCTGTCATGCATCCCGCCAACGCCATCGAGATCCTCCGCACGAACGACCTCGACCGGGCTGGCGCCCGCCATCTCCAGCGACGGCAGCGGGCTGGCGAGCTCGTGCGCGTCCGGCATGGCGTCTACGTCGAACGTGCGCAGTGGGAGGCTCTGGACGGTCGCTCTCGACACCTCGTCCGGATGCGGGCCGTCATCCCGTTGCTCCGGTCCGACGCGGTGTTCGCGCTCGACTCGGCTGCTGCGGTGTTCGGTCTGCCACGACTCGATCCGTGGCCCGATCGTGTCCAGGTCGTCGACGCCGGGCTCGAGCACGATCGGCACCGGGTGGGCCTGACCGTCCATGCCGGTGCGCCCGAACGATCGGGAAAGCTGTTCCACGGTGTCCCGTTCACCGCGCTGGCGCAGACCACCGTCGAGAACGCTCGGCGTGGCACCCTCGCCGATGCCGTCGTGGGGCTCGACCACGCGTTGCGGAGCGGTGTCGAACGCGGGGAGCTCGAGCGTCTGTGCGTTGCCGGAGGTCCGTGGGGCGCGGCCCGGCTCGAGCAGGCCCTGACGATCTGTGATGCACGCCACGAGTCGGTCGGGGAGTCGTACTTGGCCGTCCGCGCTGCCGAGTTGCACTGTCCGGACTGGGAACCCCAGCACGAGTTCCGCTCACCGGACGGCCGTGTCGACCGTGTGGACTTCTGGCTGCCACGCCAGGGCATCGTCGTGGAGTTCGACGGTCGACAGAAGTACGAGGACCCCGGGATGCTCGGAGGGAAGACCGGCGCTGAAGCCGTGTGGACCGAGAAGCAGCGTGAAGACCGTGTCCGGGGTCGATCAGAGGTGAACGGCTTCGTCCGTGTCTACTGGGAGCACGTCGTGGCACCAGAACGGCTCCGGTCGCTGTTCCGACAGCACGGCGTGCCGTGCCGTTGATGGCGATCGCGCGCGGGAGTGCGGAGTTCAGACCCTCCGTGCTGCCAGAGCGACACTTTTTGCCGGAGACGAGCCGGGCCTCCTGGCAGAGCGACAGATGTTCGCGAACTGTTGGCGGCACCCTGTCGCTTTGGCGGAGGGGGGCGCGGCCAGCGCCGGAGGGCGGCGCGGGTCAGCGCAAGGTGCTGTGACGGCGGCCGTAGGCCAGGTAGAGCACGGCGCCGACGACCATCCAGATGCCGAAGGCGATCCACGTCGTTGCGCCGAGGAACACCGCCAGGAGCACGCAGCTCAGGGCGCCGAGGATCGGCACGACGGGGAACAGCGGCACGCGGTACGAGCGCTCGAGGTCGGGCTGCGAGCGACGGAGCACGATGACCGACACGTTGACGAGCGCGAACGCGACGAGGGTGCCGATGCTCGTGGCGTCGGCGAGCTCGCCCAGGGGGACCAAAGCGGCGACGATCGTGACCGCGATGCCGATGATCAACGTGTTCGCGATGGGGGTGCCGGTGCGCCGGGAGACCCGACCGAAGACCTTCGGGACCAGGCCGTCGCGGGCCATGGTGAGCAGGATCCGCGTCTGGCCGTAGAGCACGGTCAGCACCACGCTCGCGATCGCGATCACCGCGCCGATCGAGAAGACCAGTGCGACGAGCGGCTGACCCGTGACGTCGACCACGATGCGGACGAGCGAGGCCTCGGACGACGAGAAGTCCGTCCACGAACGGGCACCGATCGCGGCGATGGCGACGAGGATGTAGAGCGCCGTGATGAGCGCGATCGAACCGATGATCGCCCGGGGGAGGTCGCGGCGGGGGTTCTTCGCCTCTTCGCCGGCGGTGGAGGCGGCGTCGAAGCCGATGTACGAGAAGAAGAGCCTGGACGCGGCGGCGGTCACCCCGGCGGCACCCATCGGCGCGAGCGGTTCGAAGTTCTGCGCCTGGAAGGCCGCGAAGGCGACGACCACGAAGAACACGAGCAGTGCGATCTTCACGACGACCATGACGGTGTTCACCCAGGCGCTCTCGCGGGCACCGGGGATCAGGACGACGGTGGCGAGCAGGACCAGGACGGCCGCCGGCAGGTTCACGACGCCGCCGTCGCCCGGAGGCGCGGACAGTGCTGTCGGCAGGTGTAACCCGAACACGCGCAGGGTCTCGTCCACGTACTCGCTCGCGCCGACCGCGACCGCGGCCACCGAGACGGCGTACTCGAGGACGAGGCACCATCCGCAGACCCACGCGATGCCCTCGCCCATGGTGGCGTAGGTGTACGAGTAGCTCGACCCCGAGGTCGGGACGGCTCCGGCCATCTCGGCGTAGGACAGTGCCGAGAGCAGGGCCGCTATCCCGGCGACGACGAAGGAGATCCACACGGCGGGACCCGCGAGCGGCACGGCCGTGCCGAGCACCACGAGGATGCCGGTCCCGAGGGTCGCGCCGACGCTGATCATCGTCAGGTGCCAGACACCGAGCGACCGGCGGAGCGGTTCGCCGTTGACGCCGACGGCCGCCTCGGACTGCAGTTGCTCGATCGGCTTGCGGCGGGCGAGCTGCTGGCGGAGGGACGTGGGACGGGACGGCGCGGACGTCATGGGACCTCGGTGGTGCGGGGGCGGGGACGGCACATGCTCGCACGCCCCCTGAACGGGGTCAAATACGGCCGTCGGACTGCACCGCGGAACGGCGGTCGTCGAGCGCGCGCCGATGTCCGACCGCGGGGATACGGTTGCTGCATGAGCATGGGCGGCGGGATGCGCGGGGGCGGCGGTGGCGGTGGTCCGCGCGGCGGCGGCCGGATCTCCAGCGGTGACTTCCGTGCGCAGAAGGCCGCCAACGCCGAAGCGCCGAAGATCCCGCACCTGGTGAAGCGGATCGCCGGGCTGTTCGTCCCGCACCGGCGGTCGATCATCCTGACGGTCGTCCTCGTCCTGATCGGCGCGGCGATCTCGGTGATCCCGCCGCTGTTGACGCAGCAGGCGTTCGACCGGGGCCTGTTCCCACCCTCCGGCAGCCCCGACGTCCCGGTGCTGGTCGAGCTCGTGTCGGCGATGGTGTTCCTCTGGATCGCGAGCGCCGGGGTGGGCGTCTGGCAGACCTACCTGACGGCGACGGTCGGCAACAAGGTCATGGGCGCCATGCGGATGCGCCTGTTCGGGCACCTGCAGCGCATGGAACTCGCGTTCTTCACCCGCACGAAGACCGGTGTCATCCAGTCCCGCCTGCAGAACGACGTCGGCGGCGTCGCGAGCGTGCTGAACAACACGATCTCGTCGGTGCTCGGCAACACCGTCACGGTCATCGCCGCCATCGTCGCCATGCTGTTGCTGAGCTGGCAGATGACCCTGGTCGCGGTCGTGCTGCTGCCGTTGCTCGTCATCGCGCAGCGTCGGGTCGGGCAGGTCCGTGCCCGCATCGCCGGGCAGACGCAGGAGTCGCTGTCCGACATGACGGCGATCACGCAAGAGGCACTGAGCGTCTCCGGCATCCTGCTGGCCAAGAGCTTCAACCAGCAGCGCAGTGAGACCCGCCGCTACGGGGACGAGAACCGCAACCAGATCCAGTTGCAGGTCCGCCAGCAGATGTCCGGGCAGTGGTTCTTCGCGATCGTGCAGATCTTCCTGTCGATCATCCCGGCGATCATCTACCTCGTCGCAGCCTGGCTGATCATCGGCGACGTCCCGATCACCGCCGGCACCATCGTCGCGTTCACGACGGTGCAGTCGCGCTTGCTGTTCCCGACGGTCGGACTGCTCCGGGTGGTGCTCGACCTGCAGACCTCCGGAGCGCTGTTCGCTCGGATCTTCGAGTACTTCGACCTGAAGCCCGCGATCACCGACTCGCCCACGGCGAAGCCCGTCGACGACACCATGGTCGGTCACGTCGCGTTCGACGATGTGACGTTCACGTACCCGGACGGCGAGGCCGACAAGCCGACGCTCCGCGGGGTCTCGTTCGACCTCCGACCCGGGCAGTTCGCTGCCTTCGTCGGTCCGTCGGGTGCGGGCAAGACCACCGTGTCGTACCTGGTGCCACGGTTGTACGAGGCGACCGAGGGTTCCGTGAGGTTCGCCGGACAGGACGTCCGCGACCTCGTGCACGAGGACCTCATGCGCCACGTGGGGATCGTCAGCCAGGAGACGTACCTGTTCCACGCGACGATCGGCGACAACCTGCGCTACGCCAAGCCGGACGCCACCGACGACGAGGTCGAACGAGCGGCACGGGCGGCGAACATCCACGACACGATCGCCTCGTTCCCGGACGGCTACGACACCGTCGTGGGGGAGCGCGGGTACCGGCTGTCCGGTGGCGAGAAGCAGCGGATCGCGATCGCGCGGGTGCTCCTGAAGGACCCGCCGGTGCTCGTGCTCGACGAGGCCACGAGCGCGCTGGACTCGATCTCGGAGCGCGTGGTGCAGACCGCGCTCGACACGGCCGCCGCGGGGCGCACCACCATCTCGATCGCACACCGGCTGTCGACGATCCGGGACGCCGACGTCATCTTCGTGCTCGACCACGGGCGGATCGTCGAGCAGGGGACGCACGACGAACTCCTCGCGCTCGACGGCACCTATGCGCTCCTGCACCGGCAGCAGAACACCCCGGCGGACGCCGTCGAGCGCTGAGCCGGCCGGCCGGCGCCGGCGCCGGTGCGCACGGACCGACCGGTGCCAGCGTGCGCGGCGCGTGCGCGGAACGGACAGGTGACCCGACGGCGGACGGGAGGCCCGTGACGGGGCCGCAGCGCGCCTCCCGTCCGACCGCCCGCGTCTCCAGCCCGCGTCTCCAGCCCGCGTCTCCAGCCCGCCGTCTCCGGCCCGCCCCGCGACAGGTGTCGCGAACGCGACCACCGAGGTCACGAAGCCGCAACGAACGTCGGATACCTGACACGAGTGTTGCTCGCGTGGTACCTGTGGTTGACGCGCGCGCGCACCCAGCCCTCCTGAGCGGAGTTCGAAGTGACTGCAGTCCCACCGACGTCCGACACCAGCAGCCCCGGTCCCGACCCGATCCCCCCGGCGACGGACGCGCAGACGGGCGGTCCTCGCGTCGTCGAGGACGCACCGCGCAGGAAGGGCAAGCTCCGGGCCTTCCTGACGAGCGGCTCACTCGACATCCAGTCGAAGCTCCTGGTGATGCTGCTCGCCGTGAGCATCATCGCGGCACTGGTGGTCGGCGTCGTCGGGTACCTGAACGGTCGTGCCTCGCTCGAGGCCGCAGCGCTCAACCAGGTGACGTCGCTGCGCGAGGCCCGGATCACCGAGCTGAAGCGGTCGTTCGACCAGTTCACGCAGACGGTCGTCGCGCAGACCCGCAACGAGAGCGTGATCGGCGCGACCAAGGCGTTCTCGGCCGGGTGGGACGACCTGCGCGACCGTCCGGTGTCCGACGCCGACCACACGAAGGTCGACGCCTGGTACGCGGACACCTTCGTCCCGCAGCTCGACGCGCGGAGTGGCGGCTCGGCGAACCCGGACCAGTTCGCGCCGACGACCGATCCGCAGGCGTACCTGCAAGCCCGGTACACGGCGCCCTTCGACGACTACGACCAGGCCGCGCAACTCGACGACGCCGGTGACGGCAGCAAGTGGTCCGAGGCGCACGCCGAGTACCAGCCGTACTTCCGCCAGGCGGTCGAGTCCGCCGGTTACGAGGACCTGCTCCTCATGGACACCGACGGCGACGTGACGTACTCGACCTACTCCGGGGCGGACCTCGGTTCCAACCTGCAGGACGGCCCGTACCGCGACTCGAACCTGGCGAGCGGGTACGAGGAGGCGCTGCAGCTGACCAGTGCGGACGACTTCGTGGTGACCGACTTCGCCCGGTACGCACCGAGCCTGAACGTCCCGACGCTGTGGGTGATGTCCCCGGTGGCCGACGACGGCAAGATCATCGGCGTGCTGGCCGTGCAGGTGCCGGTGGACCTCATCAACCAGGTCATGACGGGCAACCAGGACTGGGCCGACGACGGGCTCGGCGACACGGGGGAGTCGTACCTGGTGGGGGCCGACCACCTGATGCGGTCCTACCCACGCCAGCTGCTCGAGCACCCGAAGCAGTACCAGCGCGACGTGATCGCCGCGGGGACCGCACCCGGCACGGCCGCGCGACAGATCGCCGTGAAGGGGTCGGTGCTCCTGCAGGAGGTCAACACCACCCCGGTCAGCCTGGCACTGCAGGGCAAGTCGGGCACGGTGATCTCGAACGACTACCGGGGCAAGGAGGTGTTGTCCGCGTACGCGCCGCTCGAGGTGGACGGCCTGCGCTGGGTGGTCGTGGCGCAGATGGACACCGCCGAGGCCTTCGCGCCGGTGAACGACTTCGCCCGGAACATCGGATTGTCCCTGGTCGCCATCATCGTCCTGGTGAGCCTGCTGTCGCTGCTGCTGGCGCAGGTCTTCGTCCGCCCCATCCGCCGACTGCAGACCGCAGTGAACCGGGTCAGCAGCGGCGATCTCGGCGTCGAGGTGAAGACGAAGGCCGGCGACGAGATCGGCGACCTCGGGCTCGCCTTCAACGACATGAGCCGGAGCCTGCAGGTGAAGCAGGACCTGCTCGACGAGCAGCGGCGGCAGAACGACACCCTGCTCCTGACGCTCATGCCGGAGGAGGTCGCCCGGCGGTACAAGCAGGGCGACGAGACCATCGCCTCGGACCACCAGGACGTCGCGGTCGTCTACGCGGACATCATCGGGTACGACGACTTCGCCGCCGGCCTGACGGCGGAGGAGTCGCTGTCGCTGCTCAACGACCTGTGGCGGTCCCTCGACGAGGCCGCTGGTCGGCACGGCATCGAGCGGGTGCGCACGACGCGCAGCGGCTACCTGGCCAGCTGCGGTCTGAGCGTCCCCCGCGTCGACAACGTCCGGCGGGTGGTCGACTGGGCGGAGGAAGCACAGGGTGCACTCGAGCGGTTCAACGCCCAGCACGGTTCGAAGGTCGGGCTGCGCGCGGGCATCGACACCGGCCAGGTGACGAGCGGTCTGGTGGGTCGTTCCAGCATCGTCTACGACATGTGGGGCGATGCCGTCAGCCTGGCGTACCGGGTGCAGGGCATCGCGCCCGCGCCCGGTGTCTACGCGACGCAGCGGGTGATCGACAAGCTCGGTGACCGCGGTGGCGTGCAGGACGTCGGGACGGTGCAGACCCAGACCGGTCCGCAGAAGGTCTGGAAGCTCGAGCGGGTGGCGTCGTGACCGCGTTCTGGGAGCAGTCGTGGTTCTGGCCGTCGATCAGCGTGATCGTCGGGTTGCCGCTCCTGCTGCTCCTGCTGACCGAGGTGCAGTCGAGCCTCGAGCGTCGGCACAACCCGATGTCGAAGGTCGTCGCGCTGCTGCGCAACGCCGTCGTCCCGGTCATCGCGATCCTGGTCCTGTCGGTGCAGGTGACCGACGCGGTCGACCCGGGTCGGCCGGTGGTCAGCCAGGTCATCGCGACCGTGCTCGGCTTCCTGCTGATCGTCTTCGTGCTGAACGGGCTGAACATCCTGATGTTCACGAACGCTAGGAAGGGGACGTGGCGCGAGAAGATCCCGTCGATCTTCGTCGACATCGCCCGCGTCATCTTGGTGGCGATCGGCCTCGCGGTGGTGTTCCGCATCGTGTGGGGGACCGACATCGGCGGCATCTTCACGGCGCTCGGGGTCGGGTCGTTCGTGATCGCCCTCGCGTTGCAGACCGCCGTCGGGCCCATCGTCGCCGGCCTGTTCCTGCTGTTCGAACAGCCGTTCCGCCTCGGCGACTGGCTCGACATCGGCGGCACGCGCGGCCGGGTGGTCGAGGTCAACTGGCGATCGGTGCACGTCGACACCGGCGAGGGCATCCTGATCACCCCGATCGGATCGTTGGCCGGGGCGTCGTTCACGAACCTCAGCCGCACCGGTGGCACGTTCCCGGTGTCGACCGACGTCACGTTCACGACGGACGATCCACCCGCCGCCGTGGTCGCCCTGCTCGAGCGGGTCGCCAGCGGTCTCCCGCAGCTGTACACCGGGACGCGACCGACGGCGGTGCCTGCGGGCGGTGCGGCGTACACGGTGTCGTTCCAGGTGCGCGGCCCGTCCCAGGAAGCCGACGCGCTCGCCCAGTTCCGGATGTGGCTCTGGTACGCCGCTCGTCGCGCCGGACTCGGGCTCGACGGCGACACCACCGACGACTTCGTGACGGACGCCCGCCGCGACGAGGCGCTCGCGGCCATCGCCGCGACGCTGTACCTGAGCGGGGACGACAGCGTCGCACTCGCCCCGGTGGTGCGCCTGGAGCGCTACGCCGCCGGCGAGGTCATCCACCGGGTGGGGACCGTGCCGGACGCGGTCCGGTTCGTCCTGTCCGGCAGCGTGGACCTCCGGGTCCCGTTCGAGGACGCCGAGTTGCCGGCGACCCGCGTCGAGGCCGGCGACTACGTCGGACAGACGGCGTTGACCCGGGAGGCGCTGCTCACGACCGCCACGGCGCTCACCGAGGTCTCGGTGCTGGTCATCCCCGCCACGGCGCTCGACCAGATCGTCCGGTCCACCCCGGCGCTGGCGCGCGACATGGGCGACGTGATCGACCGTCGACGCGCCGAGGTGTCCGCAGCGGTGTCCGCGCACGTCGCATCCCAGCAGAACGCGGTGACGGCGTCCTAGACTCGGGCCCGTGCGTTACGCGAACTCCGTGGTCGACCTCGTCGGCGACACCCCGCTCGTCAAGCTCAACCGCGTCGCCGAGGGGGTGCGCGCGACCGTCCTGGTGAAGGTCGAGTACCTCAACCCCGGTGGGTCGTCGAAGGACCGCATCGCCACGCGGATCATCGACGCGGCCGAGGCCTCCGGTGACCTGCGACCCGGCGGGACGATCGTCGAACCCACCTCGGGCAACACCGGCGTCGGGTTGGCCCTCGTCGCCCAGCAGCGCGGCTACCGGTGCGTGTTCGTGCTGCCGGACAAGGTCGGCGAGGACAAGCGCAACGTCCTGACCGCGTACGGCGCCGAGATCGTCGTCACGCCGACCGCGGTGCCGCCGGAACACCCGGAGTCGTACTACTCGGTGTCCGACCGGCTCGTCCGCGAGATCCCCGGCGCCTACAAGCCGAACCAGTACGCCAACCCGAACGGGCCGCGCAGCCACTACGAGACCACCGGTCCGGAGATCTGGCGCGACACCGAGCAGCAGATCACCCACTTCGTCGCGGGCGTCGGGACGGGCGGCACCATCTCGGGCACCGGGCGCTTCCTGAAGGAGGCATCCGACGGCCGTGTCCGCATCGTGGGGGCCGACCCCGAGGGCTCGGTCTACTCCGGCGGCACCGGCCGGCCGTACCTGGTCGAGGGTGTGGGCGAGGACTTCTGGCCGACCGCGTACGACCCCGAGGTGCCGGACGAGATCATCGCGGTGTCGGACGCCGACTCGTTCGCGATGACCCGCCGCCTGGCGCGGGAAGAGGGCCTGCTCGTGGGCGGGTCCAGCGGGATGGCGGTCGTCGCAGCGCTGCGGGCCGCCCGCGACCTGACCGAGGACGACGTCGTCGTGGTGCTGCTGCCCGACGGCGGTCGCGGCTACCTCGGCAAGATCTTCAACGACCGGTGGATGCGCTCGTACGGCTTCGCCGAGACCGACGAGGCGCGCACCGTCGGGTCGCTCATCGCCGGCAAGGACGGCCGTCTGCCCGACCTGGTGCACGCGCACCCGGCGGACACCGTGCGCGAGGTCGTCGACATCATGACCAAGTACGGGGTGTCCCAGATGCCCGTGCTCAGCGCGGAACCGCCGGTCGTCATCGGCGAGGTCATCGGGGCCGTCGCCGAGAAGGACCTGCTCGAACAGGTCTTCACCGGTGCCGCGAAGATGACGGACGCCCTGACCGGTTTCGTGGGCGAACCGCTCCCGTTGATCGGCGTGGGCGAGTCCGTGTCCGCAGCGCGTCGAGCCCTCGAGACGGTGGACGCCCTGCTCGTCGTCGAGGACGGCAAACCGGTCACGGTCCTGACCCGCCACGACCTCCTGACCTACCTCTCCGAGTAAGGAACGCAGCCAGCATGACCGAGTTCAGCACCCGCGCCGTCCACGCCGGCCAGGAGCCCGACGGCCCCACCGGCGCCGTCATCCCGCCGATCCACCTGACGTCCACCTACGTGCAGGACGGCATCGGCGGGATGCGGAACGGCTACGAGTACTCCCGTGCCGGCAACCCGACGCGCGACTCCCTGCAGACGCTGCTCGCCGACCTGGACGGCGGCGTGGCCGCGTACTCCTTCGCGTCCGGTCTCGCGGCCGAGGACGCCCTGCTCCGGGCGGCGCTCCGTCCCGGGGCCCGCGTCGTGATGGGGAACGACGTGTACGGCGGGACCCACCGTCTGGTCAGCCGACTGCACGTACCGTGGGGCGTCGAGCTCGTCGTCGTCGACATGAGCGAGCTCGACCAGGTCCGGGCCGCGCTGCAGGGCGCCCCCGACGACACCGTGCTCTGGGTCGAGACGCCGACCAACCCGCTCATGAAGATCGCCGACATCGCCGGACTCGCGACCCTCGGGCACGAGGCCGGTGCACTCGTCGTCGTGGACAACACCTTCGCGTCGCCGTACCTGCAGCAGCCGCTGTCGCTCGGTGCCGACGTCGTCGTGTACTCGACGACGAAGTACCTGGGTGGCCACTCCGACGTCGTCGGTGGGGCCGTCGTGCTCGCCGACCAGGAGCTCGCGGCGAAGGTGCAGTTCCTGCAGTTCGGCGCCGGTGCGATCTCGTCGCCGTTCGACGCCTTCCTGACCACCCGCGGCATCAAGACCCTGGCGGTCCGGATGGAGCGGCACTCCACGAACGCACAGGCCGTCGCCGAGGCGCTCGTCGCAGCGCCGGGCATCGAGCGCGTCTACTACCCGGGGCTCACCGACCACCCGGGGCACGACGTCGCCGCCCGCCAGATGCGCGGGTTCGGCGGGATGCTGTCCGTCGCACTGTCCGGCGGCCCGGACGCGGCCCGACGCTTCGCGGAGTCCACGGAGCTGTTCGCGCTGGCCGAGTCGCTCGGGGGTGTGGAGTCGCTCATCGGGTACCCGAGCGAGATGACCCACGCCTCGGTGAAGGGCACGGAGCTCGCGGTGCCCGAGAACGTGGTGCGGCTGTCCGTCGGCATCGAGGACGCGGGCGACCTGATCGCGGATCTGCAGCAGGCGCTGACGCGCTGACGCGGACCTGCAGCAGGCGCTGACGCGGACCTGCAGCAGGCGCTGACGCGCATCGCGCGTGGTCCGCGCCCCGCGACGTCGGCGGTGTCGCCCCTCGCCCCTACGATGAGCGGGTGAGCACCACGGCGACGAGGACGGGCCTGCTGAGCGGGCGGTACGCCCTCGCGACGATCGGCATGGTCGCCATCGTGGGCGTCGCGGCGTTCCAGAACCTGGCGATGACGACGATCATGCCGGTGATCAGTCGCGACCTGGACGGCGAGGCCCTGTACGCCCTGGCCTTCGCGGCACCGCTCGCGGCCGGGGTGCCCGGCATGGTGCTCGCCGGCAACTGGACCGACCGCGCGGGCGGCCGGATCGTCGCCTGGGTCTCCGCGCTGCTGTTCGCCGTCGGGACCGCCGTGGTCATGCTCGCGCCGACGATGGAGGTCTTCCTCGTCGGTCGACTGGTCGAGGGCTTCGGTGCCGGCGCGATCGACGTCGTGCTGTATGTGCTCGTCGCCCGGATCTTCCCCGCCGAGCTGCACGGACCGGTGTTCGCCGGGTTCGCGGCCGCGTGGGTGGTCCCGGCGCTCATCGGCCCGGCGATCGCCGGCATCGTCACCGACACCTGGAACTGGCACTGGGTCTTCGCGGGGGCGCTCGTGATCGCCGTGGGTGCGTTCACCGTGCTCGTGCCGACGCTCGGACGGCTGCAGGCACCGGCGGTCGAGCTGCGGCCGCCGTGGCAGCGGATCCGGATCGGGTGGTCGGTCGCCGCGGCCGTGTCGATCCTGCTGCTCAACCTCGCGCCGGACCTGACCCCGTGGGGGATGGTGGCCGCGGTCGTGGTCGGCCTGGTCGGGACGTGGTTCGCGCTGCGCCCGCTGCTGCCGACCGGCACCTTCCGCGCCGCTGCCGGACTGCCGTCGGTGGTGCTGCTGCGCGGGCTCGTGGCGGCGTCGTTCTTCGGCAGCGAGGCGTACGTGCCGTTCCTGCTGCAGGCGAAGCACGGCCTGTCCGCATCGGCAGCGGGGCTCGCGCTGACCGTCGCCGCGCTCAGCTGGGCGGCCTCGAGTTGGGCGCACGGTCGGCTGGGGGAGCAGCGCCTGGCCGCACGTCGGACCTTCGGTGTCGGACTCGTGCTCGTCCTGGTGAGCCTGCTGGCGGCCTTCGCGGTGGCGACGCTCGACCTGCCGTGGTGGGTGCTCGTCGCCGGCTGGTTCGTCGGCGGCGCGGGCATGGGGGCGATCTACCCGCGGACGTCGATGCTCACCCTGCGGTTCTCGGGCGAGGGCGACGACGGCTTCGCGAGCTCGGCGCTCACCATCGCCGACGCCGCGGGCAGCGTCATCGGCCTGGCGGTCACCGGGCTGCTGTTCACCGCGACCGGCGGCGCCGAGGGCGCGGTGTCCTTCCCACTGGTCTTCGCGGCGATGATCTGCTTCGCCGCACTGGCGATCGCCGCGGTCCGGCGGCTCGGACCCGTCCCCGCGCCGGTGTCGTCGGCGTCGCCGGACCGCGCAGCCGGGTAGCGTGGAAGACCGGACCGAAGAGGAGACACCCGTGGTGCGCATCGTCGCTGCAGCCGTCGTCCTGACGGCCGCCCTCGCGTTGGCCGGCTGCCAGGGCACGACCTCCGCTGCGCCCACGCCGGTGCAGAGCACGGACCTGACCAGCTCCGACGGCGGCTTCGACAAGCAGGCCGTCATCGGCGTCGTGCTGGTCGACGACGACGCGGGCCTGGGCGAGGACCTGCGGACCGGCCTGTCCGATGCCGGGTTCCGTCCCGACGTCCGGGTCGCACCCGCGTCCGGCGCGGCGGCGTCCCAGCGGACCGCGGTCGCCCAGCTCGTCCGCAAGGGCGCCAAGGCCCTGCTCGTGCACGCGGCTCGGCCGTCCGCGCTCACCGGGGTGATCCAGACCGCGCACGACGCCGGTGTCGTGGTGGTGTCCCTGGGCGATCCGCTGCCGGCGAGCGGTACCGGCGGCGACGGTGTGTCGGCCGACTACCGGGTGCCCGCAGCGGCGGACGACGCAGACCTGGCGGCCACCGCGGTCGAGGTCGTGCAGTCGTTGCAGCGCGGCGAGAAGCCGGAGACCGAACCGAGCGACGGCGACTCGACCGACGCCGAGTGAGCCGAGGCGAGCCGTGCCACCAGGCCGGTCAGCGCAGCGCCACCAGGCCGGTCAACGCCGTGCCACCAGGCCGGTCAGTGCCGTGCCACCAGGCGGCTCAGCTCAGCTCCACCAGGCCGGGAACGACAGCGTGATCGTCTCGACCAGCGCCTTCCGCGACCGTCGGGGCCCGGCGAGCCACGCTTCGATCGCCCCGACGAAGCCCTGCGCGACGTAGCCGGCGGCCACGTCGTCGAGGAGCTCCGGGCGGCGGTCGGTGTCGAGTTCGCGGATGTGCAGGGCACTCGACTCGGTGAAGTGGCCCACGAGCAGCCGGTGCAGTGACGCGTCGTTCGGGTCCGGCAGTGCCTTGGCGTAGATGTCGCGGTGGGTGGTCACGTGCTCGACGACCGCGTTGATGCCCCGCCGTGTGATGGTCGCGAGCTCGGCCGCGTCGGCCCCGCGGGCGGCTGCGGCCCGTCGGTCGTCGGCGTCGTCCTGCCGGATGCGGTCGAGCTCCGGCGTCAGCACGTCGGCGAGCAGCGATCCGGGGGAGACCGCGTGCGAGTAGAACGTCGCGCGGTTGATGCCGGCGGCACGGGTGACGTCCGCGACGGTGATCTCGGAGACGGGGCGGTCGGCCGCCAGTCGCAGGATCGCTTCGCGCAGGGCGGCGGTCGTGTGCAGGATCCGGGCATCCACCATGACGCCCACCCCCTTCTGATCCGGTTCACCCGGAGGCCCCCGAGCAGTCCGACGGTACCGCATGGCACGGGATCGGCACGCTGACGGCGGGTGGCAACACGCGGGCAATCCGAGCCGACGGCATCGGGAGCGCTCCCGCGGCCCGTAGGATGGTTCCGCGGACGAATCGATTCGATCGACGCCGCGATCACCTCCCCGCCCCTCACCGCCGAAGGACTCCTGCTCGTGACCGCGCCCGCCACCACCGGTTCGCTCCGGGTCGTCCTGCACCCCGGAGACTCACTCTCCCGTGGGCAGCGACTCGTCTACGTCTTCGTCCTGGGCGCCCTGACGGCGCTCGGGCCGTTCACGATCGACCTGTACCTGCCGGCGTTCCCGGCGATCAAGGAGCAGTTCGGCGTCACCGACGGCGCCGTGCAGCTGACGCTCACGGCGACGACGCTCGGGTTCGCGTTCGGGCAGCTGCTCGTCGGTCCGTGGAGCGACAAGGTCGGCCGCCGGCTGCCGCTCATCATCGCGACGACGGTGCACATCGCCGCGTCGATCGGCGCGGCGACCGCTCCCGACATCGAGCTCCTCGCGGTGTTCCGCGTGCTCCAGGGCATGGGCGCGGCCGCCGGCGGTGTCGTCGCGATGGCCACCGTCCGCGACCTGTTCGGCGGCAAGCCGCTCGTCCGGATGCTGTCCCGCCTGGCGATGGTGAACGGGCTGGCGCCGATCCTCGCGCCGCTCATCGGCTCGCAGATGCTCCAGTTCACCAGCTGGCGCGGCATCTTCGTGTTCCTCGCCTGCTACGGCCTGGCCGTGGTGATCGCGTCGATCCTGCTCATCGTCGAGACCCTGCCCCCGGCCCGTCGCCGCGAGGCCGGCCACTCCACGATCGGTCAGCGGTACAAGGCGCTGTTCTCCGACCGGATCTTCGTGGGGGTCGCGCTCATCGGGGCGATGGTGTTCAGCGGGTTGTTCTCGTACCTCAGCTCGTCGCCGTTCCTGTTCCAGGGCGTCTACGGACTCGACGCTCAGCAGTACGGGCTGCTCTTCGCGGTGAACTCGGTGGGCGTCGTCCTCGGTGTGCAGATCTCCGCGCGGTTGGCGCAGCGCGTCGGGCCGCAGTGGATCCTGGCGTGCTCGACGGCGACCCTGTTCCTGGCGTCGATCGCGATCATCGTGCTCGACCAGCTCGGTGCGGGGCTCGTGGGCGTGCTCGTGCCCCTGTGGTTCTTCATCGCGGCGTGTGGGTTCTCGTTCCCCCTCGTCCAGGTCATCGGCCTGGCCGCGCACGGCAAGGAGGCCGGTACGGCGGCGTCGCTGCTCGGCGCCCTGAACTTCGGCGTCGCCGGCCTGATCTCGCCGATCGTCGGTTGGCTCGGCATCACCGCCGCGACCCCGATGGCGATCGTGATGGCCTCGACCTCGGTGATGGCCATCCTGATCCTGTGGTTCGTGGTGCGGCCCCGGATGGTCCCCGAGCTCACGCACTGACGGGTTCTCCACAGCTGCCCGGATCAGCCGGACAGCGGCCCCCGCGCGTCCATAGGCTGTGCCCATGAGCGACGCGGTGGAGCAGGCACGGGCAGCGGCCGAGGCCGCCAGGCAGGCAGCGGACGAGGCACGCCGGCTGGCCGACGAAGCCGTGCAGCGGGCCGAGGAGCTCGCCGCCGCACTCGCCGGACAGGAGGCCCGGCTCGCCCCCGACGCGGAGCCCGCCTCCGCCACCCCACCCGGTCCAGAGCCCACCACCGCAGGACCCACCGCAGCCGTCCCGGACGACGCGACGGCGGCTCCCGACGCGGCCGTCGCGGCACCGGCGGACGCCCCGGCGGCCGGCACCGCGCCTCCCGGCAGTGGCGCAGCCCCGCTCGGGCCGGACGCCGTCGCCGCGATCCGCACCGGCTACACCGTCGAGGGGCAGGCGCTCGAACTCGGTGCCCTGGTGAACGGCGAGGCGCAGCCCGACGTCCAGGTCCGCATCCCGCTCGGCATGCTGAACCGGCACGGGCTGGTCGCCGGTGCGACCGGCACCGGCAAGACCCGCACGCTGCAGGTCCTCGCCGAACAGATCGCGGCGAACGGCGTGCCGGTCTTCGCGGCCGACATCAAGGGCGACCTGTCCGGGCTCGCGGTGGTCGGGCAGGGGAACGAGAAGCTGCTCGCGCGCACCGCGGGCATCGGCCAGCAGTGGCAGGGCGTCGCGAGCCAGGCGGAGCTCTTCTCGCTCGGTGGTCAGGGCACGGGCGTGCCGATCCGCGCGACGGTGTCCGGGTTCGGGCCGTTGCTGCTGTCGAAGGTGCTCGGCCTGAACGACACCCAGGAGTCCTCGCTCGGACTGGTGTTCCACTACGCGGAGCAGGCCGGGTTGCCGCTCGTCGACCTGGCCGACCTGCGGAGCGTGCTGACGTTCCTGGTGGGCGACCAGGGCAAGGGCGAGCTCGCCGAGCTCGGTGGTCTGTCGAAGCAGACCGCCGGGGTGATCCTGCGCGAGCTCATCACGTTCGCCGACAAGGGTGCCGACCAGTTCTTCGGCGAGCCCGAGATCGACACGCAGGTGTTCCTGCGCACGGCGGCGGACGGCCGGGGCATCGTGAGCCTGCTCGAGGTCCCGGGCGTGCAGGACCAGCCCGAGGTCTTCTCGACGTTCCTGATGTGGCTCTTGGCCGACCTGTTCAACGAACTGCCAGAGGTCGGCGACCAGGACAAGCCGAAGCTGGTGTTCTTCTTCGACGAGGCGCACCTGCTGTTCAGCGGGGCGTCGAAGGACTTCACGGACCAGATCGTGCGGACCGTGCGGTTGATCCGGTCGAAGGGCGTCGGGATCTTCTTCGTGACCCAGACCCCGAAGGACGTGCCGAACGACGTCCTGGCGCAGCTCGGGTCGCGCATCCAGCACCAGCTGCGGGCGCACACCCCCGACGACGCGAAGGCGCTCCGGGCGACGGTGTCGACCTACCCGTCGAGCGACTACGACCTGGGCGAGGTGCTGACCTCGCTGGCGACCGGCGAGGCGATCGTCACCGTCATGAACGAGAAGGGTGCGCCGACGCCGGTCGCGTGGACCCGGTTGCGCGCGCCGCAGGGGTCGATGGACCCGATGCCCGCCGCCGAGATGCAGTCGCGGGTGCAGGCATCGCCGTTGCTCGCGACGTACGGCACCCGGGTGGACCCGGACTCGGCGCACGAGATGCTCGCGCGTCGGATGGAGGCAGCTGCTGCCGAGGCCGCGGCGGCGGACGCGCAGAAGGACGCAGCCCTCGCGGCGGCCGAGGCCGAGAAGGAAGCCGCGCGGGCGGCGGCGACCGCGGCCAAGGAAGCCGCGGCGCAGGCCAAGCAGGAGGAACGCGAGCGGGCTGCTGCGCAGAAGGAGTACGAGCGGACGCAGCGCGAGTTCGAGAAGGCCGAGCGGGCTGCGGCGTCGCGGCGTTCGGGCCGGTCGGGGCGGAGCACGCGGACGACGACCTCACGGAAGGCGGACGACCCGCTGTCGGAACTGCTCGGGTCACGGCTCGGCGGCACGATCGCGAAGGAGGTCGTGCAGGGGATCTTCTCGACGCTGCGCCGACGTCGGTGACGTCCAGCAGCTCCGAGCGTCAGCGACCGAGCAGGCCGGTGAACTCGACGACGAGCAGACCCAGGACGACGAGTGCTGCCACGCCGCCGACGAGCAGGTAGGCCGGCCGCTGTTCGTACCAGGCGCGGCTCGACGGGTAGCGCTTCGCGAAGACCCGGGCCGAGACCGGACGTGCCTCTTCCGTCACCTGGACGCCCAGGGCGTCGACGACCTGGGCGAGTCCGTCGTCGCCCCACACGTCGGCACGGATGCGGAACAGGTGCGCACCCGTCGCGTCGAACGCCACGAGTTCGCGCATGGTGCGGTCGACCGAGCTGCCGTAGGTGGTGGCGAGCACCAGACTGTGCACGCGGTCGCGGGGGATCCGACGGTGCGCGGTGACCACGCCCCGGATCGTCAGGCCGTCAGGGTCGATGCCGATGTACGCCGTGCTGAGTCGGACGAAGACGACGCCCACGAGGACCGCCAGCGCGACGACCACGGTCGCGACCATCGCCCACGTCCGGAACGGGAACGACACCCAGACCAGGGCGACTGCGAGCGGCACGGCCGAGAACACGATGCTCAGCGCCGTCGAACGGACCAGGGACCGGCGGGGGCGGAGGACGACGTCGTACACGGTGGCACGCAGGTGCGGCGTCGCTGGCACCGTCATGTCCCCCATGCGCGTCTCCTGAACCCTCGGGTCTCCCGGGCTCGCCGAATCGGCCGCCCTGCGAGCGACGCCCCTGCCGCTCGATGCACCGCGGTCGACTCGTCCCGGAGTCGTCCGCTCCGGCAAGCATAGGCGCACGACGGGGACCGAGGACAGCCCGTTCCACCCCGGATCGGCGTTTGACGGCCAGTCCTTGGCGAACAGGGGACAGACGGGTCCGCAGCGTGGGGGACCAGCCGGCGCGATCACGACGCGCGCCGCCCGGAACGACGAAGGCCCCGCACTCGGTGCGGGGCCTTGCTGGCGGAGAATGGGGGATTCGAACCCCGCAGTTGGGTGCTGTGCGCGCACCCAACTGCTGCTGGCGGAGAATGGGGGATTCGAACCCCCGAGGGCTTGCACCCAACACGCTTTCCAAGCGTGCGCCATAGGCCACTAGGCGAATTCTCCTTGTGCCGTCTCGCGACGGCGACACCCAATGGTACAGGTTCCCAGGGGTGCTCACGACCGTGTGTCGTCGAGGCGTGTGCTCCCAGTTGTCGTGACATGTCCGGCGACTACCCTGGGGCGCGTGTCGACCCGCATCTACATCACGTCAGCAGAAGGGCACACGGGCAAGAGCACCGTCGCCCTCGGTGTCCTCGAGACCCTCGCGCGCTCCGTCGGCCGCGTCGGCGTGTTCCGCCCCGTCGCCCGCTCGGTCGCCGAACCCGACTACGTGCTCGAACTGCTGCTGCAGCACACCGCGGTCGGGATTTCGTACGACGACGCCGTGGGGGTCACCTACGACGACGTCCACGCGGATCCGGACGCAGCGCTCGGCACCATCGTGAACCGCTTCGCCCAGGTGGAGCGGCAGTGCGACGCGGTGGTCGTGCTCGGGTCCGACTACACCGACGTCGGCAGCCCCACCGAGCTGTCGTTCAACGCGAAGGTCGCCGCGAACCTCGGTGCCCCGGTACTCCTCGTCCTCGGTGGTCGTGACGCAGCCGAGCGCGGTGCCCGCACGCCCGAGGGGATGGCGCAGGTCGCGGACGTCACGACGAGCGAGCTGCGAGCGGCACACGCGCAGCTGTTCGGCGTCGTCGTGAACCGCGCCGACCCAGAGGCCCTCGCCGCGATCGTGGCGAGTGTCGAGCGGGCCGTGCACGACGACCACCCGGACGTGCCCGTGTGGGCGATCCCGGAGGACCGCGTCCTCGTCGCCCCGACCGTCCGCGCGCTGCTGCAGGCGACCGACGCGACCCTGGTGCGCGGGGACGACGCCCTGCTCGACCGCGAGGCACTCGGCACCGTCGTCGCCGGCATGAGCATGGAGAACGTCCTGCCCCGCCTGATCGAGGGCGGCATCGTCGTGGTCCCGGGCGACCGCAGCGACGTCCTCATCGCGACCCTGCTGGCGAACCAGTCGGACACGTTCCCGAGCCTGGCCGGCGTGATCCTGAACGGCGGGTTCGAGACCGCACCGCAGATCTCCCGGCTGCTCGAGGGCCTGTCGAGCTCGCTGCCGATCGCGCAGAACGACCTGGGCACGTACGACACCGCCCTCCGCATCACGCAGACCCGCGGGCGCCTGGCGGCGGACTCGCCCCGCAAGGCCGACCTCGCGCTCGCCCTGTTCGAGCAGCACGTCGACGCCGAGTCCCTGCGCGACCGCCTGCAGCTCACGCCGTCCGGCGTCGTCACGCCGCTCATGTTCGAGCACGGCCTGCTCGACCGGGCACGGGGCTACGGCAAGCACATCGTGCTCCCCGAGGGCGAGGACGACCGCATCCTCCGCGCGGCGTCGACGCTGCTCGCCCGCCAGGTCTGCGAGCTGACGATCCTCGGCGACCCCGCCGCGATCCGCACCCGCGCGACCGAGCTCGGACTCGACCTCGACGCCGCCCAGCTCGTGTCGCCGTTCGACCCCGAGCTCCGCGAACGCTTCGCCGAGGAGTACACCCGCCTCCGGGCGCACAAGGGCATGTCGATCGAGCTCGCGCGCGACACCGTCACCGACGTCTCGTACTTCGGCACGATGATGGTGCAGCTCGGACTCGCCGACGGCATGGTCTCCGGTGCGAAGCACACCACCGCGCACACCATCCGGCCGTCCTTCGAGATCATCAAGACCCGTCCGGACACCTCGATCGTGTCGAGCGTGTTCCTGATGGCGCTCGCCGACCGGGTCCTGGTCTACGGCGACTGCGCGGTGATCCCGGACCCGACGAGCGAGCAACTCGCCGACATCGCGATCTCGTCGGCCGAGACGGCGACCCAGTTCGGCATCGACCCCCGCGTCGCGATGCTCAGTTACTCGACCGGCGACAGCGGCACCGGCGCCGACGTCGACAAGGTCCGCGCGGGTACCGCCTTCGTCCGCGAGCGTCGCCCAGATCTGCTCGTCGAGGGCCCGATCCAGTACGACGCCGCTGCCGACCCGACGGTCGCGAGCACGAAGATGCCGGACTCCCCGGTGGCCGGCAAGGCGACCGTCTTCATCTTCCCGGACCTCAACACGGGCAACAACACCTACAAGGCCGTGCAGCGCTCCGCCGGCGCGGTCGCCATCGGGCCCGTCCTGCAGGGACTGCGCAAGCCGATCAACGACCTCTCCCGCGGCGCCCTCGTCAGCGACATCGTGAACACCGTCGCGATCACCGCGATCCAGGCCGGCACCGCGTCCGACGCGGCCTGACCTGCGCGACGCACACCGCGCCTCCCGTCCGGCCGACCAGGCCATGAGCAGAAAGCGACACCACCCGTGACCGCAGCCCTCGTCGTGAACTCCGGATCGAGTTCGTTCAAGTACCAGCTCATCGAACTCGAGGGGGAGCGCACGCTCGCCTCCGGGCTCGTGGAGCGCATCGGCGAGTCGGCCGGCGCGTGGAAGCACACCAACGCGCTGACGGGGGAGTCGTCGTCGAACGACGCAGCGTCCGTGCCGGACCACGCCGCCGGGTTCCAGGCGATGATCGACGCGTTCGCCAAGGTCGGCCCGTCGTTCGACGAGCACCCGCCGGCCGTCGTCGGCCACCGCGTCGTGCACGGCGGCACCACCTTCGACCGCGCGACGGTGGTGACGGACGACGTCGAACGACAGATCGAGGCGCTCAACAGCCTCGCGCCGCTGCACAACCCGGCGAACCTCGAGGGGATCCGGGCCGCGAAGCAGGTGTTCTCCGACGTGCCGCACGTCGCCGTGTTCGACACCGCGTTCCACCAGACCATGCCGCCGCACGCCTACACCTACGCGATCCCGGCCGACCTGGCGGCGAAGTACTCCATCCGCCGCTACGGCATGCACGGCACGAGCCACAAGTACGTCTCCGAGCAGGCCGCGGTCTTCCTCGACCGCCCGCTGTCCGAGCTGAAGACCATCGTGCTGCACCTGGGCAACGGAGCCTCGGCCGCAGCGATCGACGGCGGGAAGTCGATCGAGACGTCGATGGGCCTCACGCCACTCGAGGGCCTCGTCATGGGCACCCGCTCCGGCGACCTCGACCCCGCCGTCCTGCTGCACCTGCACCGCGAGGCCGGGCTGTCCTTCGACGAGCTCGACACCATGCTCAACAAGCAGTCCGGGCTGCTCGGCCTGACCGGCAACGGCGACATGCGCGACGTCCAGGACGCCGCCTTGAACGGTGACGAGGTCGCCGAAGCGGCGCTCGCCGTGTACCGCCACCGCATCCGTCGCTACGTCGGCGCCTACACGGCACAGCTCGGCGGGCTCGACGCGGTGGTCTTCACCGCCGGCGTCGGCGAGAACAACGCGCTGCTGCGCCGGCGCGTGCTCGCCGGGCTCGAGCACCTGGGCATCGAGATCGACGCGGACCGCAACGAGCTGGGATCCCGGGAGGCCCGGGTCATCTCCACGGACACGTCACGCGTCGCGGTGCTCGTGATCCCGACGAACGAGGAACTGGAGATCGCCCGACAGTCGGCTGCGGTCGCGCTCTGACGCGGGGCGCGCTGCGCGCTGCGCGGGGCGCCGCGCGGTGCGCTGCGCGGCCTGGTGTCAGCACGGTGCGGCCTGGGTGGGCTGGTGCGGGGTTGGTCGCTGGGTGCGCGCTTGTGGCGCGGCACGGAGCGTGCAAGCTCGCACGGGGTGACGAGGTGCGCACGGTGCGGACGGGAGGCGCGGGGCGGGCTGGCGCCGTGCCTCCCGTCCGACGCTGGGTCGCGGTCACCGCACGGTGCGGCCTGCGTGGGCTGGCGCGGGGTTGGTCGCTGGGTGCGCGCTTGTAGCGCGGCACCGGGCGTGCAAGCTCGCACGGGGTGACGAGGTGCGCACGGTGCGGACGGGAGGCGCGGGGCGGGCTGGCGCCGTGCCTCCCGTCCGGCGCTCGGTCGCGTTCACCGCACGGTGCGGCCTGCGTGGGCTGGTGCGGGGTTGGTCGCTGGGTGCGCGCTTGCAGCGCGGCACCGGGCGTGCAAGCTCGCACGGAGTGACGAGGTGCGCACGGTGCGGACGGCGCGCGCGCCTCAGGACAGGGCGTCGAGGGCCGCCGGGATCGGCGTGTTCCCGCTCGTGACCTCGAACTGGACCCCGACGGCCGAGTCGTCGAGCAGCGCGTGCAGCACGACCGTGGCGACGTCGGCACGGGGGATCGAGCCGCGTGGGACGGTGCGCCCGACGTCGACCGTTCCTTGCGGCGGCGTGTCGAGCAGGCCTCCCGGACGCACGATCGTCCACCGCAGCCGTCGGGCGCGCAGGTTCGCGTCGGCCTCGGCCTTCGCCCGGAGGTAGACCTGGAACACGGCGGCGTCGTCCTTCGCGGGGACCACCGCGGCCTCGGCGTCGTAGGTGTCCGCCGCCATCGCCGACACCATCACGTAGCGGTCGATGCCCGCGCGCTCCGCGGCGTCCGCGAGCAGGATCGCGCCGTCCCGGTCGACGGTGAGCTTGCGCTCCGCACCGCTGTTCGGCCCGGCGCCGGCGGCGAACACCACAGCGTCGACCCCGCGGAGGCGCAGTGCCAGGTCGTCGTCGCCGAGCTGTTCGAGGTCCGCGACGATCGCCGTGGCACCCTGCTGCTCCACGTCGGCGACGTGTGCAGGGTTGCGGACGATCGCGACGGCGTCGTGTCCGGCGTCGGTGATCTGGCGGGCGAGGAGCAGTGCGATCTGGCCGTGTCCTCCGGCGATGGCGATCTTCATGTGTCAATCCTGCCCGGTCGCATCCGGTAGAGTTGTCGGCGGCTCCTCACGTGACGCCATCCAGGTGAACTCCCCCAGGGCGGAAACGCAGCAAGGGTAGCCGGGCTCTGGCGGGTGCGTGAGGAGTCTTTTCTGTCTCCGCGCCGTCTCCGCGCCGTCTCCGCGCGTCTCCGCACCGCTTCCGCATGTCTGTTTCGTAACGGGTTGCGGACAGCAACCTGATCGTGTGTAAAGATCTGCCTCAGGAACTCCCAACCAGGGTTCCTGACTCCACCGCCTCACCAGCGGGGGAGATCCGAGGATCAGGTGGCGGGTGCGCCCGCCAGGATGAGAGACACGCATGCGCAGGCACGCGTCGCAGCGCGGTACCCGGGTACCGACCGCAGCGAACAACTGGACACGACGGATCATCGATGCTGGCGACCGAGCTCGACGACGAGCATCGGACGATCGGCGTCTCCTCCTGCGCGGCAGTGTCATCGCCACGGTGACGGCGCTCGTCGCCGCCACCGTGGCGATCCAACCGGCGGCGGCGGCACAGACCGACGTCGCCGAGGGCGAGGGCGTCCTGCTCAGCGGCTCCGGGATCGTCAACGTCGACGACATCGCCCAGCTCGGTGGTGCGTACTCCGCACGCGGGGTGACCACGGGCGGCGGCACGACGAACCAGCCGCTGAACCTCACCGCCCTGAACGCGGTGGGCGTGGACCTGGGCAACGACATCGACCTGCTCGGCACCAACGGCATCCTCACGCTCGGGGTCAACGGGCAGTACGCCACCACCTCGGCATCGGGGGCCACGGCGTCGTCCGGCCTGCTGACCAACGACGGCGGCATCGGGGTCGGCACGGGACTCGGCACCGGAGCCAGCACCCTGAACCTCAACCCGCTGTTCTCGCGGGTGGGCGCGGACACCACGGTGCTGTCGAACGCGCAGCTGCAGATCGGTGCCCTGGCGTCCCGCATCCAAGCCACACGCGGCGCCACGGTCGGCACCACGACCGACTACCGCATCGCCGGCGCGAACCTGAACCTCACCAGCCCTGCGGTCGCGGGCCTGACGACGTCGCTGCGGACCGACCTGCGCACGCTCTCGAACTCCGTGAACACCACGGTCGGGGCGAACGGCGCCCTGTCCGGCACGACGACGGCGCTGACCGCCGAGCTCCAGCGGCTGCTCCGGTCCACGGCCCTCGGACTCGTCAACCTCAACGGCACGAACGTGACCGCCTCGGTGAACCTCAACCTCGACGGCACGCTCGAGCAGGTGCTCGCACAGCCGCTGACGGACGGCGCGGTGACGATCACGCCGGCGACCGGCGCGATCACCGTCGACCTCGACAAGCTGACGACACTGAACAACCAGCCGGCGAACACCCCGGTGCTGACCGAAGCGGCCGTCAGCTCGATCAACCAGAGCATCACGACGATCCTCGGCACCCAGCTGCCGACCGCGCTGCAGACCGCCGTCGTGAACACGATCAACTCGACCGCGGTGGCCGTCAACGTCACCGCCAACGTGAACCTGGCCGGCGTCCCGCTCACCGCCCTGGCGCTCCGGGCAGACACCACGCTCGGCGCCCTGGCCGGCACCGCCCCGGCGAACGCCACCGTCACCGCGACCGGCGGCCCGCTCGGGCTGACCGTCCTCGGGAACCTGCTCGCCCCCGCTGTGAACTCCATCGTGGTCCCGGCACTGCAGACCATCGTGCGGCCGCTCGTCACCGGCACGGCCCTGACGACCCTCGGCACCACGCTCACCGCGACGACCACCGCGGTGTCCACGCTGCTGCGCCCCGTCGTGCTGCTGCTCCGCCAGGTGGTCGACCTGACCGTGAACGCACAGGACACCACCACCGGCTTCCGCGACCAGCGCGGGTACGACCCGGGGTCGCGCAGCGTGCACGCCCTCCGGCTCTCGGTGCTGCCCGGCGCGAACGTCGCCACCGTCGACCTCGCCACCTCGACCGTCCGCGCGACGGCCATCGCTCCGCCGACCATCACGGCCCCGACGGCGAACCAGCAGTTCAGCGTCCCCTCGGCCTCGTCCACCCGGAGCATCACCGTCAGCGGTGCCGGTGAGCCGGGCGCGACCATCGCCGTGAGCCTCGGCGGCGGACGCACCGGCACGGCAACCGTGGCGGCGAACGGCACGTGGACGACCTCGATCCCGAACGTCCCGGTCGGCGACCACACGGCCACGGCGAACCAGACGGTCAACGGGACGGCGGCGGGCTCCGCGACCCAGACCTTCTCGGTCGTCGCACAGCAGGCACTGACCATCACGACCCCGACGGCCGGTCAGACCTTCACAACCACCGGGACGACCACGCCGGTCGCCCTGACGGGCACGGCGACCGCCAACGCGCGGATCGACGTCGACCTCGGCGGCGGCCGGACGGCGACCACCACGGCCAACGGCAGCGGCGCGTGGAGCGTCACCGTGCCCGGCGTCCCCGTGGGCGACCAGACCGCGAGCGTGACCCAGACGGTCGGCGACACGACCTCGAACCCCGTCACCCGGGCGTTCCGCGTCGTGGCCGCCGCGGGCCTGACGATCGACACCCCGACGGCGGACCAGGACTTCCCGCTCGCGGGCGACACCCGGTCCATCCCGTTCTCGGGAAGCGCGCAGCCAGGGGCCCGCGTGGACGTGGACCTCGGCGACGGCCTGACCGCGACCACCACGGCGAACGCCGGTGGCACGTGGTCGACGAGCGTCACCGGTGTCCCCGCGGGTGACCGCACGGCGCAGGTGACCCAGACGGTCGGTGGCACCACGAGCAGCCCGGTCGAGCGCGACTTCACGGTGACGGCGGCTCCGGGGCTGACCATCGACGAACCGGCCGACGGCAGCACGATCACCGTCGCGGACGCCACGTCGACGACCCCGGTCACGGTCTCCGGCTCCGCCGCCCCGAACGCTCGGGTCGCGGTCGGCATCGGCGGCTCGTTCACCACCACGGTGGACGCGGACGACGACGGCGACTGGACGGCGACCTTCGTGGGCGTCCCGACCGGCGACCGCACGGTCACGGCCCGGCAGACCGTCGACGGCACGACCTCGGCAGCGGTGACCTCGACCTTCACCGTCGCGGCCGGTGACCCCATCGCAATCACCTCGCCCGACGACGGTGACGTGGTCACGGTCCTCGACGCGGACACCACGGCCGACCTCGAGCTGACCGGCACGGCCGAGGGCGGAGCCGAGGTCCAGGTCTCGCTCGGTTCCGGGCGCACCGCGACGACCACGGCCGAGGACGACGGCTCGTGGACCGTCACCGTCCAGGACGTCCCGGTCGGTCGGTACACGATCGCGGCGACGCAGACGGTGAACGGCACGACCTCGCCCGCCGTCCGTCAGGTCGTCACCGTGCAGGCGGGCGCTCCGCTCGCCGTGACCGCCCCGGTGCAGGACGCGACCGTCACGGTCGCGACCGACGACTCGGTGGTGGACGTCACGGTGCGGGGGACCGCGCAGGCGAACGCCGACATCGAGGTCGTCCTGGACGGCGGCGACGCGGTCGCCACGACCGCGAACGCGCAGGGCGCCTGGTCGGTGACCCTGTCGGACGTCGGCACGGGCGACCACACCGCCTCGGTCACGCAGACCGTCGGCGGAGCGACCTCGGCGCCGATCGACCGCGACTTCACGGTCGAGGCCGGCGACGCCCTGGTCATCGAGGCACCGGGCGACGCACAGGAGATCCCGGCGGGCACCGGCGGACAGGCGAACGTCGTCCTCCGGGGGACCGCCGAGCCGGGTGCGACCGTCGCCGTGACGATCGACGACGCGGACGCCGTCGAGGTGGTCGCGGACACGGCCGGCAACTGGGCGGTCCCGAGCACCCAGCTCGGCATCGGCGACCACACCGTCACCGCGGTCCAGACCGTGAACGGCACCGACGGTCCCGTCGTCACGCGGGACTTCACCGTCGTGCCGGGCAATGCGATCGTGATCGACACCCCGGCGAGCGGCACCCGCTTCGTCGTGGTCGACGACGACGCCACCGCGACGGTCCGGATCACGGGCTCGGCCGAACCGCTGGCCGCCGTCTCCGTCTCGGTCGGACCGGGCACACAGTTCACCACGACCGCGGACGCCGACGGCGCGTGGGCCGTCGACGCCACCGGCCTCGCCCCCACGGGCGTGTACACGGTGACGGCGAGCCAGGAGATCGAGGACGTCGTCACGAGCGCCATCCCGACGACCTTCCAGGTCGTCACGGCGAACGCACTGACCATCACGGCTCCGAGCACCGACCCGATCACCGTGGCCGGTCCGGACGTCGAGCGCGACGTCACCGTCTCCGGCACCGGTCAGCCCGGTGCCCGGGTCACCGCGTCGACCGCCGGCGCGGACGACCAGCTGGACACGATCGCGGCCGACGGGACCTGGTCGGTGACGTTCCCGGACCTCGGCGTCGGACCGCACCCCGTGTCGGTGACGCAGACGCTCCCGGGCACCGTGTCCGACCCGCGCACCTCGGCACCAGCCCAGCGCACGATCACGATCGAGGCCGCCGACGCGGTGTCGGTCACGTCGCCCGACGCCGACGACGTCCTGCTCGTGCCGGACGCGGACGCGACGCGTGACGTCGTCGTCTCGGGGACGGCGGAGCCGGACGCGCCGGTCACGGTGCGGCTCGGCGGCAGCACGCTGACCACCACCGCGAACGGCGACGGCGACTGGACGGTCACGTTCGGCGGGGTCGGTGTCGGTACCCCGACGCTCACCGCGACCCAGACCGTGGGCGGGACCACTGCCTCCAGTCCGACCCAGACCGTCACGGTGCGGGCGGGGACGGCCCTGACCATCGCGACCCCCGAGGACGGCGACGTCCTGACGGTCGCGGACGCGGCGGGCACCGCCGACGTCGCGGCGAGCGGCCTCGCGCAGGCCGACGCCGAGGTCACGGTGCGGCTCTCCACAGGCGAGACCCAGACGGTCAGGGCCGACGACGACGGCGCCTGGCAGGCGACGTTCGCGGACGTGCCCGTGGGCGACCACCGCGTCACCGCGACCCAGGTCGTCGGCGGCCAGACGTCGTCGCCGGTCACGGCGGCGGTGTCGGTCCGTGCCGGTTCCCCGCTCGTCGTCTCGACGCCCGCCGGTGCCACCGCCGTCACGGTCGCCGACGGCGACGCCACCACCGACGTCGACTTCGCCGGCACCGGCCAGCCCGGCGCGACCGTCACGGTCGACCTGGGCGACGGCGGCAGCGCGACGGCACGGGTCGACCAGCAGGGACGGTGGTCGACCACGGTCGACGACGTGCCGACCGGGTCGTTCACGGCCTCGGTCACGCAGTCGGTCAACGGCACCACGAGCGCCGCGGTCGAACGACCGGTGTCGGTCGTGGCCGCCGCCGCGCTCACGATCCGGCAGCCGGGCGACGACCCGATCACGGTCGCCGACGACGACGCCACGACGACCGTGACGGTCGCCGGCGACGCCGAGCCGGGCTCCACCGTGACGGTCACGGTCGACGACCGCGACCCCGTCGAGGTCACCGCGGGCGACGACGGCTCGTGGACGGTCGACGTCCCCGACCTCGGAGTCGGCGAGCACACCGTCGAGGTGACCCAGACCGTCGACGGCTCCACCTCGACCACACCGGCCTCGACCACCTTCGAGATCGTGCCGGCGGCCCCCGTCGTGATCGACGAACCGACCGTCGGCCAGGAGTACACGGTCGCCGGTGAGGACGCGACCACCGCGGTCGACGTCAGCGGCACCGCGCAACCCGGAGCGACCGTCGTGGTGGACCTCGGCAGCGGCCGCAGCGAGTCGACCACCGCGGACGACGACGGCGCCTGGAGTGTCACCGTCCCCGGGGTGCCGGCCGGCAACCGGACCGTGAGCGTCACCCAGCGCGTGGGCGACACGGAGTCGGCTCCGGTGACGGTCCGCATCCGCGTCCTCGTCGCCGCCCCGATCACGATCGCCACACCGGCGGACGGTTCGACGGTGCGGGTCGCCCAGCGGGACTCGGTCGTCACCCTCACCGCAGGCGGCGCGGCCGAGCCCGGTGCACGGGTCCGCGTCACGATCGACGGGGGCGACCCCACGACCGTGACCGCGACCGACGCGGGCACCTGGACCCTCGCGCTGCCCGGCCTGGACGTCGGGGAGCACACGATCCGCGTGACCCAGACGGTCGACGGCTCCACGTCCGAGCAGGTCCGGAGCACCTTCACGGTGGCTCCCGGTGCCGCCCTGACGGTGACCGCCCCGGCCGACGACGCGACCTTCACCGTGCCGGACTCCGACCCGACCGCGACCGTCCCGGTCAGCGGCCAGGGCCAGCCCGGCGCCGACGTCCGGATCGTTCTGGACGACGACGACCCGGTGATGGTGCGGGTCGGGTCCGACGGCCGCTGGTCGACGAGCCTGACCGGCGTGCCGGCCGGTGACCACACCGTGTCGGTCACCCAGGTCGTGAACGGGACCACGTCGTCCCCGGTCGAGCGCGACGTCACCGTCGTGGTCGCCGAGGCGGACGCGATCGTCGTCACGGCTCCGGCCGACGGCACCGCGTACCGCGTGCTCGGCGGACGGACGGACGTCCGCGTGGTCGGCACCTCGGCGCCGAACGCCGCGGTCTCGGTACGCATCGACGGCGGCACCGCGGTCACGACGACCGCGGACGACGACGGCGACTGGGCGGTCACCGTCCCGGGCGTCGGCACCGGTCCGCACACGATCGCCGCCAGCCAGACGGTCGACGGCGCCACGACGGACGCACCGGAGGTCGGCTTCCGGGTGACCGCAGTGACCCCGGTCACCGTGACGAGCCCGACCGACGGACAGGTGGTCCCGACGACCGGCACGACCGCGTCGATCCCGGTGAGCGGCACGGCCGAGCCCGGGGCGACGATCACAGTCGACGTCGACGGACGGACCGCGACGACGACCGCCGGCGACGACGGGTCGTGGACGGTCACGGTCGCTGGCGTGCCGGCAGGGGAGCACACGGTGTCGGTGACGCAGACGGTCGGCGGTCGGACCTCCGACCCGGTGACCAGCGCCGTCACCGTCGTGGTCGCCCAGGCGACCGACATCACGATCACCAGCCCGACCCCGGGTCAGCTCATCCCCGCGAACGGTCCCGGCGACACCGGTTCCTTCACGGTGACCGGGCACGCGACCCCGGGGGCGGCGGTGACGGTCACCCTGTCGAACGGCCAGGTGCGCACCACGACCGCCGACGCGGACGGTGACTGGAGCGTCACGTTCGACCGCGTGCCCGAGGGCGAGTGGACGATCCGTGCGACCCAGTCCGTGAACGGCACGACGACCGCCGCACCCGAGGTGCCGATCGTCGTCGACGCCGTGGACCCGCTCGCGGTCACGTCGCCCACGCCGGGTGCGCACCAGACGGCCTCGGCCGCCGGGTACGTCGACTGGCTGGTCACCGGCACCGCCGAGCCGGGAGCGACCGTCACGGTCGTCGCCGACGACGGGACACCGGTCACCACGACGGCGGACGAGACCGGCGCCTGGTCGGTGACGGTGCGGCTCGCGGTCGGTCCGCACACCCTCCGGATCACCCAGACGGTGGCGGGTGCGACCTCGGCCGTCCAGACGATCAGCGTGGTGGTGGACGCCGCCACGGTGACGCCGGGTGAGCCCGGGACCCCGGGTGACCCCGGGACGCCCGGCACCCCGGGGAACCCCGGTACGCCGGGAACGCCGGGAACGCCGGGAACCCCGGGGACGCCAGGCCTGCCGGGCACGCCCGGGACCCCGGGAACGCCCGGTGCGCCCGGCAACCCGGGCAACGGCACGGGTGCCGGCACCGGGTCCGGCACCGGCCCCGGCGGACTCGCCTGGACCGGCGCGGAGGTCGCCCCGATCGCCGGGACGGCAGCCGGACTCGTGGTCCTCGGGTTCCTGCTGCTGGGGCTCTCCCGCCTCGCCAGGGGTGCCCGCCGCCGCAGCCGCGGCTGAGCCCGAGCAGCGTCACGCACCGCGCCTCCTGTCCGACCCCGAGTCGGCCGGGAGGCGCGGTGCCGTCCGTGCGCTCGGCCCACTCTGGGCAGGCGGTCCGGTCCAGTGCCCGTGGACCTGTGGAGGGGCACGCGGGTGTCGGTCGTCCCGGCTACCCTGGTCGCGTGGTCACCGCCCTGTATCGCCGTTACCGGCCCGAGAACTTCGCCGAGCTGATCGGGCAGTCGCAGGTCACCGACCCGCTCCGCACGGCGCTCCGCACCAACCGCGTCAACCACGCCTACCTGTTCAGCGGTCCGCGCGGCTGCGGCAAGACGACCTCGGCCCGCATCCTGGCGCGGTGCCTCAACTGCGCCGAGGGGCCGACCGACACCCCGTGCGGCGTCTGCCCGAGTTGTGTCGAACTCGCCCGTGACGGCAGCGGTTCGCTCGACGTCATCGAGATCGACGCCGCGAGCCACAACGGTGTCGACGACGCGCGCGACCTCCGTGACCGCGCCGTGTTCGCCCCCGCGCGCGACCGCTACAAGATCTTCATCCTCGACGAAGCGCACATGGTCACCCCGCAGGGGTTCAACGCGCTGCTCAAGCTGGTCGAAGAACCGCCGGAGCACGTCAAGTTCATCTTCGCGACGACCGAGCCGGAGAAGGTCATCGGCACCATCCGGTCGCGCACCCACCACTACCCGTTCCGGCTCGTGCCGCCCGCCGTCATGCTCGAGTACATCGAGCAGCTCTGCACGCAGGAATCCGTGACGGTCGCACCCGGCGTCCTGCCCCTGGTCGTGCGCGCCGGCGGCGGTTCCGTCCGCGACACCCTGTCCCTGCTCGACCAGCTCATCGCCGGCAGCGAAGACGGCGCGATCGCCTACGAGCGCGCGGTCGCCCTGCTCGGCTACACCGATGCCGCGCTGCTCGACGACGTCGTGGACGCCCTCGCCGTGGCCGACCCGGCCTCCGCCTTCGCTGCGATCGACCGGGTCGTGCAGACCGGTCAGGACCCGCGTCGGTTCGTCGAGGACCTGCTCGAGCGACTGCGCGACCTGATCGTCGTCGCGGCGACGAACGAGAGCGCCGCGGCGGTCCTGCGCGGTGTCTCGCCGGACGAGCTCGACACCATGACCCGGCAGGCCGGTGTCTTCGGTGCCACCGGGCTGTCCCGTGGCGCGGACATCGCGAACAAGGCGCTGACCGACATGACCGGAGCGACCTCGCCCCGGCTGCACCTCGAGCTCATGACGGCCCGCATGCTCGTGCCCGAGGCCGACGACACCCAGCGCGGTGCCCTCGCCCGGGTCGAGCGGCTCGAGCGCCGCGTCGGCGTCGGGGACGCCGGCGGCCACCAGGCACCGTCCGGCGCGGTCGCAGCGCAGGGGTCCGCACAGCCGGCCGCCACCAGCACGGCGCCCGCTCCGGCCCCGTCGTCGACTGCGGCACCGCGTCGGCAGGAGCCCGCCGTCCAGCAGGCGCCGGCGGCGCAGCAGGAGCCCGCCGCGCAGCAGGCTCCCGCCGCGGCGTCGGCGAACGCGGCTCCGGCGGCGCAGTCCGACGCCGGCAGTGCGGCACGTGACGCCGCAGCCTCCTGGGCTGCAGCCGTCCCGAGCGCTCCCGAGCCCGCTGCTCCGACCACCGAACAAGTCAGTGCTTCGTCCACGGGCCAGGGCACGACGATCGGTGACGAGCCGGCGGTCCGGACCGTCGGCGCCGTGGGCTTCCAGCAGATGCGCGACGCCTGGCCGCAGATCGTCGAGCACGTGCAGCACGCCAAGCGGTCGGCGTGGTCGGTCGTCGTCACCGCACAGGTGACCGCGCTGCGCGACGACGTGCTGACCCTGACCTTCCCGAGCCAGCAGGACGTCGCCTCGTTCAAGGAGATGTCCGACCCCTCGGCCAGCGTCAGCGAACTGCTCCGCGCCGCGATCATGGACGTCATCGGGCTCCGCGTGAAGTTCGTCGCCCGCGGTCCCGGAGGGCCTGGTCAACAGCGCACCCCGGCTCCCACGCAGCAGCCGTCCGCGCCGGCCGGCCGTTCGGCACCGGCGAGCCAGCCCGCTGAGCAGGCGCAGCCGCAGTCGCAGTCGCAGCCGCAGCCGCAGACGTCGTCGGCGCCGCAGTCCGCCGCGCCCGCTCCGACGTCGGCCCCGGCCCCGGCCTCCGAGGCCGCTGCAGCCACCGGGGACGGTCCGGCCGCCCCTGCTGAGGCCGCCGCCTCCGCAGCGCCCGACACGACGGCGGCACCCGAACCCGCGGCGTCCACGCCGGAGTCCGGTCCCGCCGCCACCGAGCCGGAGCCCCGTCCGGCGCAGGCACCCGCTCCGGCGTCGGCGCCGGCTCCCGCTGCTGCGTCGGCACCCGCTCCGACGCAGACACCCGCTCCCGCGCAGGCGCCCGCACCGTCCGGCGCACCCGTCACCGACTGGGCGGTCGCGACGATCCCCGCGAGCGACCCCACCGCCGACGCCGTGCCCGAGTCCGTCGAACCCGGCTGGGCGGCACCCTTCGGCACCGCTCCGGCCGCCGCGCCCGTCGCCCCGGCGGAGTCCGTCGACCCGCAGCAGCCCCGGTCCGAGGCGCCAGCGCAACCCGCCGGTGCCACCGCACCGCAGGGGGTGCAGCCGACCGACGGCGGACCGCAGGCGGCGTCGTCGACGGTCGCCGCGCCTCCCGGAGGACCCGTCGTACCGGGCGTGCCCGTCGACGACTACCCGCTGGACGACGAACCGTACGACGACGGCGCGCCGTTCCCGGACCCCGGTCACGGCCGATCCGCTGCAGCGCCCGCGCAGGCACCGACCGCCCCGCGCGCACAGACGGCTCCGCCGGCCGCACCGCGGACCGCACCACCGGCACGTCGTGCGCCGGTCGCCGGTCGCTACGGTGAGGCCGTGGTGCGTGAGATCCTCAATGCCCAGTTCATCGAGGAGACCGCTCTCCACCAGGACGGTGCCTGATGTACGACGGGATCGTCCAGGACCTCATCGACGAGTTCGGTCGCCTGCCGGGCATCGGCCCGAAGTCGGCGCAGCGCATCGCGTTCCACATCCTGCAGACCGAGTCGTTCGACCCGTCGCGGCTGTCCGAGCTGCTGGCGGACGTCAAGGAGCGCGTGCGCTTCTGCGAGATCTGCGGCAACGTCACCGAGAACGTCCAGTGCAGCATCTGCCGCGACCCGCGCCGGTCGCCGGCCACGATCTGCGTGGTGGAAGAGGCGAAGGACGTTGCGGCGATCGAGCGCACCCGTGAGTTCCGCGGGCTCTACCACGTGCTCGGTGGCGCGATCAGCCCGATCGACGGCATCGGCCCGGACGACCTGCGGATCCAGCAGCTCATGACGCGCCTGGCCGACGGCACGGTCGAAGAGGTCATCATCGCGACCGACCCCAACCTCGAGGGCGAGGCGACGGCGACCTACCTGAGCCGGCTGCTCGTCCCGATGGGCATCCGGACGACCCGGCTGGCCTCGGGCCTGCCGGTCGGCGGCGACCTCGAGTACGCCGACGAGGTCACGCTCGGCCGCGCGTTCGAGGGCCGTCGCGTCGTCGGCGGCTGAGCTCCACGCAGGATCGTTGCGTGTGGGGCGGCTCGCACGCAACATCCTCGAAACACCTACTACCATTGTGAGACCGCGTGACCTCGCGGTGTCGCCGTCTCCGGGAGTACCAGCCAGTGGCCTTGATCGTGCAGAAGTTCGGTGGATCCTCCGTCGCGGACGCCGAGAGCATCAAGCGCGTGGCGAAGCGGATCGTCGAGACGAAGAAGGCCGGCAACGACGTCGTCGTGGCGGTGTCGGCGATGGGCGACACCACCGACGAACTCGTCGACCTGGCGCACTCGGTCACCCCGATCCCCGCCGGCCGTGAACTCGACATGCTCCTGACCGCGGGGGAGCGCATCTCGATGGCGCTGCTCGCGATGGCGATCAAGAGCCTCGGGGTCGAAGCCTCGTCGTACACCGGCAGCCAGGCGGGCATGCTCACCGACGCGCAGCACGGCAAGGCGCGCATCGTCGACGTCACCCCGAAGCGCGTGCGTGAGGCGCTCGACTCCGGCCACGTCGCGATCGTCGCGGGGTTCCAGGGGTTCAACCGCACGACGGGCGAGATCACCACGCTCGGCCGTGGCGGCTCGGACACGACGGCCGTCGCCCTCGCCGCCGCGCTCGACGCCGACGTCTGCGAGATCTACACCGACGTCGACGGCATCTTCACCGCCGACCCTCGGGTCGTGCCGAAGGCCCGCAAGGTCGACCGCATCACGAGCGAGGAGATGCTCGAGCTCGCGGCGTCCGGCGCCAAGGTCCTCTACATCCGTGCCGTCGAGTACGCCCGCCGGCACGGCGTCACCCTGCACGTCCGGTCCTCGTTCAACAACACCGAGGGCACCATCGTCTACAACCCTGCCGAGGGGGAAACCGTGGAAGAACCGATCATCACCGGGATCGCCGGAGACCTCTCCGAGGGGAAGATCACCGTCGTGGGCGTCCCGGACCAGCCGGGCAAGGCCGCCGAGATCTTCACCAACGTCGCACGCGCCGGGGCGAACATCGACATGATCGTCCAGAACGTGTCGGCGGCGTCGACCGGGCGGACGGACATCTCGTTCACCCTGCCGAAGGACCAGGGCCAGACCGTGCTCACGGCGCTCGAGGTCGCGAAGTCCGACATCGGCTACGAGAGCATCCAGTACGACGACCAGATCGGCAAGCTCGCCCTGGTCGGTGCCGGTATGCGCACGAACGCCGGCGTCTCGGCGAAGCTCTTCCGCGCGCTGCACGACGCGTCGATCAACATCGAGATGATCTCCACCTCGGAGATCCGCATCTCGGTCGTCACCCGCGCCGACACCCTCAACGAGGCGATGCGGGTCGTGCACAACGCGTTCGACCTCGACGCCGAGGCCGAAGCCGTCGTCCACGCCGGCACCGGCCGCTGACCCACGCTGACCCGCTGAACCAGGAGCACCGCATGAGCACCCTCACCGTCGCCGTCGTCGGCGCCACCGGACAGGTCGGCGCCGTGATGCGTCGTCTGCTCGAAGAGCGCGCGTTCCCGGCCGACCAGGTCCGGTTCTTCGCGAGCGCCCGGTCCGCCGGCACGACCCTGCCGTTCCGCGGCGAGCAGATCGTGGTCGAGGACTCCGAGCTGGCCGACCCGTCGGGCATCGACATCGCCCTGTTCTCGGCCGGTGCCACCGCCTCGCGGGCCCTCGCGCCGAAGTTCGCCGCCGCCGGGGCACTCGTCGTCGACAACTCCAGCGCCTGGCGCATGGACCCCGAGGTCCCGCTCGTCGTGAGCGAGGTCAACCCGCACGCGATCGACCAGGCCCCCAAGGGGATCATCGCGAACCCCAACTGCACCACCATGGCGATCATGCCGGTGCTCAAGGTGCTGGACACCGAGGCCGGGCTCCGCCGTCTGGTCGCCACGACCTACCAGGCCGTCTCCGGCTCCGGACTCGCCGGCGTCGAGGAACTCCTCGGCCAGGCGCGTGCCGCCCTCGAGCAGGACACCGCAGCGCTCACCCACGACGGTTCCGCAGTGACGTTCCCCGAGCCGGTCAAGTACGTCCGCCCGATCGCCTTCGACGTCGTGCCGCTCGCCGGCAGCATCGTCGAGGACGGCCTGGGGGAGACCGACGAAGAGAAGAAGCTCCGCAACGAGAGCCGCAAGATCCTCGAGCTCCCCGACCTGCTCGTCGCCGGCACGTGCGTGCGTGTGCCGGTCTTCACGGGCCACTCCATCTCGGTGCACGCCGAGTTCGAGCGTCCGCTGTCGCCCGAGCGTGCGACCGAGATCCTGTCGAGCGCACCGGGCGTGGAGCTGTCGGACGTTCCGACGCCGCTGCAGGCCGCCGGTCAGGACCCCGCGTTCGTCGGGCGCATCCGTGCCGACCAGTCCGCGCCCGAGGGGCGTGGGCTCGCACTGTTCGTCAGCAACGACAACCTGCGGAAGGGTGCAGCGCTCAACGCGGTGCAGATCGCCGAGGCGATCGTCGCGCGCCGCACCGTCGCCGCGTAGCCGCACCGTCGCCGCGGAGCGGCAGAGTCGCCGCTCAGCGGCGCGGCCGCGCGCCGCACGGTCACCGCGCGCGGCTGACCGGCCTGTCGGTCGACGCCGGTAGGATCGACGGGTGGCAGTGAAGCAGGTGGACCCGATCGATGTCGTCCTCGTCGGGGGAGGCATCATGAGCGCCACCCTCGGCGCGATCATCCACCGGCTCGAGCCCTCGTGGAAGATCCGCGTGTACGAGCGTCTCGGCGCCGTCGCGCAGGAGTCCTCGAACCCGTGGAACAACGCCGGCACCGGGCACTCCGCGCTCTGCGAGCTGAACTACACGCCGGAGCTCGCTGACGGTCGCGTCGAGATCGCGAAGGCCGTCACGGTCAACGAGCAGTTCCAGGTCTCGCGGCAGTTCTGGTCGCACCTGGTCGAGATCGGCACGCTGCCCGACCCGTCCAACTTCATCAACCCGACCCCGCACATCTCCTTCGTCTGGGGTGCGGACAACGTCGAGTACATGCGCAAGCGGTACGAGGCGATGCGGGGGCACCCGCTGTTCGCCGGGATCGAGTTCTCCGACGACCCCGCCCAGATCCGCAAGTGGGCGCCCGCGCTCATCCCCGGTCGCAAGAAGGACCAGCCGATCGCGGCGACCTACTCGGCGGCAGGCTCCGACGTCGACTTCGGGTCGCTCACCCGGCAGCTGTTCGACCAGCTCGAACTCGACGGGCTCGAGTTCGAACCGAACCACCAGGTCAAGAACATCTCGCGGGGCAAGGACTTCGACGGATGGGCGCTCGACGTCCTGAACGAGGTCGGTCGGTCGACGCAGAAGATCGCCGCGAAGTTCGTCTTCGTCGGTGCCGGTGGTGGGGCCCTGCAGCTGCTCCAGAAGTCCGGCATCCCGGAGATCCGCGGGTACGGCGGCTTCCCGGTCTCCGGCGAGTTCCTGCGCACCGACGACCCCGAGGTCGTGCAGAAGCACGCCGCCAAGGTCTACGGCAAGGCCAGCGTGGGGGCGCCGCCGATGTCGGTGCCGCACCTGGACACCCGCATCGTCGACGGCAGCGCGTCGTTGATGTTCGGGCCGTACGCCGGGTTCAGCCCGAAGTTCCTGAAGCAGGGGTCGCTGCTCGACCTGTTCAAGTCGATCCGACCGCACAACCTGCGCCCGATGCTGAGCGTCGCGTTCTCGAACTTCGACCTGGTGCGCTACCTGATCGGCCAGCTGCTCGCCTCGAAGCAAACGAAGTTCGACGCGCTGCGCGACTTCATGCCGAGCGCCGAGCCCGAGAACTGGCACAAGATCATCGCGGGCCAGCGGGTGCAGGTCATCAAGCCGGACAAGGACAAGGGCGGGGTGCTGCAGTTCGGCACCGAGGTCATCACGGCTGCCGACGGTTCGATCGCCGGGCTCCTCGGGGCCTCGCCGGGGGCGTCGACCGCCGTGCCGATCATGCTCGGCCTGCTCCGGAAGTGCTTCCCCGACCGGTGGGACGGCTGGCAGGACGCAGTCCACGAGATGGTCCCGACCTACGGGCGGGACCTCGGTGACGACGCCGCCCTGGCCGACGCCACCCTCGAGCGCACGGCGAAGGTGCTCGGCCTGCACCACTGACCGGCTCCGGCTTGCGGCCCGTTCGAACATGTGTTCGAATGACGGCATGCGGTGGAGTGGACAGGCGATCGATGCCGAGCAGAGCGATGCCCTGCCGGGCATGGAGTCGAACAGTGGGTTCGTCCGGAGTGTGACGACGCCCGAGTTCGCGGGAGTCACGTTCCACGAGGTCCTGGCGAAGAGTGCGCTGAACCGGGTGCCGAGCGCCGACGGCTCCGGCACCTACGGGTGGACCATCAACCCGTACCGGGGGTGCAGTCATGCGTGCGTGTACTGCTTCGCGCGGCCGACGCACACCTACCTCGAGTTCGACGGCGGAGCCGACTTCGACCAGCAGATCGTCGTGAAGACGAACGTGGCCGACGTCCTGCGGCGTGAGCTCGGCAAGCCCACGTGGGACCGCCACCCGATCGCGCTCGGCACGAACACCGACCCGTACCAGCGTGCCGAGGGTCGGTACCGGCTGATGCCCGGGGTGATCCAGGCGTTGGCGGACAGTCGCACACCGTTCAGCATCCTGACGAAGGGCACGCTGCTCCGGCGCGACCTGCCGCTCCTGGCCGAGGCGGCGAAGGTGGTGCCGGTCGACCTCGCGATGTCGATCGCCGTGTACGACGACGACCTGCAGCAGTCGGTGGAGCCCGGCACGCCCACGACGGCTGCGCGGCTCGCCACCGTGCGGGCGATCCGCGACGCCGGGCTCGGCTGTGCGGTGTTCCTCATGCCCGTGCTGCCGTACATCACCGACACCCGTGCGCAGCTCGACGACGCCGTCGGTCGGGCTGCTGCGGCCGGTGCCACGAGCGTCATGTACTCCGCGCTGCACCTGCGGCCGGGCGTGAAGCCGTGGTGGTTCGAGTGGCTCGGACGCGAACGGCCGGACCTGGTGGCGCGCTACCGGGCGATGTACCTCGACAACACCTTCGCGCCGAAGGACTACCGCCGCTGGCTGTCGGAGCGCATCCGACCGATCCTGGCGGCGCACGGCGTCGGCCTCGGACGCGTTGACCCGGCGACGGGGTCGATGGGCTTCTCGGACCCCTCGACGGTGCCGCAGGAACAGTCGATCCCCACGACGTCGCCGCTCAAGCGCGCGGATCCGGGCTTCGACCGCCGTCTGCTCCGACCGGTCGTGACGCAGACGTTGTTCTGAGCAACGAAGGTTGCGCGTTCGGGGGACATCGGTGCGTGGTGGGGGCCGGTATCATCGACCGGGTCGCCGAACGGACGCTGTTTCGGGGTACACGGTCAGCACCGAG
The DNA here is from genome assembly GCF_003751685.1 of Curtobacterium sp. PhB78. Taxonomy (NCBI): domain Bacteria; kingdom Bacillati; phylum Actinomycetota; class Actinomycetes; order Micrococcales; family Microbacteriaceae; genus Curtobacterium; species Curtobacterium sp. PhB78. Next base: position 601,039 of record NZ_RKIA01000001.1, read on the forward strand.
GTGTTTGATCGTGGGCGGCATTCCCGCCACCCGGAAGGACCCATCTCGTGCTCGGCATCCCCACGCACCTCGCTCCGCGAGTGAACGCGTGGTCGACGGTGCGGGCCTTCCACGCCGGTGCGATCGGATCGTTGGTGGCGGCGGCGATCGCGCTGTTGCTGTACCGGCTGTCCGAGCCCGACGTGCAGGTGATCAGTGCGGTCCTGGCGCTCGTCCCGATGCTCGGCATGATCGGCGTGCACGTGCAGTTCGGCACCTGGCGCTCCGCGGTCGCGTTCCTGGTCGTCGGCGGCGTCTGTGCGTGGTGGTTCGCGATGGTCGTGCAGCAACAGGTCCCGTTGGGCTGGGTCACCTCGTACCTGCTGTCGTTGGCGGTCATCCCGCTCATCCTGGTCGGCGGTGCCGGCGCGGTGCCGAGCCGCGTCGTGCTGTGGTCCTTCCTCGGGTTCCTGACCGGACGCGTGGCGACGTGGATCGCGGTCGTCCAGGCCGACGGCCCACCGCGTCCGCTCGTGCTCGCCTGGGTGACGCTCGGCTTCGTGGTCGTCCTGGTGCTGTTCACGAGCCGGAGCACCGGTCGGTCGGAGCGGGTGCAGCCGGAGCTGCTGCGCTCGGCGCGTGAGGAGCACGTCTCCGCGTACCGTGCCGGGGTCGAGGCCGAGGCGGCTGCGATCCTGCACGACACCGTCCTGAACCACCTCAACGCGATCGCCCTGGCGCCCGACGGACCGATGGACCCGCACCTGGCACGGACCGTCGAAGCCGACGTCGCCGTCCTGACCGGCAAGGGGTGGCTGGCACCGGCCGCCCGGCAGCGACCGGGTGCAGCCGTCGACGCGTTCGCCGTCATGGTCGACGAGCACCGTGCGGCCGGTCTCGATGTCACGGTTTCCGGTGATCCGTCCGCCCTCGACCGGCTCGACCAGCGGGCCGTCACCGCGCTCGTCCGCGCCGTGGGGCAGTGTCTGGCCAACGTCCGCAAGCACGCCGGTGTCGACGCGGCCGAGGTCAGCGTCTTCGACGACGGTGCGTCGTGCACCGTGATGGTGGTCGACGATGGTCGCGGTTTCGACGAGGACTCCACGGGCTCCGACCGGATGGGCCTGCGTGGCTCGGTCCGCGACCGCATCGGGCGGGTGGGCGGCGACGTCCAGATCTGGTCGTCGCCCGGTTCGGGGACGAGCGTGATGATGACGGTGCCGTTCGGACCGGTCACCGCCACGACCGACGCCGTGGCCACCGACCACGTCGGCACCGTGGTCCCCGACGAGGTCGGCGGCGTGCACGGAGCCGACCGGTGAGCGCCACGACCGAGGCCCGTCGGACCGCGCAGCAGTACGACCCGCTCGGTGCGATGGGGTCGCGTCCGCTCGCGATCGGGCTCGGCGCCGCCAGCATCGTCTGGGCACTCCTGGTGTCAGTGTTCGACCGTGACGTCGTGGGCAGCCCCACCCTCAGCGCGCTCACCGTCATCCTGGTCGCGGCATCGGCAGCGGTCGTGTTCACCGCCTCGAGTCCGTTCCGCGCACCGTTCCCGCGGTGGGCGTTCGTCGCGCACGTCGGGCTGCTCGGCCTGGCGTCGGTGACGAGCGTCGCCGCGCAGTGGGGACCAGACCGCAGCGCCCTGAACGACTTCATGTCGCTCATCACGGCGACCGGCATCGTGATGGTCGCGCCGTACCGGCCCTGGACGGACCTGACCATCGGCGGCGCCCTGCTCGCCGTCGTCAACGCCGCGACCTGGGGCGTCGGTGCAGCGACGTTCCCGCACGAGATCCCCGTCGCCGTCGCGGCCTTCCTGGCGGCGGCACCGACCCTGGTGCTGACCGCTGCGTCGGCCGTCTTCGCGTGGACGTTCGCGGGTCTGGCCGAGCGGGTGCAGATCCGGGCTGGTTCCTACTCGGTCGAGCGTGCGGAGCGGGACGGCATCGCGGCGAGCGTGCAGCAGGACCGGTCGACGATCCTCGCCCGCGACGTCGCACCGTTCTTCGCCGAGCTGCGCACGCGCGAGGTCATCACCGATGCCGACCGCGAGCGGGCACGACTGATCGCCGACGGCATCCGCCGGGCGATGGTCGCCGACGCGGACCGCACCTGGTTCGAGCAGGCCGTGCGGGTCGAGGGCGGGGAGGCCCCGGTGGTCGACGACCCGGACGGGCTCGCCGCGATGCTCGACGCCGACCAGCGCTCCGTGGTGCGGACGTTCCTGCGGGCCGCCTTCCGTGCCTCGACCGTCGACCCGGCCGGGTTCCGGGCAATGCTCCGACGCGCGGACGGGCAGGACGACGCGGCCACACGCGGCGATGCAGCGCGCACCGACCCGGCCCGCACCGACCCGGCCCGCACCGACCCGGCCCGCACCGACCCCGCCCGCACCGACCCGGCCCGCGATGCCCGCGTGCTGCTCGAACTCGACCTCGCCGTGGCCGACTCCGACATCGGGATCCACCGCACCTTCGACCCCTACTTCGCCGTCCTCCGTGTGACGTTCCCCGACCTCGACGTCGCGGTTCGTCCGTCCGCCCTCGCACTAAGGTTCTCCTATGACCAGCACTGACCCGAACAGGCTCTCGGAGGGGTCCCCGTCCCTCCCGAACCCGGGGGCACGACGTGTGCGGTTGGCCATCCTCGACGACCACGAGGTGCTGCTGGACAGCCTGTCGAGCTGGATCGCGGTGAACGCGTTCGACTTCGACCTGGCCCTGACCGCGCACACCTGGCTCGAGATGGTCCACAGCGACAGCTTCCCGACCGACCTGGTGTTCCTCGACTTCCAGCTCAAGGAACCCGTCTCGATCGAGGCCCGTGTCCGCACCTGCCGCGCCGCCGGTGCGAAGGTGATCGTGCTCTCCAGCGTCGACAGCCGCGAGTCTCGCGACCGTGCCCTGGCAGCAGGCGCCGCGGCGTTCCTGTCGAAGTCCCTGCCGATGCGTGAGGTCATGGACGTCGCCCGCGAGATCATGGGCGTCGCACGCGAGACCCCGCAGCCGCGCGAGTGGCGTCCGCTGCCCACCGGGGCGGCCGCGCACCAGCGTCCGAAGCTCAGCCACGGCGAGGAAGAAGCGCTCCGGCTGTACGTGTCCGGCTACTCGACCAACGAGGTCGCCGCGCAGATGAACGTGCAGTACGAGACCGCGAAGACCTACCTGCGCCGGGTCCGCGAGAAGTACAGCAAGGTCGGCCGTCCCGCCTCGAAGAAGTCCGATCTGATCCGGCGGGCCGCCGAGGACGGGTTCCTCGCGTAGTGGCGAAGCTCTACTTCCGCTACGGCGCGATGAACAGCGGCAAGAGCACGGGGCTCCTGCAGGCTGCCTACAACTACGAGGAGCGCGGCCACCGGGTCCTGCTCGCGAAGCCCGCGGTGGACACCAAGGGCGACCGTGAGATCGTGTCCCGCCTCGGCGTGACCCGCACCGTCGACCTGGTCTTCGCCCCCGACGCCGACGTCCGGTCCGCGGTCGCCGCGGCCGGTGCCGTCGACCCCGAGTCCGACCGCCTCGACGGCATGGTCCGCGCCGTCAGCTGCGTCCTGGTCGACGAGGCGCAGTTCCTCACTCCGCAGCAGGTCGACGACCTGCTCCGCATCGCGGTCCTCGACGAGATCCCGGTGATCACCTACGGCATCCGCACCGACTTCCGCACCGAGGCGTTCCCGGGCAGCGCCCGCCTGCTCGAGGTCGCGCACTCGCTCGAAGAGCTCAAGACGATCTGCCGGTGCGGTCGCAAGGCCGTCTTCAACGCCCGCACGGTCGACGGCCGGTTCGTGTTCGACGGCTCGCAGGTCGCCATCGACGGCGTCGACGTCGCCTACGAGTCGCTCTGCGCCAACTGCTACCTGACGGAGTCCGGCGGCCGGCTCGACGGCGCCTGACCCGCGCTGCCGGCAGATCGTCACACACCGCTCGCGTTCGCCGAGCGGACACGTCGCGTCGCCGGTCCGCCCGTCGGGCGACCGGACGCTACCAGTCCGCGAGATGCGCGCGGCAGGTCGTGACCGCTCGGCGCTCGAGACGCGACCGCAGACGGCCTGGAGGCGCGGTGCAGCCCCGCCACGGGCCTCCCGGCCGTCGCGCCTGACGTCCAAGGCGCGCCGCATGCGTCCGCCGTTCGGTCGCGAACCGTCGCTTGTGCGACGTCCGGGCGACGCCTGGTGACCGGTCGACCGGCGGACGACGGCGTGTCCGGACCGGTGGTGGAGGCGGTCTCGTCGTGGAATGCGTGCGCCGCGGCGTGCGTTGCTGACCACATGAGCGACGACACCCTGCACCTGTCCGTCCTGGACCTGGCGACGCGCGAGTACGGCCAGTCCAACACCGAAGCCCTGCAGGGCTCGATCGACATGGCGGTCCACGCCGAGAAGCTCGGCTACGAGCGGTTCTGGGTCGCCGAGCACCACGGCATGCCCGGCATCACCTCGTCGGCCCCAGCGGTGCTGCTGAGCGCCGTGGGCGCGGCCACCTCGACCATCCGCATCGGCTCCGGCGGCGTCATGCTGCCGAACCACGCACCCCTCGTCATCGCCGAGCAGTTCGGCACGCTCCGAGCGCTGTACGGCGACCGCGTCGACCTCGGACTCGGCCGTGCGCCGGGCACAGACGGGGCGACCGCGATGGCGCTGCGCCGCACCGACCGGCTCGACGTCGACGACTTCCCCGACCGCCTGGCTGACCTGATCGGGTTCTTCACCGGTATGTCCGCGGACAACCCGTTGTCGGGCATCCGCGCGGTGCCGGGCTACGGCGACGTGCCGGAGTTCTGGCTGCTCGGTTCCTCCGGGTACAGCGCGCAGGTGGCCGGGGCGCTCGGCGTCTCGTTCGCCTTCGCCCACCACTTCGCGTCGGACAACACCGAGGCGGCGCTCGCGCTGTACCGGGACTCGTTCCGGCCCTCGCGGTTCCGCCAGACGCCGAACGCACTCATCGGCGTGCAGGTCGTCACGGACGAGGACCCGGCCGTCGTCGACGAGCAGAGCGCTCCCGGGATGATCTCGTTCATCCGGATGCGCTCCGGAAGGAAGCCCGAGCCGGTCTCGATGGACGAGGCCCGAGCGTACGAGTTCAACGACCTCGAGCGTCGGTTCATCGCGGCTCGCACCGAGCGCCAGGCGTACGGGACCGCCGACCAGGTGGCGGACAAGATCAACGCGCTCGTGGAGTCCACCGGGGCGAACGGCGTGATCGTCGCTCCGGGTGCTGCGCAGGCGCGGTACCGGCACCAGGCGCTCGACGTCGTGGCCGGGCTGCACGCCGCCGGGCGGCTCGTGCGTGCGGGCGCGTCGGCGTCGGTCTAGCTCGCTCGTTCGTTCGCTTGGTGAGCAGAAATGGTCGGGTCGCCGTCGGGCACCCGACCATTTCTGCTCACCAAGTGGAGCGGAGCCTCAGGTGAGCAGACCGAGGCGCGTCGCCGCAGCCACGGCGCCGACCCGCGAACCGACGTCGAGCTTGCGGAACACGTTGTAGACGTGTCGCTTGACGGTGCCGATCGCGAGCTGCAGGTCCGCCGCGATCTCGGCGTTGGTGCGCGCAGCCGCGAGGAGCCGCAGGACCTCGAGCTCGCGGTCGCTGAGCGGTGATCCCGCGCGGGCCTCGGTGACCAGGTCGACCGGGAACGTCACCGGCGCGGCATCGGCGTGCGCGGCCCGGGCGATGCGGTCGACGAGCTCGCGGCTCGGGGTGTCCTTCGTCACGAAGTCGACCGCGCCGGCGTCGAGCAGGGTCCGACGCAGGACGGCATCGCGGTGCATCGTGAGCACCACCACGCGGACGTCCGGACGGGTCCGGCGCACCGTGGCGATCGTCGTGCGTGCCGGCGGACCGTCGAGCTCGACGTCGAGGAGCAGGACGTCGATGGCGGCAGCTTCGGGGGAGTCGAGGACGTCGGACGGACGCTCGCCGTGCGCGACCACGCGGATCGTGGGGACGGCGGCGAGGATCGTGGCCAGTCCTTCGCGGAACAGCTGGTGGTCGTCGACGATGGCGACGTGCGTGACGGTCACAGCGTGCCCCTCGGGATCGTCAGGCGGACGGTGGTGCCGGTGCCGGTGCCTGGGGTGCTCTCGACGTCGAGTCGCGCGCCGATGACCGCGGCCCGCTCGCGCATGGTCTGCTGCCCGAGGCGTCCGTCGGCGTCGGCATCGGGGTCGAAGCCCGGACCGTCGTCGGAGACCGTCACGACGAGGGATGCCGAGGTCCACGCGAAGTGCACCTCGGCGCTGGAGTGCGGTGCGTGCTTCCGCCGGTTCGTGAGCGCCTCGAGCAGGATCGTCAGCGCTTCCTCCGCCTGCCAGTTCGGCAGGTGCTCGGGCGTACCCGTGGTGCTGAACGACAAACGGTCGTCGTCGGAGAACAGGTCCCTGGCGTGCCGGGCGAGCGCATCGTCGAGCAGGGCGTCGCCGACGCGGGCGTGCAGGCTCACCGCGAGGTCCTGCACGTCGCCGAGTGCTCCGCGCAGCAATCGTGCGGCGTCGTCGAGCTGGTCGGCCCGTTCGTCGGCCGGGGGATCGGTCAGCAGCACGAGGTCGAGCCGCTGGAGCCCGGCGAGGATGCCGTGCGCCACGCGGTCGTGCAGGTCACGGGCGATCTGCGTGCGGGAGTCCAGGTGCGCCGTCGTGACGCGCTGGCGCAGCGCTTCCGTGTAGGCGACGGCCCCGGCGGGGAACCGGCTCCAGATGCCCGCGTGCAGGGCCCTGGTGGCACGCAGGACCTCGGCGGTGGACTCCGCGCCGACCTCGTCCACGAAGACGGGCAGGTACGCGTCGAAGAGTATCTCCGCCGCGAGCATCGCGCCGGCCGGGTGCTGGGCCTGCTCCGCGTGCAGGGCTCCGGTGGCCAGGTGCTCCGGATCGAGGTACGCGCCGCTCACCACGCTGTCCTCGGCACCGGCGGCGTAGCGCGCGTGTGCCTCGGTGATCATCGACGTCACGTTGTCGACGAGGTTCTGCGTCAGGACCGGGTCGTCGGCGAGCTCGGGGAACTGTGCGGCGATCCGTTCGAGGACCGGGCGGAGGTGGTCGGCGCGTGACATCGCTGTCGAGGCTATCCGTGTCGTCGCGGCCGGGGGGAGCGGCGGCCACGTCGTGTGTCGGGAGGTGTAGTGCCGAGCGCCCGACCGTGGAAAAGCAGAAGGCCCCGGTTCCGGAGAACCAGGGCCTTCTTCGTACTGTCTCAACACAGTGTCGGGGTGACAGGATTTGAACCTGCGACCTCCTCGTCCCGAACGAGGCGCGCTACCAAGCTGCGCCACACCCCGCGGTGTGATCACTCCGTACCGGAGCAACCCGACAATACTATCCGATGATCGGGGGTGCTCACGACCATCCGGCGAACTCCCGGGCGCGTCGTCAGGAGGTTCGGGCGGTGAGGGTGACGACGACCGCTTCGGGCCGGCAGGCGAACCGGACCGGCGCGTAGATCGAGGTGCCGAGACCGGCCGAGACCTCGAGCCACGACCAGTGGTTCCGATGCTCCCACTTGTGCAGCCCGCTGACGTACCGGCGCGGCAGGTCGCTGTTCGTGACGAGGGCACCGACCCCCGGCACCTGGACCTGGCCGCCGTGGGTGTGGCCAGCGAAGATGATGTCCGCACCCTGGGTGACGAAGGCGTCGAGCACGCGGCGGTAGGGCGCGTGCGTGACACCGATCGCGACGGGAGCCGGGCCGTCCTCGTCTTCGGACCAGGGCACCTCGCCGCGCATCTCGTCGACGTTCGTGGGGAGCAGGTCGAGCCGGTCCCAGTCGCGGTGCGCGTCCGAGGTGCCGAACAGCTCGAACCGCGAGCCGCGGAGCTCGATGGCGCGAGCGTGGTCGTTCAGGTCGAGCCACCCGAGGGACTCGAAGAACGCCGTCTGCCGGTCGATGTCGAGCTCGACGGGCTTCGCCTCGCTGTGCATGCGGCTCGGGCCGGAAAAGTACTTCAGCGGGTTGCGCGGCGACGGTCCGAAGAAGTCGTTCGACCCGTACGCGAACACGCCGGGGACACCCCGGAACGGCTCGAGTGCGTACTCCACGGCCGCGTTCGCCGTGGGGTGCCCGAGGTTGTCGCCGGTGTTCACGATGAAGTCCGGCTCCACCAGGGACAGGTCGCGCAGCCACTGCTGCTTGTCGGCCTGCCACGGGGCCATGTGGATGTCGGACAGGTGCAGAACGGTGACGTCACGGGACCCCGGCGGGAGGACCGGGACGGTCTCCCACCGGATGCCGAAGCGTCGACGCTCGACGAGCGAGCCCCAGGCGAACGAGGCAGCGCCGACGGCCGCGCCGGCTGCGAGGACCCCGAGCGCGGCGCGACCCCGGGTCACTTGCAGTCCTTGGGCGCCTTGCCGTTCTTGTCGCCGTAGAGCTGGACATTCACGTCGGCGTTCTTGTCGGCGGCAGCGCCGATCGCGGGTTCGACGGCTGCGACCTTGCAGGTCTTGTTCCCGCCGCCCTTCGCGAAGTCGTCCGACACGTTCACGTTGCCGAAGCCGGCGTCGTTCAGCGCCGAGCGGGCATCGCCGAGCGAGTCACCGCCGATCTCCGGGACGTTCGCCTGCGTTCCGTCGGACGTGTACACGGTGACGCTGGAACCGCTGGACAACAGTGCACCCGCCGCGGGAGACGTCGTAGCGACCGTCCCCGCGTTGCCGGTACCCGGCCGAGCCCCGCCGTCGACGTAGGTCAGGCCTGCGCCGGAGATCGCCGCGCGGGCCTCGTCGGCCGTCTTGCCCTGCAGGTTCGGGAGCGCCTTCGCGTTGCCACGGAGGGCTGACGAGTTGGGATCCGTGAACGGTCCGGCCGGGTACGTGGCGTTCACCGGCGTCTGCGCCTGGCGCCAGACACTGGCGCGACTCGCAGCGTAGGTGCCGCTCACGCCGTTGCTGAAGTTACGGAGGTTGGTGAGCTTGCCATCGGTGTTGCCCTGCCAGTACGCGGTGGCGACACGCGAGCTCGAGCCGACGAGCCAGATCTGGTTGCCGTCGTCGGTGGTACCCGTCTTGCCGAAGAGCTGCATCCCGTCCGGCGTCTGTGCGCCCTGCGCCGTACCGCTGGCGATGGTGCCCTTCATGGCGTACACGGCTGCGCGAGCAACCTCGGGGTCAATGGCCTGCTTGCAGTCCTTCGTCTGCCCGCCGAGCTGCTTGCCGGACGGCGAGGTGATCTGGTCGATCGCGATCGGCTTGCAGTAGATGCCGTTGTTCGCGACAGCGGCGTACGCGGCGGCCATGGTCATCGGCGCGATCTCGTTGATGCCGAGGACCGAAGACGGGTTGGACAAGAGGTCTCCGCCGTCGGCGCGGTGAACGCCGAGCGACTCAGCGGTCTTCTTGATGTCGCACAGGTCGAGCTTCTGCGCCATGTTGAGGAACGCGAGGTTGATGGACGCGGCCGTTGCTGCGGCGACGGTGTAGTTCCCGCTCTCGCCAGGCGCATCGTTCTTCGGCCGGTAGCCCCCACCGACGTAGTACGGCTGGCCGCACTCCGTCCATCCTGTCGACATGTCGCGTGGTGTGCCGCTGACGACCTCGTTCAGCCCGTGTCCGGCCTGCAGCCACGCGAGCAGTGTGAAGAGCTTGTACGTCGAGCCGGTCTGGAACCCCTTGGCGCTGCCGTACTTGTAGTCGACGCTGTAGTTCAACGAGGTCGACGTCGGTGCCGACTTCAGCGACTCGTCGAAGTCCTTGTTCTGCGCCATGGTCACGATGCGGCCGGAGCCGGCCTCGATCGAGTTGAGTGTCGCACCGAGCGCCAGGTTCGTCTCGGCCTTGTTGTCGTAGGTGTTGAGGAGCTGCTTCTGCTCGGCGTTCAGGTCGATGTTCAGCGTCGTCTGGATCTTGTAGCCGCCGTTCCGCCACGCGGTGTCGCGCGCCTTCTGCGACGAGCCGAGCTGCGACATCTCGAGCACGACCTTCTTGGCGTAGTCGCAGAAGAACTGCGAGCCGTCGCCGACCGATGCCCGGCAGCCCTGCGACGGCTGCGTCAGGTGCACGTAGTCCGCCGGCTTCGACAGGCGGGCCGTGCGGTACTCGGCTTCGGTCAGGTTCTTCTGGTCGTACATCGAGCGCAGGATGACGTTGCGTCGAGCGACGTTGGCGTCGTACTTCTTCGGCGTCGACAGGTTGCGCGCCTCGGGGTACTGCACGATGGCCATCAGCGAGGCGGCCTCGGCCGGGGTCAGGTTCGTCGCGCTCTTGTTGTAGTAGTGCTGCGCAGCGGCCTGCACACCGTAGGTCTGGTCGCCGAAGTACGCGATGTTCAGGTAGGCGGTGAGGATCTCCTTCTTGGAGTACTTCTTTGCCAGCCCGATCGCGAGCTTCATCTCCTCGAGCTTGCGGGGGATGGTCTGCTCGACGGCCTCGTTGTAGGCCTTCTGCTGCTCCTTCTTCGTGGGGAGGTTCAGCGCTTCGTTCATCTTGATGTTGCGGACGAGCTGCATGGTCAATGTCGACCCACCGCCCGAGTCGCCGAGTCCACCGGCGATGCTGCCCACGCCGGCGCGGATGAGCGAGGTCATGTCGACGCCGCCGTGGCTGTAGAAGCGCTTGTCCTCGCCGTCGATGGCCGCGTTCTTCAGCTGGTCGCTGATCTGGTCGAACTTCAGTTCCTGCCGGTTCTGGTCGTACAGCGTCGCGAAGTGCACCGACTTGCCGCCCGAGTACGCGTACAGCTCGTTGCGCTGCGGCAGGTCACCGATCTCGATGTACTCCGGCAGCGACTCGAACACACCGATCGTCGAGGTCGTCGTGACACCGGCGACCGCGATGGCCGGGGTGACCCCGATCGTGACGAGCAGGCCGGCGAGGGCACTGAACCCGACGAATCCGATGAAGGCGCCGACTGCTGAGACGGGCTTGGTCCGCGAGGCAGACGTCTTCTGGGCAGACATAGGATGCAGCCTAAACGACACCCACGACTGAAAGGCTGGCAAGGAACCGCATGACTCGCTGGGAGTACTTCACCACGCCCCTGATGATCCACAACACCACCGCCATCCTCAACAACTACGGGGACGAGGGCTGGGAGCTGGTCCAGATCGTCACCGGCCCCGAGGGTGGGCTCGTCGCGTACCTCAAGCGTCCGAAGGCCGACGCATGAGCGTCGCGGACCGCCTGACCGAGCTGGGGCTGACGCTCCCGCCGGTCGCCGCACCCGTCGCCGCGTACGTCCCCGCGGTCGTCACCGGCCAGTACGTCTACACGGCCGGGCAGCTGCCGTTCGTCGACGGCGCACTGCCCGTCACCGGCAAGGTCGGGGCGTCGGTCGACGCCGAGACCGCCACCGCGCAGGCCCGCGTGGCCGCGCTCAACGCCCTGGCCGCCGTCGAGTCGGTCGCCGGCTCGCTCGACCGCGTCGCCCGGGTCGTCAAGGTCACCGTGTTCGTCGCGTCGGAGCCGTCCTTCACGGGCCAGCCGGGGGTCGCGAACGGCGCCTCCACCCTGGTCGGCGAGGTCTTCGGTGACGCCGGCGTCCACGCGCGCAGCGCGGTGGGCGTGGCGGTGCTGCCGCTGGACGCTCCTGTGGAGGTCGAGCTGGTGGTGGAACTGACGTCTTGACGGACCGTCAGCAGTGAAGCGAACGCAGGTGGGGCCTCCCGTCCGACATGGACTGGATGTCCCACCTGCGTGACACGGACTACATGAGTTCCGCGATGGTCGCCATGATCGCCGGGTCGGCCAGCGTCGTCGTGTCGCCGATGCGGCGCCCCTCGGCCGCGTCGCGCAGCAGGCGCCGCATGATCTTGCCGGAGCGCGTCTTGGGCAGCTCCGGGACGATGACCACCTGGCGGGGCTTCGCGATCGCACCGATGCGCTTGCCCACCCAGTTGCGGAGTTCGGTCGATGCCGATTCGCGGTCGACGTCGGCGGCGGCCTCGGCGGTCAGGATGACGTACGCGACGACCGCCTGTCCGGTGGTCTCGTCGGCGGCTCCGACGACGGCGGCCTCGGCGACGCCCTCGTGCCCGACCAGGGCGGACTCGATCTCGGCCGTCGACAGGCGGTGCCCGGAGACGTTCATGACGTCGTCGACGCGGCCCTGGATCCAGATGTCGCCCTGACCGTCGAGCCGCGCTCCGTCGCCTGCGAAGTACCGGCCCGGGAACCGCGACCAGTAGGTCTCGACGAAGCGGTCCGGGTCGCCCCAGATGCCGCGCGCCATCGACGGCCACGGCTCCGTGATCGTGAGGTAGCCGCTCTCTCCCGGGTCGGCGCGGTTGCCGTCGTCGTCGACGATCTCGGCGACGATGCCGGGCAGCGGCGTCTGCGCTGCGCCGGGCTTGAGCTTCGTGACGCCGGGCAGCGCGGAGATCATGATCGCGCCGGTCTCGGTCTGCCACCACGTGTCGACGATGGGCGTGCGGTCGTGGCCGATGACCTGGCGGTACCAGTTCCACGCCTCGGGGTTGATCGGTTCGCCGACGCTGCCGAGCAGACGGAGGGTCTCGAGACTGCGCGCCTCGGGGATCTCGCGGCCGGCCTTCATCGCCGCACGGACCGCCGTCGGCGCGGTGTACAGAACGGTGACGCCGTAGGAGTCGACGATGTCCCACCAGCGGCCGGGCTTCGGCTCGTCTGGTGTGCCCTCGTAGAGCACCTGCGTCACGCCGTTCGCCAGGGGGCCGTAGACGACGTACGAGTGCCCGGTGATCCAGCCGATGTCGGCGGTGCACCAGTAGACGTCCTTCTCCGGGTGCATGTCGAACACGTTCTTGTGCGTGTACGCGGCCTGGGTCAGGTACCCGCCGGAGGTGTGCACGATGCCCTTCGGCTTCCCGGTCGTGCCCGAGGTGTACAGGATGAACAGCGGGGTCTCGGCGGGGAACGCCTCGGGCGTGTGCTCCGGGGCGGCCTTCGCGACCTCGTCGTGCCACCACAGGTCGCGGTCGTTCCAGGCGATCTCGTTGCCGCCGCGCTTGACGACCAGGACGTGCTCGACGCTGCCGGTGCCCTCGCCCTCGAGTGCCTCGTCGACCGCGGGCTTGAGCGCTGACACCGCGCCACGGCGCCAGCCGCCGTCCGCCGTGACGACGAGCTTCGCGCCGGCGTCCTCGATGCGGGCGCGGAGGCTCTCGGCGCTGAACCCGCCGAAGACGACGGAGTGCACGGCGCCGATGCGGGCGACGGCGAGCATCGTCACGACGGCCTCGGGGATGAGCGGTAGGTAGACGACGACGCGGTCGCCCTGCCCGACGCCGAGGTCGGTGAGCATGTTCGCGGCGCGCTGGACCTCAGCGGTGAGTTCGGCGTAGGTGATCCGGCGGGTGTCGCCGGGAGCGCCCTCGAAGTGGATGGCCACCCGGTCGCCGTTGCCCGCGCGGACGTGCCGGTCGAGGCAGTTCTCGGCCACGTTGAGCGAGCCGTCGGCGAACCACTTCGCGAACGGGGCGCCGGACCAGTCGAGGGTCTGCGTGAACGGGGTGCGCCAGTCGAGCAGGCTGCGGGACTGCTCGGCCCAGAAGGCCTCGCGGTCGGCGGCGGCGGCCTCGTGCAGGTCTTCGTGCGCGACGGCGTCGGCGACGAACTCGGGTGTCGGCGGGAAGGTGGCGCCGTCGTCCTCGCGGTGGTCGGTCTGGGTCGGAGTGGACATCGATGTCCTTTCGCGTCGTTGCGTCCTCAGGGTGCGCCACGGAGACTACCCCTCGGCCCGTGCGCTGCGCGGTTGCGTGACGAGCGGCGGCCCGGGTGCTGTGCGGTTCCGTGACGAGCGGCGGCCCGGGAGCGGGGGCGCGGGGCCGCGGCGGCAGGCGCGGGTCTGGGGCAGCGGGGCCGCGACGGCGCACACCGGTGTGTCCTGGTCGCGGCGGCACGCCCGGCGGTCGTGTCGGGGGTTGCCCCGAGGGGCGGATCGTGGGGTACAGTAGTTCCTGCTGGACTCGTTTCCGGCGGCATCGAATCGGATTCCCCCCAATCCTTCGATGTCCAGGCGGCACCAGTTCCCCCCAACCGGTGCCGCCTCTTCTTTTGTCCGGGGTCCGGCTCGAGCGATCAGCGCTCGCCGGCCGCCGACGATCGGCGGCGATCCGCACGGGGACGCCGGTCGAGTGGACAGACCGGTACATGCTCACGCATGGAGCGTCCGACCGACTCGTAGCAATTGCTACTTCGTCCCGGTGCCCGTGATCGACGGGAGCTGCTCGTATGGTCCGCCGTCGTGCTGCGTCGGGCGCTCCTCGCCGAGTGGGGTACGGCTTTCCGTTTCGGGGGACAAATCGGTCCGTTGGTGCCATCAGCGCTTACCTCTCCACAGGCTGGTTGTGGCACCGGATGCCGAAAACGGCTCTCCTCTTACGCTCTGGCGTCATGCACCGTCACCGTGCCACGCCGTTCCTGCCCGGGTCCGGGCCTGTTCCGCCCAGGGCGGGACCGTTCCTGCCCGGGGCCGGGTCCGTTCTGCCCGGGGCCGGGCCTGTCCCGCCCGGGTCCGGGCCTGTTCCGCCCGGGGTCGGGCCTGTTCCGCTCGGGGCTGCCGCCACCGCCCTTCGGCGCCGAACGCACGGTGTCGTCGAGTTCGAGGAACTCGCCGGCCTCGTGACGGACGCCGGGGTCACCGACGTCTTGGTCGTCGGCGGCGTCGGCACCTGGACCGATCGTGGCGGCGGACTCGAAGCCGCCGCGCCGCGCCTGAGCGAGGCGCGCACCCGGGAGCTCGCCACGCGGCTGGTGGCGCTCGGCGGACGCCACGTCGACGAGACCACGCCGTGCGCCGACGTCCGGCACGGCGACGGGATCCGGGTGCACGTCGTGCTCGCCCCGGTCTCGGTCGGTGGCACGGCGATCTCGATCCGGCTCCCACACCCCGCCCGGCCGACCCTCGCCGCACTCGACCGCGCCGGCACCTTCGAGCACGTGCCGCGCTCCGTCGTCGAGGCCGCCGTGCACCAGCGCCGCAACGTCCTGGTCACCGGTGCCACCGGCAGCGGCAAGACCACCCTGCTCGCCGCGATGCTCGGCGCCGTCCCGGCCGACGAGCGGATCGTCACGGTCGAGGACGTCGCCGAGCTGCGCATCGCCCATCCGCACGTGGTCGCACTCGAAGCACGGCAGGCGAACGCCGAGGGCGTCGGCGCGCTCGGCCTCGACCGGCTGGTGCGTGAGGCCCTGCGGATGCGCCCGGACCGGATCGTCGTGGGGGAGTGCCGGGGCGCCGAGGTCCGCGAGCTCATGTCCGCGCTGAACACCGGACACGACGGGGGTGCCGGCACCGTGCACGCGAACGGTGTCGCGGACGTCGCCGCTCGGCTCGAGGCGCTCGGCGCCCTCGCCGGGCTCGGCGTCGAGGCGCTCGCCCGACAAGCGGTCAGCGCGTTCGACCTGGTGCTCCACGTCGAGCGTCGGACAGGCGGACGACGGCTCGCTGCGGTGGGCGCGTTCCACGTCGGGTCGGACGGGAGGCTCGGGGTGCGCCCGGTGGACGGGGCACCGTGAGCAGGGGGTCGCTCCTGGGACGTCGGGTCCGGCGTCCCGCGCCGTTCGACCCGGCGCGCGTGGCCGGCACCCTGGACCGGGTCGCGACGCTCGTCGCCGCCGGGGTCCCGCCGCCGCGGGCCTGGGAGCTCGTCGGCAGGCTCCCTGCAGGGACCGCTCCCGCGTCCGCGGACATCGCCGTCGTCCTGCGGGTGGCGGACCGGACCGGCGCCCCCGTCGCGGAGACGCTCGGGGCCCTCGCCGGAGCGCTCCGCCGATCGGCAGCGTCGGACCGGGCGATCCGGGTCGCCCTCGCCGGCCCGCGCACCAGTGCCCGCGTCGTCCTGGCGCTGCCGTTGTTCGGCCTCGGACTCGGGGCCGCGTGGGGGTCCGGAGCCGTGCAGGTCCTCACGAGCTCGCCGCTCGGCTGGGTCTGCTCGGCGCTCGCCACCGTGCTCGTCCTGTCCGGGCGCGCCTGGACCGCGCGGCTCGTCCGGTCGGCGACGCCGGACGGACGCGTGCCCGGGGTCGTCCTCGACGCCTGGGCGGTGGCCGTCTCGGGCGGTGGTTCGTGGATCGCCGCCGGCGAGGCGGTCCGTCGTGCCGCCGACGGGATCGTCCCGCCGGCTGCCGACGTGGCTCGCCTGCGCGAGGTCCTCGACCTGGCCGTGCGAGCGGGCGTGCCCGCGGCGGGACTGCTGCGCCGCGCCGCGGAGGACGTCCGTGACGACGCTGCTGCCGCCGGCCTCGCCGCGGCCGAGCGCCTGGCCGTCCGACTGGTGCTGCCGCTCGGTGTCTGCGTCCTGCCCGCGTTCGTGCTCGTCGGAGTGGTCCCCGTCGTGGTCGGCGTCCTCTCCTCCACCGTCGTCGGTGCGCGATGACCTCTCCACAGATGCCGCTCGAGGCGCTGATCGTGCGGTGGCCACGCGCCACGCTGGGATCACCGCAACAGAAGGGACGAACCCATGAGCACCACCCCGAACCGAATCCGTCGCACCAGCCGCGTCGTCGACCGGCTCCGCGCCGTCGCGCAGGACGACCAGGGGTCCGCGACCGCCGAGTACGCGGTCGTCATCCTCGCCGCCGTGGCGTTCGCTGGCGTGCTCGTCGCCGTCATGCGCTCGGGCGAGGTGCAGACCATCCTCACCGAGCTCGTCCGCGGTGCCCTGTCGCTGTGACCAGGCGCGGCGCCCCGACCGGGACTCCGACCGGGACTCCGACCGGGGCTCGGTCACGGTCGAGTTCGCGGTCGTGCTGCCCGCCGTCGCACTCGTCCTCACCCTGCTCGTCGCGGCCGTGCTGGTCGTCGACGGACAGGGACGCCTGCAGTCGGCCGCCGCGGCGGCTGCGCGGGGCGTCGGGCGCGGGGACGACGCCGTCGGACTCGCCGCCGCCGAGCGGATCGCGCCGGGATCCTTCGTCACGATCCGGCGCACCGACGACCTGGTGTGCGTCGACGCCACGCGCGGCGGCACCGGTCCGTTCTCGGCGCTGCCGCTCCGGGCGACGGCGTGTGCTGCGGCCGGGGGACGCTGACCCCGAGCGCGGTTCGGTGACCGTGCTCGTCGCCGCCGTCCTCGGCGTCGGGGTGCTCGTCGCGTCGTCAGCGCTCGCCGCCGCCGGACACCGCACGCAGGCGGTCCGTGCCGGGGACGCCGCCGACGCCGCCGCGACCTCGGCCGCTGCGACGTCCATCGGACTCCTGACGGGGTCGCCGTGCGACGTCGCCGAGCGGGTCGCACGGGCGAACGGCTCGGCCCTCGTGGCCTGCGACCTCGCCGCCGCGACGGCCCGGGTGCGGGTGGTCGTCGGCTCCGGACCGTTCGCCGTCGGCGCATCCGCGGTCGCCGGTCCGGCGGACGACCACCCCGACCACGGTGTGTATGGTGTGCCTGTCGGCCACCGGTCACCGATGTCCCGGGCGACCCGGACACGTTCGTGTCCAGGGCCGACCAGCACCACGGATCAAGGAGACACGTGCCAGGCACGAAGAAGCTCGTGATCGTCGAGAGCCCCGCGAAGGCGAAGACGATCGCGCAATACCTCGGTGACGGATACGAAGTCCAGGCCTCGGTCGGACACATCCGCGACCTCGTCGAGCCCAAGAACCTGCCGGCCGAGCTCAAGAAGGGCTCCCTCGGCAAGTTCTCGGTGGACGTCGACAACGGCTTCGAGCCGTACTACGTCGTGTCCGACGCCAAGAAGAAGACGGTCGCCGAGCTCAAGCGTGCGCTCAAGGATGCCGACGAGCTCTACCTCGCAACAGATGAAGACCGCGAGGGTGAAGCGATCGCCTGGCACCTGCTCCAGGTCCTCAAGCCGAAGGTCCCCGTCAAGCGGATGGTCTTCCACGAGATCACGAAGGAGGCGATCCAGCGTGCGCAGGAGGCCACCCGTGAGCTCGACACCGCCCTCGTCGACGCGCAGGAGACCCGCCGCATCCTCGACCGCCTCTACGGGTACGAGGTCTCGCCGGTCCTGTGGCGCAAGGTCGCTCCCGGCCTCTCCGCCGGTCGTGTGCAGTCCGCCGCGACCCGGCTCGTGGTCGACCGCGAACGCGAGCGTCTCGCGTTCGTCTCGGCCAACTACTGGGACCTCTCCGCTCGGTTCGAGAAGACGGGGGAGTCCTCCTTCTCGGCGCGACTCGCCCGGATCCAGGGCACCCGCGTCGCCTCGGGGCGCGACTTCGACGACCGCGGTGCGCTCAGCGGCGACGTCGTGCGTCTCGACGAGGCCGCAGCCGCCTCGCTGACCACCGTGCTCGAGCGCGCCGGGGACGCCACCGTCCGCAGCGTCGACTCGAAGCCGTACACCCGCCGTCCGGCGGCCCCGTTCACCACGTCGACCCTGCAGCAGGAGGCAGCGCGCAAGCTGCGCCTGTCGCCGCGGCAGACGGCGCGTGCGGCGCAGACGCTGTACGAGAACGGGTACATCACCTACATCCGTACCGACTCGGTCTCGCTCTCGAAGCAGGCGATCGACGCGGCCCGCAAGCAGGCGGCCGACCTGTACGGTGCCGCGACCGTGCCGGACAAGCCCCGTCTGTACGCGAGCAAGAGCAAGAACGCGCAAGAGGCGCACGAGGCGATCCGTCCCTCGGGCGACTCCTTCCGCACTCCGCAGGAGCTCCACGGCACGCTCACCGGTGTCGAGTGGCGGCTCTACGACCTCATCTGGAAGCGCACCGTCGCCTCCCAGATGGCGGACGCCAAGGGCTCGACCGCATCGATCGTGCTCGGTATCTCGTCGGCCGAGTCGGTCGAGGGCATCACGTCGACCGCGAACGGTACGGACGCCGAGTTCACCGCGTCCGGCACCGTCATCACCTTCCGCGGGTTCCTCAGCGCCTACGAAGAAGGCCGCGACGAAGACCGCCACGAGTCGAGCGAGCGTGCCGGTCAGGACGTCGCACTGCCCGACGTCAAGCAGGGCGAGCACCTCGAGGTGCACGACGTGCTGGCGAAGGGGCACGACACCACGCCCCCGCCGCGCTTCACCGAGGCCAGCCTCATCAAGACGCTGGAAGAGCTCGGGATCGGGCGTCCGTCGACCTACCCGACGATCAGCCCGACGATCATCGACCGCGGCTACGTGTCACTGCGCGGCACCCAGCTCGTGCCGAACTGGATCGCGTTCAGCGTGGTCCGGCTGCTCGAGGAGTACTTCGGCGAACTGGTGGAGTACGACTTCACCGCCGAGATGGAAGAGGACCTCGACCGGATCGCCCGCGGCGACGCCGACCGGGTCGACTGGCTCAAGGGCTTCTACTTCGGTGGCGGCGACGACGACCAGCGCGGCCTGCGGACCGTCATCGACAACCTCGGCGAGATCGACGCGCGTGAGATCAACTCGGTCGAGCTCGCACCGGGCCTCACCCTGCGGATCGGTCGTTACGGCCCCTACATCGAGGTGCCGAGCGACGACCCGGAGAAGCCGCGTCGCGTCAACGTCCCCGAGGACCTGGCACCCGACGAGCTGACCGTCGAGAAGGCCAAGGAACTCGTCGACGCCCCCGTGATCGGCGACCGCGTCGTGGGCATCAACCCGGACACGGGCAAGGAGGTCCTGGCGAAGGACGGCCGCTTCGGCCCCTACGTCACGGAGCGCACCCCGGAGCCCGAGCCCACCGTCGACCCGAAGACCGGCGAGGTCGTCGACGCCGCGGCCGCCGCCCCGGAGCCCGCAGCAGCCGAGGCCCCTGCCGAGACGACGACCGGCAAGAAGGCCCCGGCGAAGAAGGCCCCGGCGAAGAAGGCGACGAAGAAGGCCGCGGCGCCCAAGGAACGGACCGCCTCGCTCTTCAAGTCGATGGACCCGGCGACCGTCGACCTCGAGACCGCGCTGAAGCTCCTCGACCTGCCCCGCGTCGTCGGACAGGACCCGGAGACCGGCAACGACATCACCGCGCAGAACGGTCGCTACGGTCCGTACCTGAAGAAGGGGACGGACACCCGGACGCTCCCGGGCGAGGACGCGATCTTCGACATCGACCTCCCCGGTGCGCTCGAGATCTTCTCGCAGCCGAAGTACGGCGGCAACCGTGCCGCGAGCTCCGCGCTGAAGGAGTTCGAGGCGGACCCCGTGTCCGGCAAGCCGATCAAGATGAAGGACGGCCGCTTCGGCCCCTACGTCACCGACGGCGAGACGAACGCGACGATCCCGAAGGGCGAGGACGTCGAGGCCGTCGACCACGCCCGTGCGGTCCAGCTCATCGCGGACAAGCGCGCCAAGGGCCCGGTCAAGAAGAAGACGCCGGCCCGACGGGCGCCGGCGAAGAAGAAGTGACCGGACGGTTCATCACGCTCGAGGGCGGCGACGGCGCGGGCAAGACGACCCAGGCCGAGCTGCTCTCGGCGTGGCTCGTCGAGCACGGCCGCACCGTCCTGCGCACCCGCGAGCCCGGCGGCACCGACCTGGGCCTCCGGATCCGCGAGATCGTGCTGCACGAGCGCGGGCACGTGTCGCCCCGCGCCGAAGCGCTGTTGTACGCGGCCGACCGCGCGCACCACGTCGAGACGGTCGTGCGTCCCGCGATCGCCCGCGACGAGGTCGTGCTGCAGGACCGGTACATCGACTCGTCGGTCGCCTACCAGGGCGTCGCGCGCGGCCTCGGCGCCGAACACATCCGCTCGGTGTCGGAGTGGGCGGCGGACGGCCTGGCGCCGGACCTGACGATCGTGCTCGACCTCGACGTGACGGTCGGACGCGCCCGGGTCGCCGCGGCCCGTGGCGACACGTTCGACCGCCTGGAGTCCGAGGCCGAGGCGTTCCACGAGTCGGTGCGGCAGGCCT
Organism: Curtobacterium sp. PhB78; assembly: GCF_003751685.1. NCBI lineage: Bacteria > Bacillati > Actinomycetota > Actinomycetes > Micrococcales > Microbacteriaceae > Curtobacterium > Curtobacterium sp. PhB78. The sequence continues at coordinate 621,707 of NZ_RKIA01000001.1, forward strand.
TCCTGGACATGGCGGCAGCCGAGCCAGACCGCTTCCTGGTGGTCGACGCCGGCGGATCCACCGAGGACGTGCAGCGTGCCATCCGTGCCGCGGTCGCCCCGCTCGTCGCGATCGACCCGGCATGACCGTGGTCGCCTGCAAGGTGGTGGTCGCCCGCATGACGGTGGTCGCTGACAGGATGGTCCCGTGAGCGTGTGGGACGGCCTGACCGGTCAGGAAGAAGCAGTCGCCTCCCTCCGGAACGCCGCGGAGTCGACCGACGGCACCGGCGGCATGACGCACTCGTGGTTGATCACGGGGCCGCCCGGGTCCGGCCGGTCGAACGTGGCGACGGCGTTCGCCGCGGCCCTCGTGGGCAACGGTCCCGACGACGACCACACCCTGCAGCAGATCACCGCGAAGACCCACCCCGACGTGTCGGTGCTCACGACGCAGCGCGTGATCATCACGATCGACGAGATCCGGCAGCTCGTGACCTCGTCGTACTACTCGCCCTCGGTCGGTCGGTACCGCATCGTCATCATCGAGGACGCCGACCGCATGACGGAACGCACCTCGAACCTGCTGCTCAAGGCGCTCGAAGAACCTCCGGAGCGCACCGTCTGGATCCTCTGCGCCCCGAGTGAAGCCGACCTGCTGCCCACCATCCGCTCGCGCGTGCGCTCCGTACGCCTCCGGGTCCCCGGCATCGAGTCCGTCGCCGACCTGCTGGTCGCCCGCACCGGCATCGACCGCGCCCTCGCGATGGACGCAGCACGGCAGGCGCAGAGCCACATCGGCATGGCGCAGCGCCTGGCGACGAGCGAGGACGCCCGCGATCGTCGCCGCCGCACCCTGACGACCGTGCTCGGCGTCCGGAGCGTCGGCGACGCCGTGATGGCCGCCGCCGACCTGCTCGCCGTCGCCGACGAAGACGCCAAGGCCATCACGCAGCAGCGCGACTCCGAAGAACGCGACGCCGCACTGCGATCGCTCGGCATCGAACCCGGCGGGACGATCCCGCCGGCCCTCCGCTCGCAGCTCCGGCTGCTCGAGGACGACCAGAAGCGCCGTGCGACCCGCAGCCTGCGCGACGGTCTCGACCGCATCCTGGTCGACGTGTCCTCGCTGTACCGCGACCTGCTCCTGCTCGGTCTCGGCGCCCCGGCGGAACCCGTCAACCTGGCGATGCGCGACCACCTCGACCAGGCCCTGCAGTCGGTCACGCCGGCCGCGGCGCTCGAGGTGCTCGACGCGATCGCCCTCGCCCGGCAGCGGATCGCCGCGAACGTGGCGGCGTTGCTCGCGCTCGAGGCGCTGCTCGTCACGATCGCCCGCGTCCGCCACTGACCGTGACGGACTCTCCCCGCGACGAGTGGGGCATGGGACAATCACGGCATGCCCGACGCTGAACCCGGCCTGCGCGAACGGAAACGCCGCGCCACCCGCCGCGCCATCCAGGCGGCCGCGCTCCGCATCGCGATCGAGGACGGCCTCGGTGCGGTCACCGTGGACGAGATCTCGCGTCGGGCCGACGTCTCACCGCGCACGTTCTTCAACTACTTCCCGAGCAAGGAACAGGCGATCCTCGGGGACGACCCGGAGCTGCCCGATGACGCCGCGCTGCAGGAGTTCGTCGACGGGGGACCGGACGGCGACCTGCTGTCGGACCTCGGCGCACTGCTCGTCCACTCGACGCAGGAGCTCATCGAGGAACGCGGACTCATCGAGGAGCGGCAGCAGGTGCTCCGGGCGAACCCCGAACTCTTCAGCCGTCGCATGGAGTCGATGAAGGAGTTCCAGGCCGAGATCCAGGCGGCGGTCGCCCGGCGGCTCGAACGCGACGACCCCGAACTCGCCGCGGACCCCGATGCGCTCCGTCGTCGGGCGCGCCTGGCGTCGATCGTGGCGCTCGGTGCGCTCCGGCACGCGTGGTGGGAGTGGTCCGGGTCCGAGGCCGGTTCGCACCTGGTCGACGAGCTCCGCAGGTCCTTCGCCGAGCTCGGCGTGCTCGTTTCGCGTTCACTCGTCTGAGCCTGTATAGTCATTGATCGTGCCGCTCCGGGTTCGGAGCGAGCGCGCCGCCTTAGCTCAGTCGGTAGAGCGATTCACTCGTAATGAATAGGTCGTCGGTTCGATTCCGACAGGCGGCTCGGAACACATCCCCGGTCACGGATCTGCAACAGGTCCTGACCGGGGATTTCTGCGTCTGCGGGAAACCGCACCCCTTGGCTCCGGACCAGACAGCGGCGCAGGACGCGGGTTAGCCTCGTCAGGACGCGGGGATCCCCGCGACCGACCACCTGCACCGCCCCGTACCCCCTCGGCGGACGACCGACGGAGGTACCGTGTTCAAGCGTGCGACGACCGTCGTCCTGGTGGCTGCTGCGGCTGCTGCGCTGGCCATCACGGCCGCCGCGGTGCCGGAGTCGCGGGCGACGTCATCGGCGGCCCCGGCCGGCGGATCGAGCAGCAGCGCGACCCCGACCCCGCACCCGACCACGGTGGCCACCGATCCGACCATCGGGCGCACGCCGACCTTCTCGGTGGACTTCGACACGCCGGCTGCGGCGAACGGCCCGTTCGCGGCGACGTACGCGCAGTCGTGGCAGCCGTACCCGGACGCTACCGGCGGCAAGTACTGGTCGAGCAAGATGGTCAGCGCGCACGACGGGTACATGGACATCGCCCTCGACGGCGAGCACGGTTCGGCCGGCACGTTCGGCACGCCCGAGGACGCCTGGTCGCACGTCGGCGGGTCGTTCAGCGTCCGCGCCCGTGCCACCGGCGGCGACAAGAACGGCGCAGCGATCATGCTCTGGCCGACGTCGAACGACTGGGCGGACGGCGAACTCAACTACCCCGAGGGCAACTTCGACGGCTCGCCGCGGGTGTTCCACCACTCGATGCTGCCCGGGGACGAGAAGGCGTCGGACAACTACAACACCCGGGTGTCCTGGCGGGACTGGCACACCTACACGACGGAGTGGATCCCCGGGCGGGCGATCCACTACTACCTCGACGGCAAGCTCGTCTTCACGGTCGCGCGGAACGTCCCGACGACCCCGCACCGCTACATGGTGCAGGTCGGCGACTGGGGCAAGGCCGGCAACCTGCAGATCGACTGGGTCCGCACCTACGACGCGCAGTGACGACGGGCCGCGCCGGCCCGCTCCCCGTTCTGGGGCTTCGCCGGACCTCCGTCGTGCGGGACGATCGAACCGAAGCCGTGTTCTCCGTTCGGAAGGTCGTCATGCTCCTGTCACTCGTCTACATGAGCGCCGCCGACGAACCCTTCGACCAGCCCCGCCTCGACGCGCTCCTCGAACACGCCAGGGCCCGGAACGCCGCATCGGGCCTGTCCGGCCTGCTCGTGTACAAGGACGGCCGCTTCATGCAGCTGCTCGAGGGGCCCGAGGCCGCGGTCCTCGAGACCTACCAGCGCATCACCGAGGACCCCCGGCACACCGACGTCGGGCTGCTCGTCGAGGAGCGGATCCACACGCCGCGGTTCGGCGAGTGGACGATGGCGTTCGACCGCGACCACGAGACCGCGCTCCCCGACGGCTTCGACACGTTCCTGTCCGACGGCGACCGGAGTGCGGACACCAGCAAGGCGCGAGCGTTGCTGCGCTGGTTCCGCACCCACCCGATGGCCGCGCCCGACGCCGCACTCGGCAAGCACCGGCGCTGAGGTTCAGGGCAGGTAGTACGTCGGGTTCGGCAGCTTGACGCTGCGGTCCGCCGAGCCCCCGAGCAGGTCGCTGTACTGGTCGCCGAAGTTCGCGACCACGTCGTAGCGTCCGCCCGATCGTGACTCGATGTGCGCCCGGGTCTGCGACTTGTACTCGATGGTGGTGCACTTCGCCGTGGCGCAGGTGATGTACGACGGCTGCTGCGACGCCCCGACTCCGGTCCACTTCGTGTAGTACGTCTCGGTGCCGCGCTTCGTCGCCGAGAACTGCGGGGAGCCGACGCGCTGCAGGTTGTCGATGGTGGCGGTCTCCTGATCGGCGTTCCGGCCGGTCAGCCCGATGACCGTGCAGCCGGAACGCTGTGCGATCGACACGAGCGAGGTCATCGACGGGGTCGCGGGGAACCGTTCGTCCTGCACCCACTCGTCCTGCAGTGCAGGGTCGAACACGAAGTGCATGTCCGCGACCTCCATGTCGTAGGTCCAGAGCGTGGTGTCGTCGGCGTCGAGCACGATCGCGGGGTTGCGGTGCAGCTTGCGGCCGACGGCGCACTGGGCGGCGACGACGGGGGCCTGCCGCCGGACGAGGGACCGCATCTCGCGGATGTACGGGGAGTCGGTGCGGTTCGCCAGGCCCGTGCCGGGGTCGCCGTAGTAGGTGGCGATGGTCTTCTTGACGGAGTCGATGTTCGGGATGCCCTCACCGGACTGGGTCGCACCGGACGTGCCGTCGGCAGCCATCGTGAACTGTGTGCGGGGCGCGAGCCGGGGCTCGGAGACGCCGGGCAGATCAGCCGAGGGGAGGTAGTAGGTGGGGTTCGGCAGCTTGAGGGACCGGTCGGCGTACCCGCCCTGCAGGTCGCTCCACTGGTCGCCGATGTTCAGCGTGATGTCGTAGCCGAGGTCCTGCTCGATGTGCTTGCGGGTCAGGGCCTTGTACTCGACGGTCGTGCAGCTCGCGGCGGCGCAGGTCACGTACGACGGCTGCTGCGAGGCGCCCTTGCCGGTCCACTTCGTGAAGAAGCGGTCCTCGGTGAAGGCGGTGTAGCCGACCTTCGACAGGTTCTGCACGGTCGCGGTCTTCTGGTCGTCGTTCCGGCCGGTCAGTCCGAACACGGTGAAGCCCATCGCGGCGGCGCGGTTGACGAAGCCGACCATGGACGGGGTGGCGGCGAAGCGCTCGTCCTGCACCCACTCGTCCTGCCGTGCGGGGTCGAAGACGAAGTGCATGTCCGCGACCTCCATGTCGTACGTCCACAGGGTGGTGTCGTCGGCGTCGAGGACGATCGCGGGCTTCTCGCCGTGCCGGACGGCGCGGTCGTGGATGCGCTGCAGCGACGCTCCCTGGCGGGCGACGATCGATCGCATCTCGCGGATGTAGGGGGAGTCGGTCCGGTTCGCCAGGCCCGTGCCGGGGTCGCCGTAGTAGGTGGCGATGGTCTTCTTGACGGAGTCGATGTTCGGGATGCCCTCGCCGCCCTGGGTCGCACCGGACGTGCCATCGGCAGCCATCGTGAAGTGCGTCCGCGGGGTCAGGCCGGCGTCGGCGGAGTGCCCCGGCGAGTGTCCCGGTCCGTGTCCTGGGTCGCCCCACCCGTGTGCGCTGGCCGGACCGCCGACGAGGGTGGACGTGAGGACGATCGCCGCACTGGTGGCGACGACGGAGAGGACGGAACGGCGCATGGAGGACCTGCACACCTTCGACTCGGGGAGGAGTGACCCCCGGATGGGGGATCTCGCAGCACGTTAGCTGGCAATCACCAGTGGAGTCCATACCAAAGTGCTGCGGCCAGTCCTGGTAGACATGGCCGCATGACGGTTCGCTGGGGAGTCATCGGCACGGGCGGCATCGCCCGGTCCTTCGTGGGCGACTGCGTCGCCGCGGGCATCGAGTTCACGGCGGTCGGCAGCCGCACCCGCGACGGTGCCGAGGCGTTCGCGGCGGAGTTCGGCATCCCACGGGCGCACGGCTCCTACGAGGACCTCGTCACCGACGACACGGTCGACGCCGTGTACGTCGCGACCCCGCACGTCCGGCACGCCGAGGACGCCCTGCTCGCGATCCGCGCCGGCAAGCACGTCCTCGTCGAGAAGGCCTTCACGATGACGGCGGCCGAGGCGCGGACCGTGGTCAATGCTGCCCGTCGAGCGGGCGTCGCGGTGACCGAGGCGATGTGGACCCGGTTCCTGCCGCAGATGGCGATGATCCGCGAGGTCCTGGCCGAGGGGCGCATCGGCCGGCCGGTGCTCGTCGAGGCGACGCACCACCAGGCCCTGCCCACCGACCCGTCGCACCGGCTGCGCGATCCCGCCCTCGGCGGTGGAGCCCTGCTGGACCTGGGCGTGTACCCGGTGTCCTTCGCCGTCGACGTGCTGGGGGTGCCCACCTCGCTCGTCGCGGCCGGCACGCTGAGCGAGCAGGGTGTCGACACGCAGATGGGCATCGTCCTGACGCACGACGGCGGTGCACAGTCGGTGATCCACTTCGGGATGGACGTGCGCAGCCCGAACACGGCCTCGGTGATCGGCGAGTCGGGGCGCATCGACGTCGACTCGACCTGGTACACCCCGACGACGTGGCGGATCCGGGACCGCGACGGCGTCGTGGTCGAGGAGTTCGACGCGCGCGAGGAGCTCGCCGGCTACGGCCACGAGGCGCGCGCGTTCGAGGCGATGGTCACGTCCGGCGTGCACGAGGGCGGTCCGATGGACGCCGAACAGTCGGTCGCGATCATGGCCGTCATGGACGAGGCCCGCCGCCAGGTCGGCGTGCACTACCCCGCGGACGACGCCTCCACAGCGCCCTGATCCGGGTCGCGTCGTCCACATCGGGACGATCCGGCCTGGAGGCTCCTGCCGCAGTTCCGTAGGATCGGTCGCGATGTCCGAGCAGCAGCCCACCCCGCCTTCCGTACCGGAGCGTGTCCGCGCCGCCGTCGCAGCCGCGCGCGCCTCCGCCGTGCGCCGCCCGGTGCCCTGGATCGCCGGTGGGCTCGCGGCCCTGCTCGTGATCGGTTCGGGCGGGGCCGTCGCGGTCGCCGCGGCGATGACACCGGACACGGGCACGACGGCCGCGCCGGCGACCACGTCGCGCGCGACCTCGACGCCGAGCCGGTCGACCGCCACCACGAAGCGACCGACGAGCACGCCGACACCCACCCCGGACGCCCGCGCCGTGCCGAAGGACCCGGCCGGCCCCTCTGCCCTGCGCACCTGTTCGATCGCCGGCGCGGCGTCGGCGAGTGGTCTCGGCGCGTTCGAGGGGTACGTCATGGACGCGAAGACCGGCGAGGTCCTGTTCTCGAAGGACGGCGACAAGGCCGCCCAGACCGGCAGCGTCATGAAGACCCTGACGACGGCGACGGCGCTCGCGGTGCTCGGCGGCGACCACCGCATCCCGACCACGGTCACGCAGGAGTCCGGCGGGACCATCGCGCTGGTCGGGCACGGCGACGCCACCCTGTCCGCCGGCAACGGCACGGTCTACCCGGGGGCCCCGACGCTCGCGCAGCTCGCCCAGCAGGTCAAGGCGAAGGTCGGCGACACCCCCGTCACCACGATCGTCACCGACGACACGTACTGGAGCGACGCCGACGCGTGGGACCCCACGTGGCCGGTGTCCGAGCGCACCATCGGGTACCAGCCGAAGGTGACGGCGCTCATGGTCGACGGTGACCGGGCGAACCCGGCCGCGGCGACCTCGCCCCGGTCCGAGGACCCGGTCGGCCGTGCGGGCGCCGCGTTCCGGACGGCACTGGCGAACGCCGGGGTCGCCGGGGCGGGGTCGGCACAGATCGTCAAGCGCGCCACGACCAGCACGAACACCATCGCGACGGTGTCGTCCCAGCCGGTGTCGACACTGATCGGGCAGATGATCCCGAACTCGGACAACACCCTCGCCGAGATGCTCGCCCGGGTGTCGTCGAAGGAGTCCGGCTCGAACGGGTCGGCGGCGTCGCTGACCTCGGTGTACCAGTCGGCGCTCGGCTCCTACGGCGTCGACCCGGCCGGCATCGTCATCAAGGACGGCTCGGGCGAGAGCGCCGCCAACGCAGTGTCGCCGAACTTCGTCGCCCACCTCATGGTGCAGGTCGCCGCCGGTGCGAAGGGCCTCGGTACCCTCGCGAACGCCCTGCCCGTGTCGGGCCAGTCCGGCACCCTCGCCAGCCGCTTCACCGGCGCGAACGCCGTCGCCCGCGGCAAGGTGCACGCGAAGACCGGGTGGATCGACAGTGCGAACACGCTCGGCGGGTACATCGACGCCGCGGACGGATCACGTTTGACCTTCGCGTTCTACGCCATCGGGTCGTCGCGCGCGGCCGCGCTGCCGGCGCTCGACGCCGTGACCGCGGCGGCCTACTCGTGCGGGAGCAAGCTCACCGACTCCTGAGTCACCGGGTGTTGGATGGGCCCATGGCACGGGCTCTCCTCATCGTCGACGTCCAGAACGACTTCACCGAGGGCGGTGCGCTCGGGGTCACCGGGGGTGCGGCCCTCGCGGAGCGGATCAGCGCGTTCCTCGGCCGGCACGCCGAGGAGTACGACCTGATCGTCGGCTCCCGCGACTGGCACCACGGCGACGACGACAACGGCGGACACTTCGCCGGACCGGAGGGCCCCGACTTCGTCGACACCTGGCCCGTGCACTGCGTGGCCGGCACACCGGGCGCCGAGTACCACCCGGAGCTGGACACCGAGCCGATCGACGTCGACGTCTTCAAGGGCCAGGGCACGCCGGACTACTCGGCGTTCCAGGCACGGACCGAGACGGGCGTGCCGTTGCCGGAGATCCTGACCGAGCACCGGGTCCACTCCGTCGACATCGTCGGCATCGCCACCGACCACTGCGTCCGGGCCTCGGCCCTCGACGCGCGCGCCGCCGGCATCGACGTCGCCGTCTACGAGGACCTGGTGGCCGGAGTCGACGGCGACCGCAGTGACCGCGCGCTCGACGAGATCCGAGCGGCCGGCGGGCACGTCGACCGCAGTGACATGGACGAGGGGCTCGCGAACCCCGGAGGAGCACAGCTGTGACCGAGACCAACACCGACACGAGCACCGACACCACGACCGGCGACCTCGTCACGACCGTGGGCGACGACCACGTCACCGTGCAGGGCGTGCCGACCGGCCTGTTCATCGGCGGGTCCTGGCGCCCGTCGGCGAGCGGCGCGACGTTCGCCGTCCGCGACCCCTCGACCGGCGATGTGCTGGCCGAGGTCGCCGACGCCACCCCCGAGGACGGCATCGCCGCGCTCGACGCCGCGGTCGCCGCACAGCAGGAGTGGGCGGCCACCGCACCGCGCCAGCGCTCCGACGTGCTGCGCCGCGCGTTCGACCTGGTGCGCGCGCACGAGGACGACCTTGCCGCCCTGATGACGCTCGAGATGGGCAAGCCCCTGGCCGAGGCCCGCGGCGAGGTGGTCTACGGCGGCGAGTTCCTCCGCTGGTTCTCGGAGGAGGCCGTCCGCATCGGCGGCGACTACCGCACCAACCCCGAGGGCACCGGACGCGCGATCGTCCTGAAGCGTCCGGTCGGCCCGGTGTACGCGATCACCCCGTGGAACTTCCCCCTCGCCATGGCGACCCGGAAGATCGGCCCTGCACTGGCGGCCGGCTGCACGGTCGTCGTGAAGCCGGCGGAGCTCACGCCGCTGACCACGCTGTTCCTGGTCGAGCTGTTCCGCCGTGCCGGGCTGCCGGACGGCGTGCTCAACGTGGTGCCGTCCCTCGACGCCAAGGGCCTGTCCGAGCCGATCATCGCCGACCGCCGCCTCCGCAAGCTCACCTTCACCGGATCGACGCCGGTCGGGTCCGCGCTCCTCAAGCAGGCGGCGGACAACGTGCTCAGGACGAGCATGGAGCTCGGCGGCAACGCCCCGCTGTTGGTCTTCGACGACGCCGACCTCGACGCCGCCGTCACCGCTGCGATGCTCGCGAAGTTCCGGAACGTCGGCGAGGCCTGCACTGCCGCCAACCGGTTCTTCGTGCAGGACGGCATCGCCGACGCGTTCGTGGCCGCCCTCACCGCGAAGGTCGACGCGCTCCGCATCGGCCGGGGTACCGAGGTCGGCACGACGATGGGTCCGCTCATCGACGATCGTGCGGTGGACAAGGCCGCCGGACTCGTCGACGACGCGGTCACCCGCGGCGCACGGCTCGTCACCGGCGGACACCGCGTCGAGCGGCCCGGCACCTACTACGCGCCCACGGTGCTCGACGACGTCCAGCCGGGATCGGAGATCCTGACGACCGAAATCTTCGGACCGGTCGTGTCGATCACCCGCTTCGCGACCGAGGACGAGGGCATCCGGCTCGCCAACGACACCGAGTTCGGGCTCATCGCCTACGCGTTCACGACGGACTTCCCGCGCGGGCAGCGGCTCGCCGAACGCCTGGAGACCGGGATGCTCGGGCTGAACACCGGCGTCGTGTCGAACGCAGCGTTCCCGTTCGGCGGGGTGAAGTCGTCCGGGCTCGGCCGCGAGGGCTCGCACGAGGGCATCGAGGAGTACCTCGAGACCGTGTACGTGCTCACCCCGGACCCGTTCGCCGCCTGAACGGGCCCGGCGGCGGGGCTCAGACCAGCAGCTGGTGCTTCGCCAGGTCGCGGTAGAGCGGCGTCGACTCGACGAGCTCGGAGTGCGTGCCGGCGCCGACGACCCGGCCGTGCTCGAGCACGACGATGACGTCGGAGTCGACCACGGTGGACAGCCGGTGCGCGATGACGAGCAGGGTGCGGTCCTCGGCGACGGCGTCGATCGCCAGTCGCATCTTCTGCTCGTTCACGCCGTCGAGCGACGACGTCGACTCGTCGAGCAGCAGGATCGGGGGAGCGGCGAGCAGGGCGCGGGCGATGGCCAGCCGTTGACGCTCTCCGCCCGAGAGCATCACGCCGTCCTCGCCGACCTGGGCGTCGAGCCCACGCGGGTCGCGGTGCAGCACCTCGCCGAGGTTGACCGCCTCGAGCACGCGGACGCAGTCGTCCTCGGTCGCGTCCGGCGAACCGAGCAGCAGGTTCGCGCGGATGGTGCCGGCGAGAACCGGGGCGTCCTGCTCGACGTAGCCGATCTGGGCGCGGAGCTCGTGGCGGTCCATGCCCCGGACGTCGATGCCACCGAGCCGGATGACGCCCTCGGTCGGGTCGTAGAACCGCTCGATCAGGGCGAGGGTCGTCGACTTGCCAGCACCCGACGGGCCCACGAGTGCGACCCGCGAGCCGCGCGGAACGCGGAACGACACGTCGTGGAGCACCACGTCGTCGGCCGGACGCTCGTCGGCGAGGCGATCCGGGCCTCCCGGTCGGTCCACCGCGCCGGACGCGACGGCGCCGTCCGGACCGGACGCATCCGCTGTAGCCGCGTACCGGAACGTGACGTGCTCGAACGTGATGGCGTCGTCGGAGGCGACGGCGGCGGCGGGGCGCGCAGCGGCGTCGTCCTGCGCCTCAGTCGGCAGGTGCAGGATCTCCTCGATCCGGCCGAGCGCACCGAGCGCCTGGGCGACCGCGACGGCAGCGCCCATCGCCTGGCCGAGCGGCATGATCATCATGAAGAGCAGCAGGATGAACGTAATGAGCGTGGCGATGGTGATGGTGCCCGCGGCGACCTGGGCCCCGCCGACGCCGAGCACGGCGATGAACGCCACCTGCATGACGATGCTCGCGACCGGGACGACGAACGCGGACATCTTCGCGATGTCGAGGCCGCGCTGGTAGGCCTCGGTCGCGTGTCCGTCGACCTCGTGCACCTCGCGCTCGGTGGCACCCGCCGCGCGGATGGTGCGGACGGCGCCGATGCCGCGCTCGACCGCCGCGGTCAGGTCGCCGACCTTCTCCTGCGCACGCTTCGACGCGATCCGGATGCGCCGACTCAGTCCGCCGACGACCACGATCGCGACCAGGACGATGACGACCACGATCACGAGCAGCAGCGGGTCGATGATCGCCATCGCGATGATCGCGCCGATGAACGTGAGGGCGCCGCCGATCGACTCGATCAGGCCCTGGGTCAGGACGGCGCGCAGGAGCGTGGTGTCGCTGCCGACGCGGGACACCAGGTCGCCGGTGCGGCGGGTGTCGAACTCCGAGATCGGCAGGTTGAGGATGCGGGCGATGAGCTTGCGGCGCGTCGAGAGCACGACGCCCTCGCCCGCACGCTGGAGCAGGAAGTGCTGCACACCGTTCAGGATGCCGGCGACCAGGACGAGCCCGACGAGCAGCCAGACGAGCGTGCTGAGCGTGTTGCCCTGCTGCACCGCCGTGACGACCTGGTTGACGAGCAGCGGCTGCGCGAGCGACGCCCCAGCGCCGAGGATGCTCAGCACGATGATGACGACCATCGCCGGCTTGTTCTCGAACAGGTAGGACAACAGGCGGCCGAAGGTGGCGCGGGGGCCGTCGGTCTTCTTGGGGCGCGCGAAGGGGAGACTCATCGTGTTCCTAGTTTCTGCCGTACTTCTTGTGCACTGCCTGTCGGCTGACACCGAGCAGGGTCGCGATCTCCTGCCACGACGCCCCGGCGTTGCGGGCGGCACGGGCAGCGAGCTCTTCGGTCCGGTCGAGTTCACGGCGGAGCTCGCGCACGTTGGCGAGGGCGGAGAACGGGTCGTCCCCGGAGGCTCCGGCCGCGAGGCTCGTGATGGTCGGTCGGTCCATGGCTGTCAACCTACATTGACGCGCCGACATCTGTCAACCTGAGTTGACGGACAGGGTCGCGCCGTCCGGTGGACGCGACGACGGACGGACGGGAGGCCCGGTGCCAGCTGGCACCGGGCCTCCCGTCCGTCCGTGGTGACGCCTCAGGCGTCCGCGAACTCCTTGCTCTTCGTCTCACGGACGAAGAGCAGCGCGACGAGCGTCACGACGGCGGCGATCGTCAGGTACAGCCCGACCAGGAAGATGTTGCCGTCGGCCTGCCACAGCGCCAGGGCGATCGTCGGCGCGAGCGAGGCACCGAGGATCGACGCGACGTTGTACGCGATCGCCGAACCGGTGTACCGGACGTTCGTCGGGAACAGCTCCGGCAGCAGCGCACCCATCGGCCCGAAGGTCAGCCCCATCAGGGACAGTCCGACGATCAGGAACGTCACCACCGTGATCGGGCCCTGCGACGCGGCGAACCAGAACTGGAACGTCAGACCGAACAGCGCGATGCCGATCGTGGTCGGGATGAGGGTCTTCCGGCGCCCGAACTTGTCGGCCAGGATGCCGGCGATCGGGGTGAAGATGCCGAAGAACACGACGCCGATCATGAGCAGCGTCAGGAACTCACCGCGGCTGTAGCCGAGGCCGACCTTCGGGACGAGCGGACCGGCCTCGGCACCGGTGGTGCCGTACGACAGCGTGAACGTGGTCATGAAGTAGAAGAGGACGTACGTCGCGACCATGCCGAACGTGCCGACGATGAGCGCCTTCCACGAGGTGCGGAACACCCGGCCCAGCGGGATCTTCGCGACCGTGCCGGACTCCTGCACACCGCGGAACACCGGCGACTCGACGAGCTTGAAGCGCACGTAGAGCCCGACGATGACCAGGACCGAGGAGAGCAGGAACGGGATGCGCCAGCCCCACGCCTGGAAGTCGGCGTTCGGGGTGCCGTCGGCACCGGCGGGCATCGCGGCGTTGATCGCGATGAACAGGCCGTTCGCGAGCAGGAAGCCGATCGGTGCGCCGAGCTGCGGCATCGAACCGAAGACGCCGCGCTTGCCCTTGGGGGCGTTCTCGGTGGCGAGCAGTGCCGCACCGGACCACTCGCCGCCGAGGCCGACGCCCTGGGCGAAGCGCATCACGGCGAGCAGGACCGGCGCCCACACGCCGATGGTGCTGAACGTCGGCAGGCAGCCGATCAGGAACGTCGCGGTGCCCATGACGAGCAGCGACGCGACGAGGGTCGTCTTGCGGCCCACCCGGTCACCGAAGTGCCCGAAGATGATCGACCCGATCGGCCGCGCGAAGAAGGCGAGGGCGAACGTCACGAACGACGACAGCTGCGATGCCGTGGGGTCCTCGTTCGGGAAGAACAGCGTCGGGAAGACGAGGACCGCGGCCGTCGCGTAGACGTAGAAGTCGTAGAACTCGATCGAGGTGCCGACGAGGCTGGCGATGACGACGCGCGAGCGCGGGTTGCCTGCTGGTGCCGGAGCTGAGGTCGGGGTTGCGGGTGCCGGTGCGGCGGTCATGGGTGTCGTGTGGTCTTCCGTGGTGCGCGCTCCTGGCAGGGAGCACGGATACCCGAAACGGCGGACACCGATCGGTTCGCGCAGGGTGGCGCGGGCACCGATCGGGTGCGTTCGGTTGGTGGGGGACCGCTTGTGACGGAAGACAACATCGTACGACAGATGTCGCCCACCTGCGAATCAGCCCAGAGTCAGCTGGCGGCTCCTGCGCCGGCGCCCGCCCCGGCGCTGGCGCCGGCCTCGAGGTGCGCGGGCAGCTGGTGCCCCATCCGGTCGCGCTTGGTGTCGAGGTAGCCGGCGTTCTGCGCCGAGACACCGACGACCAGCGGCACGAGCGACTCGACGGTGATGCCGTGCTCCTCCAGCTGGCGACGCTTCTCGGGGTTGTTCGAGAGCAGTCGCACGCGGGTGATGCCGAGTTCGGCGAGGATGCCCGCGGCGCCCCCGTACGCACGGGAGTCGGCCGGCAGCCCGAGCGCCAGGTTGGCGTCGAGCGTGTCGAGGCCGTCTTCCTGCAGTCGGTAGGCCTTGAGCTTGTTGATGAGCCCGATGCCGCGGCCTTCCTGCCCGCGCAGGTAGACCACCACGCCGCCCTCGGCAGCGATGGTGTCGAGGGCGGCGTCGAGCTGGGGCCCGCACTCGCACTTCAGCGAGCCGAACGCCTCGCCGGTCAGGCACTCGGAGTGCACGCGGACCAGGGCGCCGTCGGACGGGGCGGACCCGTCGGGCAGCGCGCCGATGATCGCGACGTGCTCCGCGCCGGTCACGAGGTCGCGGTAGGCGCGCATCTGGAACGTGCCGTGGGTGGTGGGGACGTTCGTCGACACCTCGAACTGGACGGGGCTGCCCGGGGTGGAGGAGGTCAGCGCGTCGGTCATGGGGTGCTCCGGTCGTTCGTGGGCCCGTCGTCTCCGAACCCGGGTGCTGCGTCGTGCTGCTGCGCTGTCGCGCTGCGTTGCGGTCGGGCTCGGACCAGCAGGTCAGGGCCCAGGCTGGTGGTCGATAGTACGTCCAACCGCCGACGCCCGGACATGCTTCCCACCCCGAGGTCGTCGAGGGCGACCCGGGGTCCGCCGAGCAGGATCGGGGCGACGTACACGAGGTACTCGTCGACGAGCCCGGCGGCGATGAGCGCGGACGCGACGGTGGGGCCGCCCTCGACGAACACGGAGTGCACGCCGTGCCCACGCAGGGCGGCGAGCGACGCGGCGAGGTCGTGCCCCGGCAGCGTCACGAGCCCGCGGGGGTGTCGCCGGACCGCGGCGTCGTCGGGGACGGCGCGGTCACCGAGCACGACTGCGAGCGGCTGGTCGGCGAGGAGTTCGCCCGCGTCACCCCGAGCGGTCAGGCTCGGGTCGTCGGCGAGGACGGTGCCGGTGCCGACCAGGATCGCGTCGTGCGCGGCACGCTGCTCGTGGACGTGCTGTCGGGCTGCGGCGCCGGTGATCCACTTGCTCGTTCCGTCGGCAGCCGCGGCGCGGCCGTCCAGGCTCGAGGCCCACTTCACGGTCACCCACGGGCGTCCGAGGCGGACCGACAGGAGCCACCGTTCGAGGAACGCCTCGGCCTCGTCGGCGAGCACACCGGACACGACGTCGACCCCGGCGGCGCGGAGTCGGTCGGCACCGCCGTGCACGTCCGCGCCCGGATCGTCGATCGCGTACACGACACGGGCGACCCCGGCCTCGATCAGGGCGACGGCGCAGGGGCCGGTGCGGCCGGTGTGGTTGCAGGGCTCGAGGGTGACGACGGCCGTCGCGCCGCGCAGCTGAGTCGGATCGACCTTCGCCATCGCGTCGACCTCGGCGTGCGGGGTTCCGGCACCCTTGTGCCACCCCTCGGCGAGGACGTCGCCGGCGGGGGAAAGGATCACCGCGCCGACCCGAGCGTGGTCGCCCACGACGGGCCCGAGGGCCGCGAGTTCGAGCCCGCGGCGCATCGCCCGGACCTCGGTGGGTCGTGCCGTGTCGCTCACGGATCGAGCCTACCGGCGGTGGATCGGTGACGCGTCATCGTCGGGAACGGGGCGTCATGCGGGACCGGGTCACGGGGCGCTGCGTCACGGAGCGTCGGGCCACGGGAGGTCCGATGCGGGCGCGCCGTCGGCCCGGCGCAGGGCGGTCCAGGCGGTCGTCGGTCCGCCGTCGCGTCCGGGGATCCGGGCGGGCCCGACGCCAGTGAACGAGAACCCGGCGCTGCGGGCGACCGCGGCCGACGCCGTGTTGCCCTCGTAGCACTCCCAGTAGACGTCCGGAGCACCATCCTCGAACGCCCAGTCCACGACGAGCTCCACCGCATCGTGCATCAACCCGGCACCGCGGGCCGAGGGCGCCAGCCAGAAGCCGAGGTCGCGGCCGGCGGTGCGGTAGCCGATGATCCCCTCGAGCCAGGAGGCCCCACTGCGACGGATCGCCCAGGTGTACTCGCGGTCCGACGCCCAGCCGGGGCCGACCAGGGCGTCGACGAAGGTCCGTGCGTCCTGTTCGCGGTACGGCGTGGGGATCGTCGTCCAGCGGACGATGTCCGGGTCTTGACAGGCGTCGGTGATCGCCGCGGTGTCCGCCCGGGTCGGGACGTCGAGTCGGACCCGAGCGGACTCCAGCGTGACCGGCAGCACGGTCAGCCGCGCGAGCGCGGGACGAACCCGATCCGGTCGTACACGCGCGCCAGGGTCTCCTGCGCGATGGACTCGGCACGGTCCGCGCCGACGGCGAGCAGCCGGTCGAGCTCCGCCGGGTCGTCGAGCAGCTCGAGCGTGCGGGTGCGCACCGGCTCGAGCTCGGCGACGACGGCGTCGGCGACCGCGCCCTTGAGGTCCCCGTAGCCCTTGCCCGCGAACGATGCCTCGAGCTCGGCGACGGGGGTCCGGCTGAAGGCGGACAGGATCGCGAGCAGGTTCGTCACGCCCGGCTTCGCCTGCCGGTCGGAGCGGATCTCGCGCTCGTCGTCGGTGACGGCCGACTTGATCTTCTTCGCGGTGCGCTTCGGGTCGTCGAGCAGCCGGATCAGGCCGCTGTCGGACGCCGCCGACTTGCTCATCTTGCTCGTCGGGTCCTGCAGGTCGTAGATGCGCGCCGTCTCGGTGCCGATCCGGGCCTCGGGCACGACGAACGTGTCGCCGAAGCGCGAGTTGAAGCGTCCGGCGAGGTCGCGGGTGAGCTCGACGTGCTGGCGCTGGTCGTCGCCGACCGGGACGACCTTGGTGTCGTACAGCAGGATGTCGGCGGCCATCAGGACCGGGTACGTGAAGAGCCCGACCGACGCGGCCTCGGACCCCTGCCGCGCCGACTTGTCCTTGAACTGGGTCATCCTGCTCGCCTCACCGAACCCGGTGAGGGTGTTGAGCACCCAGGCGAGCTCGGCGTGGGCCGGCACGTGCGACTGCACGAACAGCGTCGACTTCGTCGGGTCGATGCCCGATGCGATGTACTGCGCGGCCGTCGCCCGGGTGCTCGCGCGGAGCTCGGCCGGGTCCTGCGGCGAGGTGATCGCGTGCATGTCGACGACGCAGTAGATGGCGTCGAAGTCGTCCTGCAGGTCGCGCCACTGCATGAGCGCCCCGACGTAGTTGCCGAGGTGCAGCGAGCCGGCGGACGGCTGGATGCCCGAGAAGATGCGGGTCTTGGTCATGGTGGTGTTCCTGTGGGTCAGGTGGAGCGCAACGAGTGGGGATCAGAGTTCGTAGTCGACGACCACGGGGGCGTGGTCGGACCATCGCTGGTCGTACGCGGCGGCGCGGTCGACCGTGTACTCCGTGACCTTCGCCGCGAGGTCGGGCGTGGCCATCTGGTAGTCGATGCGCCAGCCGGTGTCGTTGTCGAACGCCTGGCCGCGCCAGGACCACCACGTGTACGGTCCCTCGACGTCGCCGGCCTGCGCACGCCCGACGTCCACCCAGCCGAGCCCCGGGCCCGTCGAGCCGTCAGCGCCCTCGACCGGTTCGCCGTCGGCACCGAAGAAGCGCGAGAAGTAGGCACGCTCGCGCGGCAGGAAGCCCGCTCGCTTGACGTTGCCCTTCCAGTTCTTGATGTCGCGCTGGTCGTGCCCGACGTTGAGGTCACCGACGACGACGGCGAGCGGGTTGTGCGCGCGGAGGGCGGGCAGCCGCTCGGTCATGGCGTCGAGGAACTTCCACTTCTCGTCCTGCTTGGGGGTGTCGACCTCGCCCGAGTGGACGTAGGTGGACACGACCGTGACCGTGGTGCCGCCGATCTCGTAGTCGGCCTCGAGCCAGCGGCCGGCGGAGTCGAACTCGTCCGGTCCGAGGGCGACGCGGTGGATCTGCGCCGAGTGCCTGGACGCGATCGCGACACCCGCCCGGCCCTTGGCGGTCGCGGGGTCGTGCACGATGTCCCACTCGTCGCCGAGCAGACCGGCCAGGTCCTCGCTCGACGCACGGACTTCCTGCAGGGCGAGCACGTCGACGTCGCGGGTGGCGAGCCAGTCGCCCATGCCCTTGCGGAAGGCGGCGCGGACGCCGTTCACGTTAACGGATGCGAGGCGCAGGCGTGTCATGCCGACCACCTTATCGGCGGGCGCCGACAGCCCCGGACCGCACCGGTTCGAGGTTCCACGACTCGCCGCGTGCCGTCCGCCGAGGTTCCACGGACCGGCCCGGGTGACGCCGAGATGCCGAGATTTCGGAACCTCGGGGCGCGGGCCGGACGGACGGGGCGGGCGCGGGCCCGGCAGTGCGGGCGACCGCACGACGGACGGGAGGCACGGTGCCAGCTGGCACCGTGCCTCCCGTCCGTCGGATCCGCGCGATCAGGCCGCGTCGTGGTCCGTCTGCAGGAACTCGACCAGGCTGTCGGCCGTGGTCTCGGCGTCGTCGCCGGTCACGGTGAGGCTGACCTCGTCGCCGTTCTCGATGCCCAGGCCGAGCAGTGCGAGGATGCTGCCGGCGTTGCCGGACTTGTCGCCCTTGGCGATCGTGACCTGGTGGCCGGAGGCCGTCACGGTCTGGACGAAGAGGGACGCGGGGCGCGCGTGCAGGCCGGACGCGCTGGCGACGGTCACGGTGCGGGTGGCTTCGGACATCGATGTACTCCTGTCGATGGGTGGTGCGCTCATGCTAGCGAGCGCCGGATGGGCGGGTCGGGCGAGCGGTCAGGGTCGACCGGGCCAGAACACCTCGGTGCCGGCGGCCTCGACCTCGCGGACCAGGTCGAGGTTGACGGCGGGGTCGGTGATGATCGTGTCGATGGCGGCGAGGGGTGCGACGCGGCCGAACTCCTCGCGGCCGAACTTGGTGTGGTCGGCGAGCAGGATGCTCCGGCGGGCGGACTTGATCATCGCCGACTTCACCGCGGCCTCGGCCATGTTGTGGGTCGTCAGGCCGCGCTCCGGCGTGATGCCGTTGATGCTCACGAAGGCGACGTCGACGCTCACCATGCCGATGAGCTGGTGCGTCCACGTGCCGACGCCGGCCAGGGAGTCGCTGCGGATGTTGCCGCCGAGCAGGTGCAGGTCGATGCCGGGCCGGTTCGCGACGGCCATCGCGACGGGGAGCGAGTGGGTGACGACGGTGAGTCCGCGGTCGGTCGGCAGCATCTCGGCGAGGCAGATGGTGGAGGTGCCGGCGTCGATCATGATCGAGCCGTTCTCCGGCAGCTCCTCGAGCGCGGCCTCGGCGATGACCATCTTCTCGGCCTGGTTGATGCCGCCCCGGTCGCCGACACCGGGGTGGATCGTGATGCGCTCGACCGGGATGGCCCCGCCGTGGGCACGTCGGACCAATCCTCGTCGCTCCAGCGAGGTGAGGTCGCGGCGGATGGTCTCTGGCGTGACCTCGAGCAGCTCGGCGAGGTCCTTGACGTCGACCCGCCCCTGCGCGCGCGCCTGCTCGACGATGCGCTGGTGGCGTTCTGGTGCGTACATCGGACCTCGTCGTCTCCTGGTCGGAACGGAACGGACATGACCGGGCACGAACCTGACGGAACCGAGCCGGAGCGGCTGGCCGCCAGACGCAAACGGGCATCTGTTTCTGCATTTTTATCCCCGGATGTGTTTGTTTGTCAACGCGGATCGGGGTAGTGTGCTGCTCAGCCGCACCGGCGAGGTCCCGTCTCAGCCGTGCGCGCACCGAACGAACACCCCACCGCAAGCGCGTGTGAGATGAAGGAGTCTCGAATGTCCGAACTGCTCGGCACCGGCGTCGGCCGCGGCGTCGCCCACGGCCCCGTGCTCCGCATGGCGGACCCGCTCGGCGAACCGTCGAAGGACGCCCTGACCGGTTCGGCGGACGATGCGAAGCAGGCCGTGCACGACGCACTGGCCGCGGTGGCCGAGGACCTCAACAAGCGCGGACAGCTCGCCGGCGGCGACGCCCAGGCCGTGCTCGAGGCGCAGGCGCTCATGGCGCAGGACCCGACCCTCCTCGACGACGTGCACACGCGCATCGACGGCGGCACCAACGCCGAGCGTGCCGTGTACGAGGCGTTCGCGCAGTTCCGCGACCTGCTCGTCGGCATGGGCGGCTACATGGGGGAGCGCGCAGCCGACCTCGACGACGTCGCCCAGCGCATCATCGCGAAGCTCCGCGGCGTGCACGCCCCCGGTGTCCCCGAGTCGGACACCCCGTTCGTCCTCGTCGCCCGTGACCTCGCTCCGGCCGACACCGCACTGCTGGACCTCGACAAGGTCCTCGCGCTGGTCACCCGCGACGGCGGCCCGACCTCGCACACCGCAATCCTCGCCCGTGCCAAGGGCATCACCGCGATCGTCGGCGTCACCGGTGCCGACGACCTGGCCGACGGGCAGCCGATCGTCGTCGACGCCGTCGCCGGCACCGTCGTGACCGAGCCGTCCGAGGCCCTGGTGGCCGACGTCGAGCAGCGCATCGCCGACCGGCTCGCCGCGGCCGCCGCACCGCTCACCGCCGGTGCCCTGGCCGACGGCCACGTCGTGCCCCTGCTCGCGAACCTCGGCAGCCCCGCCGACGCCGCGGGCGCCGTTGCTCTCGGTGCGGAGGGCGTGGGGCTCTTCCGCACCGAGTTCCTCTTCCTCGACTCGCCGAAGGCGCCGACCGTCGACGAGCAGACCGAGTCCTACCGTCAGCTCCTCGCCGCGTTCCCGGGCAAGAAGGTCGTCGTCCGCGCGCTCGACGCCGGCGCCGACAAGCCGCTGCCGTTCCTCACCGACAAGGACGAGGAGAACCCGGCGCTCGGCCGTCGCGGGCTCCGTGCGCTGCGCAACCACCCCGAGGTGCTGCGCGACCAGCTCGTCGCACTCGCCCAGGCGGACGCCGCGACCGAGGCCGACCTCTGGGTCATGGCCCCGATGGTCGCCGACGCCGAGGAGACCGAGTACTTCGTCACCCTGGCCCGCGAGCTCGGCATCCGCACCGCCGGCGTGATGGCCGAGGTGCCGTCGCTCGCCCTGATGGCCGAACAGGTCTTCCAGAACGCGGACTTCGTGTCGATCGGCACGAACGACCTGACCCAGTACACGATGGCCGCCGACCGCATGCTCGGCACCGTCGCGTCCTACCAGGACCCGTGGCACCCCGCCGTCCTGCGCCTCGTCGCGCAGCTCGGTGCGGCCGGTGCCGACGCGGGCAAGCCCGTCGGCATCTGCGGTGAGGCCGCAGCCGACCCGCTGCTCGCCGTCGTGCTCGTCGGCCTCGGCGCCACCACCCTCTCCATGACCCCCGCGGCCCTCGCCGACGTGCGCGCCGAACTCGGTCAGCACACGCTCGAGCAGGCCCGCGAGATGGCCCAGGCGGCACTCGCCGCGTCCACGGCGGCGGCCGCGAAGTCCGCCGCGGCGGCCGCGCACGCCGTCTGAGCCGCACCATCCCCAACACCCCGTCCGCACCAGCAGCAGCTCCACCACACAGAAAGTCACCGCACATGACAACGTCGTCCGTTGCAGCGCCCGACGCACCCGCGAAGTCGCGGGGCGGCGCACGCGTCGCCGTTCAGAAGTTCGGCACGTTCCTCTCCGGCATGGTCATGCCCAACATCGCGATCTTCATCGCGTGGGGCCTGATCACCGCCTTCTTCATCGAGACCGGGTGGACCCCCGTCGGGATCCTCGGCGGGTTCGGCGAGACGGACGGTGTGGCCAACATCGGTCTCGTCGGCCCGATCCTGACGTACCTGATCCCGCTCGCGATCGCCTTCCAGGGCGGCCGGATGATCTACGAGACCCGCGGCGCCGTCGTCGGCTCGATCATGGCGATGGGCGTCATCCTCGGCGCCAACGGCACGATCATGATCCTCGGCGCGATGATCTGCGGGCCGCTCGGCGCGTACCTCATCAAGCAGATCGACAAGATCTGGGACGGCAAGATCAAGCCGGGCTTCGAGATGCTCGTCAACAACTACGCGGCCGGCATCCTCGGCTTCGGGCTGGCGATGGTCGGGTTCTTCTGGCTCGCCCCGCTGTTCAAGCTCATCGCCGAGGGCCTCGGTGACGCGGTGAACTTCCTCGTCCAGCACTCGCTGCTGCCGCTCGCCAGCGTCATCATCGAGCCGGCCAAGGTGTTCTTCCTGAACAACGCCATCAACCACGGTGTGCTCGACCAGCTCGGCGCCCAGCAGGTGCAGGACTCCGGCAAGTCGATCCTGTTCCTGCTCGAGGCGAACCCCGGCCCCGGTCTGGGCATCCTGCTCGCCTTCACCTTCTTCGGTGTCGGCATCGCCCGCTCGACCGCTCCCGGTGCGATCCTCATCCAGTTCTTCGGTGGCATCCACGAGATCTACTTCCCGTACGTGCTGCAGAAGCCGGTCCTGTTCATCGCCGTCATCCTCGGTGGTGCGACGGGCGTCGGCACGAACGTCCTGTTCGGCTCCGGCCTGGTCGCCCCGGCTTCGCCCGGATCGATCTTCGCCGTGCTGACGGCGACGGCGAAGGACAGCTACGTCGGCGTCATCCTGTCGGTCATCCTGTCCGCAGCGGTCACCTTCGCGGTCGCGTCGTTCTTCCTGCTGGCCAGCCGCAAGCGCGACCTCGCCAACGGCGGCGGCGACATGACCGCAGCGTTCGACAAGATGCAGGCCACCAAGGGCCGCGACGCGAACGCCGCGACCGCAGGGCTCTTCGGCGGCACCGCCCCGGCCAACTCGGAAGAGGCAGCCGCTGCCGGCACCACCGCCACCGCGACGAAGGTCCAGAACCTCGTGTTCGCCTGCGACGCCGGCATGGGGTCGAGCGCCATGGGCGCCAGCGTCCTGCGCAACAAGATCAAGAAGGCGGGCATCGAAGGGGTCACGGTCACCAACAAGGCGATCGCGAACCTGTCCGGTGACGAGGACCTGATCATCACGCAGGAAGAACTGACGGACCGCGCCAAGCAGAAGAACCCGAACGCGCAGCACGTGTCGGTCGGCAACTTCATGAACGCGCCGCAGTACGACCAGGTCGTCGACCAGCTCAAGAACCAGTAACGCCACCACCAGTAACGAAGTGCAGTATCGGAGGGGACGGGGACATCCCCGTCCCCTCCGTCACGTCCTCGAACACCAAGGAGAACCACGATGCCCGTCCTGCAGGAGAGCCAGATCCGGATCCACACCGAGGACACCGCGCCGACCAAGTCGGAGGCGATGAAGGAGGCAGCCGAGATCCTCGAAGCTGCGGGCGCGGTCACCGCTGACTACTACCCGGCGATGCTCGAGCGTGAGAAGAGCGTGTCCACGTACATGGGCAACTTCCTCGCCATCCCGCACGGCACGAACGACGCGAAGGACGCCATCAAGTCGTCCGCGCTGTCGTTCATCCGGTACGCCAGCCCGATCGACTGGGACGGCAACCCCGTGCGCTTCGTCGTCGGCATCGCCGGCGTGAACAACGAGCACCTCGACATCCTGTCCAAGATCGCGATCGTGTTCTCCGACGAGGACGAGGTCCAGAAGCTCACCGACGCGGCCGACACCAGCGCGATCCTGTCGATCCTCGGCGAGGTCAACGAGTGAGCACCGCCGACCGGGGCACCGCCGTCCACTTCGGTGCCGGCAACATCGGCCGCGGCTTCGTCGGCCTGCTCCTGCACGAAGCGGGCTACGAGGTCGTCTTCGCCGACGTCGCCGCGCCGCTCATCGACGCCCTCGCCGCCGCCGACTCGTACACCGTGCACGAGGTCGGCACCGGAGCGCAGGACCACGAGGTCACGAACTTCCGCGCCCTGAACAGCGCGCAGGACGAGGACGGCGTCGTCGCCGAGATCGCCACTGCCGCGATCGTCACCTGCGCGGTGGGCCCGAACGTCCTGAAGTTCATCGCCCCGGTGATCGCGCGGGCGCTGCAGCAGCGCGACGCGGACGCTGCGCCCATCGCCGTGATGGCGTGCGAGAACGCCCTGAACGCCACGGACCGTCTGCGCGAGTTCATCGTCGACGCGCTCCCGGCCGAGGGCCGTGACGCGGCACTCGCGAAGGCCGTCTTCGCGAACACCGCCGTCGACCGCATCGTGCCGGCCCAGCCCGAGGGCGCCGGCCTCGACGTCACCGTCGAGACCTACTTCGAGTGGGCCATCGACCGCACGCCGTTCGGCGGCAACGAGCCGGAGATCCCCGGCGCGCACTACGTCGACGGCCTCGCCGCCTCGATCGAGCGCAAGCTCTTCACGGTGAACACCGGGCACGCCACCGTCGCGTACCACGGCTTCGTCGCCGGGGCCGACAAGATCTCCGACGCCATCGCGATCCCCGCGGTGCGTTCCGAGCTCGAGTCCGTCCTCGCCGAGACGAGCGACCTGCTCGTCCGCCGCCACGAACTCGACCCCGAGGTGCACCGCGCCTACGTCCAGGCGATCATCGCCCGGTTCGAGAACCCGCACCTGCCCGACACGGTGACACGCGTCGGCCGGCAGCCGCTCCGCAAGCTGTCGCGTGACGAGCGCTTCGTCTCGCCCGCCGCGGCGCTGGCCGAGGACGGCACCGAGCCGACCGCACTGCTCGACGCGATGGGCGCGGCGCTCCGCTTCGACGTCGCCGACGACGAGCAGAGCGTCGAGCTGCAGGCGCTCCTGGCCTCGGACGCGTCCGATGCCGACGTGGTGACGCAGATCACCGGCCTCGCCGCGGAGCACCCGCTGCACGCAGCGTTCGCGGACCGGGTGCGTGTCGCGCGCGGCTGACGCCCTCGACGTGGCCCGGTGATGACGGGAGGCCCGGTGCCAGCTGGCGCCGGGCCTCCCGTCTTCACGTGGTCACCGCGACGGCCCCACCCGGATGGTGAGCCCGCCGTGGTCCACCGTCAGCCGCACCGCCACCACGGTGCCGAACGGGTCGCCGTCGAGCTGGACCTGTTCGGGCTGGTCCAGCTCGAGGTCGAGGACCCGTGCGCTCGTGTACCGCAGCGTCCGGGTGGCCGGGATGAGCCACGACAGGAAGCGACCGAAGCCGGTCCGGTGGAAGAAGCGGTTCAGCGACAGGCCGTAGCCGACGCCGGCCCAGCCGACCGTCCGACCGGGGCGGAACGCGACCGCGTCGAGCACCCCGTCGTCCGGCTTCGCGGCGGGCAGCAGCAGGACGCCGGCGGTCAGGGTGCCGCAGTTGCCGACGATGACGGTGTGCGCCCGCATCGTCCGGGTGTCACCGTCGTCGAGGCGGTACCGCAGGTCGATCTGCCGGTTGCCGATGACGGACCGCATGATCGGGTCGGAGTACGCGAGCCACCTGAACCGCTTCTTCAGGCGTGCGTTGGTGTTGGCCGCCATGTTCGCGTCGAGGCCGATGCCCGCCATCACCAGGAAGGCGTGGCGCGTCGTCGTGCCCTGCGGGTCGGTGAGCTCGGCGAACGCGAGGTCGACCCGTCGATCCGTCCCGGTGAAGGCGGTACGGACCGAGCCGGCGACGTCGTTCAGCGGGATGCGCAGGTTCCTGGCGTACAGGTTCCCGGTGCCGACGGGGAGCACGGCGAGGGGCACGCCGGAGCCGTGCAGCACCTCGGCTGCGACGCGCAGCGTGCCGTCGCCGCCGACGACCAGGACGACGTCCGGCGCGGTGGCGAGTGCGTCGACCGCAGCGGCACGGCCGTCGTCGGACGCCGCGGTCTCGAACCAGGTCGTGGGAGCCCAACCGGTCCGATCCTCCTCAGCCGCGACGGTGTTGCGGAGCACCCGCAGGTCGACCTTGGACGGGTTGACGACGATCGCGGCGCGCGGCATGTGAGGACGATACCGAACAGCCGTCGTCGACCGGAACGGACGGGTCCTGTCCGGTATCGGCTGATCCGGGCGAACCTGGGAGTCAAGACCTCGGAACACATGCGATCCGGACACACTCGGGACACGGTGAACGCCGGGTGTCTCCGATGCCCGATCGGCTCTTCGCCATCTCAGGCAGGGGCCTCCGTGGCCAGAACGCCCATCCTCCGTCCGCTCATCGTCGTCAGCACCGGGATCGGGTTGGCCGCAGCGCTCGCCCTCGGCGCCTCCTCGGCCGCGTCCGCCGCCACCATCATCGACGGCCCCGTCGGTCTCGGGACCGCAGCGAGCTACGGCGTCCTCGGCGCGCAGACCGTGACGAACACCGGGCCGACCGTGGTCAACGGTGACCTCGGCGTCTCGCCCGGTACCTCGATCACCGGCTTCGGCGGCACCGGCAACGGGACCGTGAACGGCACCGTGCACCAGACCGACGCGGCGGCCGCGCAGGCCCAGTCGGACACCACGACCGCCTACAACGTGGCCGCTTCGCTGACGCCGACGCAGACCGGCCTCCAGGAGCTCAACGGGCTCAGCCTCAGCCCGGGCGTCTACAACGGCGACACGCTGCAGCTCGCGAACACCGGCCAGCTCACCCTGGCCGGCAGCGCGGACTCCGTCTGGGTGTTCCAGGCCGCGTCGACCCTGACCATCGGGTCCGGCACGAGGATCGTCATCACCGGTGGCGCGAGTTCGTGCAACGTGTTCTGGCAGGTCGGCAGCTCAGCGACCATCGGCAGCGCCGCCCAGTTCCAGGGCACCGTCCTCGCCGACCAGTCCGTGACCGCCACGACGGGTGCGACGGTCGTGGGCCGACTGCTCGCCCGGAACGCAGCGGTGACGCTCGACGACAACACCATCACCCGGCCGACGAACTGCCCGGCTGCCGGAACGCCGTCCGAGAGCGTCGCACCGACGATCACCTCGGGCACGCCGACCGACGCCACCGCCGGCACGCCGTACTCGTTCCCCGTCACCGCGACGGGCAACCCGGCACCGACGTACTCCGACGGCGGGACCCTGCCGCCGGGACTCACGATCAACCCGGACACGGGTGTCATCTCCGGCACACCGACCACGCCCGGCACCACGACGGTGACGATCACGGTCGACAACGGCACCGCACCGCCGGACACCGAGACCTACGTGGTGACCGTCCGTGCGCCGGCACCGACGCCCACGGCGACGCCGACCGCTTCGGCTCCCGTGCCCACCGCTCCCACGTCGACAGCACCCGCGGTCCCGGTCATCGGAGGAGGCGACACCGGCGGCGGCACGACGGAACTGGCCTTCACCGGCAGCGACCCGACGATCCCGCTCACCGCGGCAGGCGCGATGCTGCTCGGCGGCATCGCCGTGATGGTGCTCCGTGCACGGACTCTCCGCGCACACCGCCGGCGGATCGGGGCGTAGCGTCGGCCGCATGACGAAGCACTGGGTGGCACCGCGGTTCGGCGGCAGCGAGGTCCTCGAGTTCGTGGACACCGAGGTCGCCGCACCCGGACCCGGTGAGGTCACCATCGCGGTCCGCGCCGCCGGCATGAACCCCGCCGACACGAAGCACACGCGGCAGGGCGACCCGGCCGACCTGCCGGTGCCCATCGGCTACGAGGTCGCCGGCGTGCTCACCGCCCTCGGACCGGACACCACCATCGCGTCCGGCGGGGGAGCGGTCGGCGACGAGGTCCTGGCGTTCCGGGTCGCCGGCGGTTGGACGTCGTCCCTCACCGTCCCGGCCGCGGACGTCTTCGCGAAGCCCGTCGGGCTCGGCTTCCCCGAGGCGGCGAACCTGTTGCTCGCGGGCACCACCGCAGCCGACATGCTGCGCGTCACCCGTGCCGCGGGCCGCGACACCGTGCTGGTGCACGGTGCCTCCGGAGCAGTCGGCGTCAGCCTGCTGCAGCAGCTCCGCCTGCTCGGCGCGCGCGTCATCGGCACCGCCTCCGAGCGGGGTGCGGACGTCGTGCGACGCTTCGGCGGCGAGTGGGTCGCGTACGGCGACGGCCTGGAGGCACGGGTCCGGTCGCTCGCCCCCTCCGGCATCGACGTGGCACTGGACTGCGTGGGCACCGACGAGGCCGTCGACGTCTCGCTCGCGGTGGTCGCGGACCGCGACCGGATCGTCACGATCGCCGCGCAGGCGCGCGCCGCCGAGGCGGGGTTCGCCGCCGTCGGTGGGGCGCAGCCAGCGAGCAAGGCGTTCCGCGACTCGGTGCGACAGCGACTGATCGACCTGGCCGGGGCTGGACAGCTCGAGGTCCCGGTGGCGCGGACGTTCCCGCTCGCCGAGGCGAAGGCGGCCGCGGAGCTGCTGGAGTCCGGGCACCCCGGCGGCAAGCTGGCGCTGGTGCCCTGAGTCGGTCGAAGCGCCGGTCGGAGCGCTGTCCCAGCGCAGTCGCTGCGCTGTCCTCCGCTGGGGGGACGCGTCCTGCCGCCGCCGCTGCCAGACTCGACGGTGATCGCAGTCGGCCTCGGAAGGAACGAACCAGTGAGTGACCAGTACCCGCCGCGGAACCCGTACGGCCAGCAGCCCGGACCGTACGGCCAGCAGCCCGGACCGTACGGCCAGCAGCCCGGACCGTACGGCCAGCAGCCCGGACCGTACGGACAGCAGCCCGGACCGTACGGCCAGCAGCCGACCGGCGCGCGCCAGCCCCCGCTGTGGGCGCCCTGGTACGGGATCCCGTTCGTGCAGGCGTTCCCGCGGTTCTGGAAGAAGTACGTCCGGTTCGACGGCCGCGCGAGCCAGTCGGAGTTCTGGTTCTGGGCCCTCTGGTACGTCATCGGCTCGGCGGCCACCGGTATCGTCGGCGGGTTCTTCAACGTGCTGCCGTTCTTCGACGACGCGTCGAACGGGTTGAGCGGGCTCTGGGCCCTGGCCTGTGCTCTCGGCTTCATCGCCCTGACGGTGCGACGACTGCACGACGTGAACCTGAGCGGGTACTTCGCCTTCCTCTTCATCATCCCGCCGCTCGGCGTCCTGTTCTCGCTGATCGTCGGTCTGATGGGGTCGAACCCGCAGGGACAGCGGTACGACGAACCCCACCGCGGGTAGCGAGCGACGGCCGCACGACGGTTCTGGTTGACTCGGATCCGACTACCAGCCAACGATCGAGGGGGACACCGTGAGTGACCAGTACCCGCAGAACCCGTCCGGCCAGCAGCCGGGCGGCCAGCCGAACCCGTACAACGGAACGCCGCAGTACGGCCAGCAGCCGGCGACCGGCCCGAACGGCGAGCCGCCGATCTGGGCCCCCTGGTACGGGATCTCCTTCGGCAAGGCCGTCGGACGCTTCTTCAAGAAGTACGCGACCTTCAGCGGCCGCGCGAGCCGCAGCGAGTTCTGGTGGTGGTACCTGGCGAACGCGATCGTCGGCATCGTCCTCGGCATCCTGTACGGCATCGGCTTCGCCACGTCGGAGCGCTCGACGGTGTCGATGTCGACCGCGACCTCGGCGAGCGTGCAGTCGACGGTGACCAGCCCGTCCGCGCTCTTCGTGATCGCCGGCATCCTGCTCGGACTCTGGGGTCTCGCGATCATCATCCCGACGCTCGCCCTCGGCTGGCGACGCCTGCACGACGCGAACCTGCCCGGTGCCCTGTGGATCATCGCGATCTTCGTCGGCATCGTCGGCATCGTGTTCGGCCTGCTGCCCTCGAACCCGCAGGGCGAGCGCTACGACCGACCGACCGGCGCTCGATGAGCAACGACACACCGCAGTGGGGCCAGCCCGGCGGCGACCAGCCGTCGGGGCAGCCTGACCCTGGGCAACAGCAGCCGGGGTACGGGCAGCAGCCTGGTGCCTACGGGCAGCAGCCCGGACCCTACGGACAGCAGCCTGGTCCGTACGGTCAGCAGCCCCAGTACGGCCAGCAGCCTGCCCAGTACGGCCAGCAGCCCGGGTACGGCCAGCAGTACGCCGACCCGTACCCGCAGGCCGGTCCGCCGATCCCGGTCGGGCCCGACGGAGCTCCGCCGCTGTGGGCACCCTTCTACGGTGCCGGCTTCCTCGACGCCTTCACGCGCTTCTTCAAGAAGTACGCCCGGTTCGACGGGCGCGCCAGCCGCAGTGAGTACTGGTACTGGATCCTGGCGAACGCGATCGTGACCCTCGTTCTGTACGGCGGGTTCATCGCCGGCATCATCTCGTGGAGCGTCTCGGCCTCGACCACCGACGAGTACGGCTACACCCAGACCGAGGGTGCACCCCCGGCGTGGATCTTCATCCTGCTCGTCCTGTACGGCCTGTGGTGGCTCGCGACCCTCATCCCGAACATCGCACTGGGGTGGCGCCGCGTGCACGACGCGAACCTCGCCGGTCCGCTCTGGCTCATCGGGATGTTCGTCGGCATCGCCGCGATCGTGTTCGGCTGCCTGCCGCCGAACCCGGCTGGTGCGCAGTACGACCGCCCCGACCAGGCGTAACTCCACACAACGGCAATCGGCCCGCACTGCGCGAAAGCGCGGTGCGGGCCGATCTGCGTCGTGCGCGGGGTCAGACCACGCGGAGTCGAGCCAGCGCACCGTCGACGACGAGGTCGCGCACGGTGACCGTGGGATCGGCGATCTGGAAGCGGAGCGCACCGCCCGGCTGCTCGAACCACGGCTGCACGAAGCGGACGTTCACCATGAACGGGCGCTCGACCAGGTAGCGGTGGGTCTCCGGGACGCCGGCGACGTGCGGCGGCAGCGACCGGCTCGGCAGCGGGGTGTCGAGCGGGTGCAGCAGGTAGCCGTCCGGACCACCGATGCGGTCGACGGGGACGCCCGCGGGGATCTGGATGGTCAGCCCCTGTTCGCCGGCCTGCGACACCTGCTGTGCCAGCTGTGGGTACGTCGACGCCGCACGGTCACGGAGCCCGTCGAGCTCGTGCCGGGCGATGTCGCGCGGAGCCGGGAACGGCCGGTTCAGGAACCGACGGAGCATCTCGACCGCGTCCTCCTCACCGCGCGCGGTGGCGAGGCGACGAGCCGTGCCGTAGTCGACGACCTCGAGCGCGAACTCGTCGGACGCCTCGGCCGGGACAACGCGGAGCGCACCCTCGACCGGCGGCTCGTGCAGGGTCTCTCCGGGGAGCTGCACGTAGCGGATCGTGTAGCCGAGCTGGTCGAGGATGGGGCGGGTGGCCGCGAACGTCATGGAGCGGAGCCTATCGGTGGAGTCGATGTCGAGTCTTGGACGACCCCGAGTGTCAGGCGCGGCCCCGCATGACGGCCTGCTTGACCTCGGAGATCGCCTTCGTCACCTGGATGCCACGGGGGCAGGCGTCGGTGCAGTTGAAGGTGGTGCGGCAGCGCCAGACCCCTTCCTTGTCGTTGAGGATGTCGAGGCGGACCTCGGCGGCGTCGTCACGCGAGTCGAAGATGAAGCGGTGCGCGTTCACGATCGCGGCCGGGCCGAAGTACTGCCCGTCGGTCCAGAACACCGGGCACGACGAGGTGCACGCAGCGCAGAGGATGCACTTCGTGGTGTCGTCGAAGCGTGCGCGGTCGGCCACCGACTGGATGCGCTCCTTGCCCGGGGTGGGCGCCGTCTTCGGCTGCAGGAACGGCTGGACCTCGCGGAAGGACTTGAAGAAGGGCTCCATGTCGACGACGAGGTCCTTCTCGAGCGGCAGGCCCTTGATCGCCTCGACGTAGATCGGCTTCGAGACGTCGAGGTCCTTGATCAGGGTCTTGCACGCCAGCCGGTTCCGGCCGTTGATGCGCATCGCGTCCGAGCCGCAGACCCCGTGGGCGCAGGAACGTCGGAACGTCAGGGAGCCGTCCTGGTCCCACTTGATCTTGTGCAGGGCGTCGAGGATGCGGTCGGTCGGCAGCATCATGACGTCGAAGTCCTGCCAGCGCGGCTCGTCGTCGACGTCCGGGTCGAAGCGCCGGATGATGAGCGTGACGGAGAAGGACCCGGGAGGCGCGTCGGTGGTGTCGGTCCGGGGTGCGTCGGAGACCAGGGTGTCGGTCATCTCAGTACTTCCTCTCCATCGGCTGGTACCGGGTCACGACGACCGGCTTCCAGTCCAGCGTGATGTGGTCGTCGGCGAGTGACGAGTGCGGGTCGCCCGTCAGGTACGCCATCGTGTGCTGCATGTAGTTCTCGTCGTCGCGCTTCGGGTAGTCGTCGCGCATGTGGCCGCCGCGGCTCTCCTTGCGGTTGCGGGCCGAGTAGACGACCACCTCGGCCAGGTCGAGCAGGAACCCGAGCTCGACGGCCTCGAGCAGGTCGGTGTTGAACCGCTTGCCCTTGTCCTGCACGGAGACCTGCATGAAGCGGTTCCGGAGCGTGTGGATGGTCTCGGTGACGCGGGCGAGGGACTCGTCGGTGCGGAACACCTGGGCGTTCTTGTCCATCTCGTCCTGCAGCTCCTTGCGCAGGACGGCGATGCGCTCGGTGCCGGTCGAGGCGCGCAGCTGGTCGAGCATCGCCCGGACGCCGGCAGCGGGGTCTACGGGCAGCGGGAGGAACTCGGCGGTCTTGACCCACTCGGCGGCGTTGTTGCCCGAGCGCTTGCCGAAGACGTTGATGTCGAGGAGCGAGTTCGTGCCGAGACGGTTCGAGCCGTGCACCGAGACGCAGGCGCACTCGCCGGCGGCGTAGAGGCCGGGGACGACGGTGGTGTTGTCGTAGAGCACCTGCGCGTCGGTGTTCGTCGGGATGCCACCCATCGCGTAGTGCGCGGTCGGCATCACCGGCACCGGCTCGACGACGGGGTCGACGCCGAGGTAGGTGCGGGCGAACTCCGTGATGTCCGGGAGCTTGGTCTCGAGGACCTCGGCACCGAGGTGCGTGCAGTCGAGCAGGACGTAGTCCTTGTTCGGGCCGGCACCGCGGCCCTCTGCCACCTCTTGCACCATGCACCGGGCGACGATGTCGCGTGGGGCGAGGTCCTTGATGGTGGGGGCGTAGCGCTCCATGAAGCGTTCACCGGAGGCGTTGCGCAGGATCGCACCCTCGCCACGAGCACCCTCGGTCAACAGGATGCCGAGGCCCGCGAGGCCGGTCGGGTGGAACTGGAAGAACTCCATGTCCTCGAGCGGCAGACCCGTGCGCCACACGATGCCGACGCCGTCGCCGGTCAGGGTGTGCGCGTTCGAGGTGGTCTTGTACATCTTGCCGAAGCCACCGGTCGCGAAGATCATCGCCTTGGCGTGGAAGACGTGCAGCTCACCCGTGGCGAGCTCGAACGCGACGACGCCGGCCGGCTGCTTGCGCGTGACGCCGTCCTCGCCCACGACGTCGACCATGATGAGGTCGAGCGCGTAGAACTCGTTGTAGAACTCGACGCCGAGCTTGACGCAGTTCTGGAACAGCGTCTGCAGGATCATGTGGCCCGTGCGGTCGGCCGCGTAGCAGGCGCGACGGACCGGTGCCTTGCCGTGGTCGCGGGTGTGGCCGCCGAAGCGACGCTGGTCGATCTTGCCCTCGGGCGTGCGGTTGAACGGCAGGCCCATGTTCTCGAGGTCGATGACGGCATCGATGGCTTCCTTCGCCAGGATCTCGGCGGCGTCCTGGTCGACCAGGTAGTCGCCGCCCTTGATCGTGTCGAAGGTGTGCCACTCCCACGAGTCCTCTTCGACGTTCGCGAGGGCCGCGGCCATCCCGCCCTGCGCCGCACCGGTGTGCGAGCGGGTCGGGTAGAGCTTCGAGATGACGGCCGTCTTCGCCTTCGGGCCGGCCTCGATCGCGGCACGCATGCCCGCGCCTCCTGCGCCGATGATGACGATGTCGAACTGGTGGTGGTGCACGGTGGTCTCGGTCACAGGGGTCTTTCCGTAGACGGTGGGAAGGCGGTCGGCAGCAGGGATGGTGCTACTGCGCCGGGCAGAAGGAGGGCAGGTCCGCGGCGGCTGCGCCGGCGGGGCACGGGTCGAACGTCCAGCAGACGAGCAGGCCGAGGACGATCAGCACGACGCACGCGATGAGGATCGCGGCGAGGAGCGTCTTCCGGATGCCCGGCTTCGACACGTAGTCGTTGACGATCGTGCGCATGCCGTTCGAGCCGTGGATGAGCGCCAGGACGAGCATGAGGGAGTCCCACACCTGCCAGAACGGGTTGGCCCACTTGCCGGCGACGAAGGCGAAGTCGATCTGCTTGACGCCCTCGCCAGCCACCATGTTGACGAAGAGGTGGCCGAAGATCAGCACGACGAGCAGGACGCCCGAGCCGCGCATGTAGATCCAGCCCCACTTCTCCCAGTTGGTGGAGCGGCGGGCGGCCGAGGCGGAACGGGGAGATTCGACGATCTGCGTGGTCATCAGGTGCCCCTCTAGTTGAAGTCCGCGAAGAGGTTCATGAGCTGGCGGGGCAGGAAGCCCGCGATCGCGATCGCCCACAGGACGATGACGACCCAGAACATGGCCCGCTGGTACTTCGGCCCCTTGGACCAGAAGTCGACGAGGATGATCCGGAGCCCGTTGAACGCGTGGAACACGATGGCCATCACCAGGGCGATCTCGCCGAGGTTCATGATCGGGGTCTTGTACGTGCCGATGACCGCGTTGTAGGCCTCGGGTGAGAGGCGCACGAGAGCCGTGTCGAGGATGTGCACGAGCAGGAAGAAGTAGATCGCGACACCGGTGATCCGGTGCAGGACCCACGACCACATGCCGGTCGACCCGCGGTACAGCGTGCCCTCGAGTTTCCGAGAGGCGCGGGGCGCCTCGATCGTGACTTCGGGGACGGCGGTCGCCGTACCGCCGCCGGTGGGCTCAGCCATGAGCTCGTCCTTCCATAGGACGGGCTCGCCCGATCGGCGAGCCCTTGCCGTTCGTGTTCGTGTGGAACACGTCCCATCCTATGCGCGGGTGCTGACCTTCTCGTCCCGACCGGCCCGCAGGCCCCGACCGACGGGCGGCGCGCCGATGTTCCTGGCCGTGTCGTGGTGCCCCAGGAGCTGGTCGCCGACGGCCTCCCACGTGGTGCCCTCGACCCGGAGACGGCCCGCCGATCCCATCCGTTCCGCGAGTGCGCGGTCGTGGTGGAGCCGCAGGACCGCCTGTCGCAGGGCCTGCGGTGCGTCGGTGTCGTAGAGCTCGCCGTCGAGTCCGGGGGCGACGAGGTCGAGCGGACCACCCGACGCCGGCGCGATCACCGGCAGCCCCGAGGCGTGCGCTTCCTGGAGGGTCTGCCCGAAGGTCTCGGCCGGACCGGTGTGCACGAAGAGGTCGAGCGAGGCGTACGCGTCAGCGAGGGCGTCGCCGCGCAACGGTCCGGTGAAGGTGACGTCGAGGTGCCGCAGTCGCCGTTCAAGCAGCGCGCGGGACGGTCCACCGCCGGCCACGACGACGCGGATGCCGGGGATCCCGCCGAGCTCGGCGAGCCGTTCGACCTCCTTCTCCGGCGCCAGTCGCCCGACGTAGCCGACGATCGTCTCGCCGTGCGGCGCGATCCGGCGTCGGAGCGCTCGGACGTGGGCGGACTCCCGTCGGGCCGGGTGGAAGAGCTCGGTGTCGACCCCGCGCCCCCAGCGTGCGACGCGGGGGACCCCGTCCTCGGCGAGCATCGCGGCGGTCGCACTCGACGGCGCGAGCGTCAGCGAGGCGCCAGCGTGGATGCGGCCGAGGATCCTGCGGACCAACGGGACGGTCGCCGTCAAGCCGTTGCGGCGGGCGAAACCGGCCACGTCGGTCTGGAAGACAGCGACGGAAGGGATGCCGAGCCTCCCGGCTGCCGTGATCGCGCGCCCACCCAACAGGAACGGACTCGCGGCGTGGAGCACGTCGGCGCCGGAGGCGGCGAGGATCGTGTCGAGGACGGGGTGGGGGAGTGCGACGGGGAACTGCCGGTACGCGACGGCGGGGATCCGGTGCACGTCGAAGGAGCGGTAGCGCTCGACACTGCTGCGCGACCGGAACTGCGCGAGCCCCGGGGTGTCCGGCGCGATCACGACCGCGCGGTGGCCTCGGCGTTCCAGGTGGTCGAGGACCGCCAGGACGCTGGTGGTCACGCCGTTGAGGGTGGGCAGGAAGCTCTCGGTCACGACGGCGACGGTCCGGGGGGACGTGCCGCGCTCCACGCTGCGTGCGCTCATGGTGTTTCCCATGCTCCGGGCGTGACGTGACCCCGCGGGGCCGACGACGTGAACGGGGCGGAGGCGACGGGTGAACAACGCAACGTCGTCGCCGCGCGCACGCGCGTCACTGCCCTGCGGGAGCCCGCATGCGGGAATCGTGCGGAGACCACCCAGGATCCGCGCGGCAGGACCGGTACGGTGAGCGCGTGGCTGACGCTCTCGAAGACTTCTACGCGATCATCCCCGCAGGGGGCATCGGATCGCGCCTGTGGCCGCTGTCGCGCGCGGACGCACCCAAGTTCCTGCACGACCTGACCGGCTCCGGCACCTCGCTGCTCCGGCAGACCTGGGACCGGCTCGCCCCGCTCGCGGGCGAACAGCGGATCATGGTCGTGACCGGACGGGCGCACCGCGTCGCCGTCGAGTCGCAACTGCCGGGAGTCGAGGACCACAACGTGGTGCTCGAGAGCGAGCCGAAGGACTCCACGGCGGCCATCGGGCTCGCCGCGGCGATCCTCGTGCGCCGCGAACCCGACGTCGTCATCGGCTCCTTCGCCGCCGACCACGTCATCGGCGACGCCCGCGGCTTCCGCCGTTCCGTGCGCGAGGCCGTCGCCGTCGCCCGCGCCGGGTACATCACCACCATCGGCATCACGCCGACCGAGCCCGCGATCGGCTTCGGGTACATCCACGCGCACGGCGACACCCTGGACATCGAGGGCGCACCGACCGCGCACGCCGTCCGGTCGTTCGTCGAGAAGCCCGACCTGGACACCGCACGCTCGTACATCGAACAGGGCACGTACCTGTGGAACGCGGGCATGTTCATCGCCCGCGCCGACGTGCTGCTCGAGGAGATCGGCCGGAACAACCCGACGCTGCTGGCCGGCATCAACGAGCTGGCGGACGCTTGGGACACCTCGGCCCGCGGCGCGGTCGTCGACGCGGTGTGGCCCACGCTCGAGAAGATCGCGATCGACTACACGGTCGCCGAGCCTGCTGCCGCGGCCGGACGCATGGCGGTCGTGCCCGGTGACTTCGACTGGGACGACGTCGGCGACTTCGCCTCGCTCGCCAAGCTGCAGTCCGGTGGTCGTCCGAACAACCTCGCCGTGCTCGGTGACGGCGCCCGGATCCTCGCCGACTCGTCGAGCGGCATCGTGATCTCGCACAGCCAGCGGCTCATCTCGCTCATCGGGGTCGAGGACATCGTCGTCGTGGACACCCCCGATGCGCTGCTCGTGACGACCAGCGCGAACGCGCAGCGGGTCAAGGGCGTCGTGGATGCTCTCAAGATCAGCGGCCGCGGCGACGTCCTGTAGCGCTCCACCGACAACCCCCTCGAACTGGGGGTCCGAGCGTGACCCCGCGTTACGGGCGCGTTTCGGCGCGGTCGCGATCCCGTAACTGATCCGTCCGGTGCTCAGAACGGGTCCTGTACCGGCCGGGCGGTCGTGTACTGTCGCCACGATCGCCCGGAACGCACGTGGTCCGGGCACGCTCCCCGGAGGAACCCACCCGTGACATCTCGTACCCGACGCGTCGTCCTCAGCGGCTTCGCGCTCCTCGGCACCGCCGCCGTCCTCGCAGGCTGCGCCTCGGCGCCGTCCGACACGACGACCGCCAAGAAGACCGACTTCCGCCCCTGCATGGTCTCCGACGCCGGTGGCTTCGACGACAAGTCGTTCAACCAGCTCGGCTACGAGGGCATGAAGGACGCCGCCAAGGACCTCGGTGCCACCTACAAGGAAGCCGAGTCGAAGGACGCCACCGTCTACGACTCGAACATCCAGCAGCTCATCGGCCAGAACTGCAACCTCGTCGTGACCGTCGGCTTCAACCTCGCCGACGCCACGAAGAAGCAGGCCGCGGCGAACCCCGACACCGACTTCGCGATCATCGACGACAGCTCGATCGACGCGAAGAACGTCAAGCCGATCACGTTCGACACCTCGCAGGCCGCGTTCCTCGCCGGCTACGCAGCGGCGTCCTACTCGAAGACCGGCGTCGTCGGCACCTTCGGCGGCATGCAGATCCCGACCGTCACCATCTTCATGGACGGCTTCGCGGACGGCGTGAAGTACTACAACGAGCAGAAGGACAAGGACGTCCAGGTCAAGGGCTGGAACGTCGACACCGGCAAGGGCTCCTTCACCGGTGGCTTCGAGGCAGGCACGCAGGCCAAGTCGGTCGCGCAGACGCTCCTCGACCAGGACGCCGACGTGATCCTGCCCGTCGGCGGTCCGATCTACCAGTCGGCTGCCGAGGCCATCAAGGACGCCGACAACGGCTCCGTCCTGATCGGTGCGGACAGCGACCTCTACGAGGCCGACCCGCGCTACAAGGACATCGCCTTCACCTCGGTCGAGAAGGGCATGCGCCCGGCCGTGAAGGACGTCGTCGAGCAGGCGGCCGACAAGAAGTTCTCGAAGACCCCGTACGTGGGCACGCTCGAGAACGAGGGCGTCGGCATCGCGCCGTTCCACGACTACGAGTCCAAGGTCGACAAGGGCCTGCAGGGCGAACTGGACGACATCAAGGCCGGCATCATCGACGGCTCGATCAAGGTCAAGACCCAGTCCTAACCCGATGGACGCGGGCGGGGGATCTTCCCTCGCCCGCGTTCTCGCGCGCCCGCGTGGCGCGCGCGAGACAGAAATAGACTCCCGAACATGAAGCTCGAACTCCGCGGCATCACCAAGCGGTTCGGCGCCCTGGTCGCCAACGACCACATCTCGCTCACCGTCGAGCCGGGTGAGGTCCACTGCCTCCTGGGTGAGAACGGCGCCGGCAAGTCCACCCTGATGAACGTCCTCTACGGCCTGTACGACGCCGACGAGGGCGAGATCCTGCTCGACGACGTGGTCCAGGACTTCGACGGCCCCGGTGACGCCATGCGCGCCGGCATCGGCATGGTGCACCAGCACTTCATGCTCGTCCCCGTCTTCACCGTCGCCGAGAACGTCATGCTCGGTCAGGAGCAGACCACCTTCGGCGGCCGGCTCGACCTGGCCGGCGCCCGCAAGCGGGTCAAGGAGATCTCCGACCGCTTCGGGTTCGACGTCGACCCCGACGCCAAGATCGAGGACCTGCCCGTCGGCGTCCAGCAGCGTGTGGAGATCATCAAGGCGCTCTCCCGCGACGCCTCCGTGCTGGTGTTCGACGAGCCGACGGCCGTCCTCACCCCGCAGGAGACCGACGAGCTGATGGGCATCATGCGGCAGCTCCGCGAGGCCGGCACCGCGATCGTCTTCATCACCCACAAGCTCCGCGAGGTCCGCGAGGTCGCCGACCGCATCACGGTGATCCGGCTCGGCAAGGTCGTAGGAGAGGCCTCGCCCGCGGCGACCAACAACGAGCTGGCCGCGATGATGGTCGGCCGCGCCGTCTCCCTCGTCGTCGACAAG
Source organism: Curtobacterium sp. PhB78 (assembly GCF_003751685.1). NCBI lineage: Bacteria > Bacillati > Actinomycetota > Actinomycetes > Micrococcales > Microbacteriaceae > Curtobacterium > Curtobacterium sp. PhB78. The sequence goes on from NZ_RKIA01000001.1 coordinate 661,129, forward strand.
ACGCCGTCGACCGGTGGCGAGGACGCCCTGGTCGTCGAGGGCCTCACCGTCACCGACCCGTCCGGCATCGTGCTCGTCGACGACGTGTCGTTCTCGGTCCGTCGCGGCGAGGTCCTGGCGATCGCCGGGGTGCAGGGCAACGGACAGACCGAGCTCACCGAGGCGATCCTCGGTCTCGAGCCCGTCCACGCCGGCCGCATCACGCTGGACGGCAAGGAGCTCACCGGCCGCAGCGTCAAGCAGGTGCTCGACGCCGGCGTCGGCTTCGTCCCCGAGGACCGCAAGGAGGACGGCCTGGTCGGCGAGTTCACGATCGCGGAGAACCTCATGCTCGACCGGTCCGACCACGACGCGTTCGTCCGCGCCGGCACCATCCGTGCCGCCGAGCGCGACGCCTTCGCCGACGAGAAGATCGCCGAGTTCGACATCCGCACGCCGGGCCGCGCGACCGCTGCCGGTCGGCTGTCCGGCGGCAACCAGCAGAAGATCGTCCTCGCCCGGGAGCTCAGCCGCGAGCTCCGGCTGTTCGTCGCCGCGCAGCCCACGCGCGGCATCGACGTCGGGTCGATCGAGTTCGTGCACAAGCGCATCGTCGCCACCCGCGACACCGGTGTGCCCGTCATCGTCGTCTCCACCGAGCTCGACGAGGTCGTGGCACTGGCCGACCGCATCGCCGTCATGTACCGCGGCGGCATCGTCGGGATCGTGCCGGCGACCACCCCGCGAGACGTCCTCGGCCTCATGATGGCCGGCGAGATCCCAGAAGGAACGGAGTTGGCCGCATGACCGGTTCGGCCGGCGAGATCCAAGCCACATCCACGACCGGAACGGAGTTGGCCGCATGACCGGTTCGGCCGGCGAGATCCAAGCCACATCCACGACCGGAACGGAGTTGGCAGCGTGACCACCCCCACGCCCGACAACACGCAGCCCACCGCCGGCACCGAGGCAGACGCCCCGCTCACCGACGACCGCCTGCAGGAGGCCCCGGAGACCCCGCACCTGATGACGGACTCGGCGGACGACACGGAGCGCCGCAACGGCGCCCCCGGCACCGACCGCTGGCACGCCGCGATGCAGAGCATCCTGAACGGCTCCGTGCTCGTCACGGTCCTCGCGGTCGTCCTTGCCCTCGTCGCCTGCGGCATCCTCATCGCCCTGACCGACGAGAACGTCCGCGCCACGGCCGGCTACTTCTTCGCCCGTCCCGCCGACATGCTCCAGGCCATCGGCACCGCGGTCGGCGGCGCCTACGCCTCGCTGTTCCAGGGCTCGGTGGTCAACTTCGGCGCCACCAGCTTCCAGCAGGCGATCGCCCCGCTCACCCGGTCGATCGACTACGCGGTGCCGCTCGTCGTCGCCGGCCTCGGGATCGCGCTGTCCTTCCGCGCCGGGCTGTTCAACATCGGCGGCCAGGGCCAGATCCTGATGGGGGCCGCGGCCGCCGGCTGGGTCGGGTTCTCGTTCGACGGCCCCGCCGCGATCCACATCCCGCTCACGATCGTCGCTGGCATCGTCGGCGGTGCGGTCTGGGGCGGGATCGTCGGTGTCCTCAAGGCCCGCACGGGTGCGAACGAGGTGGTCGTCACGATCATGCTCAACTACGTCGCGCTCTACCTGGTCAGCTACCTGCTCCGGACACCCGGTCTGCTCCAGGCTCCGGGCAGCAGCAACCCGATCTCCCCGGCCACGAAGGACAGCGCCCTGCTGCCGCAGCTGTTCGGCGTGCGGTACGGCGTGGACCTCGGCTTCATCGTCGCGATCATCGCCGTCGTCGTGGTCTGGTGGCTCGTCAACAAGTCGTCCCTCGGCTTCCGGTTCCGCACCATCGGTGAGAACCCCCGTGCCGCCCGCGTCGCCGGCATGAGCGTGCCGGCGCTGACGATCTGGGTGATGGTCATCTCCGGTGCCCTCGTCGGCATCGCCGGTGCCTACCAGGTGCAGGGTGCGGTCACGACGGGCTTCACCTCGGGCATCGACGCCGGCATCGGCTTCGACGCGATCACCGTCGCGCTGCTCGGCCGCTCGAAGCCGTGGGGCGTGTTCTGGGCCGCGATCCTGTTCGGCGTGCTGAAGAACGGTGGCTACGCCATGCAGGCCGCCAACGGCATCCCGATCGACATCGTCGGTGTCATCCAGGCCCTCATCGTCCTATTCATCGCGGCGCCGCCGCTCGTCCGCGCGATCTTCCGGATCCCGCAGCCGGGAGCCCGCCAGCGCACGAAGACGAGCAAGAACAGCAAGAAGGCGGTCGCCGCGTGAGCACCCTCAGCCCCACCGCGGCGCCCGCGTCGCCCCTGTCCGACCGTCCGGTCGAGACGACCCGCAGCTGGAAGCTCCCGATCGGGTACGCCGTGTTCACGCTGCTCGCGGTCGTGTTCTTCGTCCTGCTCAGCCGCGTCGGCACGACCACCTTCCGGCTCGCGAACGCCGGCGACTTCGTCGCGCTGCCGAACGTCCCGCTGTCGGCGGCACCGACCGGCTACGTCGTCGTCGTGCTCCTCGCGATCGCCACGGTCTACGCCTTCGTCGAGGTCCGCGCGTACCGGCACGTCCCGCTCTGGGTCACGTCGGTCTTCGCGATCGTCTTCGTCGTCGGCTTCCTGACGTGGGCAGCGGCCGGCGCCACGATCCCGCTGCCCGGCCTGCTGGTCGGCGCACTCGGGCTGAGCGTCCCGCTCGTGTTCGGTGCCCTCGGCGGCGTCATCTCCGAGCGGGTCGGCGTGGTCAACATCGCCATCGAGGGCCAGTTCCTCGCGGGTGCGTTCACCTCGGCGCTCATCGCGTCGCTCACCGGCTCCGCGTGGGTCGGACTCGTCGGCGCGCTCGTCGCCGGTGTGCTCGTCTCGTTCATCCTGGCCGCGTTCAGCATCAAGTACCTCGTCGACCAGGTTATCGTCGGCGTCGTCATCAACGCCCTCATCTCGGGGCTGACCGGCTTCCTGTACTCGCAGGTGCTGTCCCCGAACGAGACCACGCTGAACGTCGGCGTCCGGTTCCCGAAGTTCGAGATCCCGCTGCTGCACCAGATCCCGGTCATCGGTCCGGTGTTCTTCGAGCAGAGCGTCATCGTCTACCTGGCGTACGTGGCCGTCGCGGTCGTCACCTTCGGCCTGTTCAAGACCCGCTGGGGCCTGCGCCTCCGCGCGGTCGGCGAGCACCCGCAGGCGGCCGACACGGTGGGCATCAACGTCACGAGCACCCGGTTCTGGAACGTGTCGCTCGCCGGCGCGATCGCCGGCCTCGGTGGTGCGTACTTCACGCTCGACGCGGTCGGGCCGTTCACGAAGGACATGACGGCCGGCGCTGGCTACATCGCCCTGGCCGCCGTCATCTTCGGTCGCTGGGACCCGATCAAGGCCACGCTGGCGGCGCTGCTGTTCGGCTTCGCCTCGAACCTGCAGAACACGCTCGGGGCGATCGACTCGCCCGTGCCGAGCGAGTTCCTGCTGATGCTGCCGTACGTGGTGACGATCTTCGCGGTGGCCGGCCTGGTCGGGCAGTCGCGCGGTCCCGCCGCGTCCGGCAAGCCGTACATCAAGAGCTGACGGCCAGGAGGCACGGCACATGACCGAAACGCACGCTGCGGACGACGGCACGGCCGCGTCCACCGACGCGATCGCCTGGACGGACCCGGCCACGGCCCTGCGCGCGGGAGGCGGCGACACCGCCGCCGACGGGGCGGACGCAGCCACGGGCCTCCCGGTCGACGACGTGGACTGGGGCGCTCTCCGGGACGCCGCCACGGCCGCGATGCGGCGCGCCTACGCGCCGTACTCGTCGTTCCCGGTGGGCGCCGCGGCGCTCACCGACGACGGCCGGATCGTCTCCGGCTGCAACGTCGAGAACGCGAGCTACGGGGTGACGCTCTGCGCGGAGTGCTCGCTCGTGTCGCAGCTGCACATGACCGGCGGCGGCAAGCTCGTCGCGTTCACGTGCGTCGACGGCGACGGGGCGACCCTGATGCCGTGCGGCCGCTGCCGCCAGCTGCTGTTCGAGCACTCGACCGAGGGCATGCTCCTCGAGACGGTCTCGGGCATCCGCACCATCGACGAGGTCCTGCCCGACGCGTTCGGGCCGCGCACCCTCGTCACCTACCAGCAGGAGCACTGATCCCCATGGCCGTCGAGCCGTTCGACACCGTCGACCTCATCCGCACGAAGCGATCCGGCGGCGCCCTGAGCACCGCCGAGGTCGACTGGCTCGTCGACGCGTACACGCGCGGCTACGTCGAGGACCCGCAGATGGCCGCCATGGCGATGGCGATCTTCCTGAACGGGATGGAGCGGCGCGAGGTCAAGGACCTCACGCTCGCGATGATCGCGTCGGGGGAGCGGATGTCGTTCGGGTCGCTCGGCAAGACGACCGTCGACAAGCACTCCACGGGCGGGGTCGGCGACAAGATCACGCTGCCGCTCGCACCGCTGGTGGCGTCGTTCGGCGTCGCGGTGCCGCAGCTGTCCGGCCGTGGCCTCGGCCACACCGGCGGGACGCTCGACAAGCTCGAGTCGATCCCCGGGTGGCAGGCTGCGCTGTCGAACGACCGGATGATGGAGATCCTGTCCGACGTCGGTGCGGTCATCTGCGCCGCCGGCTCGGGTCTCGCACCGGCCGACAAGAAGCTGTACGCCCTGCGCGACATCACCGGCACCGTCGAGTGCATCCCGCTCATCGCGTCGAGCATCATGTCGAAGAAGATCGCCGAGGGCACCGGTGCGCTCGTGCTCGACGTGAAGTTCGGTTCCGGTGCCTTCATGCCGACCTACGAAGCGTCGCGCGAGCTCGCGCAGACGATGGTCGACCTCGGGAACGACGCCGGGGTGAAGACCTCGGCGCTGCTGACCGACATGGAGGTCCCGCTCGGCCTGACGATCGGCAACGCACTCGAGGTGCGGGAGTCGATCGAGGTGCTGGAGGGCGGCGGGCCGGCCGACGTCGTCTCGCTGACCGTGGCACTGGCCTCGGAGATGCTGACGCTCGCCGGGATGCCGGACGCCGATCCGGCCGCGGCGCTGGCCGACGGTCGCGCGATGGACACCTGGCGTCGGATGATCTCCGCGCAGGGTGGGGACCCCTCCGCCGCGCTGCCGGTCGCCCGCGAGCAGCACGTCGTCACGGCGCCGTCGTCCGGTGTGCTGGCGCAGCAGGACGCCCTGCCGTTCGGCGTCTCGGCCTGGCGCCTCGGCGCCGGTCGTGCCCGCGCGCAGGACCCGGTGCAGGCCGGGGCGGGCATCGAGCTGCACGTCAAGCCCGGTGACACCGTGACCGAGGGGCAGCCGCTCTGGACGCTGCACACCGACGACGCCTCGCGGATCCCGCGCGCGCTCGAGTCGCTCGAGGGTGCGTGGTCGATCGGCTCGTCCGACGCAGCCGTGGCGGCCCGCGGGCCGATCGTGCGGGAGCGCATCGCGGGCTGAACGCGACCGTCCGACCGGCTGGAGGCTCTCCGCACACGTGTGGACCGGGCTCGCAGGCTCGCCCGCGCATCCCACGGATCGCTTCGCGATCCCGTTTAGTGGGATGCGCCAGTCTGTGCAGGGGTCTGTTGTGCACAGGTGCCTGCGCGCGGTCGGTGACCACCGATAGCCTGGTCGCATGAGCGCCGACGCCCCGACCTACCGCCTGCCCGACGCCGGGGCGGTCATCAACGACCTGCCGAAGGTCTCGCTGCACGACCACCTCGACGGCGGCCTGCGCCCCGCGACGATCGTCGAGCTGGCTGCTGCGTCGGGTGTGACGCTGCCGACCACCGACCCGTCCGAGCTCGGGCAGTGGTTCGCCGACCAGTCGAACTCGGGCTCGCTCGTCGAGTACCTGAAGACGTTCGACGTCACCACCTCGGTCATGCAGACGGCACCGCAGCTGACGCGCATCGCCCGTGAGTTCGTCGAGGACCTGGTCGCCGACGGCGTCGTCTACGGCGAGGTCCGATGGGCCCCGGAACAGCACCTGCAGGGCGGGCTGACGCTCGACGAGACGGTCGAGGCCGTGCAGGCCGGCATCGAGGAAGCGGTCGACGCCGCGGGCGGCAGCATCCGGGTCGGCCAGCTCGTCACCGCGATGCGCCACGCCGACCGCTCGCTCGAGATCGCCGAGCTCGCCGTCCGGCACCGTGACAACGGGGTCGTCGGCTTCGACATCGCCGGTGCCGAAGCCGGGTTCCCCGCCTCGAACCACCGTGCCGCGTTCGACTACCTCGCATCCGAGCTGTTCCCCGTCACCGTCCACGCGGGCGAAGCCGACGGACTCGCCTCGATCCGGTCCGCGCTCGTCGACGGCCGCGCGCTGCGCCTCGGGCACGGCGTCCGGATCTTCGAGGACGTCTCCCTCTCCGACGCCGGTGACGGCTCGACGCTGGCCTCCCTCGGCGAGGTCGCGTCGTGGGTCCGCGACCGCGAGATCCCGCTCGAGGTCTCGCCGTCCTCCAACCTGCAGACCGGTGCGATCGCGGCCTGGGGTGACGACCTCGCCGACCACCCCTTCGACGTGCTCTACCAGCTCGGCTTCCGGGTCACGGTGAACACCGACAACCGCCTGATGAGCGGGACGTCGCTGTCGAAGGAGCTCGCACTGCTCGCCGGCACGTTCGGCTACGACCTCGACGACCTGGCGGCGTTCCAGATCAACGCGGCGCTCGGTTCCTTCCTGCCGCTCGAGGACCGTGAGGAGATCATCGCGACCATCACCTCCGGGTACTCGGAGGCCTGACGCATGGGACTGCCGCCGCTGCCGGACGCCGCCGTGCTCCTCGGGGCCACCGCGCCAACCTGGCGTGACGCGATGCGCCTGGCCGGCGGCGCGCTCGTCGCGTCCGGAGCCGCGACCGACGAGTACACGGACGCCATGATCGGCATGGTCGAGGAACACGGGCCGTACATCGTGATCTCCCCGGGTCTGGCGTTCGCGCACGCCCGACCAGGTGGCGCGGTCCTGCGCGACGGGCTCGCCGTCGTGACCCTCGGGACACCGGTCGCGTTCGGCCACCCGCACAACGACCCGGTCCGCGTGGTCCTGGGGCTCGCGGTCGCCGGGGTCGGCACGCACCTCGAGTCCATCGGTGAGATCGCGAACCTGTTCAACGACCAGGCCGTCACGGGGCGGATCGCCGACGCGACGACGGCGGACGAGGTCCGCACGATCATGGGGGTGTCCGCGTGAAGATCGTGACCATCTGCGGCGCGGGCATCGGCTCGAGCGGGATCCTCAAGGTGAACGCCGAGAAGGCGTTGTCCGCCCTCGGCCTGCAGGCATCGGTCGTCGCAGCCGACGTGGCCTCGGTGCGCGACGTGTCCGACGACGCCAACGTGATCCTCACCAGCCAGGAGTTCGTCGAGGCGATCGGCGACACCTACGCCGAGGTCATCGTGATCCGGAACCACTTCGACCAGGGTGAGATCACGGCGGCGGTGGACCGGGCGCTCGGCGAGCACTGAGGCGGGTGCGGCGGCGGCCGCTGGGGCGGGAGCGGCGGCGGCCGCTGCGGCGGGCGTCGGCCCTTTAGAGTTGGGGCATGAGCACCGAGAATCCGCTGAACGACCCCGCTGCCGACCCGTTCGAGGTCGCGCGGGACGCCGCCGCCGTCATCGCCGCGAAGTCCGGCATCGAGCGGCACGACATCGCCCTGACCCTCGGCTCGGGCTGGGGCAAGGCCGCCGACATCATCGGTGAGACCGTGTCCGAGATCCCGGCGGACCAGGTCCCCGGGTTCAGCGCCTCGGCCGTGCCCGGACACTCCGGCACCATCCGGTCGATCCGCCTCGCCGACGGCCGCCACGCGCTCGTCATCGGCGCACGCACGCACTACTACGAGGGCCACGGTGTCCGCCGGGTCGTGCACAGCGTCCGCACCGCCGCGGCCACGGGCGCCACGGTCATGGTGCTGACGAACGGTGCCGGTGGCATCAAGGAGCACTGGACGCCCGGCACGCCCGTGCTCATCAGCGACCACATCAACCTGACCGCCGACAGCCCGCTCGAGGGCGCGACGTTCATCGACCTCACCGACCTGTACTCGTCCCGGCTGCGTGACGTGGCGCGGTCGGTCGACCCGTCCCTGGACGAGGGCGTCTACACGCAGTTCCGCGGCCCGCACTACGAGACCCCTGCAGAGGTCCAGATGGCCAAGGCCATCGGCGGACACATCGTCGGCATGTCAACTGCACTCGAGGCCATCGCCGCCCGACAGGCCGGCATGGAGGTCCTCGGGTTCTCGCTCATCACGAACCTCGCCGCCGGCATCCAGAAGACGCCGCTGTCGCACACCGAGGTGCTCGAGGCCGGCAAGCAGGCCGAGCCCGTGATCGCGGACCTGCTCGCCCGCGTGGTGACCGCCCTCGGGCAGCCGGCGTCGTGAAGATCGACCTCGACCACGTGCTCGGGACCGCTCGGTCCTGGCTCGCGCAGGACCCGGATCCGCAGACCCGCGACGAGCTGACCGCCGCGATCGAGGCCGCGTCCGACGGCTCCGGTCCGGCCGTGCAGGCCCTGGCCGCGCGGTTCGGCGGCCGGCTGCAGTTCGGCACCGCCGGACTCCGCGCCGAGCTCGGCTACGGCCCGCTCCGCATGAACCGGGTCGTCGTGTCGCAGGCCGCTGCCGGTCTCGCACGCTTCCTGATCGACACGGGCCGGTCGCGCAGCGTCGTGATCGGCTACGACGGCCGGGTGAACTCCGACGTCTTCGCACGCGACTCCGCCGAGGTCATGCGCGGCCTCGGGCTCGAGGTCACGCTGCTGCCGGTCGCCCTGCCCACGCCGGTGCTCGCGTTCGCCGTGCGGCACCTCGACGTCGGCGCCGGGGTGATGGTCACCGCGAGCCACAACCCGCCCCGCGACAACGGGTACAAGGTCTACCTCGGACAGGACGACGACGGGTCGCAGATCGTGCCGCCGGTCGACGGCTCGATCGCTGCGGCCATCGAAGCCGTCGCTGCCGGGTCGATCACGGACCTGCCCCGGGGCACCGACTACACCGTCGCGTCGTCGGCGCTGCTCGACGCCTACGTGGCCGCGACGGCCGCCATCGTGCCGGCCCCGACCCTGGCGCCGCAGGAGCAGCCGAAGGTCGTCTACACGGCGATGCACGGTGTCGGGTGGGAGACCGCACGCGCGGTGTTCGCCGCCGCCGGGTTCGCATCGCCCGCGGTCGTGCCGGAGCAGATCGAGCCGGACGGAGCGTTCCCGACCGTGTCGTTCCCGAACCCCGAAGAGCCCGGCGCGATGGACCTGGCGATCGCCCGCGGGCTCGCCGTCGGCGCTGATCTCGTCATCGCGAACGACCCCGACGCCGACCGGCTCGCGCTCGCGATCCCAACGGTGTCCGACTCCGGGGCTCCGACCTACCGCCGCCTGTCGGGCAACGAGGTCGGGTGGCTGCTCGGGTGGCAGGCTGCCGTCCGTGCGTCGGAGACCGGCGCCACGGGCACCCTCGCAGCGTCGATCGTCTCGTCGCCGGCGCTGGCCCGCGTCGCCGCCCGCCACGGCCTGGAGTACCGCGACACCCTGACCGGCTTCAAGTGGGTCTCGCGGGTCCCCGGGCTCCTCTTCGGGTACGAAGAAGCGCTCGGCTACCTGGTGGACCCGTCGGTCGTGCGCGACAAGGACGGCATCTCGGCGGCACTGTCGCTGCTGTCGTTGGCGTCGGACCTGGCCGCTGCCGGATCGTCGATCGCCGGGCAGCTCGACGCCTTCGCCGCCGAGTTCGGGGCGTTCGCGTCAGGACAGGTCGCGACCCGCGTGGACGACCTGTCCCGCATCGGCGAGATCATGGCCTCGCTGCGGTCCGCGCCGCCGTCGTCGCTCGGCGGGCTGGACGTCCGCACCGTGACGGACTACGTCGACGGGGTGGAGGGCTTCCCACCGTCGGACATCCTGCGGTACGACCTGACCGGTGACGCGCGCGTGATCGTCCGACCGAGCGGCACCGAGCCCAAGGTCAAGGTCTACATCGACACCGTCGCCGAGACCCCCGCCGAGGCCCAGCGCCTCGTCGACGCCCTCGCGGAGTCCGTCCGCCCCTTGGTCTCGTAGCGCCGCCGCCCGCCGCCCCGGGGCCTGCGCACAACCAAAGTGCCCTCGAACCGCCTGAAAGCGCGGCTCGAGGGCACTTTGGTCGTGCGAGGCTGAACGGTGCCGCCCTCCTCCCGAGTGCCTCCGGGCCGTCCGCTCTCCACAGGCAGACCGCGCGACCGAATGCGCCGCGCACAGACGAGGGATCCTGCCGGGATGACACGACTCACGATCATCCGCGGTGGTTCGGCCGACACGAGCGGCCGAACGGGACGGGCTCAGCGCTCGGCGGCAGACGCCGGTCAGTTGATCCGCCTGGTCCCCGGCCGGTTCGTCGATGCGGACGACTGGCGTCGGGCGACTCCAGGCGAGCGCCACATCGCCCGCATCAAGGCGGTGCACGACGGGATCGCCGACCGGCTCGTCGTGTCGCACGCTTCGGCAGCCGCGCTGCACGGATTGCCGTGGAAGGGCGAGTTCCCGGACGTGGTCGAGGTGATCGATCCACTCCGCGCGACCTCGCAGGCGCTGACCCACGTGCGGAAGCGCCCTGGCAGGGGACGACGACTGCGCACGCAGACCATGGTCGCGAACGGCCGGCGACTCACCGACCTGGTCAGCACCGTCGTCGACGTGGCGATCTCGCACGAGCTCCGGATCGCGGTGCCCGCTCTCGACGTGGCGCTGCAGTGCGGTGTGTCGAAGCGTGCGATCCGTGACGAACTGGCGAGTCGGAGCGCGGTGCACGGTCGACACCGGGCGGGTGTTGCGATCGACCTCGCGGACGCCGACAGTGGTTCGGCTGGTGAATCCGTCGCCAGGGTCGCGCTCGACGAGGTCGGGGCTCCGCGACCGGTGCTCCAGCAGGAGTTCCGCGACGGCGCCGGTCTGATCGGACGTGTGGACTTCTGGTTCCCGGAGCACGGCGTGGTCCTCGAGTTCGACGGTCGATCGAAGTACGTGGATCCGGCGCTCCGGGCAGCGGGCCGGTCGTCGGCCGACGTCGTCGTGGCGGAGAAGCGTCGGGAGGACCGTCTCCGACGACATCCGGATGTCCGCGCGGTCGGCAGGTTCGGGGCGCGTGAGACGAACGACGCCGAGTCCCTGCGTGCAGTGTTGCGCGCGACAGGGCTCCCGATGGTGTCCCGCTCGTACCACCACGTCCGATGAACAGCCGCGCCAGAACTGTCTGCACAACCAAAGTCACCTCGAACCGTGCGATTACCCGGTTCGAGGTGACTTTGGTTGTGCGCAGCGGACGTGCGCCGGACGAACGGCCCGGGGAGGGAAGCCCCGCCGCGCGCGCCTACGCCAGCTCGAGCAGCACGTGACCGGACGAGACCGTCTGGCCGACCGGGGCGTTCAGGCCGGTGACGACGCCGTCCTTGTGGGCCTGCACGGGCTGCTCCATCTTCATGGCCTCGAGCACGACGAGCAGATCGCCCTTCACCACGGTGTCGCCCTCGGCGACTGCGAGCTTCACGACGGTCGCCTGCATCGGCGACGCGACGGACCCCCCGGACTTCGCGATGCCGCCCTTGACCGCCGACGAGCGGCGCTTCGGGGGAGCGGAGGGACCGGCCGGACGACGACCGGCGACACCGGCGGCGGCACCGCCACCGACGATCGACGGCATGGTGACCTCGATGCGCTTGCCCTGCACCTCGACGACGACCGAGTCGCGCGAAGCCGGCGCCGGCAGTTCTTCCGGAGAACCGCTCCACGCCGGGATCTCGTTGACGAAGTCGGTCTCGATCCACTGCGTGTACACGGAGAACGGCGAGGAGTCGTCCGTTGCGAACGCCGGGTCCGACACGACCGCACGGTGGAAGGGGAGCACGGTCGGCAGGCCGGTGACTTCGAACTCGGCCAGTGCACGACGCGAGCGCTCCAACGCCTCGGCGCGGGTGGCGCCGGTGACGATGAGCTTCGCGAGCATCGAGTCGAACGAACCGGACACGACGTCGCCGCTCACGACGCCGGAGTCGACGCGGACACCGGGGCCCGACGGCGCGTTGAAGGCGTGCACGGGGCCGGGCGCGGGGAAGAAGTTGCGGCCCGGGTCCTCGCCGTTGATGCGGAACTCGAACGAGTGCCCGCGGGGCGTCGGGTCGGAGTAGTCGAGCACGCCGCCCTCGGCGATGCGGAACTGCTCGCGCACCAGGTCGATGCCGGTGACCTCTTCGGACACGCAGTGCTCGACCTGCAGGCGGGTGTTGACCTCGAGGAACGACACCGTGCCGTCGGCGCCGATCAGGAACTCGCACGTGCCGGCACCGACGTAGCCGACCTCGCGCAGGATCGCCTTCGACGACTCGTACAGTCGCTCCTGCTGCGCGTCCGTCAGGTACGGCGCGGGTGCTTCCTCGACGAGCTTCTGGTGCCGGCGCTGCAGCGAGCAGTCACGCGTCGACACGACGACGACGTTGCCGTGCTCGTCCGCCAGGCACTGGGTCTCGACGTGGCGCGGCTTGTCGAGGTACTTCTCGACGAAGCACTCGCCCCGACCGAACGCCGCGATGGCTTCACGCGTCGCCGACTCGAACTGCGAGGCGACCTCGTCGCGCGTCCGTGCGACCTTCAGGCCACGGCCACCGCCGCCGAAGGCCGCCTTGATGGCGACCGGCAGGCCGACCTCGTCGGCGAACGCGATGACCTCGGAGGCGTCCTTGACGGGCTCGATGGTGCCGGGCGCGAGCGGCGCGCCGACCTTCTCGGCCACGTGGCGCGCGGAGACCTTGTCACCGAGGCGCTCGATCGAGTCCGGCGACGGGCCGATCCAGGTCAGTCCGGCGTCGATGACGGCACGGGCGAAGTCGGCGTTCTCGGCAAGGAACCCGTAGCCCGGGTGCACGGCGTCTGCGCCGGACCGTCGGGCGACCGAGATGATCTTGTCGATGACGAGGTAGGTGTCGGCGCTCGTGGTGCCGTTCAGCGCGTAGGCCTCGTCGGCGAGGCGGGCGTGCAGGGCGTCACGGTCCTGGTCGGCGTAGACGGCGACCGATGCCTTGCCTGCGTCGCGGGCCGCGCGGATGATGCGGACGGCGATCTCGCCGCGGTTCGCGATGAGGACCTTGCTGATACGGGGCATGAGACATCAGCGTATTCGTGCAACGGGAGCACGAATTGACTGGCACCCACAAAGAACCGTGCCGAACAAGTGCGGATGTCTACAGTGACCAGAACTCGTGCCAGCGGACGCCGAAGCCGCGGAGCAGCATCGACCGCAGCACCGGCAGGGACAGCCCGACCACCGCCGACGGTGCCCCGTCGATTCGCGAGATGTACGCCGCCGCCCGCCCGTCGATGGTGAACGCCCCCGCGACCTCGAGCGGCTCGCCCGTCGCCACGTACGCGTCGATCTCCTCGGCGGACAGGTCGTCGGCGAACGTCAGCACGGCGCTGTCCACGGCGACCACGCGGTCGCCACCGGCGGCCAGGGCCGACCCGCCGGGCGGGACGTCCCCCAGCTCCGGCACGCCGGCAGGAGACGTCACCAGGCTGCGGACGGGAGGCACGGGGCGGGCCGCATCCGGGCCTCCCGTCCGTCCCGTGGCCGGGTCCAGGTCGCGGCGCCGGTCGTCGCGTCGTCGATCGATCACGCAGTGTCCACTCCACAGCGTCCCGCCGCCGGCGGCGAGCATCTGCCGCCAGCGCTCCCGGGCCACCGACGGGTCGTGCGGCTTGCCGAACAGGCGCCCGTCGACCTCGAAGGCGGAGTCGCCGCCGAACACGAAGCCGTCGACCGGCGACCCGGCGACGTCGGCGTCCGCGACGGCCGACGCCTTGGCGACGGCCAGCAGCGACACGAGCTCCGGGCCGGTCAGGTCACGGCCGAGCGCGGCGGCGGCAGCGGACGCCGCGGCGTCCTCGTCGACCCCAGGCGAAACGAGCACGGGCTCGATCCCGGACTGGGCGAGGAGTGCTCGGCGGGCGGGGGATGTACTCGCGAGGTACAGACGCATGGGACCATCGAACCATGGGTGAATCCGTCGGAACGCTGCTCGAACTCGACGTCACCGGGATCGCCCACGGCGGCATCTCGGTGGCACGGCACGAAGGCCGGGTGGTCTTCGTCACGGACGCGATCCCCGGGGAGCGCGTCGTCGCCCGGGTGACGGAGGACCGGAAGAAGTCGTTCTGGCGCGCCGACACCGTCAGTGTCGTCACCCCGAGCGAGCACCGCGTCGACCACGTCTGGGCCGAGGCCGCGCTCGACCGCGACCCCGAGACGCGCCCGGGCGGTGCCGAGTTCGGCCACATCGCCCTCGCACACCAGCGCACGCTGAAGCGCGACGTGCTCGTCGACTCGTTCTCGCGGTTCGCGCACACGGACCTGGCATCGGTGCTCGGCTCGGACGTCGTCGTCGAGGCCGCACCCGGTGACGACGCCGCGAACGGCCTCGGCTGGCGCACCCGGGTCCGGCTGCACGTCGACGAGCACGGCACCGCCGGCCCGTTCGCCGCGCGCTCGCACTCGGTCATCCCCGTCACCAGCCTGCCGCTCGCGAACGACGCCGTGCAGGAGAGCGCGCCGCTCGGCCGTGGCGTGATGCCCGGCTCGTCGGTCATCGACGTGCTGGCACCGAGCGGCTCCGAGGGGGCGCGCCTCGTCATCGACGAGCAGAAGCCCACCGTGGTGACCGAGGTCGTGGGGGAGCGCACCTTCGCGGTGGACGACAACGGCTTCTGGCAGGTGCACCGTGCCGCGGCGTCGGTGCTCACCGAGGCCGTGCAGGACCTGGTCGACCGCGACCGGCTCGACCCCGAGGGCACCCACCTGGACCTGTACGGCGGCGTCGGCCTGCTCGCCGCCGCACTCGGCGACCTCGTCGGCCCGAAGGCGCGCCTCACGAGCGTCGAGAGCGCCGCACGCGCGACCGAGCACGCGCAGGAGAACCTCGCCGAGTGGCTCGGCGCGCGCGCCGAGACCGGCCGGGTCGACCGCTGGCTCGCGAACACGGTGGCGAACGCCTCGCGCGCCGAGAAGGACCGGTTCCGCGCCGGCACGATCGTCCTCGACCCGCCGCGCGCCGGTGCCGGTCGTCAGGTCGTCGAGCAGATCGCGGCCCTGCACCCGTCGCAGGTCGTCTACGTCGCCTGTGACCCGGTCGCGCTCGCCCGCGACGTCGCGACGTTCGCCGACCTGGGGTACAAGCTCGAGGCGCTGCGGGCGTTCGACCTGTTCCCGCACACCCACCACATGGAGGCCGTGGCGCGCCTGACGCCCGCGCGCTGACGGGCAACCGGGCGGTTTCGTCCGCGTGGCGCGTCCGGTTTCCCCGGACCTGAGTCCAGCCTGGGTATCCTGGGCGCTGATGGCGATCCGGTTTCAGGGGCCGGGGACGCACATCGGAACGAGAGGCCACAGTGGGAGCAGGAACGACAACCGCAGCCGAGACGTCGGGCACGGCCACCAGGCCGGTCCGGGTCGCGATCGTGGACGACCACGAGTCCGTGCGACTCGGGATCCAGGCGGCGTGCCAGAACGAGGGCTTCGAGGTGGTGCTCACCGCCGCGAGCGTGCCCGAGTACGTCCAGAACCTCGACGGGCGCGAGGTCGACGTCGTCGTCCTCGACCTGTCCCTCGGTGACGGCTCGACCGTGACCGAGAACGTCAAGGGCGTGCAGGGGACCGGCTCCGCCGTGCTCGTGCACTCCATCGCGGACCGCGTCGCCAACGTCCGTGAGGCACTCGCAGCAGGGGCTGCCGGTGTCATCCCGAAGTCGTCCGCCACGAAGACGGTGATGGCAGCGGTCGCCACCGTCGCCCGTGGTGACGTGCTGAACAACCTCGAGTGGGCGAGCGCCATCGACGCCGACCGCGACTTCGCGAAGGCCCAGCTCGGCCGGCGCGAGCGCGAGATCCTGCACCTGTACGCCTCGGGCCTGCCGCTCAAGCTGGCGGCGCAGCAACTCGGCATCGGGTACTCCACGGCTCGTGAGTACCTCGACCGCATCCGCGTGAAGTACGTCGAGGTCGGTCGCCCGGCCCCGACGAAGGTCGACCTCCTGCGGCGGGCGGTCGAGGACGGCATCCTCCCCGGGCTCGACTCGGGCATCGACCCCGACGGTGACGGTCGCTGAACACGATGGCGAGCGCGGCTGAGCCGGCGTCGCGCCGGGGGAGCGGCCCGGGGACCGGTCGGGGGACCGGTCGGTGGTTCGGCCGCGGGTCGGGCGGCGCTGGTGCGGTGTCCGGCGATGCCGGCCGCGTCCCAGCAGGCTCGGGTCGTGCTCCCGGTGGCGACCCGGTCAGCTTCGGGGACGGCGCGCCGTTCGGTGCCGACCCGTCGCGCAGCGTCCGCGCGTCGATCACGCAGGCGTCGGTGGAGCGTGCCTTCGCGATCCTGCTGGCGATGACCGCGGTCGGCCTCGGCATCGTCGACACCCCGGCGGTCCTCGCCCAGTTGCCGTACCTCGACCCGTTCTGGGGCCCGGTCGTCGCGATCGCGCTCGGGGCGTCGTTCGTCCTGGTCGGGGTCTCGGCGTTCGTGCCGCGGGTGGCGCAGTTCGCGCAGATCCTCTGCGCCCTGCTCTTCCTGGTCGCGTTGACCACGTGGCCGCTCACGGTGCAGGACTCGATCCCGTCCACGCAGCAGCCGTGGCCGTGGTGGTTCTGCACCGTCGGCTCGACCGCGGCGGCCATGGGCTTCGCCACCTGGCGGGCCACGATCTACACCGCACTGGTGCCGGCGATCTACGTCGTCCTCCGGCTCACCCCGGTCGGCGGCGACGCCGGGCTCGTCCGTGCGCTGCTCGACGGCGTGTACACGGCGCTGCTCAGCGGTGCGGTGCTCGTCATCGCCGTGGTCCTGCGCCGTGCCGCTTCGTCGGTCGACACGGCGCAGTCGACCGCGGTCCGCCGGTACTCGCTTGCCATCCGCGAGCACGCGGTCGAGGTGGAGCGCGTGCAGGTCGACGCGATCGTGCACGACAGTGTGCTGACGACGCTGCTCTCCGCCGCGCGGGCCGACACGCTCGAGGCGAAGACCCTCGCCGCCCGCATGGCACGGAACGCCATCGACCACCTCGAGGCCGCAGCGGCCGACGGTCCGGACGACGACACCCCGGTCACGCTCGCCGACCTCCGCACCCGCATCGGTGAGGCGATCGGTGCCCTCGCGGCGCCCGTCCGGCTCGTCCCTGCCCCGTCCGGGTCGGTCCGGCTGCCGGCGTCGGTCGCCGACGCCCTCGCGTCAGCAGCACTGCAGGCGGCGGTCAACAGTGTCCAGCACGCCGGTGGGCCCGACGTCGCCCGGTGGGTCTGCGTCGAGCAGCACGACGACGGCGTGCACATCGAGGTCGGTGACGACGGTCGCGGGTTCGACGTCGCGACGATCCCGTCCGAACGACTCGGGGTGCGGCGGTCGATCATCGAGCGCGTCGCCGCCGTCGACGGGCGTGCCGAGGTGCACACCGCCCCGGGCGAGGGCACGCGAATAGAGCTGAGCTGGTCGCCGACCACGCCGTCCACGCCCACGACGACGGGAGCCGCAGCGTGAAGGTCTCCCTGCCCGCGAGCATCGCGCTCGGCCTGGCGTCGCTGTTCTCCGTCTACCACCTGGTCCTCGCCGTCGCGTCGCTGCAGCGCGTGCACGACGTCGGCCCCGTGATCGCCTGCATGGTCCTCTACGCCGCGGCCACCGGCACCGCGTTGTTCGTGCCCGGCAAGGTCCTGCCGGTCTGGACGGCGTGCTTCTCGCTCGCCACCGCGATCATGATGCCGCTCGTCGCGGCGCCGGTCGTCGACCTGGCGAAGGGCCCGGGGTCCGCCACGTGGTGGATCGCCGCCGTCGGCACCCTGATGGTCGTGCTCGTCGTGCGGGGACGCGGCCCGTTCGCCTGGGCCGGGGTCCTGTTCCTCGCCGTGTACACGGTCGCCTGGGCCGGTCTCGATGCGCTCGGCACACTCGGGGTGCTCGGCAGCGTGGCCTGGGTCGCGATCGCCACGGTGTTCGCCATCGCCATGAACCGCGCCATCCGGAACACCCGCGAGCTCATGCGCGCTGAACAGGAGACCGCCGACTGGCAGGCTGCGCAGGACGCCCACGTCTTCGAGCGGCAGTTCCGCCTGAGCCAGACCACGCGGATGGCCCTGCCGATGCTGCAGCGGATCATCGACTCGTGCGGTGACCTCGACGACGCGGACCGGGCCGAGTGCCTGCACCTCGAGCAGGCCATCCGCGACGAGATCCGCGGTCGCTCCCTGCTGTCCGAGGACGTCCGCGACGAGGTCATGCGCCTGCGCCGCCGGGGTGCGACGGTGCAGCTGCACGACGACGGCGGTCTCGACGAGCTCGAGGTCGACGACGTCCGCCGCATCCACGCCCGCATCGCCGAGGCGCTCCGCCAGGCCCGCGAGGCCGACAACGTCATCGTCCGCACCGTCAGCGAGGGGTCCGACTCCGCGGTGACGGTCGTCGGGCTCAAGCTCGACACGGCCGCGAGCGAGTCCGCCGCCCTCGGGGCGGGCATGGAGGACGACGACGGCGACGAGGACGACTCCGTAGCCCTCTGGCTCGAGATCCCGCGGCACGAGCCCGCCTGAGGCGCGCTGCGCCTGCCCGCGCGTGGTCGTGTGCGGCGTCGCGCGCGGCGAGACGGAAGCGACAAGGTCGATGTCGTACGACATCGAGGGTGTCGCTCGTGCGCGCGCGCAACTGTTGTGTCCGCGTGCGGACGACTACGTCGACGTCGTACGACGTCGAGGACGTCGTTCCGGGTCCGTGGGACGCGCGCGCGGCGGTGGACGCGGGACGCAGCGGCCGGGAGGCCCGTGGCGGCGCCGCCACGGGCCTCCTGGCCGCACCGTGGTCGCGCCGGGCTGGCGCCGACGGCTGACGCGACAACACGGACGTCGTACGACGTCGGGGGTGTCGCTCGTGCGCGCGTGCAACTGTTGCAGGCGCCGGGGGACGACACTGTGGACGCCGCACGACGTCGAGGATGTCGTTCCGCATCGACGACGGCCGGCGCGAACGCCCCCGGAAACGGGGAACGGGCCGGTCGTATCCGACCGGCCCGTTCACGACCCGAGGCTGAGCGACAACCCGAATGTCGCCCTGCCTCGCAGCGGGCGGTGGCGTCGTACCCTAGTCGGCCACCGACCTGCGATGTTCTTCGTTGAAGGACACCGAACACCAGTAACTATGCCAACCCACAACCCCTGTGTCAGTCGTCATTATGGGGGACAAATTCGGCATTTCCGGTCCTCTTCGGCGATTCGTGTCCCCCGTGCGAGGGGATACCGACCGGGAAGTGCAGCCTGCAACGTCCGCCGGGTCGGGGACACCAGGGGTACAGGGAAGCCAAGGTCCGTCAGCGGAGCGAACGGCCCCAGGCGCCCGGACCGTGGTCGAGCGGGCGACGCAGGCCGCGGGCCGAGGCCTGCCACCCGGTGCGCGGCTCGTCGACGACCTCGGCGCGACCGGCTGCTGCGGCCTCGTCGGCCTGGCGCTGCAGCACGGCGACGACCGCTGCGAGCTCCTCGGGGGTGGGCTCACCGGAGACCACCCGGACGTCGGCCACCGAGGCGGGCTCGTCCGAGGGGACCGGAGCTGCGTGACGACCCATCAGTGCGCACCCATCAGAGGGGGATGTTCCCGTGCTTCTTGGGCGGCAGCGTCGCACGCTTGCCGCGCAGGGCACGCAGGGCCTTGATGACCGAGACGCGGGTGGCGTGCGGCTGGATGATGCCGTCGAGCTCACCGCGCTCGGCCGCCAGGTACGGCGACGCGACGTTGTAGGTGTACTCGTTCGCGAGCTTCGTGCGGACCGCAGCGACGTCCTCGCCGGACTCCTCGGCGCGCTTGATCTCGGCGCGGTACAGGATGTTGACGGCGCCCTGACCGCCCATGACCGCGATCTCGGCGGTCGGCCATGCCAGGTTGATGTCGGCGCCGAGCTGCTTCGACCCCATCACGATGTACGCGCCGCCGTAGGCCTTGCGCGTGATGACGGTGACGAGCGGGACGGTGGCCTCGGCGTAGGCGTACAGCAGCTTCGCGCCGCGGCGGATGACCCCGGTCCACTCCTGGTCGGTGCCGGGCAGGTAGCCGGGCACGTCGACCAGGGTCAGGATCGGGATGCCGAACGCGTCGCAGAACCGCACGAAGCGGGCTGCCTTCTCACCGGCATCGATGTTCAGCGTGCCGGCCATGGCCTGCGGCTGGTTCGCGATGATGCCGACGGTGCGGCCCTCGACCCGGCCGAAGCCGATCAGGATGTTCGGCGCGAAGAGCGGCTGGACCTCGAGGAACTCGCCGTCGTCGACGACGTGCTCGATGATCGTCGTGACGTCGTACGGCTGGTTCGTCGAGTCCGGGATCACGAGGTCGAGCTCGTGGTCGGCGTCGGTGGTCTCGAGCTCCGGGGCGACGTCGTAGGCGGGGGCGTCGGACAGGTTGTTGTCCGGCAGGAACCCGATGAGCGAGCGGGCGTAGTCGAGCGCGTCGGTCTCGTCCTCGGCCAGGTAGTGGGCCACGCCGGAGACCGCGTTGTGGGTCTGCGCGCCGCCGAGCTCCTCGAAGCCGACGTCCTCGCCGGTGACGGTCTTGATGACGTCGGGGCCGGTGACGAACATGTGGCTGGTCTTGTCGACCATGATCACGAAGTCGGTGAGGGCGGGGGAGTACACCGCACCGCCGGCCGCCGGGCCCATGATGATCGACAGCTGCGGGATGACGCCGGACGCCTGGGTGTTGAGGCGGAAGATCTCGCCGTACTTGCCGAGCGCGACCACGCCCTCCTGGATCCGGGCCCCGCCGGAGTCGAGGATGCCGATGATCGGCACGCCCGTCTTCAGCGCGTGCTGCATCACCTTGATGATCTTCTCGCCGGCGACCTCGCCGAGCGAGCCGCCGAAGACGGTGAAGTCCTGCGCGTACACGGCGACGTTGCGGCCGTGGATCGTGCCGACGCCGGTGACGACCGCGTCGCCGTAGGGGCGCTTGGCGTCCATGCCGAACGAGGTGGTGCGGTGGCGGACGAACTCGTCGAACTCCACGAAGGAGTTCTCGTCGAGCAGCTGCTCGATGCGTTCGCGCGCGGTGCCCTTGCCCTTGGCGTGCTGCTTGGCGATCGCGGACTCGCCCGCAGCGGTCACGGCCTCGTGGTACCGCTCGCGGAGGTCGGCCAGCCGGCCTGCCGTCGTCGAGAGATCGGGGGTGTCTCCTGAAGTCACCCGCTCACCCTACCGGCGGCGAGGTCGGGGCCGGTTGGAGGACCCCCACGGTTCCTGCCCGTACATTTGCGTGCATGTCCACATCCCCGTCGTCGTCGTTCACCGCCACCAGCGAGGCGGTCCGGTCGACGGGCGCGACCCTCACCGTCCCCGACGAGACCGGCTCGACCAACGCCGACCTGCTCGCCGTGGCACCCGAGCAGCAGCACGGCAGCGTGGTCGCGACGCTCCACCAGACCGCGGGCCGGGGGCGCCTCGACCGCACGTGGAGCGCACCGGCGGGCGAGGCGCTGGCCGCGAGCCTGCTCGTGCGCGCCGACCTCGCCGACCACGACCGTGGCTGGCTGCCCCTCGTCGCCGGCGCCGCCATGCGTGACGCGATCGCACGGGTGCTGCCCGCCGGCGCCGACGTCGCCGTCAAGTGGCCGAACGACGTCCAGGTCGCGGGCGACAAGGTGTGCGGCATCCTCTGCCAGGTCGCCTCCGACGGCAGCATCGTGGTCGGCGCCGGCGTGAACCTCACGATCCCTGCCGACCGCCTGCCGACCCCGACGTCGACGTCGCTGCTCGTGGCGGGCGCGGTCGACGACGCCCCCGCGTTGGCCGACGCGGTCCTGTCCGCCTTCCGGGCAGCCTTCCTGGAGGCCGTGGCCGCCCTGGTCGCCGGTGGTCCATCCGCCGAGTCGGTCCGGTCTCACGTCCGCGCCGCGTGCGGCACGATCGGTCGCCGCATCCGCCTCGAGCTGCCCGACGGCACCGTGGAGGAGGCCGACGCCACCGACATCGACGACGAGGGCCGCATCACGATCCGGGATCGAGCGGGTGACTCCAGGGGCGTCGCCGTGGGGGACGTCACCCACCTGCGGTATGCATGACGGCATGACCGCCGAGCCGCCGCCCGAACGCGTCGTCGCTCGCCTGCGACCGCACGCTCGTCGGCTCGTGCGCCCGGCGGTGTTCGTCGTGCTGGTCGTGGTCGCCGGCGGGTTCGGGTTCGGGGTGTTCCAGGCGCAGCTGGCGTGGCTGAACGCCGTCGTCGCAGGACTCGTCGTGGTGCTCGTGGTGTTCGGCGGCGCCGTGCCGCTGTTCCGCTGGATGTCCGAGCGGTACGTCGTCACGACCCGGCGGCTCGTCGTCGTGCACGGGCTCGGCACCCGGACCCGGCAGGAGCTCCTGCACTCCCGCGGGTACGACGTGACGGTGCGCCGGCGCGGCCTCCAGGGTGTGTTCCGCTCCGGCGACGTCCTGGTGTTCCCGGGCGACGACCCCGCCGTGGTGCTCGCGGATGTCCCGCACGCCGACCTCGTGGTGGCCGTCCTGCACGACCTGGTCGAGGCGTACGAGGCCCGGCGGCGGCACCGCGAGCCGGACTGGGACGAGATCGTCGGCGGCCCGGACCGACCGCCGTGGGGCGACGTCCGCGCCTGACGCCGCCGCGACACCCTGGGTGCCGGGGTGCTGGAACTCCCACGAGAAACCGGTACCTTCTTCGTCGTGCGTATCTCTGTCATCGGCTGCGGGTACCTCGGTGCCGTGCACGCCGCCTCCATGGCCAAGCTCGGACACGAGGTCGTCGCCGTCGACGTCGACCCGGCGAAGATCGAGCGGCTCGCTGCCGGCGAAGCCCCCTTCTTCGAACCCGGGCTCCCGGAGATCCTGACCGAGGCGCTCGCCTCCGGCCGGATCCGCTTCACCACCGACATGGCCGAGGTCGCCGGTGCCCGCGTGCACTTCCTCGCCGTCGGAACCCCGCAGAGCCCGACCGGTGCCGCGGACATGACCTACGTGAACGCCGCGGTCGCCGCGCTCACCCCGCACCTGTCCGCCGGCGAGTTCGTCGTCGGCAAGTCGACCGTCCCCGTCGGCACCGCCGCACGCCTCGCCGCCGAGGTGTCCGAGGCCGTGCCCGGGGCGACGCTCGTCTGGAACCCCGAGTTCCTGCGAGAGGGCTTCGCCGTGCAGGACACCATCAGCCCGGACCGCTTCGTCTACGGTGTGCCGGACGGTGACGCCGGGCAGGCCGCCGTCGACGCGCTCGACGAGGTCTACGCCGAGGCGCTCGCGTCCGGCACCCCCCGGCTCGTCGTCAACCTGCCCACCGCCGAGCTCGTCAAGATCAGCGCGAACGCGTTCCTCGCCACGAAGATCTCGTTCATCAACTCGATGGCCGAGATCGCCGAGGTCGCCGGCGCCGACGTCACCGCGCTCGCCGACGCCATCGGCCACGACGCCCGCATCGGCCGCAAGTTCCTCAACGCCGGCCTCGGCTTCGGCGGCGGCTGCTTGCCCAAGGACATCCGGGCGTTCCAGGCCCGGGCGAACGAGCTCGGCGTCGGGGAGTCCCTGGCGTTCCTTGCCGACGTCGACGCCACGAACCTGCGTCGTCGTGCGCACGTCGTCGAGCTGGCGCAGGAGCTGCTCGGCGGGGTCGTCAGCGGCAAGCGCGTCGCGGTCCTCGGTCTGGCCTTCAAGCCGAACTCGGACGACGTCCGTGACTCGCCCGCCCTCGACATCGCTGCGCGCCTGCACGAGCTCGGTGCCACGGTGTCCGCCTACGACCCCGAGGCCGTCGTCACCGCGCGTCGCGTGCACCCGGAGCTCGACTTCGTCGAGACGGCGGCGGACGCGCTGTCCGGCGCCGACCTGGTCCTGGTGCTGACCGAGTGGACCGAGTTCCGCGAGCTCGACGCGACCACGGTGGCGTCCCTGGTGTCGAGCCCGGTCGTCATCGACGGCCGCAACTGCCTCGACCGCGATGCCTGGACCGCCGCCGGCTTCACGTACCGCGGCATGGGGCGCTGACGCCGATCGTCGCGGACCGGCTCCGGCGGCTGTCCTCCGGCGTGCCGCGTCCCGCCGGGAGACTCCGCGGGCGCGACTGGGCGACGCCGGTCGTGCTCGCCGCCACCCTGCTCGTCCTGACGGCGTCGGTGGCGCGGACGTTCTCGTCGATGCCGCTCGCGAGCGTCGACGAGTCGGCCCACGTCGACTACGTCCTGCGCGTCTGGCACGGCCAACTGCCGGTCCTGTCCGACGGCATCCGGTTCCGGCCGGGCTTCGGCGGGACACCGCCCGTCCAGTGGGTCGCACAGCACCCGCCGCTCTACTACCTGCTGCTCGCCCCGGTGATGGGCCCGCTCGTCGACGCCGGGCACCCGGTGCAGGCCGTGGTGCTCGGCCGTCTGGCGAACGCCGTGTTCGTCGCCGCGATCGTGCCGGTCGCCGCGTGGGCTGCGGCCCGGTGCTTCCCCGGGGTCGTACGGCTCCCGGGCACCGTGGCCGTCGTGACCGCGTCGACGAGCGTCCTCGTGGTGCAGGGCGGTGTCGTGTACAACGACTCGCTCGCAGCGTTGACCTGTGCGC
Organism: Curtobacterium sp. PhB78; assembly: GCF_003751685.1. Lineage (NCBI taxonomy): Bacteria > Bacillati > Actinomycetota > Actinomycetes > Micrococcales > Microbacteriaceae > Curtobacterium > Curtobacterium sp. PhB78. The sequence goes on from NZ_RKIA01000001.1 coordinate 685,682, forward strand.
TGGCGTGCGGCGTCGCCGGTGCAGCGCTCCGGTCCGGCGTGGGACCGGGACTCGCCGTGGGCGGAGCGCTCGTGGCGGCGGCCGGCACCACCACCCGCCTGTCGTTCGCCCTGTGGCTCGTGGCGATCGTCGTCGCGTTCGCACTGGCCCGCACGGTCCGGTTCGGCCGGCTCCGCGGTGTCTGGGCCCGCGTCGTCGTCGCGGCGGTCCCGGTGCTCGCCGCCGCAGCCGCCTCCGGGTGGTTCTGGCTGCGGAACCAGGCCCTGACCGGCTCGTTCAGCGGTCGGCCGACCGCCTGGCCCGGGTACACCCCGAGGCCGCACTACTCCGATGCCGAGGTCGTCTCGATGCTCGGCTTCTGGCGGCAGCTCTTCGCCCTGTTCCGCGGCTCGTTGCCGATCGCGAGCCCGCTGCCGTGGGTGCTCCTGCTCGTCCCGGTGCTGCTGTTCGTCGCGGCCCTCGTGCTGCGGCGCCTGCGCCCCTGGGCACCTGCCGACGACGACCGGTGGCCGCGCCGCCTCGTCGTGGCGATGCTCGTCGTGGTCACGCTGCTGTTCGTCGTCGTCGAGATCCGTTACACCGCAGGCGGCGGCGCACCGCTCAACCGGTACACGCTCACGGTGCTGCTGCCGATCGCGTTCGCGATGGCGGCGGGCTTCCTCGCCTGGCGTCGTGCGGCGACGTGGCTCGTGCTGGTGTGGGGTGCCGCGGCCGTCGTGCCGATGTGGTCGCTCGTCCGGTTCGAGGGCTCCGAGCTCGTCGGGCACTCCGGTGCCGTCGTCGTGGTCGCGTTCGCGGCGGCGGTCGTGTGCGCTGCCGGGATGCTGGTGGCCTACGCGATGGCCGCGCGCAGCACCGCCCGGTAGCGCTCGCCGATCCGTTCGGTGGAGAACTCCGCCGCCGACACCACGGCCTGCTCCTGGTAGCGCGCCCGTGCGGCGTCGTCGGTGAGCACGCGCTGCAGTGCTGTCCGCAGCGCGGGGACGTCACCGGGGGGCACGAGGACCCCGGACACGTCGTCCTGCACGACGTCGCGGATGCCGGGCAGGTCGCTCGCGACGATCGCGGCACCGACGGCAGCGGCCTCGAGCAGGGTGACGGGCAGTCCCTCTTGGTCGCCGTTCGCCGCGGGGATCGACGGCACCGCCACGACGGTGGCCGCAGCCAGGGTCTCGAGCACCTCGGTGCGCCCGCGCTGGCCCAGGAACGTCACGGGCAGTCCGGCGGCCTGCTGCTCGAGCTGTGCCCGGTACGGACCGTCACCGACGACGGTGAGTCGCCACGGCACGTCGTCGCCGAGGCCCCGCAGCGCCTCGATCAGGTTGCCGAAGCCCTTCTTCTCGACGAGCCGGCCGACCGCCACGACGTGGTGCTCCTGCGCGGGGACGCGGGCGCGGGTGTCACGGGCCGGGCCGAGGTCGACGCCCATCGGGATCACGGTCGACCGCGCCTCGGGCACGCCCCACTCGGTCAGCCGCTCGCGCATCTCGGAGTTCACGGTGGTGACGTGCGCCGAGCGGCCGAACACCCAGCGCTTCAGGCGGACCAGGGGAGCGGCGCGGAGGGCGTAGATGTCCCCGCCGTGCGTCGTGACGACGATGGGGACGCCTGGGGCCGCCAGCGTCGCGACGAGCGCCTGCGGGATCGCCCAGTGCGCGTGGATGACGTCGGGCTTCGCTGAGCGGACCACGCGGCGGATCGCGAACCACTGCGCGAGCACCAGGGCCGGCACCTGCACGATGCGCGACCGGCGTTCCTTGAGGTTGTCGAGGATCGCGCCGTCGGCCAGGTCCTCGAACGCCTTCGGGAAGTACGGGAACCGCCGGACGCCGACGTCGCCGATGCGTTCGGTGGTGGCACCGCCCGGGACCCGCGGCGTGAGCACCATCGTGTCGAACTCGAGGGCCTCTTGGTGCGCGAGGTCGAGCACGAACGCCGGCACGCCGTCGTCCGGACGGGCCGGGAACGTCGAGCCGAGGACGAGCAGGCGGGGACGGGCGGAGGGGGTGGGGCGGGACATCGTGCCTTTCCGGGGGTCGCGGGGGACGGTCCGGTAGGCTCTCCACCCGTGCGCGTTCTGATCCACAATAGCGATTCGCCCCACAACCGCGGGGACCGGGCGATCCTCGCCGGCAACGTCGAGCTGGTCCGCAGGCGGTGGCCGGACGCCGAGATCGTCTCCCTGTCGCAGTACCCCGAGCGGGACGCCGCGTGGTTCGGGATCCGGTTCCTGCCGGTCTCGCCGTACAGCACCGGCATCGGCGACCTGTTCGCCCTGCTGCGTGCCGCGCGCAGCGCCGACGTCGTCCTGTGGGGCGGCGGCGAGATCCTGAAGGACTACACGAACAAGCTCGGTCTCGTGTACTGGTTCGGCAAGATGCTGCTCGTCCGCGCGGTGAACAAGAACCTGATCGGCGCCTTCCAGGGCATCGGTCCGACCACCGCCGGCGTCAGCAAGCGCCTGATCCGCGCCACTGTCGACCTGTGCCGCTCGTTCGCCGTCCGCGACGACGAATCCCGCGAGAAGCTCCTGGCGTGGGGCGTCCGCACGCCGATCGTGTCGTCGTTCGACCCGGCCGTCGTCGGGACCGTCACGACGCCCGACGCCGACGTGCTCGAACGGCTCGAGCGCACCACCGGCTTGACCGCCGAGCGCCTCGAGGGCTCGATCGGCTTCGGCGTCCGCCGCTGGTTCCACTACAAGCGCAGCGGCTGGATCCCGTTCCGCTTCCTGCCGAAGCGCTTCCGGCAGACCGGTGTCGACAGCGACAAGCTCGTCACCTACCGCCAGGCCGTCGCCGACCTGGCCGACCGCGTCATCGACCGTTGGGACGCCGACGTCGTGTTCTACCCGATGCACATGGAGGCGTCGGAGGGCGACGCCGCCTTCGCCCGCGAGGTCATCGCCCTCATGCGGCACGCGGACCGCACCCACGTGGTCGAGGCCGACGAGTTCTCACCGTCCGAGTACGCGGGCCTGATGTCCTGCAGCCGCCTGTTCCTGGCGAGCCGGCTGCACTCCGCGATCGTCGCGACCATCGCCGGCGTCCCCGCCGCGGTGCTCTACTACGTCGACAAGGGCCGGTTGTTCTTCGAGCAGATGGGCCAGCAGGAGTTCTCGAAGCCGATCGAAGCAGCACTCGAGCCGACGTTCGTCGACGACGTGACGGCGCAGCTGGAGCGGCTCGACGCCGACCGCGACGCGGTCCGCGCGCAGCTCGCCGAGGGCGTGGCCCGGATGGCGACCGCGCTCGACGCCGACTTCGCCGAAGCGACCCGCGACGTCCGCTGACACCAGCGGCTCGCGATCGTGAGCCGATGACGGACGGGAGGCCCGTGGCGACACCGCCACGGGCCTCCCGTCCGTCCGGGCGAAGCTCGCCGGCGCGTGGTGCGTGGGCTGCGCACCGTGCGTGCATGGTCGTCTGGTGCGGGCTTGCCCGCTTGGTGCGTGTTTGTGTGTCGGCACGGGGCGTGCAACGGCGCACCGGGTGTCGGAGTCCGCACCGTGCGGCGGACGGGAGGCCCGTGGCGCGCGGGCTGCGCACCGTGCGTGCATGGTCGTCTGGTGCGGGCTTGCCCGCTTGGTGCGTGTTTGTGTGTCGGCACGGGGCGTGCAACGGCGCACCGGGTGTCGGACTNNNNCTGCGCACCGTGCGTGCATGGTCGTCTGGTGCGGGCTTGCCCGCTTGGTGCGTGTTTGTGTGTCGGCACGGGGCGTGCAACGGCGCACCGGGTGTCGGACTCCGCACCGTGCGGCGGACGGGAGGCCCGTGGCGACACCGCCACGGGCCTCCCGTCCGTCATCCGCACCCGCTCAGGGCGTGACGCGCGTCACTCGGTCTTGGCCGCGAAGCGCTTCAGGTACGTGATGTCGTTCCGGTAGACGTCCTGGTCACCCGGGAGCACCCCGCTGGACGCCCACTGCCAGAAGGTCCACTTCGACCAGCTGCGCCCGAGCGTGCCCGGCGTGGTGAAGTTCTTGACCGGGTAGATCGCGACGAACAGCGGGTTCTTCGAGAACTGGTTGCTGTTGTTCGTGCAGCGCTTCCACCAGTCGGTGGTCGTGTAGATCGCGGGGTAGCGGTGGATCTTCTTGTAGACGGTGTTCGAGAAGTCCTTGATCCAGCTGCGCATCTGACCCCAGCTCTTGCCGTAGCAGGTGCCCTGGGCCGCGCTGCCGTACTCGATGTCGAGCAGGGGCGGCAGGGTCTTGCCGTCCTTGCTCCACTGCCCGCCGTGCGCGAAGAAGTAGTTCGCCGTCGCGGCGCCGCTCGCCTGGCTCGGCTGCGCGTACACGTAGCCACCGCGGTACAGGTTCCGCTGCTTGGCGGTGGCGTACTGCTCCTTGTAGGTCGAGCTGACGTACGAGGTGCCCTCGGTCGCCTTGACGTAGGCGAAGCGGGCGCCGTTGCGGTACGCCTGCAGGAAGTTGACGCTCGGCTGCCAGGCGCTGATGTCGAAGCCCTGGACGCGTCCCGGTGGTGGGCCGGAGGCGGTGGCGGCGGAGGAGGTGCTCAGCGACTGGGCGCTCACGCCACCGGCGGCGCTGTCCGGCGCGGTGACCGTGACGTGTGACTCTCCGGCGTGGGCGGCGATGCCGGCCCCCATGGTGTGGTTCCCGGTGCGGTCCATCTCGGCGATGGAGAGCTGCTCGGCAGCGGGTGCGGGTGCAGCAGGTGCAGCAGACGCAGTGGGGGCCGGGGTCGCCGCCGCTGTCGTCGTGGCAGTCGGTGCCGGCGTGGCCGGGGCGGTCTCGGCGACCGCCGTCCCGCTGCCGAAGGTGATGGCCCCGGCGACGGCGGCAGCGGTGCCGAGTCCGAGGATCTTGGTGATCGGTGCGCGCATGTGGTCTCGTCTTCCCTGTCGAGATGCCGTGGGCCCCTGATCACCCACGCCGCGGTCCGAGCGATGCTACCTGGCGAGCGACCGTGCTGTCCGCCACGCGCAGGACGTCGGCGCAGGACGTGCTGCGGTACGCCGCGGGTGCGTCAGCGCGCGGTGCGGCTGCTCGCGTCGGGGGTGGCGGCGTCGCTCTCGACCTCGGGCAGGCGGCCGCGGTGCGAGACCTCGGCCGTGGCGTGCTTCTGCCGGCGGTTCATGAAGTTGCGCTCGACGAGCCACCAGAAGCCGATGCAGATGCCGATCACGACCGGGATCACGACGAACACCATCATCAGGAACTGGTACTTCGGGTACAGGCCGAGGGGCAGGAGCAGCAGGTTGCCGAGGCCCAGCAGCGGGCTGTGGAACAGGTAGATCGAGTACGACACCAGACCGGCGAGCACGAACGGCTTCCAGGCGAAGAAGCGGGCGAGCCAGGTGTGGTTGCCGGTGACCGCCTGGCGTCCCATCCAGGTGAGCAGGATGCCGGCGAGGATGCCGGTGACGACCTCGGACGGCCAGGTCTGGTGCTGCCAGTAGTCGCGGTTGCGGAAGAACACGAGCAGGGTCCCGAGGGCCATGGCGCCGACGAACGCGCCGCTCGCCCACCGCGGGCCGCCGAGCTTCGAGCGCTCGCGGACCATGCCGGACAGGTGCTCGTCGCGGGCCTTCACGGTCAGTTCGGCGGCGAGCATCCCCACCGCGAACAGGCCGACGAACCACGGGTGCATGAACGAGTAACGGCTCTCGGCGCCCATCCACATGCCGATCAGGACCAGGCTCGACGCCGTCGCCCACCCGCCGAAGACCCGCCACAGCGGCAGGATCAGCAGCGGCATCAGGAAGTAGATCTGCCACTCGACCGCGACCGTCCACATCGGGCCGTTGATCTTGCCGATGTACTGCGGGAAGAAGTCGTGCACCAGGAAGAAGTGCGTCAGGAACGTGCCCCAGCCCATCGGCAGCTTCGTGTCCCACTGCGTGCCGCCGGGCTGGCCGAGCACGGGGACGAACAGGATCAGCAGGGCGAACAGCACGAGCGACGCCCAGTACGGCGGGATGATGCGGCGGGCGCGACGCCAGACGAACTTCCAGAACCCGCCGGGCAGACGGTAGCGGTCGAAGCGGGTCAGCACCGGCAGCATGAGCACGTAGCCGGACAGCACGATGAAGAGCGGGACGCCGAGGTAGCCCCAGCCGATGATCGGGCGCAGCCAGGGCAGCTCGGTCGGGCCGGTGCCGGTCGTCCCGGTGAAGAGGTACGCGTGGTAGAAGACCACCGCGAGTGCGGCCAACCCCCGGAGTCCGTCCAGGTAGGGGAACTCGAGTCGGCCGCCGGCGCGGGGCGCGGGGGCAGCGGAGTCGGCTGCGGGTACTGCGGCGCGGGTTTCGGTGGCCAACGATCGTCCTCGTGGTGGTCGGAGCGGGGTCGCAGGCAGTCTCCCACACGCCGACCCGGCGCCGCGATCAGGCACCCTGTGCCTGGTGTTTCGGTTCGGATGTCATGATGAAGCACGTGACCTCGACGAGCGCAGCCGCAACGCAGATCACCCACGATCCCGTCCACCGGCGTTCGGGGGCGGTTCCGAGGCGGTTCAAGCACGTCGTCGCGCCGGTCATCCTGGCGGTGCTCGTCGTCGTGGGCGTCGCGCTCAGCGCCGCCGTGGCGTACCACAACCGCCTCGGGGTGACGAACGTCGACGGCATCTCCTACATGGGCATCGCCCGCGAGTACGCGAACGGCTGGCTGCCCGACGCGATCAACGCCTACTGGTCGCCGATGGTGTCCTGGATGATGGCGCCGTTCATCGCTGCCGGCCTCGGCATGCAGACGGCCTTCGCGGTCGTGAACTGCTTCGCGGTCGCCGTCGTGCTCGGCGTCGGTGGCTGGCTGGTGTGGTCGCAGAACCACCGCATCGTGCCGGCCGTCCTCTTCATGGTCACCGCGATCCCGGCGCTGATGAGCGCGGTGTCGGTGCAGACCCCCGACCTGCTCGTCGTCGCGTGGGTCGTCGGCTACCTGTGGGCACTCCGGTGGGCCGACCAGGCGTTGCACGGATCGACGCGGGCCCGGTTGGTCTCCGGCGGGGTGCTCGGCGCGGTCGCGGCCATCGGGTACTTCGTGAAGCTCTTCCTGCTGCCGGTGGCGGTCGGCGCGGTGATCCTGTGGCTGCTGCTCCGGGTCTGGTCCGCCCGACGCCGTCGTGAGCCGGTGCTGCACTGGTGGACGTCGCCCGTGGCCACGATCGTGGTCTTCGCCGTCGTCATCGCGCCGTGGGTGGGTGCCCTGACCATGAAGTACGGGTCGCCGACCCTGGGTTCGTCGCTCTCGGTGAACATCGGCTCGAAGTTCGACGACGGCGGGCGTGCGACCGACTGGCCGTTCCTGCCCGTGCCGCCGAACTCGCACGCGTTCTCGCCGAACGAGGACTTCACCCCGTCGGTCTACAAGCAGGGCCCGATGGAGAACCCGGACCCGTCCGTGGTGCCGCCGACGACCGAGTCGACCACCGAGGACACCGCGCCAAAGGTCACCAAGGACTCCGGCATCGCTGCCCGCGCCGGCTACTACCTGCACGAGCGCATGCTCGCGCTGCCCTACTACCTGCAGAAGATCAGCACCTTCGCGCCGTTCGCGGCACCGATCGCCCTGCTCTTCGCCGCCGCCCTGGTTATCGGCGTGGTCCGGTTCCGCCGGTACGCGTTCACCTGCATCGTCGCGGCGACGACCCTGGTCTACTTCGTCGGGTACGGCATGATCACGTCGTCGTCGAGCGGTGGTGGGAACGCGCGGTACTACTGGCCGCTGTTCTACCTGACGGCGATGATCGGCGCGCTCATGCTGCCGGCCGTCTGGCGGTTGGTCCGACGACGCGGCGTGGTCCGGACGATCGTGGCGTGCGTCGCGATCGCCGTCGTCCCCGTGGCGTCGTTCACGCAGAACTGGATCGGGTCGCCGGCGCCCTTCTACCCGTCGGTGAACCGCACCGAGGCGCTTCGTGTCACCGGCCCGACCGACGTCCCCGAGATCGTGCGGCTCGCCGACCAGATCCGGGCGAGCGGTGCCCTGCCCGAGGACGCCACCGTCATCGGCTCGAACTACCGGTCGCTGTCCTCGTTGGCCTTTCTGACCGACACGCGTGTGTACGGTCGTTCAGGTCAGGGTTACACGTACCACTCGGACGCGATGCGCAAGCTGTTCATCGACGAGGGCGTGCAGTACTTCGTGCAGTTCGACCCCGCCAACGCGCCGGCACGCGACTACTCGATGGCCGGGAAGCTCGTCGGCACGTACAACGCGACGATCTCGTGCAGCGCCGACCGGTCCACGGATCCCGAGATCCCCTGCCGCGTCCAGATCGTGAAGTTCGCCAAGTAGCCGCCGCTCCAGGGAGCGCGCCACACCAGCGTCTACGATGACCTGGTCCCGAAGCCCGGCAGGAGACCACGTTTGTCAGGAACCACCAGCGACACCCCCGCGCCCGAGGGGAAGCGTCCGCCGACCTGGCGACGGTTCCTCGGCAAGGCGATCCCCATCGTCTTCTACGTGCTGCTCGCGGTCTTCCTCGTGCTGTACGTGCGGAGCGTCGACTGGGGGCAGCTCGCCGGGCTGGACTGGCAGTGGGGCTGGGTGATCCTGGCGACCGTGATCAGCCTGGGCTTCCGCTACTGGGGCGTCGGCATCTGGTTCTACCTGCTGCGGCGGCTCGGTGCGACCGGCCTGAAGGGCAGTGGCGTCACGCTGACCTACGTGTACGCGAAGTCCTGGATGGGCCGCTACATCCCGGGGGCCGCGACCTGGATCATCGGCAAGGTCTACTTCGCCTCGAAGCACGGCGTCTCGAAGGCCCGGCTCGGCGTCAGCGGCCTGCTCGAGGGCGCGCTGCAGATCGCCGCCACCCTCGCCCTGGCGCTCGTCCTGCTGCTCATCGACCCCCGCACGCACGCGCTCAGCCCGTGGCTCATCGCCCTGATGATCGCGGCGTTCGTCGCCTGCGTCGTCTGCCTGATCCCGCGGGTCTTCGTGTTCCTGATCGGCATCGCGCTGAAGATCCTGCGTCGCAAGCCGCTCGCGGCCGACGTCCGCCCGAACCTCGGCACCGTCCTCGGCGGCGCCGGTCTGTACGTCGCCGGTGCGATCCTGTCGGGCACGGCGTACTACTTCATCACCCTCGGGGTGTACCCGTCGCTCAAGCTCAGCGACGCGGCGTTCGTCATCGGTGCCGCGAGCATGGCCTCGGCGATCAGCATGCTGGCCGTGTTCGCCCCCGGCGGCCTCGGCGTCCGCGAGGGCGTGCAGGCCCTGCTCCTCACCCTCGTCATGCCGCCGGGGATCGCCCTGGTCGTGGTCGTCGTCACCCGCGTGTGGAGCCTGGCGGTCGACGGCCTGTTCCTGCTCTGCGCCGCAGCACCGACCTGGTTCCGCCGTGGTCGTCCGACCGACGACCCGTCAGCCGTCGAGGGCAGCGCCCCCGCCGCCTGACGCGCACTTCGTGAGCAGGAACGGTCGGGTCCGCGGTGCGCGACCCGACCATTCCTGCTCACCATCCGGGGGCACGCGACGCGCGTGACGACGAACGGGAGGCCCGTGCCAGCTGGCACCGGGCCTCCCGTCCGTCTGGTGGGGCGTCCACCCCGTCAGCCGCACGCCCGACGTGTGGTCACGACGCGGGGGCGGCCACCCGACGGTCGGCGCGGGCGACCTGGACGACGGACGCGACGAGGCCGACGGCCACCAGCACGACCACGGCCACGAGCACTGCGGGCGGCACCGGCCCGATCTCCGTGTAGCGGAGCAGTCCGCGGCCCGTCACCGGGAACAGGGCGGCGTTCCAGAACCACGCCGACGCCACCGCGAAGCCGTACACGCCCACCGCGGGCAGCAGGACGGCCAGCGCCACCGCGACCCACGAGCGGGCGCGTCCGGCGGGCACCAGGCGACGCCAGGCCAGGGCGCTCAGCACGATCAGGCAGACGATCGCGGGGAAGTAGTAGCGTCCCTGGGTCGCGGCGACCTCGGTGGTGGTGAGGTACGAGTGCGCGCTCGTCCGGTTCTGGATGCCGATGAGCAGCGCCGGGAACACGGCCAGGCACAGGGCCACCCGCAGGTCGGGGCCGCGCCGGAACGCCCAGCCGACGAGCACGACGAGCGCGATGACCGTCAGGACGGCGGTGAGCAGGTCACCCATGCTGACCTGTGCCCGACCGCCGAAGCTGCCCCAGAACGTGCGCGCGAGCGTGCCCCAGCTGACGTCGAGGAAGTGCCCGAGCGTCGGGTGCTCGCCGGGCGGGAAGTCCTTCGGCGGACGCATCGCCGTGTAGCCGTTCGGCTGGATCCGGCCGTAGGCGAACCAGTTGTGCACCCACCACCACGCCCCGATGCCACCGGACACGGCCATCGTCACCACGGTGCGGACCACCCGTTGCCGCAGCGACAGCACCCCGGCGCCGGCGAAGAGCACGACCACCGCCACGAACGGCACGGCGGGCAGCCCGGTGCCCTTGATCCAGACCAGGGCTCCGAGCACCACCGCGAGCGCGATGGTGGTGCGCCACCGGGTGTCACCGGTGAGCAGCCGGGTGGCGAGCCACACGACGATCCCGGCGACGAGCAGGACGGGGGCGTCGTTCGAGAACGAGGAACCGATGGACGCGAGCTCGGGCGTCGCGAACACGGCGAGCCCACCGACGAGCGCGGCCCGCGGCGACCGGGTCACCCGGCGGACGGACGCCCACGCCAGCAGCGGCAGTGCGGTAACGGCGAGGACGTCGGCGAGCCGTAGCGCGGTGAGCGCCCGGTCCCACCGCAGGTCACCGAAGTCCACGGCACGGAGCACGGCGGCACCGGCGAGGTAGGCGGTCGGCGGGTGCTGGGTCATCTGGTTGACGGTCGACGACGGCCCGGGGGCGTTCTGCAGCAGCTCGCTGACGGTCGACCACTCGCTGGACGGCTTCGTCGCCTGCTCGACCTTCGCCGCCTGCACCGCGTTGGTGACGTACAGGTCGCCCGGGGCAGCCCAGGCGTCACCGAGCGCGACGTGCACGGCGGCGTCGATGTGCGCCGTCTCGTCCGGGGCCTCGAAGACCGGGACGATCAGCGCCCACGCGACGAGCCACAGGCCGAAGGTCGCCGTGACGACGGCGATCGCCACACGCTCCCAGCGGGCGGTGCGGGGTGGTGCGGTGGTGCTGGTGGTGGTCTCGTGGGCCGTCACCCGGTCGAGTCTAGGGCGCGCCCCTCTGGTGCGACGTCGGCGGCCGCGGGCTCGGAACCGGTCCGCTCGGGGTGGTACACCCACACCTTGTAGAGCCAGAAGCGGAACACCGTGCCGAGCACCAGGCCGACGATGTTCGCGACGTTGTCGGCGAAGACCGAGGTCAGTCCCATCACGTAGTGGGACACCCCGAGGCACGCGAGCGCGATGACCATGCCGCCGAGCGAGACGACGACGAACTCGAAGCCCTCGCGGGTCGCGACGGCACGGCGCTGCTCGCGGAACGTCCAGTACCGGTTGCCCATCCAGTTGACGAAGATGGCGACGACGGTGGAGACGACCTTCGCCCAGAACGGCCCGGAGTGCACCTCGTCGGGGTTCAGGACGGTGAGGCGCAGCAGGTTGAACACCGTGGTGTCGACGACGAAGCCGACGGCACCGACCACGCCGAAGCGTGCCAGCTGGGCAATGAGGCGCCGCACGTGCCCTCCAGGATCCGTAGAGTTGTCGCGGGCCGTGCACAACGCGACCCGAACAGCGATTGTAGACAACGCGTTCACCCTCGATGGTGCGAACGCCGGAAGGATCACACAGCATGGCGTTGCGCGTCGGGGTCATCGGTGGGGGACAGCTGGCACGGATGATGGTGCCGGCGGCCGTCGAGCTGGGGATCGACATCCGGATCCTCGCCGAGGGGCCGGGCATGTCGGCCGCCATCGCCGCCACGGCCGAGGGCGACTACCACGACGTCTCGACGGTGCTGGCGTTCGCCCGCGACGTCGACGTGGTGACGTTCGACCACGAGCACGTGCCCCAGGACGTCCTGCGCGCCCTGGTCGACGCCGGCGTGGCCGTCCGCCCCGGACCCGGTCCGCTGGCCGTCGCCCAGGACAAGATCACGATGCGCACGAAGCTCTCCGAGCTCGGCCTGCCGGTGCCGGACTGGGCCGCGGTGCACGACCCCGACGAGCTCCGGGCCTTCCTCGACGAGCACGGCGGCCGCGCGGTCGTGAAGACGCCCCGCGGTGGCTACGACGGCAAGGGCGTGCGGGTCGTGTCCGACCCGTCGGACGTCGACGACTGGTTCATCGCCGTCGCCGAGGCCGGCGGCGGGCAGGCGCTGCTCGCCGAGGAGCTCGTCCCGTTCACCCGCGAACTCGCGCAGTCCGTCGCCCGCCGCCCCTCCGGCCAGGTGGTGGCGTGGCCGCTGGTCGAGACCGTGCAGCGCGACGGTGTCTGCGCCGAGGTCATCGCCCCCGCGCCCGACAGCGCTGGACGCATCGCCGACGTGACGGAGTCGATCGCGGTCCGGATCGCCGAGGAGCTCGGGGTCACCGGGGTCCTGGCCGTCGAGCTGTTCCAGACCGCCGACGAGCGCATCCTGATCAACGAACTCGCGATGCGACCGCACAACACCGGTCACTGGACCATCGACGGTGCGACGACGAGCCAGTTCGAGCAGCACCTGCGTGCCGTCCTCGACCTGCCGCTCGGTGCCACCGGGTCGTTCGCCCCGGCCGCCGTGATGATCAACGTGCTCGGCGGACCGGCCGACGGCGACCTCGCCGCCCGGTACCCGGCCGCGCTCGAGGCGTTCCCCGAGGCGAAGTACCACTTCTACGGCAAGGCCCCCCGGCCGGGTCGGAAGATCGGGCACGTCACCGTGATCGGTGAGGACGTCGACGACGTCGTCTACCGGGCACGCGCGGCCGCGGCGCACTTCGACGACTGACGATCGGGTGTCGGCACTGTTGCCGACACCCGCTCGGGTGCCACCCGCACTGGCGGCTGGCCGCCACTGCGGGCGCATGGTGCCATGGACGGGTCAGGGGTCCGATCGTCCAGGGGAGTGTCCATGCGCCGCCGTCCGCGCCGTGTCGTCGTCTGCGGCGCCGCCGTCGCACTCACCGCCCTCGTCGGCGGGCTGCTGCCCGTCGCGTTCGGGTCGAGCGCCACCGCCGCGACGTCCGCCACGACCATCCGCTCCGCATCGGCTGCGTCGCTGTACGGTGCCGGTCCGTACCGGTCGCCCACGAGCGAGGCAGCGAAGGCGGCCACCGCGCTCGCCGCCTCGGACCCCGCTGGTGCCGCCGCGGCGTCGACCATCGCCCGGTACCCCGTCGCGACGTGGCTCGGCGAGTGGACGCAGGGGACCCAGCTGACCAAGACGATCAGCACGGCGGTCTCGGGGGCCGAGCAGTCCGACACCACCCCGGTGTTCGTGCTGTACGCGATCCCGGACCGGGACTGCGGCGGGTACTCCGCCGGCGGGTTCTCCGAGGCCTCCTACGACGCCTGGGTCGACCAGGTCACCGCGGCACTCGCCGGACACCGCGCCGCCGTGATCGTCGAGCCGGACTCCCTCGCGATGCTCAGCAACGCGAAGTGCAGCACCACGCTCGACGACCAGCGCTACCGGATCCTGTCCCGCACCGTCGCCGGGCTCACCGCCGCCGGGGTGCCGGCCTACCTCGACGCCGGCAACTCGAACTGGGTGCCGCCCGCGACGATGGCCGCACGGCTGAACAGTGCCGGCGTGCAGCGGGCCCGCGGGTTCTTCACGAACGTCGCGAACTACTACCCGACCGCGCAGGAACAGGCCTACGCGCAGAAGGTCTCCGGTGCGACCGGGGGATCGCACTACGTGATCGACACCTCGCGGAACGGGCAGGGCTGGCGGGGAACCTGGTGCAACGGACCCGGCGCCGGACTCGGCACCTCGCCCCGGGTCGCCACCGACGGCACCGCGCTCGACGCCCTGCTGTGGGTGAAGACCCCCGGCGCGAGCGACGGCACCTGCAACGGCGCCCCCGCCGCGGGCAAGTGGTGGTCCTCCTACGCCCAGGCCCTCGTCGCGAACGCCCGGCTCGGGGTCCCCGCGGCCGACCTCGCGCCGCAGGGTTCGCTCGAGGTCGTCGCCGGCACCGGTGGCGGCGTCCGGGTCCGGGGATGGGCCTTCGACGAGGACGACCCCACGCAGCCCGTCCGGGTCCGTGCCACCGTCGACGGCGTCGCCGCTGGAGCCGTGACCGCCGGACTCCGCCGCACCGACGTCGACGCCGCCGCGGGCGTCGGGGCGACCCACGGCTTCGAGGCCGTCGTCCCGACTGCCGCCGGCGCTCGCCGGGTCTGCGTGACCGCGCTGAACATCGGTGCCGGGTCGGACACCACGCTCGGGTGCGCCACCGTCCGCGCCTTCCGGCACGACCCCTACGTCGCGCTCGAGTCGGTGACGGGGAAAAAGGGCGGCGTCAGCGTCCGTGGCTGGGCCTTCGACGGTGACGCCGTGTCCTCCGCCAGCACGGTCGCGATCACGGTCGACGGCAGACGGGTGACGTCGTTGTCGGCGGGACGCGTGCGCGCCGACGTCGACCGGACGTGGGGCTCGGGCACGAAGCACGGGTTCGCCGGCACCGTCGCGCTCAAGGCCGGCAAGCGGACCGTCTGCGCGGTCGCTCGGAACACCGGCACCGGGAAGGACCGGAAGTCGAGCCCCTGCCGGACGGTGACGGTGGCGCGGCGCTGACCGCTCGGGGCCGTTCCGCTGGCAACCCCGCACCGTGCGAGGTGCGGTGCTGCGTGTGAGCCCGGTCGCCCGGTGCGAGAGGATGGGCACATGCCGCGTGATCTCGTCCGCCGGGCCGCTCGTCGACTCCGCCGGGTCGTCGCCGGGACGCCCCCCGTGCCCGCTCCGCTGCCGGTCCTCGGCTACGTCGTCGCGGGCGGTGACGGCGCCCACCCCGCATCCGCCCACGTGCGCGTCGTCCGGCGCACCGAGCACCTGGCGGCCAGCGGCACGGCCGAGGTCCGTCAAGTCGACCCCGTCGCGTTCGTCGACGGGACCGACACGACGTCGTACGCCGCCGTCCTGGTGCAGCGCGACATCCTGCCGCGCGACGCCGTGCAGCCCTTCCTCGCGGCGGCTGCGGCCCGCGGCGTCCGCGTCGTCGGCGAGGTCGACGACGACTTCTTCACCGAGTCCGGCCGCCAGCGCCTCGCCCGCGCCGAGTACGACCCGGACCGCCTCGCCTCGATCGACGCACTGGTCCGCGGTGCCGACACGGTCGTCGTGAGCACACCGGAGCTGGCCGAGGTCGTGCGCCCGGTGGCCCGCGACGTCACGGTCGTGCCGAACGCCCTCGACCCGGGGCTGTGGACCGCCGGCGCGACCGAGGACGACGACGATCGTCCCGGAGCAGAGCACCGGGTGCTGTACATGGGCACGCTCACCCACGCCGCCGACCTCGAACTCCTGCGCGACGTCTTCACCGACCTGACGACCACCGACGGCACGCCGATCCGGCTCGAGGTCATCGGGGTGACCGACGAGGGCGGCGCCGACTGGTTCCGCCGCGTCGAGGTGCCGGACGGCCACTACCCGGCGTTCTCCCGCTGGCTCGTGGCGCACCGGGAGCGCTGGCGTGCCGGTGTCGCGCCCCTGCGTGACGAGGAGTTCAACCGCGCGAAGAGCGACCTGAAGTTCCTCGAGTACACCTCACTCGGACTGCCAGCAGTGGTCTCGGACCGGCCCTCCTACGCCGTGGCGCGGGCCCACGGGGCCGTCGCGGTGCCGGACGACGTCGGGGCCTGGCGTGGTGCGGTGCGCGCCGCCGTCGAGCGCGGGACGGCCGACGAACGGGCGGTCCGGTGGGTCACCGGGGAGCGCACGATCGGCCGTGACGACGACGCCTGGCGCCGCGTGCTGCTCGGCTAGGCTCGTCGCGTGACCGACACCGACGCACCCGTCCAGCCGCTCGTCTCGATCATCATGGGGTCGGACTCCGACTGGCCGACGATGCGCGCTGCGGCCGACATCCTGGCCGAGCTCGGCATCCCGTTCGAGGCGGACGTCGTGTCGGCGCACCGCACGCCCGACAAGATGACCCGGTTCGCCCGCGGCGCCGCCGAGCGTGGCATCCGCGTCGTGATCGCCGGTGCCGGTGGCGCCGCGCACCTGCCGGGCATGGTGGCCTCGATGACGACGCTGCCGGTCATCGGTGTCCCGGTGCAGCTCGCACGCCTCGACGGCCTCGACTCGCTGCTGTCGATCGTGCAGATGCCGGCCGGCATCCCGGTGGCGACGATGGCGATCAACGGTGCCGCGAACGCCGGACTCCTCGCTGCGCGGATCATCGGCACCTCGGAGCCCGCGGTCGCGGCTCGCCTGACCGAGTACGCCGACGGCCTCGAGCGACTGGTCGAGGAGAAGGCCGCGCGCCTGCGCGACTCCCTCTAGCGTTCCGCGCGCCTGCGCGACTCCCTCGAGCGTTCCGCGCGGGTGGCCCCGGGACCGTCGAACGGGTTCCCGCCGTTCAGGACGCCGTACGCGATCGCGTTCGTCCGGTCGGCGCAGGCACGGTCGAGCGTCCGCGTCGCTGTCCGGACGACCTCGCCGGTGATCGGTCGGCCGCATTCCTCGCATCGGGTCATGCGCGCTACGGTACCGCCATGCCCGCTCGTCTCCGTCGCCACACCGCCGCCCTCGTCCTGGTCGGTGTCGCGGTCGTCGCAGCCGTGGTGTGCGCCGTCGCCGCACGCGGTGCGGGCCCGATGAACCCGGTGTCCTGGTGGATCCGAGGCACGGACGAGCACGTCGTCGCGACGAAGTCGCAGTTCGACTCGTGGCTCCTGGCGTCGCACGTGGCCGAGGTCGCAGCGGTGGTCGCGGTCGTCGCCGTCCTCGCCGCGGTCGTCACCGCCGTCGTGTCGTCACGCCGCCGTCGCACGCGGGTCTGAACACCACCGCCCGCCGGGGTCGACGAGTCGCCGGCAGCCCCAGAACGGGGGACGCAACACGGCGCTGATCAGCACTTCTTCGACGTAGACGGAACGTTCTGCAACCCCCGCGTACTGGGGATGCGCCGGTTCTGTCAACCCCGCGCGCGGGCTGCATTTCGCAACTACGGTGAACGGCGGGTGGTCGAGATCCGGCCGCCCGGCACCCACGGGAACGGGTGCGAACCGTCACGTCAGGGAGTGACAGCTCATGCAGAAACGTGCAACCAAGCGGGCCGCACTCACCGTCGTGCTCCTCAGTGCCGCACTCGTCGCAGGACCGCTCGGCACGGGAACCGCAGCGTCCGCCAGTTCGGCACCGATCGGCAACGTCGGGAACTTCAAGCAGACCTTCCGCGAGAACTTCAGCACGGCGGCGGCGGCCAAGGGGAAGTTCGCCAAGACCTACGCGAAGTCGTGGCAGCCCTACCCGGACGGCACCGGGGGCATGTACTACTCGGGCGCCCAGATCAGCTCGCACAACGGGTACATGGACGTCAAGCTGGACGGCAAGCACGGTGCTGCCGGCACCTTCGGCACCCCGTCGGGTGCATGGGGGCACAAGGGCGGCAAGTTCATCGTCCGCGCCAAGGCGACCGGCGGCGACGGGAACGGCGCCGCGTTCATGCTCTGGCCGTCGTCCGACAAGTGGTCGGACGGCGAGATCGACTACCCCGAGGCGAACTTCGAGCAGCAGCCGATGCTGCACCACCACTCGATGACCCCCGGCCAGGAGGTCAACGCGACGAGCCTGAGCACCGGCGTCTCGTGGCGCTCGTGGCACACGTACTCGATCGAGTGGATCCCGGGGAAGTCGGTGCGCTACCGCCTCGACGGCAAGGTGATCAAGACGATCACGAAGCACGTGCCGAAGACCGCGCACCGGTACATGTTCCAGGTCGGCAACTGGGGTGCCACCGGCCACCTGTACATCGACTGGGTCAGCACGTACACGTACAAGAAGTGACGTACACCTCCGAGGAGTGACGTGACGCCCGCGCCGGCTCAGAGGTCGGCGTGCAGCTGCCAGGTCTCGGCGGCGGAGTCGCTCCAGTCGTACATCCGGGCACGGTCCGGCCCGGCGACGGCGAGCTGTCCGGCGAGCAACGGGTCGTTGACCACCTGGTACACCGCCTGCGCGATCCGCTCCGGGTAGGAGTCCCGCGGGTTCCGGGCGACGGTCACCCCGGCGTCGGACGCGACCTCGGCCACCGCGGGGTCGTCGGAGTGGATGACCGGGGTACCGAAGCTCATCGCCTCGATCACGGGCAGGCCGAAGCCCTCGGCGAAGCTCGGGAACACGAACACCGTCGCCCGGTCGTAGACCACGGCGAGGTCGGCGTCGTCGATCCGCCCGAGCACCTTCACCCGGTCGCGGGCGAGCCCGGCGCGCTCGGCGGTGCCGTACACGTCGACGTCACCCCAGCCGTCCGGGCCGGAGATCACGAGCGGGATGTCGGCGGGGGCGTCGGGGTGCGCGAGCGCCTCGATCAGGGACCCGAGCGCCTTGCGTGGTTCGAGCGTGCCGACGGCCAGCACGTAGCGGTCCGGCAGGCCGAGACGCTCGGCGCGCAGGTCGGCGTCCACGGGCAGCCGCAGCCGACCGCTCGGAGCTCCGCCGATGACGCGCAGTCGGTCGTCGAACCGGTGGATCTCGTTCAGTGCGCTCGCGACCGCGTGGGTGGGCACGACGACGGCGTCGGCGTGCTTCCACGCGCGCTTCACCATCGCCTTGTGGAAGTGGACGCCGCGGGGCGTCAGGGTCTCGGGGTTCGTCCACGGCACGGTGTCGTGCACGGTGACGACGGTCTGGCGGCCCGGGTCCTGGAACCGGTCGTGCTTGACCAGGGGAGCGAGGACGCTCGGCGCGTGCACCATGCCCTTCGCGATGCCACCGACGAAGCCGCCCTGCCACGCGAGCGAGAGTTCACGACGGGCCAGCGGAAGACGCTGCAGGTCGGACAGACCGGGCAGCAGGGTGCGCAGGTGGGCCATCTCGTCGGAGCTGACCGCGGACACGACCCCGGCGACGTCGCAGCCGCTCGGCGCGTTCGCCACGAGGTGCCGGGCGAGCTCTTCGGCGTACCGCCCGATGCCACCCGGAACGGGTGCGACGACCTGGTCGACGAGGACGTGGAGGGTGGTCATGGTGCTGCTCTCCTCGTCGTGGTGATGGGGCCGAGGACCGGCCCGGCGCCCGGCTGCCCGACCCTACCAGGGCAGGTGGGCCGCCCCCTGGAAGCCGCGGCAGGAGACCTGGACGGGAGGCCCGGATCACGTTCGCGACGCGGCGGACGTGATCCGGGCCTCCCGGTCGACTGCCGTGCTTACTTCGTCAACGCTCCTGCGGCCACCGCAGCGCGCAGCGCCTCGCGCCAGTCGCGCATCGGCGCGAGGCCGGCGCGCGACCAGCCGTCATGGCCGAGCACGCTGTACGCCGGGCGCGGCGCCGGCCGGACGAACGCGGCGCTGTCGGTCGGCAGGACGCGCTCGGGGTCGAGCCCGAGCTCGGTGTAGATGGCGCGGGTGAAGTCGAACCACGACCCCTGCCCGGCGTTGGTGCCGTGGTAGACGCCCGCGGGGGCGTCGCCGTCGACGAGCTCGACGATCCGCGCGGCGAGGTCGCCGGTCCACGTCGGCTGACCGACCTGGTCGGTGACGACGCTCACGGTGTCGTGCGAGCCGGCCAGCCGGAGCATCGTCGCGGCGAAGTTCGGTCCGTGCGCGCCGTAGATCCAGGCGGTGCGGACGACGTACGACGTGTCCGGGGCGATCTCGCGCACGAACGCCTCGCCCGCGGCCTTGGTGCGGCCGTAGGCGTTGATCGGGTCGGTCGGGGCGTCCTCGGCGTACGGGGCGGTGCCGTTGCCGTCGAAGACGTAGTCCGTCGACACGGTGACGAGCTTCGCGCCGTGGCGGACCGCGGCCTCGGCCAGGAGCTTCGGGCCGGTCGCGTTGACGGCGAAGGCGTCGTCCTCGTGGCCTTCTGCGTCGTCGACCTTCGTGTACGCGGCGGAGTTGATCACGACGTCGTGTCCGGCGACGGCGGCGTCCACCGCGGCCGGGTCGGTGATGTCGAGCTCGGCGCGCGAGCGTGCCGTGACGTCGCGGCCGGCGAGCGCGGCCTGGAGGTCACGGCCGAGCATGCCGGCGGCGCCGGTGATGAGGTACCTGGTCATGCGATCGCTGCGCGCTCCTTGAGCGGCTCCCACCACGAACGGTTGTCGCGGTACCACTGCACGACGTCGGCCAGGCCCTGCTCGAAGGGGACCTGCGGCTCGTAGCCGAGCTCGGCCTGGATCTTCGAGATGTCGACCGAGTAGCGCAGGTCGTGGCCGAGACGGTCGGCGACGCGGTCGACGTACGACCAGTCCTTGCCGGTGGCGTCGAGGAGCAGCTGCGTGAGCTCCTTGTTGGTGAGCTCGGTGCCGCCACCGATGTTGTAGATCTCGCCGGCGCGGCCACGGGTCAGGACCATCGCGATGCCGCGGGTGTGGTCGTCGACGTGCAGCCAGTCGCGGATGTTGTTGCCCTCGCCGTACAGCGGGACGTGCACGTCGTCGATGAGGTTCGTGACGAAGAGCGGGATGACCTTCTCGGGGAAGTGGTACGGCCCGTAGTTGTTCGAGCAGCGCGTGATCGAGAGGTTCAGCCCGTGGGTGCGGTGGTAGCTGCGGGCGAGCAGGTCGCTGCCGGCCTTCGACGCCGAGTACGGGGAGTTCGGCTCGAGCGGGCGTTCCTCGTCCCACGAGCCCTCGCTGATGGAGCCGTAGACCTCGTCGGTGGAGACGTGCACGAAGCGCTCGGTGCCGTGGCGGAGCGCAGCGTCGAGCAGGCGCTGGGTGCCGACGACGTTCGTCTCGACGAAGATGCCGGAGTCGCGGACCGACCGGTCGACGTGGGACTCGGCGGCGAAGTGCACGATCGCGTCGACCGTCGGGACGACCTCGTCGAGCTTCGCGGCGTCACGGATGTCGCCGTGCACGAAGGTGTAGCGGGGGGAGTCGGCGACCGGTGCGAGGTTCGCTTCGTTGCCGGAGTAGGTCAGCGCGTCGTAGACGACGACCTCGGCGCCCTCGAGGCCGGGGTACGCGTCCTCCAGGGTGCGGCGGACGAAGTTCGAGCCGATGAAGCCGGCTCCTCCGGTGACGAGGATCTTCACGAGTTCTCTTTCCTGACGGTCGGTTCGTGGGTCGGCGGCGATTCTAGCGGGAGCCCGGTGACGGGGGTGGTCGTGGTGCTCGGCACGGCGGCCACGCGCCAGACGAACACGGCGGCTGCGACGGCGGCGGCGAGGAACAGCGCGCCGGCCAGTGCGATCGGGAGCGGCCCGGCGAGCGAGCCACCGGCCATCGCCGACAGGCCGCCGGGAGTGACCCGGAACTGGACGTTCTCCCACGCGCCGCGGTACGCGATGCCGATGCCGTACAGGGCGATGGCGAACGAGCCGACGGCGGCGATCCGGGCGAGCCGGCGGCGCAGTTCCGGACGGACGACCAGGGCACGCCACGCCACGGCCTGCGACAGCACGAGGGCGACGACGGCCACGAACAGGAACCGGCCCTGCAGCCCGTTGCCCTGGTGCGTGCCGAGGTAGTTCCGCCAGTTGTAGGCCAGGGTCGCGACGACGACGAGCACCGGCCAGACCAGGGCGATGGTCATCACCCGGCGTCCGGCGCCGCGACGCGCGTACGACCAGCCGAGGGCGACGAGACCGACGATCGCCAGGGCGTCGACGACCATGGGCGGCAGCGGCCACTGGTTCGCGCCGAAGTCCCCGAAGAACGAGGCGGTCAGGCCGTCCCACTGCCGACCGGCGAACGCGCCGGGGTTCGCGCCGCCCGACGGGTACGGCTGCACCGTGGTCACGCCGCGCAGGGCGTCCGGCAGCAGGGTCCCGCTGACGAGCAGCGTGCGGACCCACCACCAGCCGGACACCGCGGCGGTAGCGACGACGACCACGCCGGCGTGCAGGGCCGACCGGCGCCACGGACGTGCGGTGCGCTGGTCGCGGTCGCGGTCGCGGTCGCGCTCGCGCTCGCCGCGCTCGTCGCGGGCCAGCGCGAACACGAGCACGACGAACGGCACCGCCAGCAGGCCGAGTGCGCTGATCGCCGCCAGGCCGGTCACCGCCACGGCCAACCCCGCCGTGGTCCACCACGACCGGTCACCGGTGAGCACCCGCACGCTCAGCCACACGAGCACGGCGCCGAGCAGGATCATCGGCGCCCACGACGTCACGCCGGCGGCGACCTGCGCGAGCTGCGGCACCGCGAAGAGCAGCAGCGGTGCGACCAGGGCGGTCCGTGGTGACCGCGTCACCCGGCGGACGGTCGCCCACACGAGCACCGGCAGCGCGGTCACGAGCACGACGTCGAACAGGCGCAGGACGAGCACTGAGGTGGCCCAGTCGTGCGCCCCGAAGCGGATCAGGCGCAGGATGCCCGCGGCGACGAGCCAGTACGTCGGCGGGTTCTGCGACATCGGGTCGATCGCGGGGGAGTCGCCGGGGACCGCTGCCAGGAGCGCGTCGACGGTGGGGCGGTCGACGGCGGGCACCGGGTGCTCCACGATCTGCCGGATCGCGGCGAGGTAGTGCATCTCGCCGCCGTGCGGCCACCCGAGGCCGAGCGCCAGCCGGAACGCGGCGTCGACGTGCGCGGGCTCGTCGGGGGCGCCGAACGCGGGGGTGAGCAGCGCGAAGCCGAGCAGCAGGCCCAGCCACGCGACGGTGATCGTACCGAGCACGACCCACTCGCGGCGGGCGGTCACGCCGTCACCGCCGTTCGGCGCACGAAACGCACCAGCAGGACCGCCGTGGCGATCAGCGCGACCGCTGCCACGGTGGCCAGCGTGAAGTTCCCGCCGGCAGCGAGCATGCCGTACTGGTCGAACTTGACGATCGAGAACTCGTCGATCCAGAACGCGGCGTCACGGCCGAACGCCCGGAGCGCGTAGACGACGCCGTAGAGGGCGATGGCCGTCGCCGCGACGGACATGCCGACGGCCAGTCGTGTGGCGCCGGCCGCGGTGACGGTCACGCGCCGCCAGGCCAGGGCGCTCAGGGCGATCAGGGCGATGAGGGTGGGGTAGTAGTAGCGGCCCTGGGTGCCGGCGACGATCGTGTTCCGCACGTAGCCGCCCCACCCGCTCTGCATGTGCAGGGCGATCAGGATGACGGGGTACGACGCCAAGACGATCGCGGGTCGCAGCGACGGGCCGCGGCGGAACGCCCAGATGACGATGCCGGCGATCGACACGATGGTCAGGCCGTCGATCAGGAACTGGGCGAACTGGAACTGCGTCAGGCCGCCGACGCTGCCCCAGAACGTGCGGGTCACGCCGTTCCAGTAGTCGCGCAGGAATACCTCCGGACTGGCGGCGGTGTCGTCCGGGAACGGCATCGACGGACGGGCGTAGGCCATGCCGTCGGGCTGGATCGCGTGGTACACGAGGATGTTCCGCAGCCACCACCACCCACCGACGACACCGGCGATCCCCAGCGTCCAGGTGGTGCGCAGCACGTTCCGCCAGACGGTCGCGCGGGTGCAGCCCGCCGCCATCACCGCGATCCCGACGAAGGGGACGGCGGGCAGGGCAGTTCCCTTGGTCAGCAGCATCGCGCCGAGCAGCAGGCCGATCCACACCGTGGTCCGCACCCGCTGGTCGCCCGTCAGCAGCCGGACGACGAAGTACACCAGCGCACCCGCGAGGGGCAGCATCAGGGCGTCGTTCGTCACCGAGGTACCGATCGACGCGACCTCGGGGACGGCCAGGATCGCCGCCCCGCCGACCACGGCAGCCCGGGGCGAGCGGGTCAGCCGACGCACCGTGGCCCACGCCAGGAACGGCAGGGGCAGCACGAGCAGGGCGTCGAACAGCCGCAGGGCCATCACGGCGTGGTCCCACCGCAGGTCCTCGAAGTGCACCAGGTGGAGGACCCCGGCGGCCAGCGCGTAGTACGTGGGCGGGTGCTGCGACATCTGGTCGATGCTCGTCGGGTGCACCCCGGGGAACTCCCGCAGCAGCTCGCCCCACGTCGCGTTGTCGGACGCCGGCTGTCGCAGGTTGCTGATCTGCGTGTCGTGCGTGGCGTTGAGGTAGTGCATCGCGCCCGGCTCCGGCCAGGCGTCACCGATCGCCAGGTGCAGGACGGCGTCGACGTGCGTCGGCTCGTCCGGCGCCTTGTAGGTGGTCGTCACGATCGCCCAGACCGCCAGGACGGCGGCGAACGCGACCGTCAGGGCGATGACGACGACGCGCTCGGCACGGTCGACCCGTGGGCGGGCGACGGTGCCCGACACGGCCGGGGCCGTGTCAGTCGCCATACCGCTGCAGTTTCTGCAGGTCGAGCTGCTCCTCGGCCAGCGTGCGGTTGAGGCGGGTGAGGTCGGCGACGACGCCGATCACGATGGAGAGCAGCGCCGTGATGAGCAGCACCACACCGAGGATGATCGACTGCAGGTGGTTGCCGGGGGTCTGCATCGCGAGCAGCACCAGGTAGCGGACGAGCGGCCAGAGCCCGAGCCCGCCCAGGATCACGCTGACCCAGGCGAAGAGCGCCATCGGCCGGTACATCAGGTAGACCCGGGCGATCGCGGAGCCGGACTCGAACATGTGCTGGAAGATGTTGCTGAACAACCGGGACTCGCGGGTCTTCGGGTTCGTCGTGATCGGCACGGACGCGATCGCCAGGCGCTTGTAGCCGGCCTGCACGATGGTCTCCATGCAGTAGCTGAAGCGCGTGACGATGTTCAGGCGGATCAGCGAGTACTTCGAGTACGCGCGGAACCCGCTCGCGGCGTCGGGCAGGTCGAGCCCGGCGGCGCGGCTGGCGACCCACGACCCGAAGCGCTGCATGAGCTTCTTGAAGCCGGAGAAGTGCTCGATCGTGCGGGTCTGCCGGTCGCCGATGACGATCTCGGCTTCCTTGCGCAGGATCGGCTGGACGAGCTCGGCGATCTGCGCCTGCGGGTACTGGTTGTCGCCGTCGGTGTTGACGACGATGTCGGCACCGTGCAGCAGGGCGTAGTCGACGCCGTCGCGGAACGACCGGGCGAGCCCCATGTTGGTCGTGTGGTGCACGAAGTGCTTGACGCCGTGTTCCTTGGCGACCTCGACGGTGCGGTCGGTGCTGCCGTCGTTGATGACCAGGATCTCGATCTCGTCGATGCCGTCGATCTCACGCGGGATCGAGTCGATGACGCTGGCGAGGGTGTTCTCCTCGTTGAGGCAGGGGATCTGGACGAATAGCTTCACGGGCTCGCTTGGTCTCGTTTCGGGAGTCGCAGCGCGCGGGGCGCGGGGCACAGAACCAGGACAGCCTATGCGATGCGCCACCTTGCTAGGCTTCCCCGGTGCAGATCCGCGAACTGAAGATCCCCGGCGCGTGGGAGTTCACGCCCGTCCAGCACGGCGACGCACGAGGAGCATTCCTCGAGGCGTACCGGGCCGACGTCCTCGAAGAGACGGTCGGTCACCCGCTGGACCTCCGCCAGGTGAACATGTCGATCTCGTCGGCCGGCGTCGCGCGGGGCATCCACTACGCCCTCGTCGCCCCGAGCCAGGCGAAGTACGTCACCGCCGTCCGAGGCGCCTTCATCGACTACATCGTCGACATCCGCGTCGGTTCGCCGACGTTCGGGCAGTGGGACTCGGTCCGCATCGACGACGTCGACCGCAAGGCCGTGTACCTGTCCGAGGGCCTCGGCCATGCGATCGTCGCGCTCGAGGACCACTCCACGGTGAACTACCTGGTCAGCGCGCACTACGACCCCGAGCGCGAGAAGGGGATCACGATCCTCGACCCGACCGTCGGGCTCGAACTGCCGGACGGCATCGGTGAGCCGGTGCTCTCCGAGAAGGACACGAGCGCCCCGACGCTCGAAGCGGCCGCCGCCGCCGGTCTGCTGCCGACGTACGAGGAGTGCGTGGCCTACACCGAGTCCCTCCGCACGACGAAGTAACGAAGTAAGGAAGCGATCCCGATGAAGGGCATCATCCTCGCCGGTGGATCCGGCACGCGCCTCTGGCCGATCACCAAGGGCATCAGCAAGCAGCTCATGCCGATCTACGACAAGCCGATGGTCTACTACCCCCTGTCGACCCTGATGATGGCCGGCATCCGCGAAGTGCTCGTCATCACGACGCCGGAGTACAACGAGCAGTTCAAGGCCCTGCTCGGCGACGGCTCCGCCTTCGGCATGGAGATCCAGTACGCCGTGCAGCCGTCCCCGGACGGGCTCGCGCAGGCCTTCGTCATCGGCGAGGACTTCATCGGCGACGACAGCGTCGCACTCGTCCTCGGCGACAACATCTTCCACGGCACCGGCCTCGGGACGAACCTGCGGAAGAACACCGAGGTCGACGGTGCGACGATCTTCGCGTACCACGTGGCCGACCCGAAGGCCTACGGCGTCGTGGAGTTCGACGACGACTTCACGGCCGTCTCCATCGAGGAGAAGCCGGCCGAGCCGAAGTCGAACTACGCCGTCCCCGGCCTGTACTTCTACGACAACAAGGTCATCGAGATCGCGAAGACGATCGAGCCGAGCGCCCGTGGCGAGCTCGAGATCTCGACGGTCAACGAGCGCTACCTCGAGGCCGGTGAACTCGGCGTCCAGGTCCTCGACCGTGGCACCGCGTGGCTCGACACCGGCACGTTCGAGTCGATGATGCAGGCGTCCGAGTACGTCAAGGTCATCGAGGACCGTCAGGGCTTCAAGATCGGGTGCATCGAGGAGATCGCCTGGCGCAACGGCTGGATCGACGACGCGCAGCTCGCCGAGCTCGCCGCACCGCTCGTCAAGGGCGGCTACGGCGTCTACCTCCAGCGGCTCCTCGGCGCCTAGCACCGCCCGTGGCGTCCGGTTCTGGGTGGTTCGGTCGCCGTCGTCGCGACACGACGGCTGCCGACCACCCCGACCGGGAGGCCCGTCCCACGCCCGCAGCGACGACTGACGTCGTCCGCGTGGCCGGCTTCGACGGCCCCCTGCCGCACCTGGACCAGGACGTCACGGTCCTCGTCACGACCCGGTCGGACCGGCACGCCGAGGTCGCGCGCCTCGTCGCCGTCGCCCGCGAGGCCTTCGGCCGTGGCGCTGACGTCCGCGCCGTGAGCTACGTCGCCGACGCCTCGCCGCGCGATCCGTTCGGTCGTCGCCTGCCGTGGGTGCGGACCGTGCCGGTCGACGGCCTGGGGTCCGCGATCAACGCCGGCCTCGCCGCCGGGGTCGGACGGGTCCTCGTGCTCGTCGACACCTCGGTGACGATCGATGCCGCCGGTCTCCGGGCACTCGCCGCGGCCGACGCGGTGGCACAGGCACGGGTCCGCCTGCCGGACGGCGCACTCCGCTCCGGCGCCCGGCTCCTCCGTCCCGGGGCGCTGCCCTGGTCCGACGACGCCGTTCCCGGAGGCGCCGCCGAGGACGCCGACGCCGTGTTCGCAGCGGACCAACCAGTGCTCTCGACGCCGGGGGCGGCGCTGGTGCCGGCACCGTGCCTCCCGGACGAACGCATGACCCTGACTGCCTGGACCCGCGCCGTCGCCGATGTCCACGGCGGACCGGTGCGCGTCGTCGGTGCGGCGACCCGCTCGGTCGAGGCCGGCCGCACGGTCGACGCCTCGACCGTCGACGCGTTCAGCGCATGGCGGGACCGTGGGCCAGCGACACGTGACGTCGTGGCCGGGCCGCCGCTGCCGCCGTGGGGAGCGCGACCGGTGACACCGGTCCGCCGGACGACCAGCAGCGCCACCGACCCGCTCACCTGGTCGCTGAAGATCGCCGCTCCCGCCGGGCCCGAGGGTGACGGTTGGGGCGACGTGCACTTCGCCGCCGAGCTGGCCGGGGCACTCGAGCGGCTCGGGCAGCGTGTCCGGATCGACCGCCGTGACGCCCACGTGCGGGACGACGACGCCTCGGACGACGTGACGCTCGTGATCCGCGGGCTCGACCGGGTGCCGCCGAACCCCGCGTCGGTGAACCTCCTCTGGGTGATCAGCCATCCCGACGACGTCTCCGACACCGAGCTCCGGTCGTTCGACGCGGCCTTCGCCGCCGGGCCGGTCTGGGCTGCTGCGGCCGCAGCGCGATCGGGGGTCCCGGTCCGCACGCTGCTGCAGGCGACCGACCCCGCGGTGTTCCACCCGGGCGCGCGGGCGACGACGAGCCCCGATGCCGACCGGGTGGTGTTCGTCGGCTCGACCCGCGGCGCCGCGCGCCCGGTGGTCGCCGATGCCGTGGCGCTCGGAGCCGACCTGCGCGTGCACGGCCCGGGGTGGCAGGGCGTGGTCCCCGACGCAGCGCTCGGCGAACCGTCGCTGAGCCGGGCCGAGGTCGCCACGGCCTACGCCTCGGCGCGCGTGGTGCTCAACGACCACTGGGCGGACATGGCGGCCGGTGGCTTCGTGTCGAACCGGGTGTTCGACGTGTTGGCGTCCGGGGGAGTCGTCGTCACCGACGAGGTCGCCGGGCTGACCGAGGTGCTCGACGTCCCGACGCTCGCGGTCGCGCGTTCCCGTGACGAGCTCGCCGCGCTCCTGGACCCGGCACGAGTGTGGCCGTCCGCTGCCGAGCGGGCGGCGGTGGCGTCGCGCATCGCCGCAGAGCACTCCTTCGACGCCCGAGCCGCCGTGCTGCTGGACGCAGCCCGAACCGAACGCGCCCGCCTCCGCTCCTGATCCCCGCTCCGCGTCGACGAGTCCCGTCCCGAGCTGCGCCCCGCCGTGGTCATCGCGCCCCGACTCTTCGGGGCGCGATGACCGTGCCGGGGCGCGCCCGGCGTCGATCCGGATCGGGCGGGCGGCTACGCGGCGCGGTGGGCGACGGGAAGTTCGGCGCCGGACGGGTCCGGGGCCGAGGGGAGCGTCGGGCGCCAACTGCGGCGCAGGGCACCGAGCAGCAGGAACAGATCCATGATCGGGAAGCCGCCGAACAGCGCGATCCACGCCGGCGACCCGATGTCACGGAGTCGTCGCGCGCCGAGTGCCAGGTTCGGGATGACGGTCAGCACGCACCACACGAACAGCACCCACTGCGACGGCGGCCCCTGGGCGACGACGTGCCAGCCGTCGGGGCTGCCGTTGAGGCTCAGGACGGACTGCCCGATCCCGAGGAACCCGGGGGTGTTCTGGAAGGTCGACATCGAGTCGTCGGCGTCCGGGATCCCGGTGGCCATCGGCACGAACGTCACGACGAGCCAGACCACGAGCACGTCGACGGCGCGTGCCCACCAGAACTCGGCCCGGCTCGCACGGGCACGGCGGAACGTGAACGCCCCCGTCCAGTAGCGGCGGGCGGCGTCGATCGGGCCGCAGCCGAGCCAGGGTTCCGGGTCGCGGTGCACGACGCTGAGCCTAGTGGGGTCGCGCACGGCCCTGCAGGCCCCCGACCGGGCTACTTGCGTGTGACCCAGCGGGCGCGGGCAGAGAGGCCCGCGTGCAGGGCGACCCGCAGCGGCCAGAGCCACCACGCCCGGTACTTCCGCGACAGGAACCGGTACGCGCTGCGGTGGTGCTCGATCTCCATCCGGCGCCGGTTGGACGACGTCGAGTGCGCCCCGGTGTGGGTGACCACGGCCGTCGGCACGTACACGTTCGCGCGACCGGAGCGACCGACGCGCTGACCCAGGTCGACGTCCTCGAAGTACATGAAGTACGACTCGTCGAACCCGCCGAGCTCGCGGAACACCGACGTCCGGATGAGGAAGCACGCGCCGGACAGCCAGCCGGCCTCGCGCTCGACGACCTGCGTGGTGGACCAGTACCGCTGGCTCCACGGGTTGGCGGGCCAGAACCGCGAGAACGCCGCGTGGCCGAGCCCGGTCCGGAGCGACGGCAGCTGGCGCGCGGACGGGTACGTCTCGCCCTGCTCGTCGAGGATCCGCGGCCCGAACGACCCGCCGGACGGCAGCCGGTCGGCGGCGCGGACGAGTTCGTCGATCGAGCCGGGTGCGAGCACGACGTCGGGGTTCGTGACGAGCAGGAACTCGGGGCGGACGTCGGGCAGGACGTCGTCGAGGGCGCTCAGTGCGGCGTCGATGCCCCCGCCGTAGCCGCGGTTGCCCCCGGAGGACACCACGACGGCACCGTAGGACTCACCGATCGCCCGCAGTGCGTCGATGTCGGCGGAGCCGTTGTCGGCGATCACGACGGCGACCGGCTCCGAGGACGCCGCCGCGACGCTCGCCAGGAACGGCCGGATGGTCTCGCCGGTGTTGTAGGTGACCGTCAGCACGGCGACGCGGATCACCGGGTACCCCCGGCCCGAGCGTCCCGGGCCACGGCCGTGTAGGCCTCGACGTGCACGGCTGCCGTGGCCTCCCACGTGAACGAGGCGGCCCGGGCCAGCGCGGCCGCCCGGTGCGACGCGACGAGCGACGGGTCGTCGAGCAGCCGCGTCATCGCGGACGCCAGTGCGGGGGCGGACGGCTCGGTGTACACCGCTGCGTCACCGCCGACCTCGGGGAGTGACAGCCGCCGGGTGGTCAGGACGCAGGCGCCGGAGGCCATCGCCTCGACCACCGGCAGCCCGAAGCCCTCGCCGAGCGACGGATAGACGACGAACTCCGCGCCGCCGAGGTAGCCCGCCAGGTCCTCGAGGGGCAGGTAGCCGGCCTCGATCACGTGGTCGTCCGGCTGCAGCGCGTCGAGCCGGGCGATCGCGGACTCGTCCCAGCCGCGGGCCCCGGAGAGCACCAGCCACGGGACGTCGGAGCCACCAGCCGAGCCACCGTCCGAGCCGGCGTCCGCGCGCGCGGAACGCACCGCGGCGTAGGCGTCGAGCAGCGCGGTGACGTTCTTCCGCGGTTCGATCGTGCCGAGGAACGCGATCCACGGCGCACCCTCGGGCAGCGTCGCGGCGATCCGGGCGTCCTCGACCTCGGCGGTGGACGGCTCGTGGAACACGGCACGGTCGACGCCGAGCGGTGCGACCCGGACGTCGGCGCGGATGCCGGTCACGACCCGTGCGGCCTCGGTCGCGGTGGCCGCGCTCGGCACGATGACGACCGGGCGGGAGCGCAGGGACCGGCGGCTCCACCAGGTGAAGAACGTCCGCTTCAGGCGGGAGTGCCACTCGGGGTTCGAGAAGAACGTGGCGTCGTGCAGGGTGACGACGGATCCGCCGCGCCACGCGAACGGGAACGTGTAGTGCGGGGAGTGCAGCACCTGCGCGCCGAGCCGACGGCCGAGCGCCGGCAGCCCGGTCTGCTCCCAGAGGAACCGGAGCGGCACCGAGTCGGTCCAGCCCGGCGCGGTGTGCACGGTCGCGTGGGGCGCGACGGCGGCGAAGTGCGGAGCGTGCACGGGTCGGACCACCAGGTGGACGTCGAGCGCCGGGTCGGTCAGGTGCGACACGACCCCCTCGACGTAGCGGCCCACACCGCCGAGTGCACGCGGTACCGCGGTCCCGTCGACGAGGACGGTGAGCTGCGGCACGCGAGGGTCCTTCCGAACGGGGGCGCCACGGTCGGGTCCGTCGGCGGGGGAGTGACCAGGATAGCCCTCCGCGCTCATGCGCCCGGGTCCACGCTGCGGCGCGGGACGGACGCGCGCCGCGACTCGCGGAGCCGCCGCGCGAGGTGCGACGGGAGCGCCCCGACGACGTCCGCGAACGCTGCCAGGACGAGCCGGGCCTCCCGTCGGGTGGGAGCAGTGAGCAGTCCGCGCAGGCCGCGGAAGAGGGTCCGGGCGCTCGCCCGCAGGACGGTGCCCCACGGTGCGTGCCAGAGCGCGACGACCATCCGGTTGCGCGCGTTGCGGAAGAGGAACAGGTCGCTCTGCACCCCGGACGACGCCGAGTGGTCGTGCTCGACGACCGCGTCGGCCGCGTGTTCCACGCGCCAGCCGCGTCGGCGGAGTCGCCACGCGAGTTCGGTGTCCTCGTAGTACATGAAGAGCGACTCGTCGAGCAGCCCGACGTCGTCGAGCGCGCTCCGCCGCAGGGCGGAGGCCCCACCGGAGAACCCGAAGACGTCGACGTCCGCGACGCGGTCGACGGGCGCGAACCAGTCGCGGTCCATGCCGTTGCCGTCGTGGTCGACGCGCACGCCGGTCGAGTTGAGGCGAACGTCGCCGTCGGGCGACGGAATCCACGAGCGGCCGTCGTGGCCCTGCAGCACGCGCTGGCCGGGTGGTGACGTCGCGCCGACCGGGAGGCCCGACCAGCGTCCGGCGAGCACGATGCGGCCCGTCACGGCCGCGACCTCGGGCCGCGCCTGCGCCAGGTGGTCGCGGAGCGCCGCGACGAAGCCCGGCGCGGGGACCGCGTCGTTGTTGAGCAGCACGACGACCTCGGCGTCCGCGTGCCGGATGCCGGTGTTGGCGCCGGCCGCGAACCCACCGTTGTGCTCCCGCGCGACCACGTCGACGTCGGGCAGCTCGCGGCGGAGGACGGCGACGGAGTCGTCCGACGAGCCGTTGTCGACGACCACCACCTGGTCGGCCGCGCCCTCGGCGAGCACGGCGCGGACGGCCGCGGTCGTCAGGTCGGCGCGTTCCCAGTTGACGACGACGACCGCGGTGCGCGGGACGCCCGGGGTCCGGACGTCGGTGCCGTCGTCGGTCGGGCTCAGTCCAGCTCCTCGATCGAGGGCTGCGCGTAGACCGTGCCCACGGCGTTCTCGAACCCGGGCACCTCGAACGAGTCGCACTCCGGCATGTCGTGCAGGTGGCGGCCGGCGGAGTCCATCATCGACACGTTGATGAAGTACTTGCCGGTGCCGAACGCGGTGTCGGCGATCCGCAGGCGGAGCTTCCGGCGACCGTGCAGCGGCTGCAGTTCGAGGCCCATGATGCCGGTGGTGGTGCCGTACACGACCTGGCCGCCGGCGTTGTTGATCTGCACCGCGGCCTCCCAGTCGGCGATGCCGTCCAGGTGCTCGAACTCCATGTCCACGACGAGGTCGTCGCCGGGCATGACCTCGGCGCGGGGCTCCTTGCCGTCGACGTGCACGCTCGCGCCGAGGACCTTGCCGCGGCCGACGGCGACGTCGGTGCTGAGCTCGCCCTGGCGGCGTTCCTCGAGGACCTCGCGGAACATGCTCACGGCCTGGACGGGATCGCCGTCGTGCAGCACCTTGCCCTTGTTGAGCAGGACCACCCGGTCGCACATCTCCTGCACCTGGCTGAGCGAGTGCGTGACGATGATGATCGTCTTGCCCGCCTCTTGGAAGGTGCGGATGCGGTCGAGGCACTTGCGCTGGAACGCCTCGTCGCCGACGGCCAGCACCTCGTCGACGAGCAGGACGTCGGGGTCGGTGTGCACGGCGACGGCGAAGGCGAGTCGCACGTACATGCCGGATGAGTAGAACTTCACCTGGGTGTCGATGAAGTCGCCGATCCCCGAGAACGCCAGGATGTCGTCGAACTTCTCGTCGGTCTGCTTGCGGCTCAGCCCGAGCAACGACGCGTTGAGGTAGACGTTCTCGCGCCCGGACAGGTCAGGGTGGAAGCCGGCGCCGAGCTCGAGCAGGGCAGCGAGGCGACCGCGGCGGGCCACCGTGCCGGAGGTCGGCTGGATGATGCCGCCGATGGCCTTGAGCAGGGTCGACTTGCCGGAGCCGTTCTGGCCGATGAGGCCGACCGTGGAGCCGGCCTGGATCGACACGGTGACGTCGTCGAGGGCCCAGAAGTCCTGGCGGTGCTTGCGGCCGGCGCGACCGAGCGTGACGATGCGCTCGCGCAGGGTGTTGTCCTTGCGGACGGTGAAGCGCTTGCGGACGTGGTCGATGACGATGACGTCCGGGCGCTCGGCGGTGCCCTCGGTGGGCGTCGGGGCGACGGGGGTGCTGATGGCCATGGTCTACAGCTCCTGCGCGAAGTTGCCCTGCAGACGGGAGAACACCCGCTGCGCGCCGAGGAGGCAGAGGACACCGATGACGAACGCGATGCCGAGGCGCAGCATCAGGTGGTCCGGGTACGTGACGTCGGCCGGGTCGTGCAGCCAGATCGCGTTCTGCATGCCGAGCACGGCCAGCGTCAGGGGGTTGTTCGTGTAGGCGGTGATGAGCCAGTCGGTGTTCACGGTGGCGACCACCCGCGAGTACGAGTACACGATCGGCGAGGCCCAGAGCAGGACCATGAGGCCGACGTCGATGACGAACTGCACGTCGCGCAGGTACACGTTGAGCGCGGACAGCACCAGGCCGATGGCCGCGCCGTAGACGAGGATCACCGCGAGCGACGGGATCAGGTAGACGAGCCCCTCGTGGAACGGGAAGACGCCGATGACCACGGTCGCGGCGAGCAGGATCGCGAACTGGATGGTGAAGTTGACCAGGGCCGCGCCGACGCTGGCGAGCGGGAAGACCTCGCGCGGGACGTAGACCTTCTTGATCAGCCCGGAGTTGCCGACGATCGAGCCGGTCGACCCGGCGACGATCTCGCTGAAGAGCGTGTACGCGGTCAGGCCGGTGAAGACGTAGATCGCGAAGTTGTCGATGCCGTTGGCGGCGCCGAGGACCTTGCCGATGACGAAGTAGTAGATGAGCAGCTGGGTCAGCGGGCGCACCAGCGTCCACACGAACCCGAGCGCCGAGTCCTTGTACCGCGCCTTCAGGTCGCGTCGGATGAGCATCCCGAGCATCTCGCGCTGCCGGAAGACGTCGCGCAGCTCTCGCCAGGTTCCGCGGAAGGCGCTCGTCGGAGCGCCGATCACGACGAGGGGTTCCTTCGCGAGCGCCGCCATGCGGGCTTGATCGACCATACGTCTCTTCGTTCGTGGGGGCAGGACCGGAACAGCATACTCACCGGGCCCGCGCGGCAGGGATGGGCGACGGCCGTCGTGCACCCCGAGCGGGGGTGATTCCGGACCGATCCAACCCTCAACCTTCACTTTGGGGTTACCGTTGTCGCAACCCGGACCCTTGTCAACATCCACAGGACGGCCCGTCAGCATGCTCCTCGCATCCAGGCCGATCGCTGCGTTCGCGGTGGTCGGTGCCCTCAGTGTTCTCTTGGCCGGTTGTTCCGGTGGTGGCGACGACGCCACCCCGTCGCCGTCCGCGTCAGCGACCCGCACCGCGAGTCCGACCCCGACCGCCGACGACTCGGCGACCACGGAGCCCACCGGCACCGCGTCGTCGCCCGCGTCCGAGGCCACAGACGACCCCACCGCCTCGGACGACGACACCCCCGGTGCCTTCCCGGGGACCGGCTCGACCAACGAGCCGGACACCGACCCGTCGGACTTCCCGGCGACCGCCGTCGTCACCTACAGCGGCTGGGACACGGCTTCGAAGTCGCTGCAGGCCGGCGGACTCGTCTCCGGCACCACCGACACCAGCGGGATCTGCACGTTCACCGCGAAGAAGGGGAGCGTCACGCGCACCGCCACGAGCGCGGCGCAGGCGAGTGCTTCCTCGGTCAACTGCGCGCAGGTCGCGTTCCCCGCGGCCCAGGTCCCCAGCGGCACCTGGTCCGTCACCCTGACCTACGCCGTCGGCTCCGCGTCGACGACGTCCGACCCGATGCCGGCGGAGGTGCCGTGATGCGTTCCATCCAGACCGAGTCGGACGGGCGCCGTCGCCGACCCTTCCGGACCTCCCTCGCGATCGTCGCGGCACTCGCCGTCGCCGTCAGCGGGCTGACCTTCGGCACGATCCTGTCCGAGCAGACCACGACCGAGTCCGCCTCGGCCGCCGTCGCCGGCGACTTCGACCCGGGCAACATCATCAGCGACGCCAACTTCTACAACGGCTCGGCGATGAACGC
Source organism: Curtobacterium sp. PhB78 (assembly GCF_003751685.1). Classification (NCBI taxonomy): domain Bacteria; kingdom Bacillati; phylum Actinomycetota; class Actinomycetes; order Micrococcales; family Microbacteriaceae; genus Curtobacterium; species Curtobacterium sp. PhB78. The sequence continues at coordinate 721,268 of NZ_RKIA01000001.1, forward strand.
CGCGTCCGTGCAGTCGTTCCTGACGAGCGTCGCCCCGAACTGCCGGAAGTCGTCGAGCGGACCCGCTTGCCTGAAGGACTTCTCGCAGAAGATGAGCGCGATCGGCGCCGTCTCCGGCCGGTGCAGCGCCATCGCCGGCGGCACCAAGTCCGCCGCGACGATGATCGCCCAGGTCGGCGCCGCGTGCGGCATCAGCCAGAAGGTGCTCCTCGTGCTCCTGCAGAAGGAGCAGGGCATCGTCACGACGTCCTCGCCGACGTCCTACATGTACCTGCACGCCACCGGCTTCGCGTGCCCCGACACCGCCCCGTGCGACCCGGCGTACTTCGGCTTCGGTCAGCAGGTCTACGCCGCCGCGCTCCAGTTCAAGCGCTACCAGTCGTCGCCGACCTCGTGGGCGTACCAGGCGGGTCGGACCAACTCGATCCTCCTCAACCCGAACGCGGCCTGCGGCCGCAAGTCCGTCTACATCCAGAACCAGGCGACCGCAGGGCTGTACATCTACACCCCGTACACCCCGAACACCGCCGCGATGTCGAACCTCTACGGCACCGGCGACGGCTGCTCGGCGTACGGCAACCGCAACTTCTGGCGCATGTACACCGACTGGTTCGGCTCGGCGACCGGCGGCGGCAACCCGTACGGCAACGTCGACGCGGTCACGCCGAGCTCGACGTCGTCGATCACGGTCAGCGGCTGGGCCGTCGACCCGGACACCACGAGCGCGCTCCGCGTCGCGTTCTACGTCGACGGCGCCGGGGCGAAGACCGTCACCGCGAACGTGAACCGGCCCGACCTGTCCGCCACCCTCGGCGCGAACAACCTCAAGCACGGGTTCTCGACCGAGCTGACCGGGCTGAGCGTCGGCAAGCACTCGGTGTGCACCTACGCCATCAACCAGGGCAAGGGCAGCAACACGCTGCTCGGCTGCTACACCCGCACGGTCGTGAGCGCAGCCCCGAAGGGTGCACTCGACACCGTCACCGGCAGCGCCGGCACGATCACCGCGACCGGCTGGGCCCTCGACCCCGACTCGGCGAAGCCCGCCCCGTGGAAGATCCTGGTCGACGGCGTCAGCAAGGCGACCGGCACCACCGACCGCACCCGCACCGACGTCGCCAAGGTCTACAAGGGCGTCGGCAGCACCCTCGGGTTCTCGAAGACGATCGGCGGCATCACGCCGGGCACCCGCACCGTGGCGCTGTACACGCAGGACAAGCCCGGCACCGACTACGTCAAGGTCGCGTCGAAGTCCGTCACCGTCAGCGCCCCGACCACCGGCAAGACCGGCAAGACCGGAGCGCTCCGCGGCTCGTACGAGTCCGTCACCGGCGGTGCCGGCACGGCCACGGTGCGCGCGTGGGCGATCGACCCGGACGTCTGGGACCCCGTCAAGTACAAGGTCCACGTCGACGGCGTCAGCACGAACAGCGGCACCGCGAACGCCACCCGCACCGACGTCGAGGCGAAGCACCCGTCCTGGGGTTCCGACGTCGGCCTGGCACTCCGCCTGACCGGGCTGAGCGCCGGCAACCACACCGTGCGGGTCTACTTCCAGGACCTGCCGAGCGGCACCTACAAGAGCTTCGGCACGAAGACCGTGAAGGTGACGTCGGCCACCGCCCCGTCGTCCGGCACCACCGGCAAGACCGGCAAGACCGGCGCGGTGACGGGCTCGTACGAGTCGGTCACCGGCGGCGTCTACAGCGCGACGGTCAAGGGCTGGGCGATCGACCCCGACGTGTGGGACCCGGTCAAGTACAAGATGCACCTGGACGGCGTCGCGATCGACCCGGGTGTGGTGAACGCCAAGCGCACCGACGTCGAGGCCGTCCACCCGGGCTGGGGCTCCGACGTCGGCCTGTCCGTGCAGCTCACCGGTCTGAGCGCGGGCACGCACACCGTCCGCGTGTACTTCCAGGACCTGCCGAGCGGCACGTACAAGAGCTTCGGCACGAAGTCGTTCACGGTCATCGACCCGCCCGCGACGGGCAAGACCGGCAACACCGGCGCGGTGAAGGGGTCGTTCGACTCCGTCACCGGCGGCAAGGGGACCATCACCGTCACGGGGTGGGCGATCGACCCCGACGTGTGGGACCCGGTCAAGTACAAGATGCACCTGGACGGCGTCGCGATCACCCCCGGCACGGTGAACGCGACCCGCACCGACGTGCAGAAGAACTACCCGAACTGGGGTTCGGACGTCGGGCTGTCGCGGGTGCTCACCGGGCTGCAGCCCGGCACGCACACCGTGCGCGTCTACTACCAGGACCTGCCGAGCGGGACGTACAAGAGCTTCGGGACGAAGACGGTGACCGTGCAGTAGACGGTCGCCGAGACGGACGGGAGGCCCGGTGCCAGCTGGCACCGGGCCTCCCGTCCGTTCCGTGGTCGCGCCCAGGGCGGCGGATCGTGAGCAGCAATGGTCGGGTCCGGTGGACGGACCCGACCATTCCTGCTCACGAAGTGAGCGCGCTGAACGTCGGTGCTGGTCCCACGTCAGCGGCGCACGCGCCGGGCCATCAGGCCCACGCCGTGCAGCAACCGGTACTCGGGGGAGCGGGTGAGGCCCGCGAACCGCGCCGCGATCTGGTCGCGCTCCGCCTCGGCCTGGCGGCGGGCCGTGTCGTACGCGCCGACCTGCTGCTCCGACGCGACGAGCCGCCGGTTGATGTCCTGCACCCCGGACAGGTGGACGTCACGGTCGTGCTCGGCCTGCCGCAGGACCTCGCGCTGCGCGGTCGCCCAGCGCAGGAACGCGTTCCGCTCGCCGGACCGACCCGAGGCGACCGCGACGGCCGCGTCCAGGACCGGACCGACCTGCTCGGCGCGCGCACGGAACGAGTGCCGCTCGACGACCACGGCACGGAGTCGGGCCGTCAGGGCCGTGCGCTCGGCGCGGGGCATCGCGAGCACCCGCTCGAGCGACGCGGCGTCGTCGAAGACCGGCACGTCGGACAGGCCGAGCTCGTCCAGGCCGAGCGCGCAGTCCGTCACCGGCAGCGCCCCGGACGCGAGTGCCTCGTACAGGCGCGAGTTCAGGGTGCCGTACTCGGCGGCCGGGGCGATCACGTCGTCGACGACGAAGCCGGCGGCGCGGTACACCTCGGGCAGCGCGAAGTAGGACACCGCGGGCCGGAGCTCGACGCCGGCCGTGGCCTCGACGTGGTCGACGTTCGCGGCGAACCACACGATCGGCTCGGCCGGGGCGACCTCGGCGAGCACGTCCTGCACGCGGCGGCGCACGCCCCAGAAGTTGACGGTCGTGACGGCACGGTCCGTGCGCTCGGACGCCGTGGCGGGCGCGGTCGTGCCGGCCTCGTGCGGTCGCTCGTCGGTGAACAGGTCCAGATCGACACCGATCGGGACGACCTCGACCGGACCGTCGTACTGCGCGGCGACGGCGTCGCGGGCGATGCCGGACGACGTCCACACCGCGTCGAACTCACCGAGGTAGGGCAGGGCCGCCCACTTCGCGGTCCAGTTCCGCACCCACGCGACCAGGGCGGTGCCGGCGGGGACGTACCCGGGGACGAACGACTCGATCATGCTGACCACGACGGCGGTGTCGGCGGGGACCGCTTCCCCCCAGCGCTCGAGCGGCCACATCGCGACGCCCCAGCCCTCGGCACGGAGCGCCCGTGCGAGCCCGAGTGCGACGAACAGGTCGCCCTTGCCCTCGGTCGGGTCGGCGGTCGACACGGCGAACCGGACGGTGCCGCGCGGCCCCTCGGCGTGCGCACCGGCCGCGATGGCCGCGTACTCCGGTGCGAGGGGCGAGGAGAGGGGAGTGTTCGGGATCACTGCGGCAGTCACGCGGCCCATTCTGCACGAATCGGCGACGGCCACAGGGGAGTGGCGGGGCGCGCCTTGTAGGGTGTCATCGGCTCGCGGCACCCCGTGGGCCGAGCCACCGATCCGCGCCGTGCGCGGCAGCTGCTGGAGGAACTCGCGTGACAGAGCGCAAGCCGGGAGTCGTGTCCGTCATCCTCGTGAACTACAAGGGCACGGACGACACCCTGACGAGCATCGCGGAACTCCGCAAGCAGGACTGGCCGCAGGACAAGCTCGAGGTGATCGTCGTCGAGAACGGCTCCGGTCCGGAGCACCTCGGCCGGCTGCAGGCCTCCGACCTCGACTTCACCCTGGTCGACGCGGCCGCCAACCTCGGCTTCACCGGCGGGTGCAACCTCGGCGTCGAGAAGTCCTCCGGCGAGGTCGTCGCGTTCCTCAACAACGACGCCCGTCCCGACACCGGCTGGGTGCGCGAGGCGATGGCCACGTTCGCGTCCGGCGCCGACATCGGTGCCGTGGCGTCGAAGGTCCTCGACTGGGAGGGCGTCAACATCGACTTCACCGAGGCCGCGATGACCTGGTACGGCATGGGCTACAAGCCCTTCGCCGGGTCGCCGGACACCGGCCGCTGGGAGAGCGAGACCGACGTCCTGTTCGGCACCGGCGCCGCGATGTTCATCCGCGCCGAGCTCTTCGAGCAGCTCGACGGCTTCGACGACCGCTACTTCATGTTCTACGAGGACGTCGACCTCGGCTGGCGGCTCAACCTGCTCGGCTGGCGCTTCCGGTACCAGCCGAAGTCGGTCGCGTTCCACAAGCACCACGCGTCGATGAACAAGTTCGGCGACTTCCGCGAGACCTACCTGCTCGAGCGGAACGCCCTCTTCACGCTGTACAAGAACCTCGGCGACGAGCAGCTCGCCGCCGCCCTGCCCGGCTCGCTGGCGCTCGCCGTCCGCCGTGCCGTGGGCCGCGGGGAGCTCGACTCCACGGAGCTCGACCTGCGGAACCCCGGCGACGACAGCGTCCCCACCATCCCGGTGCCGAAGACGAGCATGGCCGGCATCTACGGCGTCGACCAGTTCGTCGAGCAGCTGCCGTCGATGACCGAGTCGCGCCGCGCGATCCAGGCCACGCGTGTCCGCAGCGACCGCGAGCTGCTGCGCCTGTTCGGCAACCGCGACGAGCCCGCGTACCCGATCGAGAACTACCTGGCCGGCTACGACAAGATCGTGCACTCCCTCGGTGTGCTCGAGGTCGGCACCCGTCGTCGCATCCTCATCATCACGGGCGACTCGATCGGCGCGAAGATGGCCGGTCCCGCGATCCGCGCCACCCAGATGGCCAAGCAGCTCGCGTCCGAGCACGACGTGCGCGTGGTCAGCCTGACCCGCTCGTCGCAGATCGACCCGTCGTACGACGTCGTCACCGTGCCGCACCGCCACCCCCGCCAGATGGTCGAGCACGAGGGCTGGGCCGACGTCATCATCGTGCAGGGCCACGCGCTCCGGCTGTTCCCGGTGCTCGAGTCGACGAGCAAGATCCTGGTCGTCGACGTGTACGACCCGCTGCACCTCGAGCAGCTCGAGCAGGGCCGCAGCGACGACGTCGACCAGTGGAACCGTCAGATCCTCGACGCCTCGGACACGCTCAACCACCAGCTCGAGCTCGGCGACTACTTCATCTGTGCCTCGGAACGCCAGCGCATGTTCTGGCTCGGCCAGCTCGCCGGTTCCGGCCGGGTCAACGCCCGCACGTACTCGCGCGACGCTGACCTCCGCTCGCTCATCGGCGTCGTGCCGTTCGGGCTGTCCTCGACCCCGCCGGTGCACGACCAGCCGCGGGTCAAGGGAGTCGTGCCGGGCATCGGCAAGAACGACAAGCTCGTCGTCTGGGGCGGTGGCATCTACGACTGGTTCGACCCGATCACCCTGGTCCGCTCGATCGCCCAGCTCGCCGCCCGCCGGCCGTCGGTGAAGCTCTTCTTCATGGGCGTGCAGCACCCGAACCCCGACGTGCCCGAGATGGACATCGTCGCGAAGGTCCGCGCCGAGGCCGACGCCCTCGGTCTGACCGGGAAGCACGTGTTCTTCAACGACTCGTGGATCCCGTACGAGGAGCGCGGCGCCTACCTGCTCGAGGCCGACGCCGGCGTCTCGACGCACTACGAGCACCTCGAGACCACGTTCTCGTTCCGTACCCGCATCCTCGACTACCTGTGGGCGCGCCTGCCGATCGTCACGACGGCCGGCGACTCCTTCGGTGACCTGGTCGCCGAGCAGCAGCTCGGCGTCGCAGTGCACGAACAGGACGTCGACGGCCTGGCCACGGCGCTCGAGACCGCGCTCTTCGACAAGAAGGCCCGCGCCCAGTTCATCGCCAACGTCGACCGCGTGCGCGAGCAGTTCACGTGGGAGAACGTCCTGGCGCCGCTCGTCGAGTTCTGCCGGAACCCGATCCGCGCGGCGGACAAGTCGGTGCGCGACACCAGCACGAAGCTCGCGCCCCACACGATGCGCGTGCGCGTGCCGGACCGCAAGAAGCTCTCAGGCGTCCGCTACGACGTCGGGCGCGCGGTGCACTACTTCCGCACCGAGGGCCCGCGCAGCGTCGCGGGGAAGATCAAGCGACGCCTCGGCAACCGGTGAACCCAGCCGAGACCACGGCCCTCGTCATCGTCCCGACGTACGACGAGGCCGAGAACATCCGAGCCATCGCCGACGCGATCCTGACGGCGTCGCCCGGTGCCCACCTGCTCGTCGTCGACGACGGCAGCCCGGACCACACCGGCGACATCGTGCGGTCCATCGCGGCCGACGACGACCGGGTGCACCTGCTGCAGCGGTCGGGCAAGCTCGGGCTCGGCACGGCCTACGTCGCCGGGTTCCGGTGGGGCCTGGAGCGCGGCTACCCGCTGCTGGTCGAGATGGACGCCGACGGCTCGCACCCGGCCGACCGGCTGCCGGCGCTCATCGACGCGGTCACCTCGTCGGACGACGTGCTGCTCGCGATCGGGTCGCGCTGGGTGCCCGGTGGGTCGGTCGTCGACTGGCCGCTCCGTCGTCAGGCCCTGAGCCGCGGCGCGAACACGTACGCGCGGTTGGTGCTCGGGATCCACGTGCGGGACATCACCGCCGGGTACCGCGTCTACCGTTCCGACGCGATCGCGCGGATGGACCTCGGCTCGATCGACTCGAAGGGGTACTGCTTCCAGGTCGACATGACGCTGCGCGTGGACGCGCTGGGCGGCCGCATCGTCGAGGTGCCGATCCGGTTCCGCGATCGCGTGCACGGGGTCTCGAAGATGAGCCGGTCCATCGTCGTCGAGGCGATGCTCCGCGTCACGCAGTGGGGCCTGCAGCGCCGCCTGGGTCGTCCGACGCGCTCGTAGCGCGCGCCCGCGCCCGCTCGCGCTGCCCCGAGGTTCCGAGATCTCGGAACCTCGGCGCTCCCACCGCCGCTCCGTGGAACCTCGGCGGCAGACGGGCGGCGTGTCGTGGAACCTCGGCGCTCTGCGCACGAGCAGGCATGACGACGGCGGTGGCCGGCGCTTCGTGAACAGAAATGGTCGGGTCGCCGCGGCGGACTCGACCATTCCTGCTCACGAAGTGCGTCACACGCCGTGCCTGCGCGCCCCCGCGGCACCTACGCCCGCGGCAGGTGCCGGCGCCACGAGCGCCGCCGCGCCGCGATCACGAGCACCGTCACGAAGAACATCAGGCCCGCACCGTGCAGCAGGTAGCTCTCCGCCGTGCTCGTCACCGCGAGCAGCACCAGCACCGCGGCCGGCCACACGTAGGCCACTCCGGGGAACGTCGTCGCCGTGACCCATGCTCGTGCGAAGGCCAGCAGCGCGGCGATCCCCAGGATGATCGTGCCGGCCACCCCGAGCTGCAGCCACGCGTCGACGAACGCGTTGAGGCCGGACGTGAACCGCGCGCCGGACGGGTCGATGAGCGTGACGTACGGCACGACGGGCTCGGTCGGCCACGTCCCGACCCACCCCCAGCCCTGGATCGGGTAGCGCTCGGTCAGGACGCGGATCTGCGACCACAGGTCGATGCGCGTCGCCGTGCCCCCGGCCGCACCGATCTCGGCGAGCAGCCGGTGCCGCGCGAACACGGCCACGACCAGGGTGAGCAGGACCGCGCCGCCGAGGACGCCGTTGACCACCGGTCTGGTGGCGGGTCGTGCGTGCCGGAGCGACCAGAGGGCCAGCGCGGTGACGGCGAGGGCGATCATCGCGAGGCCGGTGATGGGGGACTGCACGAGCATCAGCGCGATGACGGCGAGGGCGGTGGAGCCGATCGCCCGCCACATGGTGACCGAGCGGGTGAGGAACTCGACGACGAAGGTGACCAGGGCCATCGCGGCGATGAACCCCATGAAGTTGCGGGTGCCGCCGATGCCCTGGATCGGGCCGCCGTAGGCGATGTCGCCGCGGATCCCGAAGGCCGGCAGCGGGACGTCGAGCACCAGTCCGGACAGGACCTCGAGGCCGAGGGCGACGACGAGGAGGATCCGGAACGCGTCACCCGACGCCCGGATCACCTGCACCAGGTCCCGCCCGAGCGCCAGGTAGAGGCCGAGTCCGATGAAGCAGACCGTCTGCACGAGACCGCGCAGGGCGACCCACGAGTACTCGCTCCAGAGCACGCTCAACGCGCAGTACCCGACGAACGCCAGCAGCGACAGGGGCAGCACGCCGTGCCACTCGATCCGGTACCGCTGCCCGAGCAGGCTCAGCCCGGCGAGGACGAACAGCGTCACGAGCACGGCCCACGTGCCCGACCGGCCGACGAGGGCCTGGACGGTCGGCTGCCCGAACCCGAACAGCACGATGACCGTCGCGAGCGCCTGGCTGAACCGTCCACCGGCCGAGAAGCCGATCCAGGCGGAGAGGTACCGGCGCCCGAGCACGTGTCTGCTCACCCGGCCGTCCGTCACGCGTCCATCTTGGCGTACGACCTTGTGACGAGTCGCCCGCATCGCGGAACGGCTGTATCGACGATCCGCGGTGTGGCGTCATCGACGATGCGCGATGCTGACCTAGCTTCACTGCAATGGACCCCCTGCGGAGGGCCGCCGGCCTGCCGCTGGTCGCGGTCGTCATCGGCTTCGCCGCCGGCGCGCTCGCCTGGTACCGGCTCGGCCCCGTGCCCCGGAACACCGTCTGGGCCGAGGACGGCGGGGTCTTCCTGCGGGAGCGCATCGCCCTCGGTCCGGTGGACACCCTGCTGCACCCGTACGCCGGGTACGTGCACCTGCTGCCCCGGATGGTGGTCGACCTCGGGTACGCACTGCCGACCGCGCGGTACGCCCAGGTCGTCTCGCTGTCGTCCTGCCTGGTGGTCGGGGCCGTGTGCGCGCTGGTCTTCGTCCTGTCCCGCGACGTGGTCCGACCGTGGCCGTTCCGCCTCGTGCTCGCCGCGGTGCCCGTCGTGCTGCCGCTCGCGCCGTACGAGATCAGCGGGAACGCCGCCAACCTGCACTGGTACCTGCTCGTGCTGGTGCCCTGGGTCTTCGCACACCGCAGCCGGACCTGGTGGGGAGCCGTCGGGCTCGCCGTCGTCGCCGGACTCGCGGTCCTCACGGAACCGCAGACGATCCTGTTCACGCCGCTGCTCCTGCTCGCGTGGCCGCTGCGTCGTCCTGGGGGCGACGGGTCTCGCCGCGCGCGCCTGCTCCCGCTGCCCGTCACGGTCGTGGCGCTCGCCGGGGCCGTCGTGCAGGTCGTCACGACGCTCACCCACCCGCGCGACCTGACGCCCGGCGCTCCCGCGTTCCGCGACGTGCTCGCCGGGTTCCTGCTCCGGCCCGTCGCCGGCGCGTGGGACCCGCACCTCGGCGTCGTGGTCACCACGGTCGTCGAGCACGGCTGGGCGCCGGTCCTGGTGCCCGTCAGCGCACTGGTGCTGGTCCTGGTCGCCGGTGTCGTCGTCGGGCCGGCCCGCTCCCGGTGGATGGTCGTCGCGCTGACGGTCGCGTCCGGTGCCGTGTGGTGGGCGGCGCTGCTCGCGAACGACGGTGCCGGGCAGCCGTGGGCGAACCCCACGGCCGCCATGGCGGCTATCCCGCCGCAGCGCTACGCAGCCGCGTCCGGCCTGCTGCTCGTCAGCGCCGCGGTGGTCGCCGCCGCCGCACTGGTGGACACCGATCGGTGGTCGCGTGTCGCGCAGCGGACGGGAGGCACGGGTCGCCTCGTCGGGGCGCTGGCCGCCTGGTGCGTGGTCGCCGCCGTCGTCGTGTCGGCCGTCCTGCACGTCGCGCCGGCGGACACCCGGCGCAGCGACGGGCCGGTGTGGGCGGAGCAGCTGCCCGCGGCCGCCGAGGCGTGTCGCGCCGACCCGACGCTCGAGGTCGTGCGGGTGCGGTCGAACCCGTGGTCGTCACCGGTCGCGTGCGCGTGGCTGTTCCGCTGACGCGCGACGCTGACGCGGGACCGCTGACTGCGGGCAGCTGACGATCAGCGCGTGGTGGCCCAGCGGAACTCGCGCTTCGCGGGCGGGGTGCGCGGGCCGTCGCCGGTCGACGTCGGTTCCTCGCCGGTCAGGACGATCCGGGTCTTGATGGCGATGAGCGCGAAGAGCACCCAGTTCCCCTGGTAGAGCAGCCGCGACTCCGCGACGGACTGCACGAGCAGCGCGACGACGACGAGCAGCGGCAGGAGCGACACCGGGTCGAACGTGCGCGGACGGAGTGCGGCGTCGTAGCCGATCCGGGTCGCGCACGCCCACGAGCGCGACAGCGTCGTGACGACGTACAGCAGGAACAGGACGAGGCCGATGATGCCGGTCTGCATCCACACGTCGAGGTAGGCGTCGTGTGCCTGCAGGTACGTGACGCCCTTGCGGTGCGCCAGGTCGGCCAGGGTGGGGATGCCGGGCCACCAGTAGCCGATCCAGCCCCAGCCGACGACGGCGTGCTGGTCGATCAGACCGAGCACCTTCGCCCAGATCTCGCCGCGGCCGGTCGCGTCCGATCCCTTGCCGAGCAGCTCCGAGACCGGGCCGCGCAGCACGAACGCCGCGCCGGCGACGACGACCGCGCCGACCGCGAGCAGCAGGTAGCGCGGGGTGCGTCGCACGGTCGGGACCCGGCGCATCCACACGGCGACCAGGGCGACGACGGCGACGACCAGCGAGGCCGCGATGACCGTGGAGGAGCGGGTCAGGACGAACCCGAGGACGGCGACCACGAGCCAGCCGGTGGCCCGCTGCCGGTGCATCCGACCCTCGGCGAGCTGCAGCACGACGACGATCGCGACGAGCAGCGCGACCATCGCCAGCAGGTTCGCGTTGCCCGGCAGGCCCTGGATGCGGCCACCGGTGAAGAGCTCGGCGCGTGAGAAGTAGAAGGCGTCCGGGATGTCGGCGTCGCCGTAGTCGGTCCAGATCGGCGCGATGGGGTGCCGCACGAACACCGCGACGACGGCCTCGAACAGGATCGAGAGCAGCAGCACCCAGCGGAGCGCGAGGCTGAGCGCGTCGAGGATCCGGCGCCAGGTCAGGGTGGACGCGATCGTGAAGGCCACGGCAGCGCAGATCACCTGTACGGTCAGGCTCGAGATCGTGGCGAACCGCCAGTGCGACCAGACGGCGGACAGCAGGCACCACCCCAGGAAGGCCCAGAGCGGCCAGGGGGAGCGCACGAGCGGCGGCCTCGCCCGGACCAGGATCGTGATGCCCCAGGCGGCGACGAGCGCCCACAGGACGCCTGCTCCGACCCAGGTGAGGGTGTTCGGGACGGCGTCCCCGGCGAACAGCACGAAGATCGTGGTCGCACCGAAGGCGAACGCCTCGCGCTCGGGTACGGTCCCGCGTGCCAGCGGCCAGGTGTTCGTCACGACGTCAGGCTACCGGCGGCAGCGGGCCACCGGAGTCCCCGGATCCCGCCGGTAGGCTCTCGCCCATGTTCCTCGGCATCACGAACACCCCCCGCGACTACGCCTGGGGCTCGGTCACCGCGATCCCGGAGCTCCTCGGTCGCACCGTCACCGGCGCCCCGCAGGCAGAGCTCTGGCTCGGCGCCCACCCGGGCAGCCCGAGCGTGGTCGTCAACCCGGCGATGGTCGGCGGTGCCGACACACTGCTCGACTGGATCGCCGCCGAGCCGCAGGACGCCCTGGGCGGCGACCGCACCGGCCTGCCGTTCCTGCTGAAGGTGCTCGCAGCGGCGGCGCCCCTGTCGCTGCAGGCGCACCCGACGCCGGAGCAGGCCGAGGCTGGCTTCGCGCGCGAGGAGCGCGAGGGCATCGCGATCGACGACCCGGCGCGCAACTACAAGGACCCGTTCCCGAAGCCCGAGCTCGTCGTCGCGCTGAGCGAGCGGTTCGAGGCCCTGAGCGGCTTCCGGCCGGTCGAGGAGACCCTGGCCGAGGTCCGCGTGCTCGACGCCGGCAGCGGTCGGCTCGGCCCGCTCGAGGTGCACCTGCAGCACGGCCTCGAGGACACCGTGCGGTGGCTCGAGACGGCCGACGACTCCGCGCTCGCCGTCGTGCAGGCCGCGAGCGACCTCGCCGTCGCCCTCGACGACGACCTGGTCACCCCGAACACGGCGACGGTCCGCGACCTGGCGACGAGCTGGCCGGGCGACCCCGGCATCGTCGTCTCCCTGCTCATGCACCGGGTGACGCTCACCGCGGGACAGGCGATGTACCTGCCCGCCGGCAACATCCACGCCTACCTGGACGGCCTCGGCATCGAGCTGATGGCGCCGTCCGACAACGTGCTGCGCGGGGGACTGACGCCGAAGCACGTCGACGTCCCCGAACTCCTGCACGTGCTCGACTTCACGGCCTACCCGGCACCGGTCCTCGAGCCCGAGCGCCTGGCCCCCGGCGTGGACCGCTTCGCACCAGAGGGCGTCGGGTTCGCGCTGCTGCGGGTCGACGGCGACGGACGACCGGTCGGCCTGAGCACCGGCGGGGTGGCTCCGCTGGCCGGCCCGTCGATCGCGATCTGCACCGAGGGTGTCGTGACGCTCGTCGGCGCGAGGTCCGCCACGTTGCTCCGCAAGGGCGAGTCCTGCTTCATCACACCGGACGAGGGCGACGTCACGGTCGAGGCCGACTCGTCGAACGGCGTGACGTCCACGGTCTTCATCGCGACCGGCCGGTAGCGCGGAGCCGCACCCGCTGGCGCGGTCCCGCACACCGCGACCGGGGTGCACCGTCCGTCCGCTAGCGTGGCGACCATGAGTTGGCTGGTCACCGGCGGTGCCGGGTACATCGGGTCCCACGTCGTCCGAGCACTGCGCTCGGCCGGCATCGACACGGTCGCGTTCGACGACCTCTCGAGCGGTTTCCGCGCGTTCGTGCCGGACGACGTGCCGTTCGTCGAGGGCACGATCCTGGACGGCGAGCTGGTCGCCCGCACCCTGCGCGAGCACGACGTCACCGGCGTGGTGCACGTCGCGGGCTTCAAGTACGCCGGCGTCTCGGTCGAGCGTCCACTGCACACCTACGAGCAGAACGTCACCGGCATGGCGACGCTGCTCCGTGCGATGGCCGAGAACGGCGTCACGAAGGCCGTCTTCTCGTCGAGCGCCGCGGTCTACGGCACCCCGGACGTCGACGTCGTCGTGGAGTCGACCCCGAAGGCACCAGAGTCTCCGTACGGCGAGTCGAAGCTCATCGGCGAGTGGCTGCTGCGGGACATGGAGGTCGCCGCGGGCTTCACGACGACCTCGCTCCGCTACTTCAACGTCGTCGGCTCCGGCGAACCCGACCTGTACGACGCCAGCCCGCACAACCTGTTCCCGCTCGTGTTCGACGCCCTGCTGGCCGGCCGCACGCCGCGCATCAACGGCGACGACTACGCCACCGAGGACGGCACCTGCGTCCGTGACTACATCCACGTCGCCGACCTCGCGCACTCGCACGCCGTCGCGGCGCAGAAGCTCGAGGCGGGGGAGTCGCTCGAACAGGCGTACAACCTCGGCAGCGGCGACGGTGTGAGCGTCCGGCAGATCATGGACGCCATGGCGAAGGGCACCGGGATCGCCTTCGACCCGGAGATCGCGCCCCGCCGCCCCGGCGACCCGGCGCGCATCGTGGCCACCGGCGAGGCCGCCACGCGCGACCTCGACTGGGCGATGCGCCACACCCTGGACGAGATGGTCACGAGTGCGTGGGAGGCCCGCCGCAGCGCCTCGTAGCGGCTGAGGACGTGTCAGTTGTCCCCCGAAACCCCGACAGACCGGGCGCGACACGCCCAGACGGGGGACATGACACGCCGAAGCGGTCAGTGCCTTCTATGATCCGCGACTTGACTCAGGCGAATGACACCGCTGTAATTACAGGCAACGACTTCAATCGTTGTGGTCCCGTTATCGAGACGTCAGGGGTGATCAGGGTGAACGGTTCCGACTTCCACGCCGGAGTTCCGGAGGACTGGCACGTCGACCCCGTGGCGCTCGGCGTCCCGGGTGTTCGACGGCCGGAGACGGACGACGAGGAGAACCCGCTCGCGTGGCAGGTCGACTCGCTGTGCGCACAGACCGACCCGGAGGCGTTCTTCCCCGAGAAGGGCGGCTCCACGCGCGAAGCGAAGAAGATCTGCACGTCGTGCGAGGTCCGGGCGCAGTGCCTCGAGTACGCGCTGGAGAACGACGAACGCTTCGGCATCTGGGGCGGCCTGTCGGAGCGCGAGCGTCGCAAGTTGCGGAAGCGCGCCTGACGGTCCCGCACCGAGCGGTGAGCGCGCCCACAGGTTCACGGCGCGCCGCCGTCCGCAGCGGACGCCGTGCCTCCAGACCGTAGAGTGACGCCCGTCATGCAGCCCAGAGTCACCGCGATCCTCGTCGCCGCCAACGGAGCGGCCCACCTCGACCGGACCCTGGACGCACTCGCGGCCCAGACCCGCCACCCCGAGAACCTGGTGGTCGTCGACGTCGGATCGACCGACGGCTCCACCGCCGGCCTGTCCTTCGGCGGGTCCGCCGAGCTCCTGCGCCTGCCGGCCGGACGCCCCTTCGGCGAGGCCGTCGCCCGCGGGGAGCGCGAGGCCCCGCCCGCCGTCGTGGACGAGCCCGTCGACGAGTGGCTGTGGCTGCTCGGGCACGACAACGCGCCGTCGCCGACCGCACTCGCCGACCTGCTCTCCGCCGTCGAGATCGCGCCGTCCGTGGTCGTGGCCGGCCCGAAGCTCGTCGCCGACGACGACCCCTCGCTCATCCGCGCGTTCGGCGAGAGCATGACGCGCTTCGGCCGATCGATCGGTCTCGTGCAGGACGAGCTCGACCAGGGCCAGCACGACCGGCACACCGACGTGCTCGGCGTCGCCGCCGGCGGCATGCTCGTGCGCCGCTCGGTGTGGACCGAGCTCGCCGGCTTCGACCCGGCGCTGCCCGACGTCGACGCCGCCCTCGACTTCTGCGTCCGGGTGCGCCTGGCCGGGCACCGCGTCGCCCTGGTCCCCGAGGCGAAGGTCACCACCGCCGGTCCGGTCGAGGAGTTCGGCCGCAAGCGCGTCTCCGAGGCCCGCCGTGTCCGCATGCACCGGCAGGCGCAGCTGCACCGCCGGATGACCTACGCGCCGGGCGGACTGCTCTGGCTGCACTGGCTCACCCTCGTCCCCTTCGCACTCGGCCGGGCGATCGGCCACCTCGTCGCCAAGCACCCCGCGGCCGTCGTCCCCGAGCTCGCCGCGGCGTTCGCGGTGGCCTTCGCCGGAGGCACCGGTCGGGCGCGCAGGAACCTCGCCCGCACGAAGAAGCTCGGTTGGGCCGCCGTCGAACCGCTCCGGGTCAGCTGGCGTCGGGTGCACGAGCACCGCACCACCTCGCGCGACGTCGAACTCGCCCGGGTCGAGGACGCCCCGATCGCGCGGGCGTCGTTCCTCGGCGACGGCGGGATCTGGGTCGTGCTGGCCGCGGCCGTCCTGAGCGTCGTCACGCTCTACCCCCTGCTCGGCTCACCGGCGCTGAGCGGCGGTGGCCTGCTGCCCCTCAGCACGAGCGTCGGGCAGCTCTGGCAGAACGTCGGGTACGGCTGGCACTCGCTCGGCACCGGGTTCACCGGTCCGTCCGACCCGTTCGCCGCCGTGCTGGCGGTCCTCGGGTCGATCGTGTTCTGGTCGCCCTCGACGTCCGTCGTGCTCGTGATGCTCGTCGCGTTCCCGGTCTCCGCCCTCGGCGCCTGGTTCGCGGTCCGCAAGGTCACCACGCGCAAGTGGGTGCCGGTGATCGGTGCCGCGCTGTACGCCATCGCGCCCTCGCTCGTCGGCGCGGTCACGACCGGCCACCTCGGCGCCGTCATCGCGCACCTGGTGCTGCCGTGGCTGTTCGTCGCCGTGCTCGAGGCGCACCGCTCGTGGGCCTGGGCCTCTGGTGCCTCGCTGCTGTTCGCGGTCGTGGCGGCCTCGGCGCCGTCGTTGCTGCCGGTCCTGCTGATCGGGTGGCTCGTCGCGCTCGTCGTCGGGTGGCGCCGTGCACACCGTCGGGCCTTCATCCCGGTGCCGACCGCCGTGCTCTTCCTGCCGCTCGTCCTCGCCCAGGTCGCGCGCGGCAACGTCCTCGCCGTCTTCGCGGACCCCGGCGTCCCGTCCGCCACGCGCGCACCGTCCGCGCTGCAGCTGGCCATCGGTCAGCCGCTGCCGGACTGGAGCGGGTGGCTGCCCGCCACGTCCGGACTCGCAGCCGTCGGCACGTGGCTGCCGATCGTGATGGCCGTCCTGGCCGTCCCGATCGCCGCCGCGGCGATCGGCGCGATGCTCGGACACCGCTGGGCCGTCGCCGGCTCGGCGCTCGTCGTCGCACTGCTCGGGTTCGGCACCGCGTTCGCCGCCACCCACGTGACCGTCACCGGCGTCGGGTCGACCACCACCATCGTGTGGCCGGGCAGCGGGCTGTCGGTGTACTGGCTCGCGATCGTGGTCGCTGCCTGCATCGGGATCGACGTGCTGCCCAAGGCCGCCCCGGTCACGGGACTCGTCGCGACGGTGCTCGCCGGTGTCGCGGTGGCCCCCGCCTTCGCCGCGTTCTACCTCGGCAACGCCGCCATCCAGCCGACCACCGGCCGGGTGCTCAGCGCGTACGTGAACGCCGAGGCGCAGGCGAACCCCGACGTCGGCACGCTCGTCGTGGTGCCGCAGGACGACGGGTCGCTCGCGGTCGCGCTCGAACGCGGCCAGGGTGCCACCCTCGACGACCAGTCGACCCTCGACGCCACCGCCCTGCGGTTGAGCGAGTCCGGCGCCCGGCTCACGACACTCGCCGGCAACCTGGCGAGCCGCAGCGGCTACGACCCCCGGCCGGCACTGCAGGAACTCGGCATCAGCTTCGTCCTGCTCGACGACGCCGGTGACGACCCCGAGGCGCAGACCGTGCACGACCGTGCCGCGGGCGCGATCGGGCAGAACGCGCTCTTCACGAGCATCGGTGAGACCACGAACGGCCAGCTGTTCCACTACGAGGGCGACGTCGACCGGACCACCACCGGGTCCGCCGCCGCCCGTGCCACGCACGTCCTGTACCTGGTCGTGCTCGGCGTGGTGTTCGGGGCGGCCGCCCTGCTCGCCGTGCCGACGGCCCCGCGCCGTCGCCGCGCCACCTCGAACGTCATCGAGGCCGAGGAACCCGCGACCACCTTCGACGAGGAGCGCGACGAATGAGCACCACCACCCGCTCCGTCCGACGCTGGGTCGTCCGCGGCACCGCGACCGCGGTCGCCGTCGTCGTCGCTGCCGGCGCCGTCACGGCCGCGCACGCCTACGGCACCGCGGCCGAACCGGGTCGCCCGGCCGGCCGGACCGTCACCCCGGTGCCCGCCGACGCCGAGCGCGTCTGCGCCGGAAGTGCCCTGCGGCTGTCCGACGACTCCGGCAACGACGCCACCCAGGCGAGCACCGTCGGGTCGGCGACCGTGGCCACGGCGACGACCGGTTCGACCGTCGAGCGGACCTCGCTCGACCCGTCGTCCACCGGCGGCAGCGACCCGCGCCTGCTCACCGCCCCCGCGGGCGACACGACACCGCAGGTCGCGGGCAGCAGCTACCAGAGCGTCTCCAGCGGCGACCTGGTCGGTGCCGGCGCGGCGTCGTGCGACGACCCGTCGCAGTCGACCTGGCTCGTCGGCGGCTCGACCGAGACCGGGCGGACCAGCCTCGTCACCCTGTCGAACCCGACCGACGTGAACGCCACCGTCGACCTGGCGATCTACGACGGCACCGGCACGGTCAGCGCCCCCGGCACGACCGGCATCGTCGTCGCCCCGAACACCCAGAAGGTCGTCCCGCTGTCCGGCTTCGTGTCCGACCAGGGATCCACCGTCGTGCACGTGTCGTCCTCGGGCGGGCAGATCGTCGCCCACATGCAGGAGACCGTCGTCCGCACGCTGACCCCCGGTGGCTACGACATCGTCTCCGGCGGCGCCGCTCCCTCGCGGTCGCAGGTCATCCCCGGCGTCGTGCTCGCCGGCGCGCAGGAGGCACAGCGCGGTGACGACACGGCGGACGCAGCCCCCGTCGTCCGGCTGTTCGTCCCCGGTACCGAGTCGGCACGCGTCACGCTCGGCATCAGCACGGCGGACGGCGGCGGCACGACCGTGAACGCCACCGCCGAGCCCGGGGTCGTGACCGACGTCGCGCTCGACGACTTCCCGGACGGCCGCTACTCGTTCACCGTCACGTCGACGCAGCCCGTCGTCGCCGGTGCCCGCACGACCTCACCGACGGCCGACGGCAACAGCGACCTCGGCTGGTTCGCCTCGGCCGAGCCGCTGGGTGACCAGGTCATCACCGCGGTGGCACCGGGGGAGGGCGTCCGCATGAACTTCGTGAACCCGACGCGTGAGGACCGTGCGATCACGATCCGCTCCGGCGACGAGAAGCGCACCATCACGGTGCTGTCGGGTGCCACGGCCACCATGCCCGTGCAGACCGCGAAGCAGCTCTCGATCTCCGGCGCCGAAGGGGTCGTGGTGGGCGTGACCTACCGCGGGGACGACGGCATCGCCGGGTTCCCGGTCCGACCGTCCACCCAGGTGTCCACGCCGGTGCGCGTCTACCCCTGACGGTGACGACGGTGCGGCGCCTCCGGGCGCCGCACCGTCACCAGTGGCGGTAGCGGTCCGGCGCCAGGTCCCACGGGTCCTTGCCGATCAGCTCGCCGACGGCGCGGAACACGGCCGTCTCGATGATGATCCGCCGGTCCGCGTCGTCCTTCTCGGGGCTGCGGTTCACCCGCTCGACGGGGATCCGGAACACGGTGACCCTGAGGGTGTCGCGGTCGATGCGCCAGCGGGGCATCGCGTCGGGCAGGGTGGCGTCGGTCGGCATGTCGGCCACCTGGAACACCACGCCCGACAGCTCGTCGGGCCAGAGCCCGATCAGGTAGTGGGCACTGTCGCCGACGATGCGGTCGAAGGCCTCGGCGCGGGTGGTGATCGGTGCGAGCTCGGGACCGGTCACGCTCGACCGCCCGCCGCGTCCGTGCCGGGACCGGCCTCGACCGCGGTCGACCGGAGTGACGAGGCGGGGCTTGCGACGCATCCCCACATCGTACGCGTGCCGTCGTCACTCCCGGTCGCTCCGGTCGCTCGTGCTCGCTCCGCTAGGCTCCCTGACGACATGGACGTGAGGATCTGCAGCAAGGTCGCGTGCGCCGCGAGCGCTTCGGCGACCCTGACCTACGACTACGGGGACTCCATGGTCGTCGTCGGGCCGCTCTCCACGCGGGTCGAACCGCACGGCTACGACCTCTGCGCCCGGCACGCGGCCGGCCTGCGCGTCCCGCGCGGCTGGCAGGTGGTGCGGCGCGAGCCGCTGCAGCGCGAGACCGACTGACGGCTCGCGTCCGCGACGCACCAGCGGTGGTGGACGGGAGGCCCGTGGAACGTGACCGACGTCGGCTGGGGACCCGCGCCTCCCGGCATGGAAGACTGATGGGCATGCCCACCGAAGCCCAGACCGCAGCACCGTACCGCGTCGCCGACCTCTCGCTCGCCGAGGCGGGCCGCCACCAGATCCGCCTCGCCGAGAACGAGATGCCGGGCCTGATGGCCCTGCGCGAGGAGTTCGGTGCGTCGCAGCCGCTGGCCGGCGCGCGCATCGCCGGGTCGCTGCACATGACGGTGCAGACGGCCGTCCTGATCGAGACGCTCGTCGCCCTCGGTGCGCAGGTGCGGTGGGCGAGCTGCAACATCTTCTCCACGCAGGACGAAGCCGCCGCGGCGATCGCGGTCGGCCCGACCGGCACGCCGGACGCACCAGCCGGCGTCCCCGTGTTCGCGTGGAAGGGCGAGACGCTCGAGGAGTACTGGTGGTGCACCAGCCGCATCTTCGACTGGACCGCCGAGGCCGCTGCCGTCGGAGCCGACTGGGCCGGTCCGAACCTGATCCTGGACGACGGCGGCGACGCCACCATGCTCGTGCACACCGGAGCCGACGCCGAAGCCGCTGGTGCTGCGCCGGTCGCCGGTGCCGACGCGAGTGCCGAGTGGAAGATCGTCCTCGACACCGTCGCGGCGTCGCTCGAGACGTCGTCCGACCGCTGGACTCGCATCGCCGCGGACATCGAGGGCGTCACCGAGGAGACCACCACGGGCGTGCACCGCCTGTACGAGCTGTCGCGCAACGGACAGCTGCGGTTCCCCGCGATCAACGTGAACGACTCCGTGACGAAGTCGAAGTTCGACAACAAGTACGGCATCCGCCACTCCCTGCCCGACGGTCTGAACCGTGCGACCGACGTCCTGATGGGCGGCAAGGTCGCGTTCGTGGTCGGCTACGGCGACGTCGGCAAGGGTGCGGCAGAGGCACTGCGTGGCCAGGGCGCCCGGGTCATCGTCAGCGAGGTCGACCCGATCTGCGCGCTGCAGGCCGCGATGGACGGCTACCAGGTGGCCCGTCTGGCCGATGTCATCGAGACCGTCGACATGGTCATCACGTGCACGGGCAACCTCGGCGTCGTGGGCGTCGACGAGATGCTCGGGCTGAAGCACCTGGCGATCGTCGCCAACGTCGGCCACTTCGACAACGAGATCGACATGGCCGGGCTCGAGTCCCTGCCGGGTGTGGAGAAGGTCGAGATCAAGCCGCAGGTGCACGAGTGGCGCCTGCCGACCGGCCGCTCGATCCTGGTGCTGTCCGAGGGGCGGCTGATGAACCTCGGCAACGCCACCGGGCACCCGTCGTTCGTGATGAGCAACTCGTTCACGAACCAGGTCCTGGCGCAGATCGAGCTGCACACCCGTCGTGACGAGTACCCGACCGGGGTCTACGTGCTGCCGAAGCACCTGGACGAGAAGGTCGCGCGACTGCACCTCGGCGCCCTCGGGGTCGAGTTGACGACGCTGCGCCCGGAGCAGGCGGCGTACATCGGCGTGCCGGTCGAGGGTCCCTTCAAGCCCGAGCACTACCGGTACTGAGGCGGGGCGCAGCGCGCTAGCGCGGGAAGCCCGGGGGCCGCGCCGACGCCGACGCGCCCGCCTCGGTGAGCAACCCGACGCGGGAGCGCAGCGCCTGCACGTCCCGCCCACGACGCAGCACGACGGCCCCGGCGAGGAACACCTCGGCGGGCACCGGCGGCACCGGGTGGGCGAAGGGTGCGACGTCCGCGGCCAGCGCACGGGCGGCGGACTCCCGGAGTTCGGGGCGCATCACGGCGGCCCCGCGGAAGAACGCGCCGAGCCGGTTCTCGAGCCGCTGCGGCAGCGCCGAGACATCCGCGACCGTGGCCCAGGCCGTCAGCTCGGGTGGCAGCACCACCTGGGGGTCGCGCTGCTTCGGCAGCCGCTCGTGCTGCACGACGGTGCCGGCGAGCAGGTCCCCGAGGCGCCGCGGACGACTGCCGAACAACGCCACGAGCAGCGCCACCGACCCGAACGTCATCCACAGCTCGAACAGCCCGACGAGCGCGCGGGTGAACGCGTGCCGGAACCCGATCGCACCGCCGTCGACCCGGACGACCCGCGTGCCGACGGCGTACCGGCCGACGCTGCGGCCCCGGGTCACCGTCTCGACGGCGGCCGGCACCAGCACGAGCACGGCGACGAACAGGGCGATGCTCAGTGCGGCGCCCCACGCCTCGTCGAGGCCGCTCGGCCACAGCCGGGACACCCCGAACATGAGCAGCAGGTACAGGACGAGTAGGCACACCCCGTCGAGGAGCGCCGACGCCAACCGCAGGACGAGTCCGGCCGGCTGCACGTCGAGCGCGACGGCCTCGCCGACCACGAGCTCGTCGGCGGTCTCGTCCAGGGCGAGCGAGAATCGGGCGTCGGCGAGGTCGCGCGGCGTGCGGGGCTTCGACATGGGATCATTCTGTCGGAAGTCGGCCGACACGAGGGGGAACACGTGGACCTGGACGCCTACGCCGAGGTGCACCGCGACCGGTGGCAGGAGCTCGACCGTCTCGCGCGCGCTCGGCACACCACCGGTGCCGACGTCGACCGGCTCGTCTCCGGCTACCAGGCCGCCGCGACGGACCTCGCCCGCATCCGCGGCGCCGCACCCCGCACCGCGACCGGCGACCGGCTGTCCCTCACCCTGTACCGCGCCCGCCTGCGCTTCACCGGCACCCCGGTCGACCCGCTCACCGCGGTCGCCCTGTTCTTCACCCGGCAGCTGCCCGCGGCGCTGTACCGGATCCGCTGGGTGACGATCTGGGTGGCGCTGGCCACCGTCGCGATCGGCGCGATCGTGGCCGTCTGGATCATGACGACACCGGGGGCGACGGCGACCTTCGGCACGCCGGAGGCGCTCCGCCAGTACGCCACGCAGGACTTCGTCGACTACTACTCCGACCATGGTCTCGGTGCGTTCACGGCGCAGGTGTGGACGAACAACGCCTACATCGCGGCCACCATGGTCGCGTTCGGCATCACGGGCGTCTTCGTGCCGTTCTCGATCATGCAGAACGCCGTCGGGCTCGGGGTCTCCGCGGCGATCATGCACTCGCAGGGCCGCCTGGGCGACTTCTTCCTCTACATCGCCCCGCACGGCCAGCTCGAGCTGTACTCGGTCTTCCTCGCCGGCGGGGCGGGCCTGATGATCTTCTGGTCGTGGGTCGCTCCGGGGCCGCACCGGAACCGCGCGCAGGCCCTCGCCGAGGACGGCCGTGGCCTCATCACGATCGCGGTCGGTCTGACGCTGACGCTGTTGCTGTCCGGGCTGGTCGAGGGCATCGTCACCCGTCAGGACTGGCCGTGGCCGGTCAAGATCGGCATCGGGACGATCGCCCTCGCCGCGGTCCTGGCGTACCAGTGGGTGCTCGGCGGTCGCGCGTACCGGGCCGGGGAGCGCGGCGACCTCGACGAGTTCGAGCGCGGCACGTCCGCCCTGGTCGCCGGGTAGGGTCCGTCCGGCTTCAGAGCCGGCCGGTCGCCTTCGCGCGCAGGTAGGCATCGGCCACGAGCGGTGGGACGTCCTCCGGTGCGCCACGGACGACCTCGGCGCCGCTCCGGCGTGCGACGTCTGCGACGCCGTCGGCATCGAGCAGGGTGCGTTCGGCGGCGGCCCGCCGGTACACGTCGCGCTCCGCGCCGGTCGGGAGGCCCGGCACGCGTCCGCCCCGCGCCGTGCGGATCGTCGTGGCCGGGTCCACCCCGCCGCGTGCGGTCCGCTGCACCGCCGGGTCCTCGATGCTCGTCACCACGACGGCGTGCCGCCGGGTGAGCCGCGGCAGCACCGCCAGCAGGTCGCCGGAGGCACCGACCGAGTCGAGGCTCGACGCCAGCACGACGAGCGCCCGCGAGGTCGTGATCGAGTCGACGAGCGCCGGCACGGCAGACCAGTCGGTGGCGGCGAGCCCGGGTTCCGCCATCGCGAGGGCCTCCCCGAAGCGCTGGACCACGTCGGTGCGGGTCGCCCCGTGCACACGGTCGTGGACGGTGTCGTCGAGGACCGCCAGGTCGACCCGGTCGCCGGCGGCCGCGGCCAGGGCACCGAGGAGCAGTGCGGACTCGATGAAGGTGTCGAGGCGCGGTTCGTCCGCGACCCTGCCGGCGCCGGCGCGTCCGGCGTCGACGACGACCACGACCCGACGGTCGCGCTCCGGGCGCCAGGTGCGGACCACGAGGTCCTGCCGTCGGGCGGTCGCTCGCCAGTCGATGGAGCGGACGTCGTCGCCCCGGACGTAGTCGCGCAGCGAGTCGAACTCGGTGCCGTGGCCGCGGAGCTGCAGGGTGGTCTCGCCGTCGAGTTCGCGCAACCGGGCCAGCCGTGACGGCAGGTGCCGTCGCGAGCGGAACGGCGGGGTGACGACGAGTTCGCCCGGCGCCGTGACGACCCGCTGCCGGGCGGCGAGACCGAGCGGACCGAACGCCCGGACCGCGACGCCGGCCGTGCGGCGTCGACCGCGGCGGAACGGGGTGAACCGCATGCGGGCGGTCCGTCGTTCGCCCGCGGGCACCGTCATCCGGACCCGGCGCGGCCGGTGTCCGGCCGAGGGCTCCCACATGTCGCGGACGATGCCCCGGAGCACCCGCCCGCCGTCGTTCGCGAGCACGAGCGTGCCGTCGGCGGTGCTGTCCCGGCGGGCCAGTCGCGGCATCCGCCGTTCGACCCGCACGCGTGCCAGGTCGGCGGCGAGCAGGACGTCGAGGGCCGCGGCGAGCAGCACGACGACGACCCACGCCAGGCCGGCCCACCCGCTGGCGAGCAGCACGGTGGGCACGACGGCGACGGCGAGCAGCGCGACGAACCGGCCGGAGACCGCCACTAGATCGGCACCCGCACCTGCTCGAGCACCTGCTGGAGCACCCCGTCGGCGCCGACGCCCTCGAGCTCGGCGTCGGCGGCGACCCGGAGCCGGTGCTGCCAGACCGGCAGGGCCATCGCCTGCACGTGGTCGGGCGTGATGGCGTCGTAGCCGGTGAGCCACGCCCAGGCCTTCGCGGCGGCGAGCAGGGCCGTCGCACCGCGAGGGCTGACCCCGACCCGGACGGACGGTGCCTGACGGGTGGCGCGGGCGAGGTCGACGATGTACGCCAGCACGTCGTCACGAGCACCGACGGCCCGGACGGCGCGCTGCGCGGCGAGGACCTCGTCGACGCCGACCACCGGGGTGATGCCCGCCGACCGGACGTCCCGCGGCACGAAGCCGTCGGCGTGCCGGCGGAGGACCTGCCACTCGACGTCGCGCGGCGGGATGTCGAGCGTCAGCTTCACCAGGAAGCGGTCGAGCTGCGCCTCGGGGAGCGTGTACGTGCCCTCGAACTCGATCGGGTTCATGGTCGCGGCGACGAAGAACGGGTCGGGCAGCAGCCGGGCGTCGCCGTCGACGCTGACCTGGCGTTCCTCCATCGCCTCGAGCAGGGCGGACTGGGTCTTCGGGGGCGTGCGGTTCACCTCGTCGGCGAGCAGCACGTTCGTGAAGACGGGGCCCTCGCGGAACGGGAACGTGCCGGTGGAGGCGTCGTACACGAGCGAACCGGTCACGTCGCCGGGCATCAGGTCCGGCGTGAACTGGATCCGCTTCGTGTCGAGGGACATCGCGGCGGCCAGGCTGCGGACGAGCAGGGTCTTGGCGACGCCGGGCACGCCCTCGAGCAGCACGTGCCCCTGCGCCAGGAGTCCGACGATCATGCCGGACACCGCGCCCTCCTGCCCGACGACGGCCTTGGCGACCTCGGCCCGGACCCGCCCGAAGGCGTCGCGGAGCCCGGGGTCGTGCTGGTTCCGGTCGTGCGGGGCGCGGTCGCCCGGTGCGGGGACGTGCTGGTCGGGGGCAGCTGGCAGGTCGGTCACGGTCGTGCTCCTGGTCGGTCGTGGTCGGTGCTGGGACGGTCGCCCGAGGTGGATCGTCGGACGGCCCGTTCGAGGTCGTCGAGTGCCCTCGTGCCGTCGACGAGGGCGCGGTCGTCGGAGGTCGGACCGCCGACGAGGACGGCGCCGACGCGGTCGTGCGGGATGCCGGTGGCGCGGGCCGCTGCGCGGACGACGTCGTCGACGTGCGCGGACCGGGGGAGTCCGAGCAGCCGGCCGATCCGGCGCACCGCGGCGACACGGAGGGTGTCCAGGGCGTGGGTGCGGTCGTGGGTGCGGGCGTACATCCGGGCACGGCCCTCGGTGGTCTCGGCGGCGCGGACCACGACGGGCATCCGCTCGACGACGAGCGGCCCGAGACGTCGGCCCCGCCACACCGCGGCGGCGACGGCCACCAGGGCGAGCAGCGCGAGGCCGCTCGGCACCCACGGCGGCGCGAGCTCGCCGAGGGTCGGGGCGGCGTCGGGCGCGCCGACGGTCGGCGTGTACCAGGTGAGCCGGTCGTCCGCGCCGAGCAGGCCGAGGGCGAGCGCGGCGTTCCCGGCGGTCGTGATCGTGTCGTTGCGGAACGCCGACGTGGTGCCGACGAGGGTGACGTCGCCGCCGGGCGTCGCCGTGCGGACGAGTCCCCAGGCTCGGTCGTCGCCGCTGCCGGACGGCGCGCAGCGATCCGCGTCGGGGTCGTCCACCGTGTAGCCGTACCCGGCGGTGGACACCCGCGCAGCCGACGCCGCGGCCGGGATCGCGCAGGACGCGGTGGACACGGTGTCGTCGCCCTCGGGCGCGGTGGCCGTGGTGACGTCGAGGCCGAACGACGCGAACGGCGTGGAGTCGACGCCCACCAGGACCACGTGGTCGGCGGTCCGGGCGAGGCGCTCGGCGACGCCTGGGTCGAGGACGCCGTCGGAGTCGTCGACGAACACCGTGCCACCGTCGATCCCGTCGGCACGGTCGGTCACCCGGACGGAGGTGCCACGCTGCTCCAGGACCCGGACCAGCGCCGCCGATCCGCTCGCGGTGGTCGAGGTGGGGTCGAGCGGCCGGCGGTCCGGTCCCTCGGCGCCCTGCACCACGGCGGTGAGCACGGCGAGCACGAGCCCGACGAGCACGATCGCGATCCAGAAGCCGAACCGGAACCGGCGGCCCTCTGGCTGGTCCTCCGACGGCGCACCCGTGCGCGGCGCAGCGGCGGTGGCGGTGCTGGCGGTCATGCCGGTACCACCGGTCCCGAGGACCTGGCCGGACGAGCCTGGCGCACGGCGCGCTCGGTGTCGAGGACCCGGCGAGCGGTGCCCTCGTCGGCGTCGAGCCCGAGGTAGCGGACGGCGTCGAAGGCCGTCGCCGCGTCGTCGAGCGCCGCGGCCTCGGCGGGGAACGGCGCGGCACCCCGCACCGCGATGGTGCGTGCGGTTGCCCCGGGGACGTCCGGGACCAGGTCGCGCTCGCCGAGGCCGCGGGCCGTCGCACGGAAGCCGTCGAGGACCGCGGCCGACCAGTCGCCCCGGCGGATCGCGGACTGCGCGGCGTCGAGCAGTTCTCGGGCGGAGCGCAGGTCGTCGTCGTCGAACACTCCGCCGGTGTCGTCCGCGCCGCTGCGTGCACGACGTCGCGGGATCCCGCGGGCCACGACGACGAGCACGACGACGGCGACGAGCACCACGATCGCGATCACCAGGGCCGTGCGTGCCGCGACGGGGGAGTCGAGCCCGTCGGCGCGGAGGGACCCGAGCCAGTCCAGGAACGTCCGTGACGCGCGGTCCCACCACGTCACGTGGGCGCCGTCGTACGCGGGCCGGTCGAGTTCGCGTTCGAGCAGACGGCGGGCCTCGTCGGGGTCGACCGCGGTCATGCGGTCCCGTCCGGCGGGCGGTGCTGCCCCTGCTGCGGCGGGTGTTGCGGCCACGGTTGCTGCTGTCCGGGCCAGGGCTGCTGCGCCTGCTGCTGTCCGGGCCACGCCTGCGGGGGCTGCCCGGCCCACGGCTGCTGCGCCCACGGCTGCTGCTGCCCGGCCCACTGCTGCGGCGGCCACGGCGGTCGGGCGACCGGTGCGGACGGTGCGAACGGGTCGGCCGGCTGCCCGGTGTCGAGGTGCGACGCGATGCGCTGGTCGAGGGCCTCGGTCCGGATCCGCCGGTCGATGGTCAGGAAGGTGACGACCGCCGCGCTCAGCACGTCGGTGACGCACTGCACCGCGATCGCGAGCAGACTGCCGATGACGATCAGGACGAGGGCGCCCGCACCGATGCCCGAGGACGCGTCGGTCTGCCCGAGCGGGTCGAACACCCCGCCGACGAGCACGGCCCCGATGGTGAGCGGCGCCGTGGCGATCGAGGCCGCGACGCCGAACATCACCTGCACGAGCAGCAGGATGCCGAAGGTCCGCCAGAACGCCCCGCGGGTCAGCCGCCACGACTGCGCGGCGGCGGCGAAGACCGGTCGGCCCTCGAGCGCGATGGTCGGCACGGTGAAGGCGAACCGGATGCCGAGCCACGTCAGCACGACACCGAAGCCGAGCACCATCACGAAGACCGCCAGGACGAACCACCCGGCGCCGGCGTCCCCGGCACCGAGCGCCGCGAAGAACCCGAAGAACACCACCGCGACGATGATCCCGACGACGAGCCCCGCGCCGATCTGCACGAACATCCACCCGACGACCGGCCACCGCCGCCCGGCGAGCAACGCCCAGAGACCCCGGAAGGTCGCGCGACGGCCGAGCACCCGCTGGCCGGTGTCCGCGGCGACCGGTGCGACCAGGAAGCCGCGCCCGAGGTACGCCAGGAACGGCAGGCCGATCGTCAGCAGGATCCACAGCGTCACCGAGCCCGCGACGATCGTGTCGCCACCACCGCTGCCGTCGAACGCCGTCATCATCCGCGACTGCAGCGCCTGCTGGCCGAACGTGCTGACGAGGGTGGAGAGCAGCCCGAGCACACCGCTGAGCAGCACGCTCCAGAGCAGCAGGACGCGGGCGTTCCGGCGGAAGACCGTGAAGGCGCCGCCGAGCACGTCACCGAAGCCGAGCGGGCGCAGGGGGATCACCGGACGCGAGCCGGACGGCGGACGACCGCCGGGGGGTCGACCCGGCCCCGGGGCGGGCGGCGGCGGTGCGGAGGAGCGGGGCGGGCCTCCCGGCTGTCCCTGCCACGCGCCCTGCTGCCCGGCACCCTGCTGCCCGGCCCCCTGCTGACCACCGCCAGGCGTCTGCCAATCGGACATGACCTCGGCCCCCTTCGTCGTGTCGGTCCGCGCTGCGACGCGCGGTCCACGTCCATCCTGGCGGAAAACGCCGCGTGACGGGGCCTCGGCTATCGTGTGGGGACACGTGCCGACCCGGCACCACCCGCACGCCACACGGAGTCCACATCACATGACACCGCGCATCCTCGTCGTCGACGACGACCAGGCCCTCGCCGAGATGATCGGCATCGTCCTCCGCTCGGAGGGCTACGAACCCGAGTTCAGCGCTGACGGCAACGACGCCGTCGACGCGTTCCACAGCACGAAGCCGGACCTCGTCCTGCTCGACGTGATGCTCCCGGGCATCGACGGCATCGAGGTCTGCAAGCGCATCCGTGCCGAGAGCGGTACGCCGATCATCATGCTCACCGCCAAGAGCGACACCGCCGACGTCGTCCTCGGCCTCGAGAACGGTGCCGACGACTACGTCGTCAAGCCGTTCAACCCGAAGGAGCTCGTCGCCCGCATCCGCACGCGGCTGCGGCCGAGCGCCACCGACGCCACGGTGCTGCACGTCGGTGACGTGACGGTCGACGTCGCCGGGCACGAGGTCCGCCGCGGTGACACCGTCATCGCGCTCACCCCGCTCGAGTTCGACCTGCTCCGCGCGCTCGCCGAGAAGCCGAACCAGGTCTTCACCCGCGAGATGCTGCTCGAGCAGGTCTGGGGCTACCACTACAAGGCCGACACCCGCCTGGTGAACGTGCACGTCCAGCGCCTGCGCGCGAAGATCGAGCACGACCCGGACAACCCGAAGACCGTCACCACGGTCCGCGGCGTCGGGTACCGGGCCGGAGGAGCCTGACCACCGTGCCGCCCGCCCCGCCCGCCGGCACCGCTCCCGGCACGGCAGCCGGTGCCGCCCCCGGCACGGCCACCGTGTCGATCGGGGTGGTCGGCCGCGGCCGACGACGGATGCGCCGCTGGGTCCGCCGTGGCTGGCGGCCCGTCGCGTACGTGTGGCGTCGGTCCCTGATGTTCCGCTCGGTCGCCATCACCGTGATGACGACCGGACTGGCGGTCGGGATCATCGGCACCGCCGTCATGGTGAGCATCTCGACGAACGTCTACTCGCAGCGCCGCGACCAGATCGAGTCGGAGTCGGCCCGCGCGACCATCGTCGCGCAGGGGATCTTCGACGCCGCCACCGCGGCCGAGGACAACAACCAGTCCGAGCTCGAGACGCTGCAGAACGAGGCGCAGCAGGCGATCCTGTCGAACACGACGAGCCCCGGCGGCACGAGCATCGCGATCGAGCGGAGCCCGGACCAGTCCACCCCGCAGACGCTGCAGACCATCGCGAGCCAGGACTTCCCGGACGCCGTCATCACGGACGCCCTGCGCAAGGAGGTCGGCGCGAACACCGGCAAGCTCAGCCTGCAGCCGGTGCAGCTCGACGACGACGGCCGCCGCGTGCCCGGGCTGGCCGTCGGCTCGACGCTGCAGATCCCGAGCGCGGGCCAGTACGAGCTGTACCTGGTCTACGACCTGTCCGATGCGCAGCAGACCCTGGACTTCGTGTCGCAGACGCTCTCGATCGGCGGCGTCGCGCTCATGGTGCTCATCGCCCTGGTGACCTCGCTCGTCGTCCGGCTGGTCGTGGTCCCGATCCGCGAGGCGGCGGAGACGAGCCGCAAGATCGCCGCCGGACGCCTCGACGAACGCATCCCGGTGCGCGGCCAGGACGACCTGGCGACCCTCGCGCGGAGCTTCAACGGCATGGCCGAGGCCGTCAGTCGGCAGATCACCCAGCTCGCCGAGCTCTCCCGCGTGCAGCAGCGCTTCGTGTCGGACGTGTCCCACGAGCTGCGCACGCCGCTCACCACCATCCGGCTCGCCGGCGACATGCTCTTCGACTCCCGGCACGCGTTCGAGCCCTCGGTCGGGCGATCGGCCGAGCTCCTGCACGCCCAGGTGGAGCGGTTCGAGCTGCTGCTCGCCGACCTGCTCGAGATCTCCCGCTACGACGCCCAGGCCGTGCAGCTCGACACCGAGCCGTCGGTGCCGGCGGCGCTCGCCGCGGACATCGTCGAGGAGTTCCGCCCCCTGGCCGAACGCGCCGGCATCGACCTGCAGCTCGCCACGCCCGGCGGCCACACCACGATGCGGCTCGACGCCAAGCGCGTCCGCCGCATCCTGCGCAACCTGGTCGGCAACGCGATCGAGCACGGTGACGCCAAGCCCGTCCAGGTCGTCGTCGACAGCGACGCCCGCACGGTCGCCATCGCGGTGCGCGACCAGGGCGTCGGCATGCCGCCGGAGGACGCAGCACGGGTGTTCGACCGGTTCTGGCGCGCCGACCCGAGCCGCAAGCGCACCATCGGCGGCACCGGCCTGGGTCTCGCGATCAGCCTGGGCGACGCGAAGTTGCACGGCGGTCGGATCGACGTGTGGTCGCGCCCCGGTCAGGGATCGACCTTCGTGCTGACGCTGCCCCGCAACGAACAGGTCACCGCCGCGACGTCGGCGATCCCGCTGCCCGAGCTCGACGAGTCGTACGACGGCCCCCGCGCCGTGCGAGAGGAGTCCTGATGCGCCCCCGTCTCCGTCCCCGCTTCCGGCACGTCGTCGCCGCGGCGCTGGCGGCCGTCAGTGTGCTGGCGCTCACCGCCTGCGCCGCCATCCCCGTCGACGGCGCCGTCCGCACCGGGCAGACGATCAAGGACGAGTCGCTGTCCGGCGTCGACTTCCGGCCGGACAAGCCGATCACCGGCTCCGACCAGACGGCGATCCTGCGCGGGTTCATCGCGGCGGCCACCGGTGCACAGGACAACTACGCCATCGCCCGACAGTTCCTCGCCTCGGACTTCTCGCAGCAGTGGAACCCGCGGCAGGGCGTCACGATCCGCGACGGCAGCGGCACCGTCGAGCGCGCCGACGACCGCGAACTGACGTACACGCTCACCGCGAGCGCGACGGTGGACTCCGAGGGGGAGTACACCCAGGCGGTCCGCCCGACCTCGTCCACGCTGACGTTCCAGTTCACCCGCGAGGACGGCGAGTGGCGCATCGCCTACGCCCCGGACGGCATCATCCTGTCCCCGGTGAGCTTCGACTCCGTCTTCCAGCAGCACGCCCTGTACTTCTACGACCCGACGTTCCGGTTCCTCGTGCCCGACGAGCGCTGGTTCCTCGCCCGCTCGTCCACCAGCACCCGCATCGCCAGCGCCCTGATGGCCGGTCCCGCCGACTGGCTCAAGGGTGCCGTCGTCTCGTCGTTCCCCGAGGGCACCCAGCTCTCCCTGAACGCGGTCACCATCGACAGCGGCACGGCACTCGTCGACCTGTCCAGCGACGCCCTGCGCGCCAGCACCGTCGACCGCGTCCGGATGCGCGAGCAACTGAGCAAGTCGCTCGCCTCGGTCGCCACCATCTCGTCGGTGTCGATGACCATCGAGGGCGCGAGCCTGTCCGTCCCGGACTCGAGCGGGGCGAACGCGCAGCAGAACCCGGACGTCGACCCCCGCCCCCTCGTCGACGAGGACGGTGTGGTCGGCTACGCGGCCACGGGCACCGGCAAGGTCTCGAAGCTCGGCGGCGGCGTCGGCGACACCGTGGCCGGCCTCGACCCGACCTCGATCTCACTGTCCGCCTCCGGCACCACGGCCGCCGTCGGCAACCGCGACGGTGCCGTCGTCGTCCGCGGCGACGACCACCTGCGCGTCGACGCCCGCGAGGACCTCGTCGCCCCCGCGATCGACGACCTCGGGTTCGTCTGGGTCGGCCAGTCGTCGGACACCCGCCGGATCACCGCTTACGGCCTCGGCGGCGACCCACACCAGGTCGCGACGTCGTTGCCGCGCGGTGACCTCGTGTCGTTCCAGGTGTCCCGCGACTCGACCCGGGCACTCGCCCTGATCCAGACCGCCGACGGCCCCGGCCTGTACGTGATGGCGATCATCCGCGGGTCCGACCGGTCCCCGACGTCGTTCGGCGCAGCCGTCCGGGTGCAGGCAGCCACCGGCGACGCGGTCGGGGCGACGTGGGTGAACGACACCGACGTGGCCTCGGTCGGGCAGACCACGGCCGGGCCGAACGTCGTCCGGACCACCATCGGCGGGCAGTCGAGCACCCTGCCGAAGCCGGACGGTCGTGCGACCTCGATCAGCGGCGGGAGCGGTGGTGCGCTGCTGCTCCGGATGTCGAGCGGGTCGGTGCTGCAGTCGACCGGCGGCGGTTGGGACACCACCGGCGTGACCGCCGACGTGCTCGGCGTCCAGCGCTGACGTCGCGGTCACCCCTCCACGCCCACCCCGGCCGGGAGGCCCGTCCACCGTCCGCACCATCGGCCCACGCCCGCCGTCCGGTCGCCACCACACTCGTCGCATGCGCACCGAGGACCCGCCCACCGAGGACCGGTCCACGGCGGGCCCGCTCACCGGGGACCGGTCCACGGTGGACCCGCTCACGCCGTGGCGCGACGCGGCGCTCGCGGTGCTCGGCCTGTTCCTGCCGGTGGAGTGCCTGGGCTGCGGACGGCCGGACCGTGCGCTCTGCCGGGCCTGCCGCACCGCCCTGGCCGCGCGCCCGCGCCGGGTCCGACTCGTCGCGGGCGTGCGGCTCGACGCCGCCTTCGAGTACGAGGGACTCGTCCGGACCCTGCTGCTCGAGCTGAAGCTCCGCGGTCGGGTGGACGTCGCACGACCGCTCGGCGCTCGCTTCGGCTCGCTCGTGCGTGCCGCGCTCGCCGAGGCACCCGTGGACACCGTCGTGCTGCGGGTCCCGCCGTCGCGGGCGGGGGCACGGCGTCGGGGGTTCGACCCCGTGGTGCTGCTGCTCGCCCGCGGCGGCGTCCGTGGCACCGGGCGGCTCCGACGGGTGCGGGTCCGGGGTGGACCGGCGAGCGGGGGGCCGGGCCAGAAGGAACGGACGGCGATCGAGCGGGTCGCCGCGACCGTCGGGACGCTGCGGGCGTGCGGGGTCGACGGGCGGGACGTGGTGCTCGTGGACGACGTCGTGACGACCGGCGTCACGATGGCCGAGGGGGTGCGGGCGGTCCGCGCCGCGGGCGGCCGGGTCGTCCGGTGCGTGGCCGTCGCGAGCGTCGAGGACTGACGGCTCGGTGAACACCGGGTGACCGCTGTGCGTCCGGTGGGTGTCCGGCAGACTCGCCGACGCACCGTGACGCGGGACCTGCGGCGGGTCTAGCCTCGCGGCAAGGCGTTCGGGTTCGCCGGATGGAGGCGACGCGCCGAAGCTCGATGGGAGCCGCGACATGGACGTGACGATCACAGGCCGGAACGTCGGGGTCACCGACCGATTCCGCACCTACGTCGAACAGAAGTCCGAGAAGATCGACGTGCTCGCTGACCGTGCGCTCGCCTTCGAGGTGCGCATCAGCCGCCACCACGAGAAGTCGGGCGGCAGCCAGGGCGAGGACCGCATCGAGCTGACGCTCATCGGTCCCGGGCCCCTCGTGCGGGCGGAGTCCGCGGCGTCCGACAAGTACGCCGCCTTCGACCTCGCCTTCGCCCGCATCATGGAACGGCTGCGTCGTGCTCGTGACCGGCGCAAGGTGCACCGCGGTCGTCACCGCCCGACCTCGGTGGCCGAGGCCGCAGGCAGTGGCTTCGACGGCATGGGGGTGGTCCCCGCTGACGGCCGCCTCATCGAGGACGTCGCCACCGGCGCGGTCACGGTCGTCGACGCCGACGCACCGGAGGACGAGGACGACGAGGTCTACAGCCCCGTGGTCATCCGGCACAAGGTCTTCGAGGCCGCCCCGATGACCGTCGACGACGCCCTGTACTTCATGGAGCTCGTCGGACACGACTTCTACCTGTTCGTGGACGCCGAGACCCACCGCCCGAGCGTCGTCTACCGACGCAAGGGCTGGGACTACGGCGTGATCGGCATCGACGACCAGACCGGTGCCGCGGCATCGGTGGACGCCGAGCCGGCCGCCGCGCTCGCCTGACGCGATCGCTGCGGACACCGTCCGACCCGTGTGTGCGCGGTCCGTTCGCGGGCCGCGCACACCGCTGCCCCCACACCGACGCCCCTCACAGCGCACGGCACCGGGGGGTTGCTAGCATGACTGGTCGATCGGGCGCGCAGGTCGCGCACGACGACCCCGTAAGGAGCTCACGTGGCAAACGTGCTGGAGAAGGTCCTCCGCATCGGCGAAGGACGCACCGTCCGCCGGCTGAAGGCGTACGCCTCGGCGATCAACGACCTCGAGGACGACTTCTCGAGCCTCACCGACGAGGAACTCCAGGACGAGACGAAGGAGCTGCGCGAGCGGTACGCCAACGGCGAGACCCTCGACGACCTGCTCCCCGAGGCGTTCGCCGCCGTGCGGGAAGCAGCGAAGCGCACCCTCGGCATGCGGCACTTCGACGTGCAGCTCATGGGCGGGGCGGCCCTGCACCTCGGCAACATCGCCGAGATGAAGACCGGTGAGGGCAAGACCCTCGTCGCGACGACGGCGGCGTACCTCAACGCGATCCCGTCGCGCGGCGTGCACGTCATCACGGTCAACGACTACCTGGCGTCGTACCAGTCCGAGATCATGGGTCGCGTCTTCCGCGCCCTCGGCATGACGACCGGTTGCATCATCGCCAACCAGACGCCGGCCGAGCGCCGCGAGCAGTACGCCGCGGACATCACCTACGGCACGAACAACGAGTTCGGCTTCGACTACCTGCGCGACAACATGGCGTGGCAGGCCTCCGACATGGTGCAGCGCGGCCACTTCTTCGCCGTCGTCGACGAGGTCGACTCGATCCTCATCGACGAGGCCCGCACGCCGCTGATCATCTCCGGTCCGTCCTCGGGCGAGGCCAACCGGTGGTTCACGGAGTTCGCCTCGATCGCCAAGCGCCTGACCCCTGGCGAGGACTACGAGGTCGACGAGAAGAAGCGCACCGTCGGCGTGCTCGAGCCCGGCATCGAGAAGGTCGAGGACTACCTCGGCATCGACAACCTGTACGAGTCGGCGAACACCCCGCTCATCTCGTTCCTCAACAACTCCATCAAGGCCGTCGCCCTGTTCAAGCGCGACAAGGACTACGTCGTGATGAACGGCGAGGTGCTCATCGTCGACGAGCACACCGGCCGCATCCTGATGGGCCGTCGCTACAACGAGGGCATCCACCAGGCGATCGAGGCGAAGGAGAACGTCGAGGTCAAGGCGGAGAACCAGACCCTCGCCACGGTCACGCTGCAGAACTACTTCCGGCTGTACCAGAAGCTCTCCGGCATGACCGGTACCGCCGAGACCGAAGCGGCCGAGTTCATGTCGACCTACAAGCTCGGCGTGGTCCCGATCCCGACGAACAAGCCGATGCAGCGCATCGACCAGACCGACCTGGTCTACAAGAACGAGAAGTCCAAGTTCGAGCAGGTCGCCGAGGACATCGCCGAGCGCCACGAGCAGGGGCAGCCCGTCCTCGTCGGCACCACGAGCGTCGAGAAGTCCGAGTACCTGTCGAAGCTCCTCGCCAAGAAGGGCGTGAAGCACGAGGTCCTCAACGCGAAGAACCACGCGCGTGAAGCCGCGATCGTCGCCCAGGCCGGCCGCCTCGGCGCCGTCACCGTCGCGACGAACATGGCCGGCCGAGGCACCGACATCATGCTCGGCGGCAACTCCGAGTTCCTGGCGGTGCAGGAGATGCACGCCAAGGGCCTGTCGCCGACCGAGACCCCCGACGAGTACGAAGCCGAGTGGGACGAGGTCTTCGCCCGCGTCAAGGCCGAGGTCGAGGTCGAGGGCGACAAGGTCCGCGCGGCCGGTGGGCTCTACGTCCTCGGCACCGAGCGCCACGAGTCGCGCCGCATCGACAACCAGCTGCGCGGTCGTTCCGGCCGTCAGGGCGACCCGGGCGAGAGCCGCTTCTACCTGTCGCTCACCGACGACCTGATGCGCCTGTTCAACTCCGGTGCCGCCGAGAGCCTCATGGGCCGCTCGAACGTGCCGGACGACCTGGCGATCGAGAACAAGCTCGTCGGCCGCGCGATCCGTTCCGCCCAGGCACAGGTCGAGGGCCGGAACGCCGAGATCCGCAAGAACGTCCTGAAGTACGACGACGTCCTGAACCGGCAGCGCGAAGCGATCTACAGCGACCGCCGCCACATCCTCGAGGGCGACGACCTGCACGACCGCGCGCAGTCGTTCCTCAAGGCCGTCATCGACGACGTGATCGACACCCACACCGGTGAGGGCTCGCCGGACGACTGGGACCTCGACGCCATGTGGACCGAGCTCGGCACGCTCTACCCGATCTCGATCTCCATCGACGAGGTCATCACCGAGGCCGGCTCGAAGGGCAAGGCGTCGCGCGACTTCCTCGGCCGCGAGATCCTCTCCGACGCCAAGCTGGCGTACTCCACGCGTGAGGAGCTCCTCGGCGACGAGGCGATGCGCGAGCTCGAGCGTCGTGTCGTCCTGTCGGTGATCGACCGCCGCTGGCGCGACCACCTGTACGAGATGGACTACCTCAAGGACGGCATCGGCCTCCGCGCGATGGCGCAGCGTGACCCGCTCGTCGAGTACCAGCGCGAGGGCTACGCGCTGTTCCAGACGATGATGGGCCAGATCCGCGAAGAGTCGGTCGGCTACCTGTTCAACCTCGAGGTCCAGGTGCAGTCCGACGGCGAGAACGCCGTCATCGAGGCCAAGGGTCTCGGCGAGGACGAGGTCTCCGGCCTCGAGTACTCGGCACCGTCGATCGACGGCGAGGTCGAGGTGCGCGACGAGAAGGGCCGCCTCGAGCAGGCCGCCACGGCGCGTGCGCAGCAGGCCCAGGCCGAGGCCGAGGCAGCTGCCGAGCCCGAGCAGGGCTCCGCGTTCGGCAACGCAGCCACGGCCTCCGGCCAGGCTGCCGCGGCCGGCAACCGTGCCGAGCGTCGTCAGGCGTCGAAGAAGTAGTCCGCGTGCGCGCGAGCGCATCGTGAGCAGCAATGGTCGGGTCCCGCGTCGGGACCCGACCATTGCTGCTCACCAAGCGCACCACGCGCAACGACGACGGACGGGAGGCCCGTGGCGACACCGCCACGGGCCTCCCGTCCGCGTCAGGCACCTACAGGACGCCGATCGCGGTCGCCCGCCACCTGCCGTCGCGCGTCTCCAACCGCATCGCCACGGCGCGTGCATGACTGCGCGTGTGCACGACGACGGTCGCCTCGGCGACGCCGTCCGCCGGTCGGCAGACGAGCACGCTGCCGACCCGCAGCACCGCTCGGCTCCGCGACCGTCGGCGCACCGAGCGGGCGTGCGCGGCCACGGCTGCACGTTGCTGCAGGTGTCGGTGCACGTCGTCGGTGATCCAGCGGGCGATGCTGTCGACCTCGCGGGCCCCGGTCAGGACCTCGGCGACGCACAGTCCCAGGGCGCGTGCGGTGTCCGCCGGGTCCGGAGGTCCGCTCGCCGGTTCCTCGACCGGTTGCGATTCGACGATCGTCAGTGGCGGCGAGTGTGCCGTCGTCGTCGTGTGGTCGATCCGGCGTGCCTGCTCCGCCACCCCTGCCCCTTCCGTTGCTGGAGCGAGCGTATGGGGCGTGCAACATGAGAAATACAAAGCTGCTGGGCCTGTGGAGAGGGCGACGTTCTCCACAAGTCGGCGCACCTAGACTGGCTGGGTGTCGACCCTCAGTGACCTCGTCCTCGCGCAAGGCCGTTCCTCCGAAGCTGACGTGGAGTGGCTCCACCTGCTCGTGGGGGACTGGCAGCTCCTCGCCGACCTGTCCTTCGCCGACATGGTGCTGTGGGTGCCGACTGCCGAGGACGGCTCGTTCGTCGCCGTGGCACACGCCCGACCGAGTTCCGCGGCCACGCTGTTCTACCGCGACATCGTCGGCCAGGAGATCCGCGAGGAGTGGCGCGGTCAGGTGACCGAGAGCTTCGCCGGCGCCCGCGTCGTCGACTCCGCCGAGCCCGACTGGTACGAGGACACCCCCACCCGGGTCCGTGCGATCCCGGTGCTGCGGCGCCTCAGTGCCAAGAGCGCAGAGACCACCGAGCGGCCGATCGCCGTCGTCACGCGGCACTCCAACCAGGACGAGATGCGGACGCCGAGCCGTCAGGAACTGAACTTCACCGCGAGTGCGAACGACCTGTTCGGCATGATCGCGACGGGCGACTTCCCGGACCTCGGCGCACCGGCCGGTCCGCGCCGCGGCGCCCCGCGCGCCAGTGACGGTCTGCTGCGCCTCGACACCGCCGGCATCGTGACGTTCGCCAGCCCGAACGGCCTGAGCGCCTTCAACCGGATGGGCTTCGAGGGGGAGCTCGAACGGAAGTCCCTCGCCGAGGTCACCACCGAGCTCATCGGCGCGCAGCTCGACGTCGACGAGTCCCTGCCCCTCGTCGTCACCGGTCGCGCTCCGTGGCGTGCCGACATCGAGTCGAAGGGCGTGACGGTGTCGCTGCGGTCGATCCCGCTCCGCGACCACGGCGACCGCATCGGAGCGATCGTGCTCTGCCGCGACGTGTCCGAGCTCCGGCACCAGGAGCGCGAGCTCATCACCAAGGACGCGACGATCCGCGAGATCCACCACCGCGTCAAGAACAACCTGCAGACGGTGGCGTCGTTGTTGCGCATCCAGGCTCGTCGGACGCACTCCGACGAGGCACGGACCTCGCTGCAGAACGCCATGCGCCGCGTGGCAGCCATCGCGGTCGTGCACGACACGCTGTCGAGCGGCCTGAGCCAGACGGTCGACTTCGACGACGTCTTCGACTCGGTGCTCAAGCTCGTCACCGAGGTCGCCGCGTCGCACAACACGACCGTGCACCCGAAGAAGACCGGCGAGTTCGGGGTGCTGCCGTCCGAGGCTGCCACGCCGCTCGCACTCGGACTCACCGAGCTCGTCACGAACGCCGTCGAGCACGGGCTGGACGGCCGCGACGGTGAGGTCGAGATCGTCGCCCGCCGGTTCGACGACCACCTGGAGATCGAGGTCCGTGACAACGGCGTGGGTCTGCCCGAGGGGAAGGTCGGGTCGGGTCTCGGCACCCAGATCGTCCGCACGCTCATCCAGGGCGAGCTCGGCGGCACGATCGACTGGCACACCCTGACCGGCAGCGGCACCGAGGTGACGATCACCATCCCGTTCCGCTGGCTGACCGCTCCCGCCTAGGCCCTGCGCTGCGCCGCGCCGCGCCCGCGGGAGTCGCGCGTCGGGTCCGCGCCCGCTCGCGAGGTTCCGAGATCTGCGCATCTCGGCGCGCGATCGCGCGTGTTGCGGAACCTCGACGGTCAGCGCGCGGCATGTTGTGGAACCCCGAGGACCAGCGCACGGCGTGCCGCCCCGCCCCGCGCCCCGCGCCCCGCGCCCCGCGCGCACGACGACGCCCGCCGCCCCTGAAGGGACGACGGGCGTCGGTGTGTCCTGCGGGAACCGGCCCGGGTCAGGAAGCGCGGCGGGCGCGAGCGGCGCGGCGCTTCAGCGCACGACGCTCGTCCTCGCTGAGGCCACCCCAGACACCGGAGTCCTGGTTGTTCTCGAGGGCGTACTGCAGGCACATCTCGGTGACCGTGCAGCGCGCACAGACCGACTTGGCCTTCTCGATCTGATCGACGGCGGGCCCGGTGTTCCCGACGGGGAAGAAGAGCTCGGGGTCCGCGGTGAGGCAAGCTGCCTTGTCACGCCAGTCCATGTGTGGTGCTCCTTGATGTCGATGCTCGAACGGCAGGCCGGGGCCGGGGTTCGGGGGATCGGAACGCTGATCATGCATGAGGCATGAGGGGACAACTGTGGGGAGGAGTCCGCTGGAAGCGAGTCTGACGCCCGCGTGACGCTCGGGGGAGGAGCGACGAACCACGGGAGACGCACACCACATCGTGCCGTCCAAA
Organism: Curtobacterium sp. PhB78; assembly: GCF_003751685.1. Taxonomy (NCBI): domain Bacteria; kingdom Bacillati; phylum Actinomycetota; class Actinomycetes; order Micrococcales; family Microbacteriaceae; genus Curtobacterium; species Curtobacterium sp. PhB78. Next base: position 761,805 of record NZ_RKIA01000001.1, read on the forward strand.
CGACCTCGAATATCGTTCCATACTGGTAGGGGCAAATCAAGGGTTCCGATGCTGGAGGATCACTGTGCACGATGACGACCCGACCGCGGTCGACCGTCCTGAGCGACGCTCACGCGCGCTGATCGGCCTGCTGGTGGTGGTCGGCCTCGAGTTCGCGGCGCTCGTCGTGGTCACGGTCGTCCTGGTCGTCGAGCTGATCGTCGCGCCGGCGTCGAGCCTGGCGTCCGGGATCGCCCTGACGATCCTGTCGGCCGTCGCGGCGCTCTGGCTCGGTGCGCTCCTGAACGGCCTGTGGAAGCGTCGTGCCTGGGTGCGCTCGGGGATCATCGTCTGGCAGGTCCTGCAGGGTGCGATCGCGATCGGCGCGTTCCAGGGTGTCTTCCGTGAGCCGGCGGTCGGCTGGGTCCTGCTGATCCCCGCCCTGCTCGGCATCACGTTCGTGCTGTCGCGGTCGGTGACGGCCGCGCTCGCGCGTCCCGTGGAGTGAACGCGACCGACAGACGGACGGGAGGCGCGGTGCCAGCTGGCACCGCGCCTCCCGTCTCGCTGTGGTCCGGTCCTCAGACCAGGCCGAGCTTCTTCCGCAGGCTCGCCACGTGTCCGGTCGCCTTGACGTTGTAGAGCGGCAGCTGGACGCTGCCGTCCTCGTCGACCACGATCGTGGAGCGGATCGTGCCGGTCACGATCTTGCCGTAGTTGTTCTTCTCGCCCCACGCGGCGTAGGCCTGGTGCACCGCCAGGTCGGGGTCGCTCAGCAGCGGGAACGTGAGTGCCTGCTCGTGCTGGAACGTCTTGAGCTTCGCCTGCTCGTCCTTCGAGACGCCGAGGACCTCGTAGCCGGCTGCCTGCAGCGACGACATGTTGTCGCGGAAGTCGCAGGCCTCGGTGGTGCACCCGGGGGTGGACGCGGCCGGGTAGAAGTACACGATGACCTTCTTGCCCCGCAGCGCGGCGAGCGAGTGTTCGACGCCGTCCTGGTCCGGCAGCGTGAAGTCGGGGGCGGTGTCGCCGGCGGCGAGACGGTCGGTCATGGTGCTCCTGTTCGCTTGGTGCCCACGAGTGGTCGTGAGCGCGCAGAACCCATGCTATTGTTGATTCCCGTTGCGGCACGGAAGCCGGAACATGCACCTCTAGCTCAATTGGCAGAGCAACTGACTCTTAATCAGTGGGTTCTCGGTTCAAGTCCGAGGGGGTGCACCACAATCACGAAGGCCCCGACTCGTCGAGTCGGGGCCTTCGTGCGTTCCGGGGGGTGTGCACGCGTTCGGAGCGGGACACGCCCGAGGTGCTTCCGGCGGTCGGATTCAGTCGGCGGCGACGTCGACGATCCGTTCCGGGCCGACGACGAGGTCGACGGCGCCGGCGGAGGCCGCTGCGAGGTCCGCGGTCAGGATCGCGAGCGCGTCGGCGGGCACCCAGACCTCGAACGTCGCCGCACGCCCGTAGGCCGTCGCACCGAGGGTCGCGTGGTGGTGCCGGACCCAGTCGCGCAGGACGTTGTCGAGCCGGCCGGCCTCGGCGTGCGGGGCGTCGAAGTGCACCTGCGTGAGCGCCTCGCGCCGGACGAGCGCGGCGGTGTCGAGGGCCTCCGAGACCGAGGTCGAGTAGGCGCGGACGAGTCCGCCGGCGCCGAGCTTCACGCCGCCGAAGTAGCGCGTCACGACGGCGACCACGTCGGTGAGGTCGCGGCGGCGGAGCACCTCGAGCATCGGCACGCCCGCCGTGCCGGACGGTTCTCCGTCGTCCGACGACCGGGCCTGGTCGCCGAGCGTGCCGGTGACCATCGCGGTGCAGTTGTGCCGGGCGTCCCAGCGGCGGCGTTTCACCTCGGCGATGACCCGCTCGGCGTCCGCGACGTCCGACACGGGGGCGACCGTGGTGATGAACCGCGACTTCGTGATGACGATCTCGTGCTCGACCGGGTCGGCGATCGTCGCGGGGAAGCTGCGGGCCATGCCCACGAGGCTAACGGCGTGCACGGTGTCCGCCGCGCTACGATGTCGTGCACGCACGGCTGGGGAGGAGTCCGACATGGAGACCGGTGATCCGAGGGGCGGGGTCCTGGACGCCGCCGAACTCGCACGGCGCATCAACCTGCTGCTCGACTTCGAGGAGTCCCAGCGTGGTGCCCCGGTGCCGTTCGCCTCGATCGAGGAGTACGTCGCCGCCCACGGCGGTTCGCTCTCGCGGGCGAAGTGGACCTACATGCTCTCCGGTGACGGCCGACGCAACCGCGACACCGAGCTCCTCCGGCTCCTCGCCGGGTACTTCGAGGTCGACGAGCGCTTCCTGCTCGAGGACAGCGACGTCCCCGAGCGCATCGGCGCCCAGCTCGCCCTCGTCCGCTCCCTGCGTTCCGCCCGCGTGAGCGGGTTCGCTGCACGCACCTTCCCCGGCGAGCTCTCACCCGAGGCGCTGCGGCGCATCGCCGAGGTGCTCGAGGAGGAATCACAGCGCGGGAGCGTCGCGTGACCGACCCGCTGCTCGAGTCCTTCTGGGCACGCGGTGCGGTCGAGGGGTGGTCCGACGTCGACCAGGCCGTCGCCGCCGCAGCCGTCGTCGTGGACAAGCCCATCGTCGTCCGCGAAGAGGCGTTCCTGGCGACGGAGCCCGTGTGCGGCTTCGTCGCGACGCTCGAACACGCTCACTTGATCATGATCTCGCCGACCGCGTCGCCGACCTTCCGGGCGTTCGTCATCGGCCACGAGCTCGGTCACGTCCTGCACCGGCACCAGGAGCACGCGCCCCAGTCGGCCTACATCCGCGACGTCATCCCGGACCTGCCCGAGTACAAGGTCGAGCGGGCACTGGCGCGGGGGATGTTCTCGAACGCGTACGAGCACGAGGCCGAGGTCTTCGCCGACGCGCTCGCGACGCTCATCCGGCGGCACCGCGGCCGCCCGAGCGCCTTCCGCGGGGTCTTCGGGTGATCGTCGCCGTCGTCCAGGCGGTGCTGCTCATCGCCGGGACGATCGCGCTCTTCGTCCTGCAACGCGGGCAGGACCGGACCCTGGCGGTGACCTTCCTGCTGTTCGCCGGCACCATCGTCACGAACGTCGATCCGCTGTACCGGTGGCTCGACCCACTGCTCGGCGGCTCGAACGTGGTGACCGTGGTCAGCGACTGCCTGATGGTCGCCGGCACGAGCACGCTGCTCTGGGGCGTGGCGAAGGCGGTCGGCGCGGCGCGGCCGTGGCTCCGGAACGCGATCGTGGTGTCGTGCGGCGCCGTGGTGGTCGTGGTGGTCGTCGCCTTCGCGGTGCTGGACAAGCCCGCCACCACGACGACGTTCATGCTCGACGCCGGGTCGCACCCGGCCGCGACCGTCTACTCGATCGCGCAGACGGTGTACCTCGGGGTGGCGCTCGGCGCGACGGGCCTCATCTGCGTCCTCCGCCTGCGCGAGGCCCGGACGACGACGGACCTGGTCGGACTGTGGGTCCTGGTGCTCGGCGGCGTGCTGGGGGTCGTCCGGATGGTCGTCGTCGTGGTCATGGACCTGGCGCACGTCACGGGGGACCTCGACCGGATGCGCTCCCTCGCGCTGCCGTACGACGTCACGACGCCCGGCGCCGTGATCTGCGTCTCGACGGGCATGCTGCTGCTCGTCGTCGGACACCGGGTCTCGCGACGTCGACGCACCCGGCGGGTCGACGCGGCGCTGCGGCGTCTCGCGCCGCTGCACGCGCGGATCGGTGTCGACAACGCCTACCCGTCGACCGAGGACCCCGCCACGCGGTTGAGCCGCGCGATCGTCGAGGTGAACGACGGGCTCCGGCGGACGCGTACGCCGTTGACCGATGCCGAGCGAGCCGTCCTCGCCGAGGCCGAGTCGGCGCTCGACTCCGCGTAGCCCGAAGGGGTGACTCGACGGTCTCCCGACGCCCGTGTAGGGTTTGTAGCAAGTGCTACAGAAAGTGTGGCTCGTCGGTGGGACTCGGCCGCGTTGGGGGCGGCCGAGCACCACCGACACTCGTTGTCTAGACTCGGACGGTGCTCGTCTTCGCCGCAGTTGTCCTGTTCATCGGTGCTGTCTTCAACGTCGTCACCTGGCCGCGCTTCTTCCAGCGCGTCGCGAAGGACACCCGCGCGCGTGACGCCGCGGGCAAGCCGACGACGTTCTACACGGTGCACCTCGTGCTGCTGCTCATCGCGCTCGCCATCGCCGTGGCCGCGGTCGTCGCCGGGATCCTGCTGCTGGTCTGAGCCGTTCGCCGTCGGGCGTCGGTGCGGTTCGCCGACCGCCCACCCGGCGGCCTTGAGGCCGAGGGGTGGGCGGTCGACGTCGCCCACGTCGGCGTCGACGGGTTCGACACCGACGACTGACCCGACGACCGACCCGACCGACGTCGGCGGTCAGCGGTAGACCTGGGGCATCCGACCCGGGCGTCGGCGACCTCGGGAGACACCATGACGGACCAGACCCCTCGCACCTACCCCCAGGGCGTGCCGAGCTGGATCGACGGACGACACCCGGACCCCGACGCCGCGCAGGCGTTCTACGGCGGTCTGTTCGGCTGGGACTTCGAGGAGCGCCTGCCGCCCGGAGCCCCCGGCTCGTACCGGATCGTGAGCATCGACGGGCGCGAGGTCGGCGCGATCGCCTCGGGTGACGAGCCCGCGTCGTGGACGACGTACATCGCCGTGGACGACGCCGACGTGGGGGCCGCTCGGGTCGTCGAGCTCGGTGGCACCGCCGCTCCGGCGGAGGACGCCGGGCCGGGTGGCGCCGCGGGCCGCAGCGTCGACTGCGTCGATCCGCGCGGTGCGGCGTTCGGAATCTGGCAGGCGCGCGAGCGGCTCGGGTCGCAGCACATCAACGCCCCCGGCGGCTGGGTCTTCAGCGACCTCCGCTCGACCGAGCCGGAGCAGGCGATCTCGTTCTACGAGCAGCTGTTCGGCTGGCGGGTCTCCGGCATCGAGGAGGGCCCGAGCGCCATGGTCCGGCTCCCCGGCTACGGGGACCACCTCGCGGCCACCTCCGACCCCGACATCCGCGAACGGCAGGTCGGCGCACCGGAGGGCTTCGCGGACGTCATCGGCGCCCTCGCCCGACTCGACGACGGGCCGGACGACTGGCACGTGTCGTTCAGCGTGGCGGACCGTGACGCCGCCGCCGCACGGGCCGAGGAGCTCGGCGGCGCCGTACTCGGCACCTGGCAGGGTCCGTGGACGCGTGCGGCCGAGCTGCGGGACCCGCAGGGCGCGACGTTCCGCGTCACGCAGTTCGCCCCGGAGGGCGACGCCTGAGCGCAGCGCCCGTGGATCGTCAGCCGGTGGTGAGCGGCGGTCCGAGCACCTTCTGGATCGCCAGCGCGGCGAGCTGCTCGTCCGAGGTGTCGAGCAGCACGCGGAACGTCTCCGGCTCCGTGACGAACTCGACGCAGACGGCGTCCTCGTCGCACGGGCCGAGGCGCCATCCCGACACCGCGTCCATCGGCACGGAGACCCGCGCCTCGCGCTCGTAGTCGGTCTCGGCCTCGAGGCGGTCGGGGAACACCCGGAGGTGTCCGTACGCGCCTCGCCAGCTGAGCCGGAGATCGAGGGTGGGTGGGACTGACGCAGGGGAGACAGAGCGGTCCGGCACCCGCCGATCGTACCGACGGGAGCCGGACCCACTGCACTCGGCGCGCGATGTGCTGCGCTCCGGGGACAGATCAGACGGTGTCGTCGGACCCCTTCTGCTCGTCGCCGTCCTCGCCGTCGCGACGGACCTGGTTCGCCGGGTCGCGGACACCGATCGGGTACGGACCGGTGACGCCCTGTCGGAGCGACGCGATGCGCAGGATGCGGTCGCGCTGCAGGAACCAGCCGACGATGAGCAGCGGGATGACGATCACGAGGGACGCGATCGTGTAGGTGCCGACCGGGTAGTCGATCGCCATCAGCACGATGACCGACGCCAGGAACGCCAGGGTGAGCCAGGCGGTCACCGGGGCACCCGGCAGCTTGAACGACGGCTCCTTCGCCAGTCCCTGCTTCGCCCAGGACCGGAGCCGCATCTGGCAGAGGATGATCGTGCCCCACGCGGTGATGATGCCGAGGCTCGCGATGTTCAGCGCGATCTCGAACGCCTGGCTCGGGACGAAGTAGTTGAGGACGACCCCGGCGACCGTGAAGCCGGCGGTGAGCAGGATGCCGGCGTACGGCACACCGCCCTTCGACATCTTGGTGGTCCACTTCGGCGCCGAGCCGTTCATGCCCATCGAGTGCAGGGCGCGACCGGTCGAGTACAGGCCGGCGTTGAGCGACGACAGTGCCGCCGTGAGCACGACGAAGTTCATGATGCCGCCGACGATCGACCCCACCTGCGGGTTGCCGAGCGACGAGAAGAACGTCACGAACGGGCTCTCGCCCTCCTTGTACGCGGTGTACGGCAGGAGGAGCGAGAGCAGGATGATCGACCCGACGTAGAAGACCGCGATGCGGAACACGACGGAGTTGATGGCGCGGGGGATGACCTTCTCGGTGTTCTGCGTCTCACCGGACGCGGTGCCGACGAGCTCGATGGCCGCGTACGCGAACACGACACCCTGGATCACGATGACCGCGGGGAGCAGCCCGTTCGGGAACAGCCCGCCGTTGTCCCCCCAGATCGAGAAGCCCGTGCGGACGGCTTCGCCGCCGGCCTCGACCGGGAACGCGAAGACGAGCCAGATGATCGCGACGACGAGGAACGCGACGAGTGCCGCGACCTTGATGAGCGCGAACCAGAACTCGAGTTCGCCGAACACCTTGACCGCGACCATGTTGGCGGCGAGCACGACGATCAGGGCGATCAACGCGAGGAGCCACTGCGGTGCGGCGGTGAACGCGGACCAGTACTGCAGGTAGATGGCGACGGCGGTGGTGTCGACGATCGAGGTCATCGCCCAGTTCAGGAAGTACATCCAGCCGGCGGCGTAGGCGAACTTCTCGCCGTAGAACTCACGCGCGTAGGAGATGAACGACCCCGACGACGGACGGTGCAGCACGAGCTCGCCGAGGGCGCGCAGGATGAAGAACGCGAAGATGCCGCAGATCAGGTAGGTCAGCGCGAGCGCGGGGCCCGCGGTGTGGAGTCGTCCACCCGCACCGAGGAAGAGTCCGGTACCGATGGCCCCACCGATCGCGATCATCTGCAGCTGCCGGGGCTTCAGACCGTGCTGGTAGCCCTCTTGCTCGTGCGAGAAGTCGTTCGCCGGAGCACGGTTCACGCCCGTGTCGTTCTGCGCTGTCATGCGCGCCAACCTACATGCGCACGGAACCGGGGCGGCACACAAACCTCCGAACGAGCTGATCTGTAACGAGACGGTCACGATCGTGATCCCCATGTGCGTGGGCGACACGCCGACGACGGGGTACAGCGATGCCGGGATTCCGGCGGACGTCGATTGTGATCGGGGGACAGGAAGCCGTTAGGTTTGAACGTCCCCACAGGCCCGACGGCCGGGGGCACGACGACCAGAACGCGTCCGCGGCCAGCAGCGCCGTGACCGTACGGTCGGCCGGACCGGGACCGCCCCGAGCGTGGTCCCTGCGTGCGTGTTCGCTCGCCCTGCGCCGTTGCGCGGGCTGACGTGGGCCGTGCGCGCCGTCCCGGGCGACCCGTTCGCAACCACACCGTCACCGCACGTGCGCTCCGGCGCCGCGGCGACGCGAGGAGTCCAGTTGTCCATTGCCCCATCCGAGATCCGGCACGACACGTCGCCGGACGGCACGGGCGCCGCGCTCAGTGTGCGCGGTGTCTACAAGGTGTTCGGCCGCCGACCCGGCGACGCCGTCCGCCGCCTCGCCGCCGGCGCCACCCGCGACGAGGTCCGCGAGCAGGGATCCGCCGCGGTCATCGACGCGTCCTTCGACGTCCGCCCCGGCGAGATCTTCGTCGTCATGGGACTGTCCGGCTCCGGCAAGTCGACCCTCATCCGGATGCTCAACGGCCTGCTCGAGCCCAGCGCCGGCAGCGTCGAGATCGGCGGGCGCACGGTCACCAAGGCGAGCGCCAAGGAGATCCGCGAGATCCGTCGGTCGAGCGTGTCGATGGTGTTCCAGCACTTCGCACTGCTGCCGCACCGAACCGTGCTCGAGAACGTCGCGTACGGCCTCGAGGTGAACGGCGTCGACAAGACGACGCGCCTCGCGAAGGCCCGTGAGGTCATCGACCTGGTCGGCCTGGACGTCTGGGCCGATGCGAAGCCCGACGAGCTGTCCGGCGGCATGCAGCAGCGCGTCGGCATCGCCCGCGCCCTCGCCGCCGAGACCGACGTCCTGCTGATGGACGAGGCGTTCAGCGCGCTCGACCCGCTCATCCGCCGTGAGATGCAGGAGCAGCTCGTCGACCTGCAGCAGCGGCTCGGCAAGACCATCGTCTTCATCACGCACGACCTCAACGAGGCGATGTTCCTCGGTGACCGGATCGCCGTGATGCGCGACGGCCGGATCGTGCAGATCGGGTCGCCGGAGGACATCCTCACCGACCCGGCGAACGACTACGTCGCCCAGTTCGTGCAGGACGTCGACCGCGCCCGTGTGCTCACCGCCGCGAGCGTCATGGAACCGGCGCGCGCGGTCGTCCCGTCGACGGCGGGCCCACGTGGCGCGCTCCGGGTGATGCGCGACCTGCAGACCGCAGCGGTGTTCGTCACCGGGCGTGGTCGCACGCTCGACGGATGGGTCCGCGATCGCCACGTGATGCGACAGGTCAAGGCCGGCGACACGAACCTCGACGCCATCGTGAACACCGAGTACGCCCGGGTCTCACCCGACACCGCGCTCACCGATCTGTTCGAGCTCGCCGTGGAGTCGCCCCTGCCGATCGCCGTGGTCGACGACGAGGACCGCCTGCTCGGCGTCGTGCCGCGGGTCACACTGCTCGCAGCGCTCGGCAACGTGCCGACCGCGACCATGCCGATCCCGGTGCTCGAGCCGGTCACGCGCATCTCGGATTCGGATCTCGACGCGACCCTGGCCACCGGGGAACAGCCCGTCGTGAGCGATCCGACCATCATCTCGACCGACCGCACAGGAGCCGACGCATGACCACTCTCTTCGGATTCCGACTGCCGCTCGGCGACGCGGTCGACGCGATCGTCGAGTGGATCACGACCTACCTCGGTGGCGTCTTCGACGTCATCGCCGCGATCTTCACGTTCTTCTACGAGTGGATCGAGTACTTCCTCACGACGCCGCCGTTCTGGGCCGTGATCGTCGTGCTCGTCGCCGTGGCCTTCTGGGCGAAGGGCTGGAAGCTCGCGCTCGGCACCCTGGTCGGCCTGGCTGTCATCGTGAGCATCGGCGAGTGGAGCTACGCGATGGAGTCGCTCGCCCTCGTCGTCGTCGCCGCCGGTATCGCCGTGGTGCTCAGTCTGCCGCTGGGCGTCTGGGCGGCGCGCTCCGACGCAGCGAGCCGGACGATCAAGCCGGTCCTCGACTTCATGCAGACGACCCCGGCGTTCGTGTACCTGATCCCCGCGCTCATCCTGTTCGGCATCGGGCCGGTGCCGGGCATCGTCGCGACGATCGTCTTCGCGATGGCGCCGGGCGTCCGCCTCACCGAGCTCGGTATCCGCGGCGTCAGCTCCGAGGTCGTCGAAGCCGGTGCTGCGTTCGGCTCGAGCCCGTGGCGGATCCTCCGTCAGATCCAGCTGCCGCTCGCTCGTCCGAGCATCATGGCCGGCGTCAACCAGGTCATCATGCTCTCGCTGTCCATGGTCGTCATCGCGGGCATGGTCGGCGCCGGGGGACTCGGCGGCCAGATCGTCGCCGCCCTGAACCGCATCGACGTCGGTCTGGGCTCCGAGGCAGGCATCTCGGTCGTGATCCTCGCGATCGTGCTGGACCGGATGACCGCAGCGTTCGGTGGCGACCGCAAGAAGCGCGCTCCGAGCCGGACGACGTCGGCCACCGCGCCCACCGGCGACGACGACCAGGAGTCGGCGACCCAGCAGGCGGAGCAGCCCGTGCCGGTCGGCGCCTGACGGCTGGAGCGCCGTCGCGCACCCGGTCGACCAGATCATCCAGACCCCACAGACCGCACGGTGACAGCACGCCGTGTCGACGACGCCGAACCCGGTCCGCCGGTGCCGAGCGTCGAACCAGGAAGGAAACCATGAACACCCGAACCAAGATCCTGTCGGCCATCGGACTCGGTGCCGCCGCGGCCCTCGCGCTCAGCGCCTGCTCGCCGCCCGGCTCGAGCAACGCGTCCGACACGGTGGACAACGGCGACAAGCAGGCGATGAAGATGGTCGTCTTCAACGGCTGGGACGAGGACACCGCAGCAAGCGAGCTCTGGAAGTACGTCCTCGAGAAGAAGGGGTACGACGTCGAGCTCGACTACGCGGACCCCGCGCCGGCGTACCAGGGGCTGGCTCAGGGCGACTACGACGCCGTGCTCGACACCTGGCTGCCGAACACGCACAAGGCGTACATGGACAAGTACGGCGACGACCTCGAGGACCTCGGGTCGTGGAACGACCAGGCGTCGCTCGAACTCACCGTGAACGCGGACGCTCCGATCGACTCGCTCGCCGACCTCGCCGCGCACAAGGACGACTTCGGCGGACGGATCGTGGGCATCGAGCCCGGCGCCGGCGAGACGAAGATCGTCAAGGAGAAGGTCATGAAGGCCTACGGGCTCGACGACTGGGAGCTCGTCACGAGCTCGACGCCGGCGATGCTGTCCGAGCTGAAGAAGTCCGAGAAGGACGGCAAGGACATCGTCGTCACCCTCTGGCGTCCGCACTGGGCCTACAACGCCTTCGACGTGAAGGACCTCGAGGACCCGAAGAACGCCCTCGGCGACAACGAGAGCATCCACACGATCGTGAACGAGGACTTCGGCGACGACTTCCCGCAAGCGCAGAAGTGGCTGCAGGCGTTCAAGATGGACTCCGACACGCTCTACTCGCTCGAGGACGCGCTCGTGAACAGCGGCGCGGACCAGTCCGAGTACCAGTCGATCGTCGAGAAGTGGGTTGCCGACAACGAGGACTACGTGGACTCGCTCACCGCGAGCAAGTAGCGGTTCCGTTCGGACAGGAGGCCCGGTGCGCGTCGTGCGCACCGGGCCTCCTCGCGTGCGTGGCCGGGTCCTGCGAACAACGCCTGTCGTCCGTTGCTTGCATGGAGGGATGGACATCCTCCTCCGACTCCTCGTCGCGATCGGGTTCGCCCTCCTCATCACCGCCGTCGCCGCGGTCGTCCTGCACCTGGTGCTGCGGACGGTCGCGCGACGGGAGCGGTGGGCGGGCGTGCTCTCGCGCCGGGCGAAGCACCCGTTCCGCACCACAATGCTCGTGGTCCTGCTCTGGATCGCGTTCACCTCGAGCGTCCCGCGCGACGCCGACGCCTACCCGTGGCGCGACGAGGTCGTGCACGGGTTCCTCATCGCCACGATCGCGGTGGGCTGCTGGCTGGCGTGCCAGATCGCGATCTTCCTCGAGGACCTCGGCCTGCACCGGTTCCGCATCGACGTCCCCGACAACCGGCAGGCCCGCCGCATCCGCACGCAGGTCCTCATCATCCGGCGGCTCACCGTCGCCGTGCTCGTCATCATCGCCGTCGGCGCGATCCTGCTCACCTTCGACGGGGTCGAGGCCGCGGGCGCGAGCGTGCTCGCGAGCGCCGGACTCATCTCGGTCGTCGCGGGTCTGGCGGCGCAGTCGACGCTCGGCAACGTCTTCGCGGGCATGCAGCTCGCGTTCTCCGGGTCGATCCGCGTCGACGACGTCGTCGTGGTCGAGCAGCAGTGGGGGCGGATCGAGGAGATCACTCTGACCTACGTGGTCGTGCACCTGTGGGACGACCGGCGCTTCGTGCTGCCGTCGACGTACTTCACGAGCACCCCGTTCGAGAACTGGACGCGCACGAACAGCGAACTGCTCGGTGCCGTCGAGATGGACCTGGACTGGCGGGTCCGTCCCGGGGAGATGCGCGAGGAGCTCGACCGGATCCTCGACCGCACCGAGCTGTGGGACCGCCGCGTCAAGGTGCTGCAGGTCACCGACGCCGTGCAGGGGTACGTGCGGGTACGGGTCCTCGCGACGTCGCACGACGCCCCGTCGCTGTTCGACCTGCGCTGCTACATCCGCGAGGAACTCGTCGAGTGGATCCAGCGCACCCACCCCGACGCCCTGCCGGTCCAGCGCGTGCTCATGGTCGACGAGACCGCACCGCGGCGGCGCACGGCGTCAACCGCTGCCGACTCGGCGCTGTTCGCGCCGGGGCAGGAGGACCGCGCGGCACTCTTCACCGGTCCGATCCAGACGTCCGACATCCCGCCTGCGGAGCGCTGACGGGCTCCGGACCCGACGCGGGACGGACGGGAGGCCCGGTGCCAGCTGGCACCGGGCCTCCCGTCCGTCAGATGGTCGCGACCTACGGCTGGCGCGCCTTGACGGCGCGGTCGTCCTCGACCACCGTGCCGATCGCCACGATCGTGGTCGCGATCCACGCGACCCACGTCAGGGCGAGCCGCCAGTCGCGGGGTCCCTGGCGGGTGGTCTGGAGCACGCTGTAGCCGCTGATGAGCGAACTCCACACCGCACCGTTGAACATGAACTTGCGCACAGAGGCCTCCTGTCGTCGTGCTGCCAACGCTACCGGTCAGTACATTGGAGCGCCGCCGGACACCCTGCCCGGCGCACTCGTCAAGGAGCGCCCGTGCGTCAGGCCGTCATCGGAGCAGTGCTGCTCGTCATCGGCGCGGTGTGCGTCGCGCTCGGCCTGCTGCCGCTCGACGACCTCGGGGTCCTGGCCGAACGGGTCCTGCCTGTCCTCGGGTTCGTCCTCGGGCTGACGATCGTCGCCGAGCTCGCCGCGGACGCCGGGGTGTTCGACCGGCTCGCCGACGTCGCGGCACGTGTCGGCGGCGGACGCACCATCGGGCTGTGGGGCGCGGTCGTGGTCCTCGCCGTGCTCTGCACCGTGTTCCTGTCGATCGACACGACCGCGGTGCTGCTCACCCCGATCGTGATCTCACTGGCGCGCCGGGTCGGGCTGCCGCCGATGCCGTTCGCGCTCACCACCGTCTGGCTCGCGAACACCGCGTCCCTGCTGCTGCCGGTGTCGAACCTGACGAACCTGCTCGCCGTCGACCGGATGGGCCTCGGCGGCCCGCTGCCCTTCGCCGGGCTGATGGCCTGGCCGGCCGTCGCCGGGGTCGTCGTGCCGTGCGCCGTCCTGCTCGTGGTGTTCCGCGGCAAGCTCTTCGGGCGCTACACGCCGGTGTCGGTGCGCCGTCCGTCCGACCCGGTGTCGTTCTGGGCGGCGTCCGCTGTGCTCGTCGCGCTCGTGGTGGCGCTGACCGCCGGGGTGACGGTCTGGATCGCGGCCGTCGCCGGTGCCCTCGTGCTCGTCGTGGTCGCGGCGTTCCGGTCGCCCGCCGAGCTCCGGCCGTCGCGGGTGCCGTGGTCGACGCTGCTGTTCGCCGCCGGGCTCTTCGTCGTGGTCGAGACCCTGCACAGCACCGGGCTCACCGACCCGATCGTGCGGGCGCTCGGCGACGGCACCGGCACCGGGCCGCTCCTGCTGCTCGGCGCCGGGGGAGCGGTGGCGGCGAACGCGATCGACAACCTGCCCGCGTACCTGGTGCTCGAGCCCGCTGCCGGTCACGAGGCCGTGCGGTACGCGGCGCTCCTCATCGGCGTGAACGCCGGGTGCCTGGTGACGCCGTGGGCCTCGCTCGCCACCCTGCTGTGGCACGCACGGCTGTCGGCCGAGGGCGTGCACCTGTCGTGGGGCAAGTACATGCTGCTCGGGTGCATCGCGGCTCCGCTCACCGTGGTCGCCGGGGTGCTCGCGCTGGCGATCTGACGCGGGGCCGCTGGGGTGCTCGCGCTCCGACGCGCGGTCGCACCGTGCGTGCTCCGTCGTTCGGTGCGGTGCCGGCAGCCTGGTGCGAGTTTGTGGCGGGGCACGGTGCGGTCAGTCGCGCACCGCCCGAACAAGCTCGCACCGTGCGAAGCCCGCGGCGGTCAGAGCCAGTCGCGGGCCTTGAAGACGCGGTAGAGCACGAGCGACGACGCGACGATGAGCGCGAGCGAGACGTACAACCCGCTCCACGCACCCTCGCCCGGGAACGTCACGTTCTGCCCGAAGAAGCCGGTGATGGCGGTGGGGATCGCGATGATCGCGGCCCAGCTCGTCACCTTCTTCATCACGGTGTTCTGCCGGTTCGACGCCAGGTTGAGGTTCGTGTCGAGGACACTCGAGACGGCGTCGCGCAGTTGCTCGACGGAGTCCGAGATCGACACCAGGTGGTCCTCGACGTCGCGGAAGTAGGGCCGGATGCCGTCCGAGATGGTCTCCGCGTCGCCGTGCAGCAGCGATGCGACGCTGTCGCGGGTCGGGACGACGAGCCGCCGCAGCACGCCGAGGGCCTTGCGGAGGCGGAACGACCGGCGTTGGATCTGCTGTTCGCGGGCGTTGCCCCGCTCGAACAGGTCGTCCTCGAGGTCGTCGATCCGTCGCTCGATGTCCTCCACGGTCTCGGTGGCGTGGTCGACGACGGCGTCGAGCAACGCCCAGACGAGCCACGGCACACCGTGCTCGGCCACGTCCGCGTTCGCGTCGAGCCGGTGCTCCATCGCGGCGGTGTCGACGTCGGCCCCGTGGATGGTGACGAGGGCGTGCTCGGTGACGAACGCCTTCACCTCGTGGGTGACGAGCTCGCCGTCCTCGCCGAGACCGCCGACGTCGTAGACCACGAGGAACAGGCTGTCGCGGTACCGGTCGAGCTTCGGGCGCTGGCCCTGCTCGACGGCGTCCTCGACGGCGAGGGCGTGGATGCCGAGCTCCTGCTCGACCTGCACGAGGTCGTCGTGCACGGGGTCGGTGTAGTCGACCCAGACGAAGGTGTCCGCGTCGGCGACGAGGTCCGAGACCCGGTCGACCGGGAAGTCCCGTTCCGCCGCGTCGCCGTTCCGCCACGCCCGTGTCCTGACCATGCGCGTCAGCCTAGTGAGACGGCCGGCCCGGGGATCCCAGGCCGGCCGTCGTCGCGTTCGGTGGTGCGTCAGTAGGCGGAGACGAGCTTCCCGTCCTCGACCTTCAGGTACTGGTACACATCGAAGCTGTCCTCGCCGTGCTCCTCGTCCCCGAAGTACGAGGTGTAGTCGTACTCGACGACACCGTCCTTCGTGCTCTGCACCATGACCGTGCCCGAACCGGAGGCCTCGACCTCGACCTCGGGCATGGTCGTGACGTCGTAGCGCACGGCACCATCAGCGTCGTACGGGCCGTACCAGGGGCACCCGCTCAGCGCGCTGAGGTCGGTCTTCGTGGCGCAGTCGTCGATCAGGTCGGTCACGTACTGCTCGGCGTCCTGCTGCAGCGCCTTCGTGGCGGTGGGGGTGAAGTCGACGTACCCGGACGACGTCGCACCGACCGACACCTGCTCGGTGCCGCCGGTGAAGTACTTCGTCCCGCCGACCTGCACCTCGTAGGTGCCGGGGTAGGCGAGCGAGGTGAACCGGCCGTCGCTGATCTCGCCGATCTCCTTGCCGCCGACCGTGACCGGGGCACCCTCGAGCACCTCGGACGCGGTCAGGGTGACGGTCTGGGCGAGCGGCTCAGTGACGCGCCACTCGTCCTTCACCAGGAACGAGGTGCCGGTGCGCCGGAGGCTGACCTGGCCGGAGCGGTTCTTGCCGCCCTGGGTGTAGCTGACGGTGGCGAGGGCGGTGTCACCGCTCGTCGAGACGCGGCCGACGCGGATGTCCGACGGACGGTCCTTCGCGCTCTTCAGCACCGCGGTGTCGAGCATGGCGGCGTCGGACGGCACCTCGCTGAGTCGGGCGGCGGTGTCGGCGTCCCCGCTCGCGATGGCCTGCACGTAGGACTTCACGGTCGGAGCCGGCCCCCACACGTTGGCACGGAGCACACCGGTGGTGACGGCTCCCGCGATGACGACGACGACCACGGCGCCGCCGGCGATGAGCGAGCGGACCAGGACCTTCTTGGCGCGCGGCGACATCGGAGCGGGCGTGGGAGCGCCGCCGCCGACGAAGGGCTGTTCCGGCTGACCGGGGTGGCCGACGCCGGGCGTCGCCGCCCACGCTGCTGCTGCCGGGTCGCCCGCGGGCGCCGCCGACGGGAACGCGTGGTCGGCCGGCGGGAACGCCGGGCCGGCCGGCGGGAACGCCGGAGTCGCTGCCGGGAAGGTCGGTGCGGCCGCCGGGCGCGGGTCCGCTCCGACGAGGCGCGAGGTCCGCAGCACGACGCCACCGCCGAGGCGGGGGAGCAGCACGGGCGCGAGGTACCGTGCCACGGCCTCGATCGCGCCGCCCCACAGCGCGAACACGAGCGGCGTCCACGGTGCGATCCCGATCGAACCGGTCCCGCTGACGGCGCTGATGCCCGTCGCCTGGTAGGACACCAGGCCGGTGCCGAGCACGAAGAGCAGGAGCCCGAGGGCGAACCAGACGACCGGGGTCACGACCCAGTCCAGCGTGGTGCGGAACCGGTCGTTGCGGCGGACAGCGAGTGCGAGGCCCGCGACGACCGAGGTCACGACGACGAGCAGGACGACGAGCCAGGTCCAGCCGCCGGCGCCGCCGAAGACCGACGCCGTGCTGCCCGCCGACCCGAAGCCGGACAGCCCGACGCCGCCGAGGAAGCCGAGGGCGGTGAGGCCGACCGCGACGTTGCCGACGAGCACCGGCAGCGCTGCGCCCCACGAGGGCTGTGCGACCAGGGCGACGACGATGACGACGACCGTCACCAGCACGACGAGCACCGTGAGCTGCGACGCCGCGACGCGCAGCGTGCCGAGGACGCGACCGGCGAACACGTTCCGGCCGAGCAGGGCCGACGGGCGTGCGAGCACCGCGGCGAGTGCGCCGATCACGAAGGCCCCGAGGATGCTGCCGAGGCCGACCGCGTGCACGGGGTCGATGGAGGCGCCGGAGACGGCGGGGAACCGGATGGCGAGGATGCCCGCGGCGGCGTTGGTCAGCACCGTGGTCACCAGCCCGGACAGGACGGCGGTCAGCAGGATCGGGGTGCGCCCGAGGCCGCGGGTGCGGATGCGACGGGTGAGCACGACGGCCAGCACGACCTGCGCGGCGAGCACGAGCGCCGGGACGACCGCGAGTGCGCCCGACCCCGACCCGAGGAAGCCGATCGAGCCGGACAGGTGCAGACGGCCGAGGTCGGCGAGGGCGACGAGCTGGGCGGGGGTGCCGAGCAGGACGCTGACCCCGGACAGCAGCGACTGGACGTCGGGGGTGCTCCCGGCGCCGAGGTCGGTCCCGGTGCCGGTCGACCCCGACCCGACGGAACCGGATCCGCCCGCTGCCAGCACGGCGACGGTGAGGAGCAGTGAGATCGCAGCGACCACGTAGGCGGCGACCCAGCCGCCGACGGCGGCGAGCACGGCGGCCAGCCAGTCACGGCCGGACACGGACCGCAGCAGGCGACCGAACGCATCCGACGACTGCGGGCCGGGCTGCCCCGGCGGGACGGGCGGGACGGGCGGGTTCGGCGGGTTCTCGCTCATGGCTGGTGGGTCCTCTCCGACCGGGAGGCCGATGCCGCACGCCAGCACCCGTGTCCCCCCGACACGCACCCGCAGCGTACCGGAACCCGCCGATCCGCCGTGAATCCGCTGTCCGGGCGCTGGTAGGTTCCCACCGTGTCTGCGCCTTCTCGTTCCTCCACCAAGTACGCCTTCGTCGTCGCCTCGAACCGCCTGCCGGTGGACCGGGTCGTCGACCAGGACGGCAACGAGGGATGGCGGCACTCGCCCGGTGGCCTCGTCACCGCCCTCGAGCCCGTGATGCGCGCGAACGACGGGGCCTGGGTCGGCTGGGTCGGCCAGCCCGAGGTCGAGGTCGAGCCGTTCGACAACGAGGGCATCCACATCGTGCCGGTCCCGTTGTCCGACGACGACGTCGAGGAGTACTACGAGGGCTTCAGCAACGACACCCTCTGGCCGCTGTACCACGACGTCATCGAGCACCCGAGCTACCACCGCGACTGGTGGAACGCCTACAAGCGGGTCAACGAGCGCTTCGCCGCCCAGATCGCCGAGATCACCGAGCAGGACGGCATCGTCTGGGTGCAGGACTACCAGCTGCAGCTCGTGCCGGCACTGCTCCGGGCCAAGCGTCCCGACCTGACGATCGGCTTCTTCAACCACATCCCGTTCCCGCCGGTCGGCATCTACGCCCAGCTGCCCTGGCGCGCGCAGATCCTGGACGGCCTGCTCGGCGCCGACGTCATCGGCTTCCAGCGCCACGACGACGCGAGCGACTTCCTCCGCGCGGTCCGTCACATCAAGGGCTACACGACGAAGGGGCAGACGATCGACGTCCCCGTCGACGACCCGGACGCACCGCGCAGCCGCAAGGGCATCACAGTCCGCCACGTCGAGGCCCGGCACTTCCCGATCTCGATCGACGCCGAGGCCTTCGAGGACATCGCGCGCCGTCCCGAGGTGCAGGAGCGTGCCCGCGAGATCCGCGAGAGCCTCGGCAACCCGAAGACGGTGTTGCTCGGGGTCGACCGCCTCGACTACACCAAGGGCATCCGGCACCGCATCAAGGCCTTCGGCGAGCTCGTCGAGGACGGCCGCATCAAGGTCGAGGACGCCGCCCTCATCCAGGTCGCGAGCCCGAGCCGCGAGCGCGTGGACACCTACGCCACGCTCCGCGACGAGATCGAGCTGAGCGTCGGCCGCATCAACGGCGACCTCGGGGTCATCGGCCACCAGCCGATCTCGTACCTGCACCACGGCTACCCGCGCGAGGAGATGGTGGCGCTCTACCTGGCCGCCGACATCATGCTCGTCACCGCGCTGCGGGACGGCATGAACCTCGTCGCGAAGGAGTACGTCGCGGCCCGCTTCGACAGTGACGGGGTGCTCATCCTGTCCGAGTTCGCCGGTGCCGCCGACGAACTGAAGCAGGCCGTCATCGTCAACCCGCACGACATCGGCGCGCTGAAGGACAGCATCGAGCGCGCGATCGAGATGCCGCGCCGCGAGCGCTCGACGCGCATGCGTGCGCTCCGGAAGCGGGTGCGTGACAACGACGTGGCGCGCTGGTCGCGCTCGTTCCTCGAGGCGCTCGACCGGCACGCGCCGCGGAACGCCCAGCTCGACCCGTCCGCCACCGACCCGGCGGACCGACACCGTGAGGCGCAGACCGACAACATGTCGATCTTCGACCAGGACGCCCAGTCCGCCAGGGCTGCCGAGGACACCCGGGAGGCACGTGATGACTGAGACCACCACCGACCAGACCGCCATCGACACGGCTCTCGAGACGCTCGCGGCTGCGCCGCGACTCATCGTCGCCCTCGACTTCGACGGCACGCTCGCGCCCTTCGCCGACGAGCCGTCGCAGGTCGGTGCTCTGCCGGGCTCGTGGGCAGCGGTCCTGACCCTGCACCGTGCGAAGGACACCGAGGTCGTGCTCGTCTCCGGTCGCCCGCTCGGCAGCCTCGCGGCCGTGTCGCACGCGCCGCAGGACATGGCGCTGGTCGGGTCGCACGGCGTCGAGTGGCGCGTGGACGGCCACGACGAGGCCGCCCTGACCGACGACGAGGTCGCCCGGGTCGCACGCATCGGTGCGGCGCTCGACGAGGTCGGCGCGCGGTACCCGGGCGTCGTCATCGAGCACAAGCCGGCCGGTCACGGCGTGCACACCCGTCGCGTGAGCGCCGAGGTCGCCGCGCAGGCGAACGCCGACGCGAGCCGTGCGGCGCACGAGGCCGACGCCGACGTGCTCGAGCGCGGTGGCAAGGACATCGTCGAGTTCGCCGTCCGGCACGTCACGAAGGGCGACGCGATCGCCCGGCTGCGCGAGCTCCACGGTGCCGACGCGGTGTTCTTCGCCGGTGACGACGTCACCGACGAGGACGGCTTCCGCGTGCTCGGTGACGGCGACGTCGGCGTGAAGGTGGGCCCGGGGGAGACCCGTGCCGGGTACCGCATCGCCGACCCGGCGGCCCTGACCGGCGTCCTGAAGCAGCTCGCCAGGATCCGTGCGACGCGCTGACCAGGGTGATCCGGGCCTCCCGGTCGGGCTCCAGAACATGCGAACGCATGTTGTTGTCCAACTGGTATCCCAAAGCGTCCTAGACTCGCTCCATGCCTGATATCGACGTCAAGCCGCGCAGCCGGGTCGTCACCGACGGGATCGAAGCAACCACCTCGCGTGGCATGCTGCGGGCCGTCGGTATGGGAGACGAGGACTGGAGCAAGCCGCAGATCGGCATCGCGTCCTCGTGGAACGAGATCACGCCCTGCAACCTCTCGCTCGACCGCCTCGCGCAGGGCGCCAAGGAAGGCGTCCACTCCGGCGGCGGCTACCCGCTGCAGTTCGGCACCATCTCCGTCTCGGACGGCATCTCGATGGGCCACGAGGGCATGCACTTCTCGCTCGTCTCGCGCGAGGTCATCGCCGACAGCGTCGAGACCGTCGTCAACGCCGAGCGCCTGGACGGCACCGTCCTGCTCGCCGGCTGTGACAAGTCCCTGCCGGGCATGCTCATGGCCGCCGCGCGCCTCGACCTGGCGAGCGTGTTCCTGTACGCGGGTTCGGTCATGCCGGGCTACGTGAAGCAGGCCGACGGCACGATGAAGGAAGTCACGATCATCGACTCCTTCGAGGGCGTCGGTGCCTGCAAGGCCGGCACCATGTCCGAGGAAGAGCTGAAGAAGATCGAGTGCGCCATCGTCCCGGGCGAGGGCGCCTGCGGTGGCATGTACACGGCCAACACCATGGCGAGCGTGGCCGAGGCCCTCGGCATGTCGCTGCCGGGCTCCGCAGCCCCGCCGAGCGCCGACCGCCGCCGTGACTACTACGCGCACCGCTCCGGCGAGGCCGTGGTGAACATGCTCGAGCACGGGATCACCGCCCGCCAGATCCTGACGAAGGAAGCCTTCGAGAACGCGATCGCCGTGGCGATGGCCCTCGGCGGCTCCACCAACGTCATCCTGCACCTGCTCGCCATCGCCTACGAGGCCGAGGTCGAGCTGTCGCTGGACGACTTCAACCGCATCGGTTCGAAGGTCCCGCACCTGGCCGACATGAAGCCCTTCGGCAAGTACGTCATGGTCGACGTCGACCGCAACGGCGGCATCCCGGTGATCATGAAGGCGCTGCTCGACGCCGGCCTGCTGCACGGTGACTGCCTCACCGTCACGGGCAAGACCGTCGCCGAGAACCTGGCCGAGATCGACCCGCCGGCGCTCGACGGCGAGGTCTTCCGCACGCTCGACAACCCGATCCACGAGACCGGCGGCCTGACCGTCCTGCAGGGGACCTTCGCCCCCGAGGGCGCCGTGGTGAAGACCGCGGGCTTCGACGCCGAGGTGTTCGAGGGCCCCGCGCGGGTGTTCGACCGCGAGCGTGCCGCGATGGACGCCCTCACCGAGGGCAAGATCCAGAAGGGCGACGTCGTCGTCATCCGCTACGAGGGCCCCAAGGGCGGCCCGGGCATGCGCGAGATGCTCGCCATCACCGCAGCCATCAAGGGCGCGGGCCTCGGCAAGGATGTACTACTCTTGACCGACGGACGATTCTCAGGCGGCACAACCGGCCTGTGCATCGGCCACATCGCACCCGAGGCAGTGGACGCAGGTCCAGTTGCCTTCGTGCGCGATGGCGACCGCATCCGTGTCGACATCGCGGCTCGCTCGCTCGACCTACTGGTCGACCCGACCGAGCTGGAGGCCCGCCGTGACGGCTGGGCCCCGCTGCCCCCGCGCTACACCCGCGGAGTCCTCGCGAAGTACGCCAAGCTCGTGAAGTCCGCCGCCCAGGGCGCGGTCACGGGCTAGCGTTCGACACACGCACCATCGCCACCTCTCCAGGCAAGGACCACCTCATGCCCACGGAAGCAACTCCGCTGTCCGCGGCCGCCGGTGCACGCCGGTCGCCGGAGATCCTGACCGGCTCGGGAGCCGTCCTCCGGACGCTCGAGCACCTCGGGATCACCGACGTCTTCGGCCTGCCGGGCGGTGCCATCATCCCGTTCTACGACGAGCTCATGGCGTCGAAGACGATCCGCCACATCCTCGTCCGCCACGAGCAGGGCGCCGGCCACGCCGCCGAGGGCTACGCCTCGGCGTCCGGCAAGGTCGGTGTCGCCATCGCGACGTCCGGCCCCGGTGCGACGAACCTCGTCACGGCCATCGCCGACGCCTACATGGACTCGGTGCCCTTCATCGCGATCACCGGTCAGGTGTTCTCGACGCTGATGGGGACCGACGCGTTCCAGGAAGCCGACATCGTCGGCATCACGATGCCGATCACGAAGCACTCGTTCCTGGTCACGGACCCGGCCGACGTGCCGGCGACCCTGGCCGCGGCGCACCTCATCGCGACGACCGGTCGGCCCGGCCCCGTGCTGGTGGACATCACGAAGGACGCCCAGCAGAAGTCGGCGCCCTACGTCTGGCCGCCCAAGATCGACCTGCCCGGCTACCGACCGGTCACCAAGGCGCACGGCAAGCAGATCACCGCGGCCGCGCAGCTCCTGGCCGAGGCCGAGCGTCCGGTGCTCTACGTCGGCGGCGGCGTGATCCGCTCCCGCGCGACCGCCGAGCTGCTCCGCTTCGCCGAGGCGACGGGTGCGCCCGTCGTGACGACGCTGATGGCACGCGGTGCCTTCCCGGACTCGCACCCGCAGCACCTCGGCATGCCCGGCATGCACGGCACCGTCCCGGCGGTGCTCGGTCTGCAGGACAGCGACCTGATCATCGCGCTCGGTGCCCGCTTCGACGACCGCGTGACGGGCAAGGCCGACGAGTTCGCGCCGAACGCCAAGGTCGTGCACGTCGACATCGACCCGGCCGAGATCTCGAAGATCCGCTTCGCCGACGTCCCGATCGTGGGCGACGCCCGTGAGGTCCTGGTCGACCTGCTCGACGCGTGGGGCGGCATCGCCGTCGACGACCGCGCCTCGACGGCCGACTGGTGGACGAAGCTCCGCCAGCTCAAGGTCGACTTCCCGCTCGGGTACGCCGAGCCGACCGACGGGCTGCTCGCCCCGCAGGCCATCATCAAGCGCATCGGCGAGCTCTCCGGACCCGAGGCCGTCTACGCCTCGGGTGTCGGACAGCACCAGATGTGGTCGGCGCAGTTCATCAAGTACGAGCGCCCGAACGCCTGGCTGAACTCCGGCGGCGCGGGCACGATGGGCTACTCCGTCCCCGCGGCGATGGGCGCGAAGGTCGCCCAGCCGGACCGCGTGGTCTGGGCGATCGACGGCGACGGCTGCTTCCAGATGACGAACCAGGAACTCGCGACCTGCGTCATCAACGACATCCCGATCAAGGTCGCGATCATCAACAACTCGTCGCTCGGCATGGTGCGGCAGTGGCAGACGCTGTTCTACGACGGTCGTCACTCGTTCACCGACCTCGAGACCGGCCACGACTCGCGCCGAGTGCCCGACTTCGTGAAGCTGGCGGACGCGTACGGCGCCCTCGGCATCCGCGTCGAGAAGGCCGACGAGGTCGACGCCGCCATCCAGCTCGCACTCGAGACGAACGACCGCCCCGTGGTGATCGACTTCGTCGTGAGCCGTGACTCGATGGTCTGGCCGATGGTCCCGCAGGGGGTCAGCAACTCGTCCATCGAGTACGCCCAGGCCCTCGCACCCACCTGGGACGACGAGGACGCCGACATGACGGGGGAAACCGCATGAGCCACGTCCTGTCCCTCCTCGTCGAGGACAAGCCCGGTCTGCTGACCCGTGTCGCGGGCCTGTTCGCCCGCCGCGGGTTCAACATCGAGTCGCTCGCCGTCGGCAACACCGAGGTCGACGGCCTCAGCCGGATCACCGTCGTCGTCGACGTCGAGGACCTCCCGCTCGAGCAGGTGACGAAGCAGCTCAACAAGCTCGTCAACGTCATCAAGATCGTCGAACTGGACTTCTCGCAGTCCGTCCAGCGCGAGCACATGCTCGTGAAGGTCCGCGTCGACAACCAGACACGGTCGGCCGTGCTCGAGGCAGTGAACCTGTTCCGCGCACAGGTCGTCGACGTCGCGAACGACTCGCTCATCGTCGAGGTGACCGGAGACCCCGGCAAGATCCAGGCGATCCTCCGCGTCCTCGAGCCCTACGGCATCAAGGAGCTCGCCCGTGCGGGACTCCTCGGCATGGGCCGCGGACCGAAGAGCATCACCGACCGGGTGCGCTGACCAGCGGTCCGCCACCCCCACAATCCACCAGAACCAAGGAGACACACCCTCGTGACTGACATCGTGTACGACGCCGACGCCGACCTGACGCTCATCCAGGGCAAGAAGGTCGCCGTCATCGGGTACGGCTCGCAGGGCCACGCCCACGCCCTCAACCTCCGTGACTCGGGTGTCGAGGTCAAGATCGGCCTCAAGGAGGGCTCGAAGAGCCGCCAGAAGGCCGAAGAGGCCGGCTTCGAGGTCCTCACCCCGGCCGACGTCACCGCCTGGGCCGACGTCGTCGTCATCCTCGCGCCGGACCAGGTCCAGCGCATCGTCTACGCCGACGACATCCGTCCGAACCTCAAGCCGGGCGCCACGCTCGTCTTCGGCCACGGCTTCAACATCCGCTTCGGCTACATCGAGGCGCCCGAGGGCGTCGACGTGTCGCTCGTCGCCCCGAAGGGCCCGGGTCACACCGTCCGTCGCGAGTACGAGGCCGGCCGTGGCGTCCCCGTCATCGTCGCCGTCGAGGTCGACGCGTCGGGTTCCGCCTGGGACCTCGCCTGGTCGTACTCGAAGGCCATCGGTGGTCTGCGCTCCGGCGGCATCAAGACGACCTTCACCGAGGAGACCGAGACCGACCTGTTCGGCGAGCAGGCCGTCCTGTGCGGTGGCACCTCGCAGCTCATCCAGTACGGCTTCGAGACCCTGGTCGAGGCGGGCTACCAGCCGCAGATCGCGTACTTCGAGGTCCTGCACGAGCTCAAGCTGATCGTCGACCTGATCTGGGAGGGCGGCCTCACCAAGCAGCGCTGGTCGATCTCCGACACCGCCGAGTTCGGTGACTACGTCTCCGGCCCGCGCGTGATCTCGCCCGACGTCAAGGAGAACATGAAGGCCGTGCTCGCGGACATCCAGAACGGTGCCTTCGCGAAGCGCTTCATCGACGACCAGGACGCCGGCGCACCCGAGTTCAAGGCGCTGCGCGCCAAGGGCGAGGGCCACCCGATCGAGGCGACCGGCCGCGAGCTCCGCGCGCTCTTCGCGTGGAAGCAGAACGACGGCGACTACGTGGACGGCTCGGCAGCGCGGTAGTCTTCCGAGGAACACTCGATGACGAGGCGGCGGTGCAGCCCTTGCACCGCCGCCTCGCGACGTGACCCGAACGTTATGCAGCAGCTCTTCTCCAGCCCCGACGCCGTGGACCGGCGTCCCCTCGGCGTGCGCCCGGACGATGTGCGACAGCCGTCGTCCGCGGTCCGCACGAGCGGTCAGGGGCGGACCGACCAGCATGGGATGATCATCGGATGGCGGTGACGAAACGAGCGGTCCACATCGGCGCCGGCAAGATCGGGCGTGGGTTCGTGGGCCAGTTCCTCGTGGCGAGCGGCTACGAGCTCACCTTCGTCGACGTCGACGACCGTGTGGTCTCCGCGTTGAACGAAGCCGGACGCTTCGTGGTGCACGAGGTCGGCGAGATGCCGGTCGAGCACCTCGTCTACGGCTTCCGGGCGCTCAGCAGCAAGACCGACCGCGACCGCGTGATCCAGGCGATCGCCGAGGCGGACGTCGTGACGACCGCCGTCGGCGCCCGGACGCTCCCGCTCGTCGCACCGCTCATCGCCGAGGGTCTCGCGGCACGTCCGCTCGAGCGCGGCGACGTCACGATCGTGGCGTGCGAGAACGCGTTCAACGCCACCGATTCGCTGCACGCGAGCATCCGGCGTGCGCCGGTGCTCGAGGACCGCGACATCGCCGCGGTGTTCGCGAACTGCGCCATCGACCGCATCGTCCCCGACCAGTCCGGCGTGCTCGGGCAGTCCGGCGGCCTCGACGTCGTGCTCGAGCCCTTCTACGAGTGGGTCATCGAGCGCACGCCGTTCCTCGGTTCCGACGCCGAACCCCCGACGATCGAGGGCGTCACCTGGGTCGACGACCTGCAGCCCTTCGTCGAGCGCAAGCTCTACACGGTGAACACCGCGCACGCGACGGCCGCCTACCACGGCTACGTCCGGGGCATCCGGCTCATCCGTGAAGCCCTCGAGGACGACGCCGTCCGTGCCGAGGTCGACGGCGTGCTCGCCGAGACCACCGCGCTGCTCGTCGCGAAGCACGGTTTCGACCCGGAGGACCACGCACGGTACGTCGCGGCGAACCTGTCGCGCATCGCGAACCCGCACCTGCCCGACACCACCGTGCGCGTCGGACGCAACCCGCTCCGCAAGCTCGGCCGACGCGAGCGCTTCGTCGGTCCCGCCGCGCAGCTCGCCGAACGCGGGTTGCCGGTCGAGCACCTGCTCGGGGCCGTCCGCGTCGCGCTCGCGTTCGACGACGAGAACGACCCGGAGTCGATCGAGCTGCACGCGCTGCTCCGCTCCGGCGCGACGGCGCACGCGCTCACCGAGATCCTCACCGGCCTGATGGAGAGCCACCCGCTCTTCCCCGCCGTGCGCGATGTCGTCGCCGAGGTGCTCGCGACGCAGCCCGCCGACGCCTGAGCGCACCTCCCACCGGGAACCCGTGGTCTCCCCGTGCGCCGGTCCCTCGTAGGATCGAGGCATGAACACGGCAGCATCCCCACCCGACGGGTCGGTCGACCCGGACGTGACGAACGCCGTCGACCACGACGACGAGGCGCTCAGCTGGGGTGACGCCGACGACGCCACCCACGTCGACGCCGCGCACAATCCGGTCGCCGTCAAGGACCGTGGCGACCGCGACCCCGAGGCACCGGAGACCTCCGGCGCCCTCGTCGGGTTCGGCGTGTTCGGTGGGCTCTACCTGCTCTACACGGTCGCCTGGCTGCTGACGGCGTCGACCTCGTACGTCTCGGGTGTCGACACCGTCCTGAGGGTCTTCGTCGAGGTGCTCCGGTTCCTCGCCATCCTCGCGCCGGCGCTGTGGTTCACGGTGGTGCTGTGGGCCGCCCGCGGCAGCCGGACCCGGACACGACTGCTCTGGATGCTGCTCGGTGCCGTGGTGCTGTTCCCGTGGCCGTTCCTGCTGACGCGGAGCTTCGGGTGACCGCCGCGACGCCGGTCGGCCGCCGGTCGCGCGGTCCGGTCGTCGGCCGCATCGCGGTCTGGCTCGTGTTCGCCGTGCTCTTCGCCTACATGACGGTGCAGGCGGTGGGGAACCTCACGCAGATCTCGCAGCGGGTGGACGAGTTCAACGCGTTCCTCGCGACCACCTCCGGTGGCGAGTCGCTGCAGGCCAGCACACCCTGGGTGTGGCTGGTCCTGGACATCCTGATCGCCCCGGTCGCCTTCGTGGTCGCCCTGGTGATCACGCGTCGTGCGCGGCTCGCGGTCACCCTCGCCGTGTTCGTCCTCGCCTTCGCGGCGGCGGGCGCCCTCTGGCTCGACCTGCAGCTGTTCGTGCCGAGCCTGCTGCAGTTCTAGGCGCCGCGGTCGTAACGGGCCGCGCACGTCGATAGCATGGTGGGATACCAACCGTCTCTCGTGAGGAAACAGCAGCTGTGTCGAAGCCGGTCGTCCTGATCGCCGAAGAACTCTCGCCCGCCACGGTCGACGCCCTCGGGCCCGACTTCGAGATCCGGAACGTGGACGGCACCGACCGCCCCGCGCTCCTGTCGGCCCTCGCCGACGCGGATGCCGTGCTGGTGCGTTCCGCCACCAAGGTCGATGCCGAGGCGATCGCCGCGGCCCCGAACCTCAAGGTCGTCGCCCGTGCCGGTGTCGGCCTGGACAACGTCGACATCAAGGCGGCGACCACCGCCGGTGTCATGGTGGTGAACGCGCCGACGTCGAACATCATCTCCGCCGCCGAGCTCACCGTCGGGCACATCCTGTCGCTCGCCCGCCACATCCCGGCCGCGCACGCGTCGCTGGCCGCCGGTGCGTGGAAGCGCTCGTCGTACACCGGCGTCGAGCTCTACGAGAAGACCGTCGGCATCATCGGTCTCGGCCGCATCGGCGCGCTCATCACGCAGCGCCTGCAGGCCTTCGGCGTCCAGGTGATCGCGTACGACCCCTACGTCACGACGGCTCGCGCCCAGCAGCTCGGGGTCGAGCTCGTCTCCCTCGACGACCTGCTGCGGCGTGCCGACTTCGTCACGATCCACATGCCGCGCACCCCCGAGACCCTCGGCATGATCTCGGACGACCAGTTCGCGCTCATGAAGCCGACGGCGTTCGTCGTGAACGTCGCCCGCGGCGGCCTGATCGACGAGGACGCCCTGCACCGTGCACTGACCGCGAACACCATCGCGGGTGCCGGCCTCGACGTCTTCGTGTCGGAGCCCCCGAAGGACTCCCCGCTCGTCTCACTGCCCAACGTCGTCGTCACGCCGCACCTGGGTGCCTCGACGGACGAAGCGCAGGAGAAGGCCGGCGTCTCGGTCGCCAAGTCGGTGCGTCTCGCGCTCGGCGGCGAGCTCGTGCCGGACGCGGTCAACGTCGCCGGCGGCGTCATCGACCCGTACGTCCGCCCCGGCATCCCGCTCGTCGAGAAGCTCGGCCAGGTCTTCACGGCCCTCGCCACGTCGCCCGTCACGAGCATCGACGTCGAGGTCCACGGCGAGCTCGCCGAGTACGACGTCAGCGTGCTCAAGCTCGCGGCGCTCAAGGGCGTCTTCACCGACGTCGTCAGCGACCAGGTCTCCTACGTCAACGCCCCGCTCATCGCGGAGCAGCGCGGTGTCACCGTACGGCTCATCACCGAGACCGACAGCCCCGAGTACCGCAACGTGCTCACGATCCGCGGCGCCCAGTCCGACGGCCCCGCGATCAGCGTCTCCGGCACGCTCACCGGCCCCAAGCAGGTCGAGAAGCTCGTCGAGATCAACGGGCACGACGTCGAGGTCCCGCTCGACCGGCACCACGTCGTCATGGAGTACGTCGACCGCCCGGGCATCGTCGCGGTCTACGGCAAGGAGTTCGGCGAGGCCGGCATCAACATCGCGGCGATGCAGATCTCGCGCGAAGCCGCCGGCGGCCAGGCGCTCAGCGTCCTCACCGTCGACTCGCCGGTGCCCGCCGAGATCCTCGAGCACGTCGGCCGGGCGATCGACGCCTCCTCGCTCCGCGAGATCGACATCACGCTCTGATGGCCGTCCGGACGCTCCAGCTCGCGGTGATCCGCGGGGACGGCATCGGACCAGAGGTCGTCGACGAGGCCCTCAAGGTCCTGCACGCCGTGACCCCGGACGACCTCGTCATCGAGGAGACCCCGTTCTCCCTCGGTGCGACGCGCTACCTCGAGACCGGTGACATCCTCACCGAGGACGACATGTCCGCCATCGCGTCGCACGACGCGATCCTGCTCGGCGCCGTCGGCGGAGACCCCCGCGACCCCCGGCTCGCCGGCGGGATCATCGAGCGTGGGCTCCTGCTGAAGCTGCGCTTCGCGTTCGACCACTACGTCAACCTGCGACCGACCAAGGTCCACGACGCCGTCGCGACGCCGCTCGCCGACCCGGGCGCGGTGGACTTCGTCGTCGTCCGCGAGGGCACCGAGGGGCCGTACGTCGGCAACGGCGGAGCGATCCGCACGGGCACGCCGCAGGAGATCGCGACCGAGGTCTCGCTGAACACCGCGTTCGGTGTCGAGCGCGTCGTCCGCTACGCCTTCGACCTGGCGAACCGTCGGGCACGGAAGCACCTCACGCTCGTGCACAAGAGCAACGTCCTGGTGCACGCCGGGGCCCTGTGGCAGCGCACGGTCGCGGCCGTCGGGGCGGAGTTCCCGGACGTCACGGTGGACTACCAGCACGTCGATGCGGTCACCATCCACATGGTGCGGGATCCTGCTAGGTTCGACGTCATCGTCACCGACAACCTCTTCGGCGACATCATCACCGACCTGGCCGGCGCGATCAGCGGCGGCATCGGTCTGGCGGCCTCGGGCAACATCAACCCGGACGGCACCTTCCCCAGCATGTTCGAGCCGGTCCACGGCTCCGCGCCGGACATCGCGGGTCAGCAGAAGGCCGATCCCACGGCCGCCATCCTCTCCGTCGCCCTGCTGCTCGACCACATCGGTCGCAGCGACCTGGCGACGGCGGTGACGCGGGCCGTCGAGGCAGACCTGGCAGACCGGGGCACCACGCAGCGTCGCACGGCCGAGATCGGCGACGCCATCGCCGCCGCGGCCACGGCACGCACCACCACCGCCTGAGAAGGAGCCCTCCCCATGAGCACCGACACCGCCTTCGGACTCGAGTTCGCCACCACCCCGTCCGCGGACCGTCGTGCCGCCGCCGAGCGCGAGGAGATCCTCGCCGACCCGGGCTTCGGCAAGCACTTCACGGACCACATGGCCACCGTCGAGTGGACGCTCGACGGTGGTTGGCACGGTGCCTCGATCCACCCCTACGGCCCGCTCTCGCTCGACCCGAGCGCCAGCGTGCTGCACTACGCGCAGGAGATCTTCGAGGGGCTCAAGGCGTACCGGCACGCGGACGGGTCGGTGTGGTCCTTCCGCCCGGACGCCAACGCTCGTCGGTTCCAGCGGTCGGCCCGTCGGCTGGCGCTGCCGGAACTGCCGGTCGAGGCCTTCGTCGAGTCGATCCGGCAGCTCGTGCAGACCGACGTCGACTGGGTGCCGTCCGCGCCCGAGACGAGCCTGTACCTCCGGCCGTTCATGATCGCGACCGAGTCGTTCCTGGGGGTGCGTGCGGCGCAGGCGGTGGCGTACCACTGCATCGCGAGCCCAGCCGGGGCGTACTTCACCTCGGGCCCGAAGCCGGTCTCGATCTGGCTCTCCACCCAGTACGCCCGCGCCGGCAAGGGCGGGACCGGTGCCGCCAAGACCGGTGGCAACTACGCGTCGTCGCTGCTGCCACAGCAGGAGGCCTACGAGCACGGGTGCCAGCAGGTCATGTTCCTCGACTCGGTCGAGGGCAAGTACCTCGAAGAACTCGGCGGCATGAACGTCGTGCTCGTGAAGTCCGACGGCACGCTCGTCACGCCCGACTCCGACTCCATCCTCGAGGGCATCACGCGCGACTCGATCCTGCAGTTGGCAGAGGACCGCGGGCTCACGGTCGAGAAGCGCCGGGTGACCCTCGACGAGTGGCGTGACGGTGTGGCCGACGGCTCCATCACCGAGGCGTTCGCCTGCGGGACGGCCGCCGTCGTGACGCCGATCGCGGAGCTCCGCGGCGAGGGCTTCACGATCGGTTCGCCGACCGAGGGCGCCGGGGAACTCACGATGTCCCTGCGCGACGAGCTCACCGACATCCAGTACGGCCGTCGTCCCGACCCGCACGGGTGGATGACGAAGCTGACCGACGCGTCCTGATCGAGGCTCGGGCGTGGGTAGGGTCGAACGGTGAAGATCGCACGGTTCAGCAGCAAGGGTGAAGACCCCCGGTACGGCATCCTCGACGAGCGGCACCTGGTGGTGCTCGCCGGAGACCCGATGTACCAGGGGTTCGAGACCACGGGGGAGCGCGTCGCACTCGCCGACGCCAAGCTCCTCGCCCCCGTCATCCCGCGGTCGAAGGTCGTCGGGGTGGGGCTCAACTACCTCGAGCACGCTTCGGAGATGGACGAGCGCGCCGGCGACGACCCGGTGGTGTTCCTCAAGCCGAACACCTCGGTGATCGGACCCGACGAACCCATCCGTCTGCCGGCGGACATCGGCCGCGTCGACCACGAGGGCGAACTCGCCATCGTGATCGGATCGCTCGCCAAGAACGTCCGGCGCGAGGACTTCGCGAGCGTCGTGCTCGGGTACACGATCGCCAACGACGTGACCGCCCGCGATCTGCAGGCCCGCGACGGCCAGTGGACCCGTTCGAAGGGGTTCGACACCTTCTGCCCGCTCGGCCCGGTGATCGAGACCGAGATCGACCCGTCGGACATCCGCATCGAGACCCGCGTGGACGGCGACCTGCGCCAGGCGGGTTCGACGAACGAGATGGTCCACGACATCCCCTCGCTGGTCGAGTTCGTGTCGTCGATCTGGACCCTGCTGCCCGGTGACGTCATCCTGACCGGTACCCCCGCCGGGGTCGGCCAGATCCGCGACGGCGAGGTCGTCGAGGTCACGATCTCGGGCATCGGCACGCTCAAGAACCCGGTGATCGCGCGCCACTGACCCGGCTCGTCACCCCACGGCCCGTTCCCCCTCGGGGGAGCGGGCCGTTCCGCGTTCGGCGCCGTTCCGGGCGACACGCCCGGGATGCAGCCTGGCTTGGCGCAGCCGTTCGTCCCTGCGTAGAGTAATCACTCGTTGCCACGGCGGCGGAGAACGGAACGGCTGAGACGGTCACTGGGTTTACCCGGGGATCTTGTCCGCCACGGTTCTTCCCCGGGCAGCGGATTCACCAGCCTCTCTGGCGGAGCATCTTCGGGTGTCGAGTGGGGGAGTGCGTCTGGTCCTTGAGAACTCAACAGCGTGCACATTGTCAATGCCAATTTATTGATTGACCTCGTGCCTGGGCAGCTTCGGTTGTTCAGGTCATGATGCAATTCCTTTTGGATTGAAGATTGTCAGTAGACAGTCAACAGTCAGAATCAACTCGGTCTGATGCCTTCGGGTGTTGGGTCTGTATTTTTTTACGGAGAGTTTGATCCTGGCTCAGGACGAACGCTGGCGGCGTGCTTAACACATGCAAGTCGAACGATGATGC